>NZ_NMQZ01000024.1 GCF_002864685.1 Alloalcanivorax mobilis
GCAAAGCCGTTTCGCGGTCAAGGACCGCTCCCACATCAGAATCCAACCCCGGTGCCAGCCTGGCTGTTCCCTGCAACCTGCTCCCGGTTCCGGCCGCCGCTTAAACGGCAGGCTCCGGGTGGCCTTCATCGCGGCCCAGCAGGATGTACATGGCCGGCACCACGAACAGGGTGAACAGCGTGCCGATGGTCATGCCGGCGGCGACCACCAGACCGATGGCGAAGCGGGCACCGCTGCCCGGGCCGGCGGCGATCAGCAGCGGCACCATCGCCAGCACCAGCGCGGCGGTGGTCATCAGCACCGGCCGCAACCGCACGGCGGCGGCGTGTTCAATCGCCTCGCGTTTGCCCATGCCCGATTCCTGCATCTTATTGGCGAATTCGACAATCAGAATGCCGTGTTTCGAGATCACCCCGATCAGCGTCACCAGCCCTACCTGGGTGTAGATGTTCAAGGTGGCCAGCCCCAGGCTGACGAAGATCAGCGCGCCGCACACTGACATCGGCACGGTAATCAGCATGATGATCGGGTCGCGGAACGATTCGAACTGAGCGGCCAGCACCAGGTAAATCACGATCATGGCGAAAAAGAACGTCAGCACCAGATCGCTGCCTTCTTTCTTGAACTGCCGTGACTGGCCGGAATAGTCCAGGTAATAGCCCGGCGGCAGCACGTCCTTGGCGGCATTCTCGAGCACGCCGAGGGCGTCGCCGAGGGTGACGCCGGGGCGCTGCACACCGGAGATGGTCACCGCGTTGAGCTGCTGGAAGCGTTTGAGTTGTTGCGGCTGCACGGTTTCCTCAAGGCTGATCACCGTGGCCAGCGGCACCAGTTCACCGCTGCCGGTTCGGATGTAGTAAGACTTGAGCTGTTCCGGGGTCAGCCGGCCGGCGCGTTCAACCTGGGGAATCACCTTGTAAGAACGGTTTTCCAGCGAGAAGCGGTTGGCGTAGGCGCCGGAGAGCATGGCGCCCATTTCCTGGGCGAGTTGCGCCATGGTGATGCCCAGGTTGGCGGCTTTTTCCCGGTCGATGACAATGTTGTAGCGGGGTTTGTCGATCTTCAGGTCGGTGTCCAGAAAGATAAACTTATTGCTGGCCCGTACTTTATTGAGAATCTCGTCGGTGAATTCCTTGAGGTTTTCCATCGGCTCGGTGGTGCCCACCACGAACTCCACCGGCAGCATGCCGCCGGCGGTGGGCAGGGACGGCGGCACGAACGCGGCGACCTGAAGCCCCGCGATACCGGCGACTTTTTCAGAGATTTCCGCCTGCACTTCGGCGGTGGTCTGGTCCCGTTCGTTCCAGCTTTTCAGCACGAAGCCGGCCAGGGCGGTGTTGGACGCCGCCGTGCCGCTGCCGCCACCGAGGCCGTTGAGCAGAAAGACGTTGTCCATGGCGGGAATGCCATCGGCGATGGTGTTGAACTCGCGGGTAAAGGGCTCAAGATAATCCAACGTCACATACGGGTCGGCGGTCGAGGAGGTCAACACGAAGCCCTGGTCTTCCTTGGGCTCCAGCTCGCTGGGCGAGCTGATGAACAGGAAATAACAGGAGGTGAGAATCACCGCGCCGAACACGTAAATCACCGGGCGGTCGTTCAGGGCGCCGTGCAGGCGACGCTGATAACTCCCCTCCAGTTTTTCAAACCTGCGGTTTACCCAGGCCTCGAAGCGGTTGCCCCGGTGGTCCGGGTCGTGCGCTTTCAGAATCTTCGCGCACATCATCGGCGAGAGTGTCAGCGCCACCACGCCGGAGAGCAGCACGGCGCCGGCCAGAGAGAACGCGAACTCCACGAACAGGGTGCCGGTGAGCCCGCCCATGAAACCGATCGGCAGGAACACCGCCACCAGGGTGGTGGTCATCGCCACCACCGGCCAGGCCAGCTCGCGCGCCCCTTTCAGCGACGCCTCCAGGGGCGTGAGCCCTTCCTCCACATGTCGGTGGATGTTCTCCAGAACAATAATGGCGTCGTCCACCACGATGCCGATCGCCAGCACCATCGCCAGCAGGGTCAGCAGGTTGATGGAAAAGCCCATCAGCAGCATCAGAAACAGCGCGCCGACCATGGACAACGGCACCGCGATGGCGGGGATCAGCACCGACCGCAGGGAACCGAGAAACAGGTAGATCACCAGAATCACGATCACCACCGCCTCGACCAGGGTTTTTATCACCTCGTCGATGGAGTCCTGAATGTATTCGGTGCCGTCGTAGGGAATGTCGCCGCTCATGCCTTCGGGAAGCTGGGGAAACACCTCATCTTCCAGCACTTTGCGCACGTCCTTGATCACATCCAGGGCGTTGGCGTCCGGCGCCACTTCCACGCCCATGAAGGTGGCCATCTTGCCGTTGAAGGTCACCGAGGCGGCGTAGGATTCCGAACCCAGCTCCACCTTGGCCACGTCTTCCAGGCGCACGATGGCGTTGCCCTGGGAGCGGATCACCAGTCGCTTGAACTCGGCCACGTCGTTCAGATCGGTGCCGGCTTTCAGATCCAGCGCCACGTTGGTGCCTTTGGTGCTGCCCACCGCGGCGAGCACGTTGTTTTGCTGCAACGCCTGATAGACATCCGAGGGCGTAATGCCCAGCGCCGCCATGCGCTCGGGCTTGAGCCAGGCACGCATGGCGAAGGTGCGGTCGCCCAGAATCTGCGCCCGTTGCACGCCGGCGATGGTCGCCAGTTTCGGCTGCACCACCCGCACCAGATAGTCGGTGATCTGATTGTTGTCCAGCACCTGGGACGAGAACGACAGATACATGGAGGCGATGTCTTCACCCACCAGCAGCTCGATGGTCGGGTCCTCGGACTCCTCCGGCAGTTCGCTGCGCATCTTGTTCACTTTGGCGACGATCTGCGTGAGCGCTTCGTTGGGGTCTTCGCCCAGGCGGATGTAGGCCTGGATCGACGAGGCGCCCTGCAGCGACGTGGACACCAGATAGTCGATGCCCTCCGCGGAGGCGATTTCCTGCTCCAGGGGGGTGGTGATGAAGCCCTGAATCAGATCCGCGTCGGCGCCGGTGTAGATGGTGGTGACGGTGATCACCGCGTTTTGCATTTCCGGATACTGGCGCACGTTCAGTTCCGTGGCGGCGCGCAGGCCGAGCAGCAGAATGAACAGGCTCACCACCGTGGCCAGAACCGGCTTGTTGATAAAGATGTCCGTGAATTTCATGGCGGCCTCAGCTGTTGGCGGGCGTCGGAGTGGCGTCAGCCGAGGGTTTCACGTCGTTCTCGATCTTCACCGGCGCGTCGTTGCGCAGTTTGAGCAGGCCACCGGTGGCCACCGTCTCGCCGGGTTTAAGACCTTCGGTCACGGCCACCAGATCGCCACGCCGATTGCCCAGCTTCACGAACCGCTTTTTCACGATCCATTGTTTTTCCGGCTGGGCGTCGTTTTCCCGCGCGGCTTCGTTATCGGCGCCGGTGTCTTTCGGGGCGGGCGCTTCCTGAACCACATAGACGGCGTTGCCATAGGGGGCGTAGCTGATCGCCGTGCGCGGCACCACCACCACGTCCTCGGCCTGCGGCAATTGGATCGCCACATGGGCGAACATGCCCGGGCGCAGCTTGAGTTCGCCATTGTCGAAGGTGGCCTGGGCGGTGAAGTTGCGGGTCGCTTCATCGACGCCCGGCTCCAGGGCGGTGATCTCGCCTTCGAAGGTTTCATCCGGATACGCATCCAGGCTCACGCGCACCTTCAAGCCCGTGTTGATCTTGCTCAACTCCTGTTCGGGTAGGGCGAAGTCCACGTAGATCGGCGTGAGCTGCGCCAGGCTCACCACCGGCGAGCCGGGTTGCAGGTATTGCCCCAGGTCCACCTGGCGAATGCCAAGCACGCCATCGAACGGCGCACGCACCGTCTTGTAGTTGATTTCCTCACGCTGCGCCTGAGCCTGCGCCAGGGTCTGGTCTTTCTGCGCCTGCCGGTTGTCGAGCTCGGATTTGGAAATGCTGCCTTTCTTGAACAGGCTCTGGTAGCGGTCGAATTCCTGCTTGGACAGTCGCGCGGTGGCTTCCAGGGCGTTCAACTGGGCCTGGGCGGCGGCCGATTCCAATGACACCAGCACATCGCCTTTTTTCACTTCATCGCCGGAGCGGAATTTGATGTGCTGGACTTCGCCACCCACCTGGGTGGTGACTTCCACGCCGTTGACCGCGTTCACCGTGCCCACCGCTTCCAGCGTCAGGGCCCAGTTGTCCTGTTGGGCGTCGTAGGTGGAAATGCTGGCGGCCGGTGTCGGCATATGGTCGAAATAATTGTTGATCATGCGGGCCATGAAGGCTTTCCAGCCGAAGATGGCACCAAAAATGATGACCAACACGATCAACATGATCACCATGCGCTTGCTGACGATGCGCTTACTCATTGCTTGAAACCCCTGGTGCGGCTGCGTTTTGATTTTTGGTTATTACCGTGGTGCCGGGGGCCAGGAGGCGCCGGCGTACAATCCTTGTCGATTTGTCGAGATCCTATTCGACCGGGTTGAAGAGAGTGCTGGGAGTGCAAGGGTGAAACGTGCACCCGCTATTATTTTTATGCGCTCGGAGGGCCGTGGGCCACGGAGTCGTCCGCGCGGCCCGCCTCGCGGGCGAAGGCCAAAGTGTGACCATATTTCACGGCGCCATCAAGGTGGTTTCGTGGCGCTAAAACCGCAACATCTTTGTTGTTTATTCGCGCCAGCGTCAGGGCGCCGCCAGCCGCTCCAGCAGCGTATTCAGATGGCGCAGCCCCAGTGGCGTACAAGCCACCCGCTCCTGAGCGGCCACCAACAGGCCCTGTTGCCGAAGAGGTTGCAGGCGGCGCTGAATGGTTTGCTCCGAGGCGCCGGTGCGTTCACTGAGCATGGCCAGGCTGACGCCCTCCACCAGCCGCAGGCCATTGAGCAGGCCTTCGAACAGAGTATCCTCAACGGTTTCTTCGCCGCGCCGGGCCTGGCCGGCGGCGGCCAGATAGTGCTCCGGCAGGCGCGTCTTGCGATAGCGGATCACACGCTGCTGATCGGCCAGGGTGATCTTGCCATGGGCGCCGGCGCCGATGCCCAGGTAGTCGCCGAACCGCCAATAGTTGAGGTTGTGGCGGCAGCGTCGCTGCGGGCGGGCGAAGGCGGAGATTTCGTAGCGGTGGAAGCCGTGCCGTTCAAGCAGTGCCAGGCCGCGCTCCTCCATGTCGGCGAGGGTGTCGCCATCGGGTTGGGTGGGCGGTGCGCGGTAGAAAGCGGTGTTCGGCTCGATGGTCAGCTCATACCAGCTCAGGTGGGTGGGGCTGAGCTCCAGCGCCGCCTGCAAATCCTCCAGGGCTTCGCTGGTGGTCTGCCCGGGCAGGGCGTGCATCAGATCAAGATTGAAATTCTCAAAGCCGGCGGCACGCGCCTCGGCCGCCGCGCGGCGTGCTTCTTGCGGGCCATGAATGCGCCCCAGAGCACTGAGCTGATGGGGCTGGAAGCTCTGCACGCCAATCGAAAGGCGGTTGATGCCGGCCTCGCGGAAACCGGCGAAGCGGCCGGTTTCCAGGGTGCCCGGGTTGGCCTCCAGGGTGATTTCCGCGTCGGCGGCGAACGCCAGCCGCTCACGCAGGCCGGCGAACAGTTGGTGATAAAAGCCGGCGCTCATCAGGCTCGGCGTGCCACCACCGATAAACACCGCCTCGATCGGGCGGCCCGCGACCCAGGGCAAATCCTGTTCGATGTCGTTGAGCAGGGCCGCCAGGTACTGCTGCTCGGGCACGTCGGCGCGTTCATGGGAATTGAAATCGCAGTAGGGGCATTTGCGCACGCACCAGGGTACGTGCACATAAAGCGCCAGCGGTGGCGTGGCCAGGGTCACGGCCGCTGTTGCTCCCGCCTTTGTCGTTCTTCGAGTTGCTCGATCAGGTCATTGAGAGCGCGGCCGCGATGGCTGATGCGGTTTTTCTCCGCCGGTTCCATTTCCGCGGCGGTCTCGCCGGCGGCGGGAATCAGAAAATACGGGTCATAGCCAAAGCCGTGTTCGCCGCGCGGTGTGTCGAGGATCTCGCCTTCCCAGGTGCCCTGGCAGATCAACGGCGTCGGGTCTTCGGCGTGGCGCAGCAGCACCAGCAGCGCCTGGTAACGCGCGCTGCGGGGGGCATCGGGCAGATCCGCGAGCATCTCGATCAGCAGCGCGTTGTTCTTGGCGTCGCTGGCGTCGGCGCCGGAAAAGCGCGCCGAATAAATGCCCGGTGCTCCGTTAAGCGCGTCCACCTCCAGGCCGGAATCGTCGGCGATCGCCGGCAGGCCGGTGTGCAGCGAGGCGTTGCGCGCTTTGATCAGGGCGTTCTCCACGAATGTCAGCCCGGTCTCTTCGGCTTCGGGCACATCGTATTCGCTTTGCGCCACCACATTCACATTCAACGGCGCCAGGATCGCCCGCATCTCTTCGAGTTTCTTGCGATTGCCGGAAGCCAGCACAATGGTGTCCATGGGGGAGCCTCCTGTTTCAATGAACGCCTTCAGCGTGTCACCCGGTAGATGGCGATCTCGCCGAACAGATTCGGCATCAGCCGGGTCAGCGCGCCGCTGCGGTGATGGCGGTTGACCACCTGACGCTCGATAATGCGAATGCCGCTTTCCCGGCAATGTGCTTCGAAATCGCGCACCGTGCAAAGGTGGATGTTGGGGGTGTCGTACCACTCGTAGGGCAGCGCCGAGGACACCGGCATGCGGCCTTTGAAACCGAGGTAGGAACGCACCCGCCAATGGCCGAAGTTGGGGAAGGTGATGATCGCCTCCCGGCCCACCCTCAGCATTTCGTCGAGAATGCGATCCGGGCGCAGCACGGCCTGCAGGGCCTGGGTCATCACCACGTAATCGAAACGCTCGCTCTGGAAAGTGCCCAGGCCTTTATCCAGGTCCTGCTCGATCACGTTGACGCCGTTTTCGAAGCAGGCCACCAGGTTGTCCTGGTCGATCTCCAGGCCATAACCGATCACATTCTTGTCGCGCTGCAGGTGTGCCAGCAGGGCGCCATCGCCACAGCCCAGATCCAGTACCGTGGCGCCTTCGGGAATCCAGACGCTGATCTGCCGCAGGTCATCACGCATGGGCGCTCACCTCATCGGCCACGCGGCCCATGTAGGCACCGAACAGCTGGCAGTATTCGTCGATCGGCAGCAGGAAGGCATCGTGGCCCTTGGGGGTATCGATTTCCGAGTAGCTGACGCTGCGGCCGACCTGCACCAGCGCGTCGACGATTTCACGGCTGCGCTCCGGCGCGAAGCGCCAATCGGAATTGAACGACATCACCAGGAAGTTGCAGCGGGTGCGCGCCAGGGCGTTTTCCAGGGAGTCGCCGTGTTCGCGGGCCGGGTCGAAATAGTCCAGTGCCTTGGTCATCAACAAATAAGTGTTGGCGTCGAAATTGCGCGAGAAAATCTCGCCCTGATGGCGCAGGTAGGACTCCACCTGGAATTCCACATCGAAGCCGAAATGGAAACGCCCGGAGCGCAGGTCGCGGCCGAACTTCATGCGCATGGCGTCGTCGCTGAGATAGGTGATGTGCCCCACCATGCGGGCCAGGATCAAACCCTGGCGCGGGTAGGTGTCGTGCAGGTAATAGCGCCCGCCATGAAAATTGGGGTCGGTGAGAATCGACTGTCGGGCGACCTCGTTGAAGGCGATGTTCTGCGCCGACAGCTTCGGCGCGCCGGCGATCACCACCGCATGGCGCAGCCGCTCCGGAAAATCGATGGACCATTGCAGCGCCTGCATGCCGCCCAGGCTGCCCCCCACCACCGCCGCCCAGCGCTCGATGCCGAGCGCATCGGCCAGCCGGGTCTGGCTTTTTACCCAGTCCTTCACCGTCATCATCGGAAAATCCGGGCCCCACGGTTGGCCGGTGTCCGGGTTCAGCGAGGTCGGCCCGCTGGAGCCGTGGCAACCGCCCAGATTGTTGGGGCAGACCACGAAGAAGCGGTCGGTGTCGATCGGCTTGCCCGGTCCGATGCAGCTTTCCCACCAGCCGGGGCGCTTGTCGTCCTGGCTGTGGTAGCCGGCGGCGTGATGATGGCCGGACAGGGCATGACAGATCAGCACGGCGTTGGACGCGTCCGCGTTAAGGCTGCCATAGGTCTCATAGACCAGATCGTAGGCCGGCAGGCTCCGCCCGCACTCCAGCTCCAGGGGCTGGTCCACGTGCAGAGTGCGGGGCTGTACCAGGCCAACGGAGTCTTGGGGAAACGAATCGGGCATTTCGGGTTACTGTACCGGTGTGGGACCTAGGGCTCACAGAGTCTATCGACCGCCCCCCGGCCGTGCAACGCGCGGCGCCGGCTTTCCGCCACCGGGGGTTTTGCATTGTTTTATCGCTCCCGGGCAGGCGCGGGCGGGTTACAGGTTTAGCATGGGTGTCCGGTCGTCGCCGGAGGCGGCGTTTCAGTACCGACAAGGAGTACCCCATGAGCAAGCAATTGAATGGAAAGCGGGTGGCGATTCTCGCCACCGACGGTTTCGAAGAATCCGAACTGGCCGTGCCGCAATCCACCCTGCGTGGCCAGGGTGTCGAGGTCGAGGTGGTGGCGCCGGACAAGAAAGGCATCCGGGCTTGGGCGGAGACCGATTGGGGGGAAGACTACGAAGTGGACGTGGCGCTTGATGACGCCGATCCAGGCCACTACCACGCGCTGGTGTTGCCGGGCGGCTTGTTTAACCCAGACAGCCTGCGCCTCAACGACAAGGCGCTGGATTTCGTGCGCGCCTTTTTCAAAACCGGTAAGCCGGTGGCGGCGATCTGCCACGCGCCGTGGATACTGATCAATGCCGGCGTGGTGCAGGGGCGCAAGATGACCTCGGTGGCGTCGGTGAGCCAGGATCTGAAAAACGCCGGCGCCCACTGGGAAGACAGTGAAGTGGTGGTCGACAACGGCCTGGTCACCAGCCGCACCCCCAAGGATCTGGACGCCTTCTGCAAGCGTCTGATGGAAGAGCTGGCGGAAGGTCGCCACGACGGCCAGCACGCCTGACAACAGCCCAACGGCGCTGGCCGCCCGGCCGGTGCCGCGCTCGCCTGCGGGCCCTTACAGCAACGGCGTGAACGCCTTTTCGTCGTCCTGCCGATCGGCATTCAGGGTGTTGTCGAGCAGACGGTGCACCTGCAGCCGCTGCTCTTCGAGATCCGCGTCCACCATGATCAGATAGCGCCCGCGTTTGATCTCCTTCAAATACGGCTTGATGTGATCGTTGATGTGGGAAATGCCCCGCAAGCCGCCGGCCCAGGCGCCATGCGCGCCGAAGAACAGCACCGCGATGATCACGCCCCAGAAACCGATTTGCAGGCCCCAGGGGTCAATCATACTGAGTGCCCACCCAACGATTAGCCCGATCACCGCGCCCACCACGGCGCCATAAAAGCCAGTGATCATGATGTTGGTGTCTTCCCAGGGAGTGGTGGCATGGATGCCCTGACTCGTCAGCTCGCCGTTATCCCGGGCGATGACGTGAATGCGGTTGTTGCCAATGTCCGCCCGTTTCAGGGTGTTCACCGCGACCTTTACCTGATCCAGGCTGCGCACGAGATAGTAGACTCTGAACATGATGGTGCCCTCCTTACCGCGTTTTTGCCGCGTTCGGTGCTTGCCAATGATCCTGCTCATTCCTTAATTTCAGACTGGCGCTCGATCGGGCTGGTAACAAGGGATGGATCGGTTCTTTTCAGGTCTCGAGTGCAAACTATTGAAAAAAGTCTGTATGAACATAAAGGACGGTAATGATCAGCAAAGCCTCACTGGAACGACTCTATGACCTGGTTGCGAACGACGAAGACGCACGCACCTGCAAAGACATCAGCGAGCAGGCGTGCCGGGAAGTCCCGGGCAATTTTTTTCGCCTGATTGTCGCCAATGTTTTGACCAAAACCGGCGATCTGCTGATCAATCCCAAGACCGTGCTGGCCTGGTTGATGGGCGCGGTCGGGGCGCCGTCGGCGCTGGTCGGGGTGTTGGTGCCGATCCGCGAATCCGGCTCACTGATTCCGCAGCTGGTGATCGGCGCCTGGGTGCGTCGCCACCCGGTGCGCAAGCGCTTCTGGGTGCTGGGCGCGGCCCTGCAGGGGGCGTGTGTGCTGGGCATGGCGGCGGCGGTGTGGCTGTGGGACGGGGTCGCGGCCGGGCTGGCGATCGTCGCCCTGCTGGCGCTGTTCAGCCTCAGCCGTGGGTTTTGCTCGGTGGCGATGAAGGACGTTCAGGGCAAGACCATTCCCAAATCCCGGCGTGGCCGGCTGACCGGCCTGGCGGCCACGTTTTCCGGTCTGGTCACCCTGGCGGTGGGGGTGATGCTGTTCGGTGCCGACCACGATCCGGAAAAGTGGCTCTATTCACTGCTGCTGATCGCCGCCGGCATCGCCTGGTGGGCGGCGGCGGCGGTGTTCAACCGGGTCGATGAATTCGCCGGTGAAACCGCCGGCGGCGGTCACGCCCTGCGCGAAGCCTGGCACAGCCTGGGATTGCTGGCGCGTGATGCGCCATTTCGCAACTTCGTGATCGCCCGAGCCCTGCTGATGGCGTCCGCCCTGGGGTCGCCGTTCCTGGTGGTGCTGGCCCAGAACCAGGGCGACAACGCCGCCCTATTGGGGGGCTTTCTGGTGGCCTCCAGTCTGGCCAGCACTCTGAGCGCCAGTATCTGGGGTTTCATGGCGGACGCCTCCAGCCGCAAGGTAATGATACGCGGCGGCGCCCTGGCCGCCCTGGTTTGCCTGGCGGTGGCCGGGTTCGCGCTCGGTGGCGATCACGCCGACCGGGGCGCCGCCGGGCCCTGGTTCTATCCAATTGCCTTCTTCGTCCTGTCGATCGCCCATTCCGGCGTGCGCATTGGCCGCAAGACCTACTTGGTGGACATGGCCGGCGGCACCAAGCGCACCGATTACACGGCGGTCAGCAACAGCGTGATCGGCGTGCTGCTGCTGGCGGTGGGCGGCGTCAGCGCGGTGCTGTCGTTGCTGGGCGCGCCCTGGGCGCTGGTGTTTCTGGGTGGCATGGGCGTGCTGGGCACGCTCTGGTCCTGGAGATTGCCAGAGGTGGAATAGCGGCATCGGGTTTACCTTTGCTCTCCGGCAAGTGTAAAGTTTTGCACCGGGACGGCCCATGCCGCCCGGTCACAACAACCATAACAACGTCTAAAAAGCGGCTCCGGGATCGGGTCGTTGGATCGTCGGAACGTTTGGACGACGTGTTTTCAACGGAAGGGAAGAAAAACGTGAAAGCCATTTTAGCCACCCCCTTGGCGCTTGCCGCCGCCATCACCCTCGCCCCGATGACCGCCACCGCTGACGAGCAGGGCTCATTTCTGCTGGGTGCCGCGGTGACCCTGGATCAAAGCAACCTGGACGATTTCGTCGACAGCCTGAACACCGGCGTGCCGGTCGGTTCCACCGACGACGGCCTCGGGCACAATCTTTATCTGGGTTTTAAACTGAACCCGAACATCACCCTGCGGCTGGGCCAGCGCCGTTTTGGCGACGCCGAGAGCGACCTGGCCGGCGGCGCCGGCAAGGTGGAACTGGAAGGGGACGGCTACTACGTGGCGCTGGATCTGCTCTACCCGTTCACCGATGCCTTCGCCCTGGGCGCCACCCTGGGCAACCAGGGCATAGACGCCAAGGTGAAAGTCTCCGGCCCTGGATTCAGCGAAAGCGGCTCCGACGACGCCCGTGACTTCTTCTATGGCGTACGCGCCCGCTACCTGCTCGGTGACCATGGCGCCCTGGTGGCGGCCTATGAACGTTACACGTTCGAAGTGGACTACAACGACAGCGACGACATCGAATTCGATACCTTCGCGCTGGGGCTGGAATACACATTCTGAGGTGAGGAGGAGGGAACAGGAAGCAGGTTAGGCCGTGCCGGTTAGAGCGCGCAGCGGCTGGTTTTCCGCGGGCGCGGTCGGGAGGCTGTTCCCTTCCCCCTGTTTCGTGGCCCCATAGCCACTACAGCGCCGCCGTGGGAGCGGTCCCTGACCGCGACCGAGCCGAAGGCGAGGCGGGCCTGGCAAAGTCCATTCGCGGTCAAGGACCGCTCCCACATCAAAACTCAACAGCGACGCGGGCCAGTGTTCCCTGTTCCGCCTCCGCTATGATTCTGGCTCCACCGCAAGCGGACTTTTCTCGAACAGCAAATCCCACACGCCATGGCCGAGCTTCTCGCCACGGCGCTCGAATTTGGTTTCCGGGCGCCATGCCGGGCGGGGCGCGAACGCGCCGGGGCCGGCGGTGTTGGTGAAGCCTTGTGCGTTGTTCATCACCGCGATCATGTGTTCGGCGTAATCCTGCCAGTCGGTGGCCATGTGCAGCACGCCACCGGGGGCCAGCTTGCGGTGCACCAGCGTCACCCAGTCCGGTTGCACAATGCGTCTTTTGTGATGCTTTTTCTTATGCCACGGGTCGGGAAAGTAAAGCTGCACCCGCTCTAGGCTGGCGTCAGGAACACAGAGCTTGAGGATGTCCACGGCGTCGTCGCAGTAGCTGCGCAGATTGCTCAGCCCGCGTTCCTGGATCTCCAGCAGCAGGGCGCCGACGCCGGGCCGGTGCACCTCGATGCCGATAAAGTCTTGCTCCGGAGCCGCTTCGGCCATGGCCGCCAGGGACTGGCCCATGCCATAGCCGATTTCCAGCACCCGGGGCGCGTCGCGGCCGAACACCGCCAGCGGGTCCAGAGCGCCCTGGCCGCGCTCCAGCCCGTAACGGGGCCAGAGGGTTTGCAACGCCTTCCGCTGGCCGTCGGTGAGTCTCCCCTCGCGAAGCACGAAACTGCGCACTCGGCGCATCACCTTGCCGGTGGCCGGGTCTTTGTCCTGGTGGAGGAAATCAAGCATGGCGATGGTGAGGTTGGTAAAGGGGCGGGGAGTTTAGCATGGGGGAGCGCTTACACGCTTCACGCTTGCACGCCTACACGCTTGCACGCGGCACGCCTACACGCAGCACGCTTGCACGCTCAGTCAAAACCCGGGACTGATGGGTTTGCGGGTTCGCAGATCGCTTTTGCGAACCCGCAAGCATCGCGGCGGCAATGGTCTTGGCGTGTTGCGTGCAAGCGTGCCGCGTGCCAGCGTCTAGGAAACCAACCCCTCCGCGGGCGAAGACGGATTGGCATACACCCGCTTAGGCATGCGCCCGGCCAGAAAGCCTTCGCGGCCGGCTTCGATGGCTTTTTTCATGGCGCTGGCCATCAGCACTGGCTGCTTGGCGTGGGCGATGGCGGAGTTCATCAGCACGCCGTCGCAGCCCAGCTCCATGGCCAGGGCGGAATCGCTGGGGGTGCCCACGCCCGCGTCGACGATGATCGGCACCCGGGCCTGCTCCTTGATCAGCAAAATGCTGTGCGGGTTGAGAATGCCCAGCCCGGAGCCGATCAGCGAACCCAGCGGCATCACCGCTACGCAGCCCATCGATTCCAGCTCCTGGGCGACGATCGGATCGTCGTTGGTGTAGACCATTACCTGGAAGCCATCGTCGACCAGCTCGCGGGCGGCGCGCAGGGTGTGGGCAATGTTGGGATACAGGGTTTTCTGATCGCCCAGCACCTCCAGCTTCACCAGGTTGTGGCCATCCAGAAGTTCGCGGGCCAGCTTGCAGGTGCGCACCGCGTCCTCGGCGTTAAAGCAGCCGGCGGTGTTGGGCAGAATGGTGTATTTATCCGGGGTGACGAAATCCAGCAGGTTGGGTTCGTCCGCGTTCTGGCCAATATTGGTACGGCGGATCGCCACCGTTACGATCTCCGCGCCGCTGGCTTCGATGGCGTCGCGGGTCTCGTCGAAATCCTTGTATTTGCCGGTGCCGATCAGCAACCGGGATGAGTAGCTCTTGCCTGCGATGTGAAGCGGATCGGACATATCAATTCCAAAGGTTGGTTCGGGTCGATCAATCTGAAATCGCTTGCTTGAAGGGCGCGGCGGATTGTCAGAACGGGCGTTGACGGCGCTCAGCCGCCACCGATGGCGTGAACGATCTCCACCACATCGCCGTCGCGGAGCGAGCAAGTGGCGTGTTCGCTTTTGGGCACGATGTCCCGGTTCACTTCCACCGCCAGCCGCCGGCCGTGCAGATTGAGCTGCGTGACCAGGTCCGCCACGGTGGCGCCGTCCAGGGTTACCGTGTCGCCGTTTACCGTCAGTTTCATGGTGCTCACTGTGTCCGTATCAGGGTTGCGGCCAGCCACAGCCAGCCAACGATCAGTGCCAGCCCACCCAGAGGTGTCACCGCGCCCAGCCATTTCTGGCCGCTCAGTACCAGCACGTAAAGGCTGCCGCTGAACACCAGCATGCCAGCGAACAGAATCCAGCCGGCGGTGACCAGGCCGGTGGCGCCCAACTGTCGCGCCAGTAAGCCCACCAGAAGCAGCGCCAGGGCATGGTAGAAGTGATACTGGCTGGCGGTGCTCCACACTTCCAGCATCGCCGCGTCCACGCGGCTTTTCAGGCCATGGGCGCCGAACGCGCCGAGTATCACCGCGAGCGCGCCGTTCAGGGCGCCGAGAACAAGCAGGTATTTCATGATCGGCCGACGGTTGAAAAAGGTGCGCTGATTGTAACGGAAATGGGGGTTAAAAGGGGCCGCTTCAAGCCGGGGGCGGAGAATCAAAACCGTCGCTGGCACGGCGGAATGCCGCTCAGCCTCTCCTACAAAAAACACGCCCCCTCTACAACGCCACGTAGGAGCAGGCCGTGCCAGCGACGTCTTTTGGCCGTGTGCGGTATACCACGCCGATAAAAAAACCCGCCGTTTTCGCGGCGGGTTTAAACAAGGCAGACAACGCCGGCAGCCAAATCAGGCCGCCATGGCGTTACGCAATTTCTTCAGCGCGTTGTTTTCAAGCTGGCGAATCCGCTCGGCGGAGACGCCATATTCATTGGCCAGTTCTTGCAGCGTGGCTTTCTGGTCGGCCAGCCAGCGGCGTTCCAGAATGTCGCGGCTGCGTTCGTCCAGCGCCATGATCGCCGAGCTCAACTGGCGGGAGCTGCGGTCCTGGTCGTCCTGGTCGGCGACGATGTCCGCCGGGTCGCTGGTGTCGCTGTGCAAGTAGGCGGCCGGCGAAGGGATGGTGTTCTCTTCGTCGTCGTTGGCGGGGCCGTCGAAACTGGCGTCAAACGCGCCCAGGCGGCCTTCCATTTCCTTCACCTGGGCGGCGGTCACGCCCAGATCGTCGGCCACGCGGCCGGCTTCTTCCATGGTCAACCGGCCCAGCCGTTTCTTCTGGCCACGCAGGTTAAAGAACAATTTGCGCTGGGCTTTGGTGGTGGCGACTTTAACGATGCGCCAGTTGCGGATCACGTATTCGTGAATTTCCGCTTTGATCCAGTGCACGGCGAAGCTGACCAGCCGCACGCCTTTGGCGGGGTCGAAGCGTTTCACCGCTTTCATCAGGCCGACGTTGCCTTCCTGGATCAAATCCGCCAAGGGCAAACCGTAGCCGGTCTAACTGCGGGCGATGTGCACGACGAAACGCAGATGCGCCAGCACCAGCGAGCGTGCCGCGTCCAGGTCTTCATCGAAATACAACCGCTCGGTCAGTTGCCGTTCTTCCTCGACACTGAGCACGGGCACCGCATTGACCGCGCGGATGTAAGCGTCCAGGTCATGGCCCGGCACCGCTAACGGTAATGGCTGGGCCTTACGCAGTTGGGTGGTCATTTCCGTCTCCCTCTAGGTATGGAGCCGATCTTAGCACTCGGTCCTTTTGAGTGCTAATAGCCGCATTGGTTCCCTGTTATTCAATCCTTCAATGGCCATCAGGTCCTTTTTCCGGGCCGGGCCAACAGGGTTCCGCAACCTTTAGAACCCCCGATGGTAGGGGAGTTCAGAGGCAATAAGGGTAAAGAAACGAAAAACGGGCCGGCGCGGCCGGCCGGTCAGAATTGCGGCTCGATGTCACCGAGATGGCGGCTCACCGCTAGCCAGGCGCCCAGCAGCCCCAGGGTGCCGCTGAAGAAGGGCAGAACCAGGCCGGTAGCCGGGCTCATGCCGGTAAGCGAGTGCTCACTGTTGTAGAGGTTGAGCAGTTCATCGATGGGTTCGCCAAGCCACCACAGTGCCGCCAGCACCAGGGCCAGGGCCAGCAGGCCGCCGGCGAAACCGAAGCAGAAACCGGCGTACAGAAACGGACGCCGCACAAAGCCGTCGGTGCCGCCGACGATCTTGATCACCACGATTTCCTCGCGGCGGCTTTCGATGGCCAGCCGCACGGTGTTGACCACCACCAGCACCACCGCCCCGGCCAGCGCCAGGGTGAGCACGCCGATCAGGCGGTCGGCGAGCTCCAGAATGGCGTGCAGACGGCGTACCCAGGCGACATCAAGCTGGGCGTTGTCGACCCCCGGCAGCGCGCTCAGGCGTGCCTGCAGGTGCTCCAGGGCGGCCGGCTCGTTGTTGCCGGGGTACACCACGATCAGGGGCGGCAGCGGGTTGTCCGGCAGGGCTTGCAGCACCTCGCCGAAGCCGGATTGCGCCTTGAATTCGTCCAGCGCCTGCTGGCGGGTAATCACTTCGGTGTGATCGACGCCGTCGAAGGTTTGCCACTCTTTGGCCATCTCCCGTTGCCGGACTTCGCTGGTGTCGATATCGAGAAACACGGACAGGTGGGCGTTGCCCTCCCAATCGCTGGTGATGGTGCGGGCGTTGTCCAGCAACACCGCCAGCCCGGCGGGCAGCGCCAGGGCGATGGCGATCACCAGGGCTGTCATCAGGGTGCTGGTGGGGGCGGCGCGCATGCGGCCCAGGGCGTCGGCCAGGGAGTCGCGGTGATGCTGGCGCCAGGCGGTGAGGCGGTCACCCAGGGAGGTGCGGGCACTGCGGGCGCCCGCTGGCCGGCGCGCGGCGCGTGTTTTATCCGGTCTGGCGGAGGCGCCGGGGCGGCGGGCATTGCGTGGGTTACGAGCCATGGTGGTCCTCCCGCCGCGCGTACAGGGCGAGATCCTGCTCCACCTGCGAGGGCGCGTCCTCGCCGTCGTGAATCAAGGCGCCTTCGCGCAGGGTCAGCAAACGGTGACGGTAGCGGGCGATCAGCGACAAATCGTGGGTGGCGATCAACACCGCCACGCCGACCCGCGCGAAGTCATGGAACAGGTCCATGATCTCGGCGCTCAGCGCCGGGTCCAGGTTGCCGGTGGGTTCGTCGGCGAGCAGCAGCGGCGGTTTGTTGACCACCGCGCGGGCGATGCCCACGCGCTGCTGTTCACCGCCGGAGAGCATGATCGGGTTGAGTTTTTCCTTGTCCAGCAGACCCACTTTATCCAGCGCCGCGCGCACCCGCTTGCCGATGTCGGCACGGGCGAAACCGGCGATCACCAAAGGCAGGGCAACGTTGTCGAACACGCTGCGATCGAACAAAAGCTGGTGGTTCTGATGCACCATGCCGATTTTGCGGCGCACGAACGGCACGTGCCGGGCGCCCAGCCCGTTCAGGTTCTGCCCTTCCAGAAACACCTGCCCCTGGGTGGGCCGCTCGATCATCATGATCAGCTTCAACAGCGTCGACTTGCCCGCCCCGGAGTGCCCGGTCAGGAACGTAAGCTGCCCGGCCGGCAACTCAAACTGAATGCGGCGCAGGGCTTCCTTGCCGTTCGGGTAGCGCTTGCTGACCCGGTCGAATTTGATCATTTAGGTCCTTCGGACAGTTGAAAGCTACAAGCCTCAAGCTACAAGTCAAACAGGCACCGGGGAGCGCGGCGATGGCCTTGCAGCGTGGCAGGGTCGCCCCCGCGTTGCAGCTTGAAGCTTGTCGCTTGCAGCGTCACGCCGTGACGTCCTCAAACAACGCCTGCACGAATTCCTCGGCGTTGAAGGGGCGCAGGTCGTCGAGTTGTTCGCCCACGCCGATAAAGCGAATCGGCAGGCCGGTGCGTTTCGCCAGAGCGAACAGGATACCGCCTTTGGCGGTGCCGTCGAGCTTGGTCAGCACCAGGCCGGTGACGCCGGCGGTCTGACGGAACTCCAGGGCCTGGTTGATGGCGTTCTGGCCGGTGCCGGCGTCGAGCACCAGCAGCACCTCATGGGGGGCGTCCGGGGACAGCTTCTTCATCACCCGGGTCACCTTGGAGAGCTCTTCCATCAGGTTGCCACGGGTGTGCAGCCGGCCGGCGGTGTCCGCGATCAGCACGTCCATGCCCCGGGATTGGGCCGCCTGGACCGCGTCGTAAACCACGCTGGCGGAGTCCGCGCCGGTGTGCTGCGCCACCACCGGGATGGCGTTGCGTTCGCCCCACACCTGCAGTTGCTCCACCGCCGCGGCGCGGAAGGTGTCGCCGGCGGCGAGCATCACGTTTTTGCCTTCGGCCTTGAAGCGGCACGCCAGCTTGCCGATGGTGGTGGTTTTGCCGACGCCGTTCACGCCGACCATCAGAATCACATAGGGCTTGGTGCCGGCATCCAGCACCAGCGGCTGATCCACCGGTTCCAGCAACTTACGCAGCTCTTGCTGGAGCGCTTCATAGAGGGCATCGGCGTTGACCAGCTCCTGGCGGCCAACCCGCTCGGTCAGATTGCCGATAATGATGTCGGTGGCTTCCACGCCCACGTCCGCCACCAGAAGCTGGGTCTCGATTTCCTCGAAGATCTCGTCGTCGATCTCTTTGCCACCCACCAGCAGGTCCGCCAGCCCTTTGCCGAGGCTGCGGCTGGTCTTGCTCATGCCCTGCTTCATGCGGGTCCAGAACCCGCCGCGCTCTTCGACCTCACTGGCTTGCGGCGCATCGACCTCACTGGCTCGCGGCGCCTCGACCTCGCCGGCCGGCGGCGTGGCCGGAGCCGGGGCGGGCGGAGCGGGCTCGGCGGGTGGCGTGGCCGGGGTGTCCCGCTCCACGGCGGCGGGCTCCTCTTCGGTAGCCGGCTGGTCGGCGCCGGGGTCCTGCCGGAACATGCGCGAGAACAGGCCAGCCTTTTTCGGCTTCTCGGAAGCCGGTTTGCGGTCGTCGCGGGAATCGTTGTTCATCGGCTGTCCTGTGTGGGGGTCGGCTGTGGGGCGGTCGGTATGCTACCACCGCCGGGCGGGTTACATAAAACGGGCAGCACGCTTACACGCAGCACGCCTGCACGCTAGACCCGGTGCTGAGGTCGTTGGCGTGTTTTCTGCTGCGCATGGCCAACACACCTTCTCTCTCCGTTGGGGGGAGGTTAGCGTGCAGGCGTGCTGCGTGTAAGCGTGCCTCAATGCGCTCCGGCGGGGGCGCCGGTGCCGGACACGCCTCGGCGGATAATGAACACCAGCGGCACCATGCACAGAAACAGCACCGCCATGAACTTAAACACGTCCAGGTAGCCGAGCATGCTGGCCTGGTTGAGCAGGTCCCGGTAGAGGATGCCGTGGGCGAGCAGGCCGCCAGGGTCGCTGGCGGTGGCCTGGCCGATCTGGTGGAGGTTGTCCTGGAACGCCGGATTGTAAGGGCTGGTGTTCTCCGCCAGATGCGACTGGTGGAATTGCGAGCGCCGGGCCAGCAGGGTGGTGGCCAGGGAGATGCCAATGCTGCCGCCCACATTGCGTGACAGGTTGATGATCGCCGAGGCGTTGCTGGATTTTTCCATCGGCAGGCCGTCGTAGGCGGCGGTGTTGATGGGAATAAACAGAAAGCCCAGCGCCGAGGCCTGCAGCACCCGCGCCAGCATGATGGTGTTGTAATCCGCCTGCAGGTTGAAGCCGGTCATGGTGTACAGGCCCACGCCGCTGACAAAAAAACCAAAACCGATCAGGTAGCGGGTCTGCACCTTGGTGACCAGCCGGCCCACCACGGGCATCAGGCAGATAATGGCGATGCCGCCGGGCGTCAGCACCAGCCCCGCCTGGGTGGCGGTGTAGCCCATCAGGCTTTGCACGTACAGCGGCAGCACCGCGGTGCTGGCCAGCAGCACGAAGCCGAGAATCGCCATGAACAGGTTGGAGACCGCGAAATTGCGGTCGCGGAACAGGTGGATGTCGACAATCGGGTCCTTGTCGTACCACTCCCACACCACGAAGGCGATCAGGCCGACAATGGCGAGCGCCGTCATCACGACAATGAAATTGGAGCTCCACCAGTCGTCCTGCTGGCCCCGGTCGAGCATGATCTGCAGCGCCCCCAGGCCCACCAGGAGAAAGCTGAAACCGATGTAATCCATGCGGTTTTTCTGGCCCTTGCGCGCTTTGCGGGCGTCGATCATGTGCTGTGGGTCGCGCACCAGGGCGTGCACCAGAGGCAGTAGGATCAGCCCCACCGGCAGGTTGATCAGAAACACCCAGCGCCAGGAGAAATGGTCGGTGATCCAGCCGCCCAGTGTTGGGCCGATGGCGGGCGCGAACACCACCGCGATGCCGTACAGAGCAAACGCCATGCCCCGTTTGGCGGGCGGGAAGGCGTCCGAGAGAATCGCCTGGGAACTGGGTTGAAGGCCGCCGCCGGTGATGCCCTGCAGAGCCCGGAATACGATCAGCGTGCCCAGGCTGGGCGCCAGCCCGCAGGCCAACGACGTCAGCGTGAAACCGACGATGCAGAACATAAAGAACCGCTTGCGGCCGACCATGTTGGACAACCAGCCGCTGATCGGCAGCACGATGGCGTTGGCCACCGTGTAGGAGGTCAGGACCCAGGTGGCTTCGTCCTGGGTGGCGGACAGACCCCCGGCCACGTGCAGCAACGCCACGTTGGCGATGGAGATGTCCAGCACCTCCATGAACGCGGCGATCGCCACCACCGGGGCGATCACCCACGGGCTTACCGGCTTGCGTTCGGCCAGGCTCATCAGCCGGCGCTGCCCGGCTGATGGTGGCCGCCGTCGGCGGAGTCGCCCCGGTTGGCCTCGATGATGTCACGGATCAGGGTGTCCACCGCCTTGCCGTCGCGCTGGTAAACCGCGGTGTCGAAACGCACCCCCTGGGCGGGCGTCTGCGCCAGGGTCTTGCCGTCGCGGTCGTGGGTGTCCACGGTGACCACGGTGGACAGGCCAATGCGCAGCGGGTGGGCCTTGAGGTCGTTCCGGTCAAGCTGAATGCGCACCGGCAACCGCTGCACCACCTTGATCCAGTTGCCGGTGGCGTTCTGTGCCGGCAGCAGCGCGAAGGCATTGCCGGTGCCGGCGGCCAGGCCGGCGACCTTGCCGTGGTAGGTGACGTCGTCGCCGTACAGGTCGGCGGTCAGTTCCACCGGCTGGCCAATGCGCACGGCGGTCAGTTCGGTTTCCTTGTAATTGGCGTCCACCCACACCTGATCCAGCGGCACCACCGCCATCATTTTTGCGCCGGGCTGCACCTGCTGGCCAACCTGAACGCCGCGCTGCGCCACATAACCGCTGGTCGGCGCCAGAATGCGGGTGCGCTGCTGGTTGAGAAACGCCTGGCGCAGGCGTGCCTCGGCGAGCAATACCTGGGGGTGGGTTTCAAGGGTGGTACCCGACACCGCCGCCTGGCTGGCCGCCAGTTGATGGCGGGCCTGCTGGTAGGAGGCCTGGGCGGTTTGCAGCGAGGTTTCCGCGTGTTGGAAATCCTGGGTGGAGATGCCACGTACCTTCCGCAGATCCCGGGCCCGCTGGAAGTCACGGCGCGCTTGCTGGTAGGACGCCTCGCGCAATGCCACGGTGGCGCGCAGCCCTTCGGCCTGGTTGAACAGCTGCCGCACCTGGCGCACCGTTTGCGCCAGATTGGCGCGCGCCTGGTCCAGGGCCACCCGGGTATCGCTGTCGTCCAGTGTCACCAGGGTGTCGCCGGCGTGCACCAGGTCGGTGTCCTCGGCGTTGATCGACACTACGGTGCCGCCCACCTGGGGCGACACGCTGATCACGTTGCCACCGACGTAGGCGTCGTCGGTACTGATGTGATAGCGCCCCCAGGTGAACCAATACAGCGCGTAGCCCAGTGCGATCACCACCACCAGCACCGCCAGCACCAGCAGAATGCGTTTGCGCTTGCCGTTATTGCCGTTGCCGTTTTCCGTTTGCGCTGGTTCGGGTTGTTGCCCGGCGTCTTCCGGCATTGCTGTCTCCGCCATCCCTTGTTCTCCAACTGGTGCGCGGCTGAGTCGTCGCGTGGTTCGCTCGCCGGGCCCGAGCCCGGATTGTGTGTGCCGTGATTGTGTGTGCTGTGACCGTATCCGCTGTATGGCGCTCCGCGATGCCGCTCAGGACTCGCCGCCGGTGCCCGCCACGGGTTGCGATGGCGCCGGCGCGTTCCACCAGCCGCCGCCGAGGGCATGGTAGAGCGTGGCGGTGTCCACGAAGCGCTGGCTGACGGCGCCGATCCGCGCGGTCACCGCCTGGTTATAGCGCTGTTCCGCGATCAGCACGTCCAGATAGGCGGCGCCGCCGGCGCGGTACTGTTTGCGCACCAGGGTCAGCCCGTCGCGGTTGGCGTCCAGGGCGCGGTTCTGGGCGCTCAAGGCGGCGGCGTCCTGTTCAATCGCATCCAGCACATCCGCGACCTGGGTGAACGCGCTCAGTACGGTGTCCTGGTAGCGCGCGTACTGCGCCTGCCAGGCGGCCTTGGCGCTGTCTCGTTCGGCGCGCAGCGAACCGCCATGGAACACCGGCGCCAGCAGCGAGCCGCCCAGGCTCCACACCTTGGTGGGGCTGGAGAACAGATCGCCGCTGTGATTGGCCTGGGAGCCCAGATCGGCGCTCAGGTTGATGCGTGGGTAGAGGTTCGCGGTCGCCACGCCCACCTGGGCATTGGCGGCATGCAGTTGTTGTTCGGCGGCGAGGATGTCCGGGCGCTGGCGCACCAGTTCCGAAGACAGGCTCAGCGGCAGCCGCTCGGGCAGCCGCAGATCGCTCAGCGACAGCGCCGGCGCCTGGAAGCGCCCCGGGTCGCTGCCCACCAGCCGCGCCAGGGCGTGTTCGGTGCGCGCCAGGTCGTGGCGCAACGCCGGCACCTGGGCCTGGCTGTCCGCCAGTTGCCCGCGCGCGCGCAGCACGTCGGAGTAGGCCACCGAGCCGGCGCTTTCCTGTTTGCCGAGCAGGTCGAGCTGGTCCTGCTCGGCATCAATGATGCGTTGCGTGGCGGCCAGTTGGTCGCGCAAGGCGGCGTAGCGCACCGTGGTCACCACCACGTTGTCCACCAGGGTCAGGATGCTGCCGCGCAGCAGATTGCGCTGGTATTCCACCCGGGCTTGCTGGGCCTCGGTTTCACGCAGGGTGACGCCAAACGGGTCCAGGTCGTAGCTGAGGGCGACGCGGGCTGAGTACAGGTTGAAGACGTTGTTGAACTGCGGATTGTCCAGGCCGATGGCGGCGCCGTTGGAGCGTTGCCGGGTGACGCCGCCGTTCAGGTCCACATCCGGCAAGGCCGAGCCGCGCACCGATTTCAGTTGGAAGGCGGCCTGGCGCAGGCTGGCCTGGCTGGCGGCCAGCGATGGGTTGTTGGCCAGGGCCTGGTCGATCAGGGCATTGAGCGCCGGTGATTGGAACAGCGTGTACCAGTCGGCGGCGATTGGCTCTCCGGGGGCGAATGTCTGCGCGCCACCGGCCGGGCCGTCGCTGTTGGTGGTGGGCGCCAGCGGTGCGTCCACGCTGTAGGCCTGGGCGGTTTGCGGCGCCGGTGATTGGAAGTCCGGCCCCATGGCGCAGGCGCTCAGCGCTCCGGCGCAAAAGGCCACGCCCAGCCATCGCCACGCGGATCGTGGGCCACGAGCGTGCTGTCCGGAGCGAAGTGGAACGCCTCGAGAAAATCGCGGGCCGCGCAAAAGCGGGCAATGGGACGTCGATAGCATGGTGTCGCGAACCTGGGCCAAAAACACGGATCACCACTCGGACCATGGCCGGGCGGGGCTGTCGTGGGGGTCGCCACCGCCCGGGTATGAGACGAGACCGGGGCGGCGGAGGCCGGCGATCGACAATATTTAATCCATCCCCATGACAAAATCAATCGAATGAATTAAATTTTCCCGTAATGGCGCAAAGGGAGCAGTGGGGCATGGGCAGTATTTCATGCAAGGGTAAGAGCGCGCGCAGGGGCGCGGCGAAGGGCGAGGCAACCCGCAGTGAATTGACCCGCGAACGGTTGATCGCCGCCGGCTTGGCGCTGTTTGGCAGCCATGGGTTCGAAGGCGTCAGTACCCGCGCGCTGGCGGCCCGGGCACGGGTGAATCAGGCCGCCATTCCTTACCACTTCGACTCCAAAGAGGGCCTTTATCACGCCGTCGCCAGACGCATCGTGGAGATGGTGCGCCCGGGGGTGGAACCGGTGCTGCTGGATATTCAGCGCCGGCATCAAGAAGGTGTCACCGATCTGAGCGTGGCGCGCGAGGACGCCACCCTGCTGATCCTTACCCTGCTCAATAAAATCGTCAATCAGCCGCATAAGTATGAGATCGGCCACTTTATGATGCGCGAGCAGATGCAACCCTCCGCCGCCTTCGACATTCTTTACGAGAGCCTGATCCAGCCGCTGCACGACACCCTGGCGATGCTGGTGGGCGCGTTGCGTGATCGGCCCCGCGACGACGAAGAGGTGATCATCGAGGCGCACACCCTGTTCGGGCAGGCGGTGATCTTCGGCGTGCACCGCACCACGCTGTTGCGCCGGCTCGACATCGACAGCCTGGATCAGCAGCACCTGAGCACCGTTAACGCGGTGGTCCGCGCTTTGGTGTATCGTCAGTTCCCGCTTTAGGGCCTGGGAAACTTCAGCGCCGCCCGTCGGTCTGATTGCGCGTCCCGTCACCGCCGGGTGGCGTTCGTGGATGCCCGGCGCCACCTTTCCAAGACGATAAACCAGAAGCGGGCTGTCTATGCACAAACTCGTCGTAATTACGCTGGCCCTGTTGTTCAGCGTCGCCGCCAACGCCCAGCCGCCGGCCACGCACGCCTTTCAACTGGATAACGGCCTCAAGGTGCTGGTGCGCGAGGACCATCGCGCGCCGGTGGTCACCGTAATGGTCTGGTTCAAGGCGGGCAGCTTCGATGAAGCCCCCTATGAAACCGGCCTGGCGCATCTGCTTGAGCACATGATGTTCAAAGGCACCGAACACCTGGGGCCGGGCGAATTCTCGCGCCTGGTGGCGCGCTTCGGTGGCAGCGATAACGCCTTCACCAGCTACGACTACACCGCCTACTTCCAGCAATACGAAGTCTCGCGGTTACCGCTCGCCCTGGAGCTGGAAAGCGAACGCCTGAAAAACCTGAAGATCGACGACCAGGCCTTTAAAAAGGAGCTTCAGGTGGTGATGGAGGAGCGCCGCCAGCGCACCGACGACAACCCCAACGCCCTGGCCTGGGAGAAATTCCAGGCGGTGGCGCGCCCGGGCACCGGTTACGCCCACCCGGTGATCGGCTGGAGCAACCTGCTCGCGCAGTTGCAGCCGGAACAGGCGCGCAGCTGGTTCAAGCGTTTCTATGTACCGGGAAACGCCACGCTGGTGATCGCCGGGGACGTCACCGAGGCCCAGGTGAAGCCGCTGGTGAACCGCTTCTTCGCCGGCTTGCCCGCCGGCGATACGCCGCCGCGCCCCCGCCAGGCGGTTAACCCGCCCGCCGGCGAGCGGCGCATGACGCTGCATTTGCCGGTCAAGGTGCCGGCGCTTTATATGATGTACAACGTGCCCTCGCTGACCACCGCCGAAGAGAAAAAAACCTTCTATGCGCTCACCCTGCTGGGCGGCGTGCTGGACGGCGGCCTCAGTGCCCGCATCGAGAGCCGGCTGGTGCGTGGTCAGCGCCTGGCGGCCGGCGCCGGCGCCGGTTACGACGGCCTGAACCGGGGCGACGGCGCCTTCACCTTGACCGCCTCGCCGAACCCGGGCGTGAGCCTGGACCGGTTGGAGGCGGCGTTGAAGGAGCAGATCCAGCAGTTGGCGCAAACGCCACCCAGCGAAGCGGAAATGGACCGGGTACGCGCGGGCGTGCTGGCCGACCAGATTTATCAGCGCGACTCGGTGATGGGCCAGGCCATGGAGCTGGGCATGCTCTCCACCCTGGGTCTGGATTGGCGGCTCTCCGAGCAATTCAGCGAAAACCTTGAGGCGGTCACGCCAGAGGATGTCCGCGACGCGGCCCGCCGCTGGCTGGTGGCGGAACGCAGCGCGGTGGCCCACGTGATTCCGGAGGAACAGCCATGAGCTCAATGACCGCCATGAACACAGCAATCCGATCACTGACCGTGTTCACCACAGGCCTGTGCGCGGCCCTGTTACTGGCCGGCTGCGCCAGTTTTCCGACCACCGCCGCCAAGGTGCGCGATGCCGAGCCGGCGGCGCCGCAGCTGGACATTCAGTCCTGGCGCACCGCCCAGGGCGCACGGGTACTGTTCGTGGCCAGCGACGCTCTGCCGATGCTGGATGTGCGCCTGGTGATGGACGCCGGCAGCGCCCGCGACGGCGATCAGCCGGGCCTGGCGGCGCTGACCAGCGCGTTGCTCGGCGAAGGCGCCGAAGGGTTGGACGTGGACCAGATCGCCAGCGGCTTTGAAGACAAAGGCGCCCAGTTTTCCACCGGCAGCTACCAGGACATGGGCGTGATCAGCCTGCGCACCCTGTCCAAGCCGGCCTGGCGCGACGCCTCGGTGGATCTGCTCGCCCGGGTGATCGGCCAACCCGATTTCCCGGAGCCGGCGCTGCAGCGCATTCGCACGCAAATGATGCAGGGCATGCGCATGAATCAGCAGGTGCCCGGGCCCCAGGTCAGCGATGCGTTCCTGAACACCGTATTTGGCGAGCACCCCTACGGGCACCCTTCGTCCGGCACCCTGGATTCGCTGCCGGCGATTCAGCGCGCCGATCTGCGCGCCTTTTATCAGCACTATTACGCCGCCGGCAACGCGGTGATCGCCCTGGTCGGCGACGTCAACCGCGCCCAGGCCGAGCGCATCGCCGAACGGCTGAGCGCGGCCCTGCCCCAGGGCGGGCCGGCCGCTGATCTGCCCCGTGCCCAGCGGCTCACCCGGCAGACCGTGCGCCATCTGGAGTTTCCTTCCGCGCAGACCCATATCCTGATCGGCAATCAGGCCACCTGGCGGGGCAACCCGGATCACGCCGCGCTGTACGTGGGCAATTACATTCTTGGCGGCGGCGGCTTCGCTTCCCTGCTGACCCGCGAGGTGCGCGAGCGGCACGGGTTTGTCTACGGCATTTCCAGTTACTTCAAACCGATGGCGGCGGGCGGCCCGTTCCTGTTGCAGTTGCAGACCGCCAACGACAACGCCGATCAGGCGCTCGGGCTGACGCTGCGAATTCTCGATGATTTCATCGCCAACGGGCCCACCGACGAACAGTTGGAAAACGCCAAGGCCAACATTCTTGGTTCGATGGCACTGGCAACCGCCGACAACAGCGATATCATCGGGCAGCTTGGCGCCATCGGCTTCTACGACCTGCCCCTGGACTATCTCAAAGAGTTCAACCAGCGGGTCAAGGCAGTGACGGTGGCGGACATTCAAAATGCCTTCCGCCGTGCCCTGGATCCGGATCGTCTGGCCATCGTCAGTATCGGCCCCAAGGCGCCCCAGGTGCCGGCGCGGCCACAGAGCAGCAGCGATGAAAACCAGGGGCAAAACCAGTAAGGGCCAGGTTCGGATTATCGGCGGTGAGCGACGCGGGCATCGGCTGCATTTCGTCGATCAGCGCGGCGACCTGCGGCCCTCGTCGGATCGCATGCGCGAAACCCTGTTCAATTGGCTGCGGGCGGAGCTGGCGGACGCCCGCGTGCTGGACCTGTTCGCCGGGTCCGGGGCGCTCGGTGCCGAGGCGCTGAGCCGCGGCGCCGAACACGCGGTGCTGGTGGAAAAAAAGCGCGAACGGGCGGCGGATCTGTCCCGTCAGTTGCAGCCGATGTTCGGCGAGCGCGTCAGCGTGCATTGCGCCGACGCGCTGAAATGGCTGGCGCGCAGTGCGCAACGGTTTGACCTGGTGTTCGTCGATCCACCCTACGATCTGGGGCTGGCCGAGCCGGCCTGCCAGGCGCTGCATGAACTGGGTCTGCTGGCGCCCGATGCCTGGATCTATGTGGAATCCCGCAAGCAGAGCGAGGCGCCCGCGGTGCCGGAAAGCTGGCAACTGGTGCGCGAAAAAGAAAGCGGTGATGTGCGTGCGCGGCTTTATAGAAAAACAAACGTCGACAAGTTAAAAGTTCAAAGTTGAAACGCGGCCAAGGCCCCCTCGGCGGCCAAGGCCCTGCCCGCGCTTTTCACTTTTAACTTTTCACTTTGAACTGGTTTTGGAGGTATGTTTTGGGACTTGCCATAGGGGCGG
>NZ_NMQZ01000025.1 GCF_002864685.1 Alloalcanivorax mobilis
CCTCGGCGGCCAAGGCCCTGCCCGCGCTTTTCACTTTTAACTTTTCACTTTGAACTGGTTTTGGAGGTATGTTTTGGGACTTGCCATAGGGGCGGTGATCGCCGGGCTGGTTATTTTGGTGTGGAGTGCCGACCGCTTCGTGGACGGTGCTTCGGCGACCGCCCGTTACGCCGGCATGCCACCGTTGCTGATCGGCATGCTGGTGATTGGCTTTGGCACCTCGGCGCCGGAAATGGTGGTCTCGGCGCTGGCCGCCAGCGACGGCAACCCGGGGCTGGCATTGGGCAACGCCTACGGCTCCAACATCACCAACATCGCCTTGATTCTTGGCGTGGTGGCCTTGATCAGCCCGATCGCGGTGCACTCCTCGATTCTGCGCAAGGAGCTGCCGGTATTAAGCGTGGTCACGCTGCTGGCCGCCTGGCAGCTGCACGACGGCCTGATCAGCCGCAACGATGCGCTGGTCTTGCTGGGGGTGTTCGCGCTGCTGATCGGCTGGTCGGTGTGGCAGGGCATGCGTGGCCAGAGCGACACCCTCACCGGCGAGGTGGAGCAGCAACTCCAGGCCGACGCCCTGCCGTTGCGCCGCGCCCTGTTCTGGCTGGTGCTGGGGCTGGTTCTGCTGATCGCCAGTTCGCGGCTGCTGGTGTGGGGCGCGGTCAGTATCGCCCAGGACCTGGGTGTCAGTGATCTGATCATCGGCCTGACCGTGGTGGCGGTGGGCACGTCGCTGCCGGAGCTGGCCTCCAGCCTGGTGGCGGTGCGCAAGAACCAGCACGATCTGGCTCTGGGCAATGTGCTAGGCTCGAACCTGTTCAATACCCTGGCGGTGGTGGGCATCGCCGGCGTGATTCATCCGGTGACGGCGGAACCGCTGGTGCTGTGGCGGGACTGGGCGGTGATGGCCGCGCTCACCCTGGCGTTGTTCGTGGTGGGTTACGGTTTCCGGGGCGCCGGGACAGGACGCATCAATCGGGTCGAGGGCGGTGCTCTGGTGATCGCCTGGCTGGGTTACACCGGCTATCTGGTTTCCACCATGGTCACCGCCGGTTAACGGAACCGCCCGGCGATGTTGCCCAATTAAGGAGAGAGCATGCGCGCACCTTTGGAGCAAAACTCCTTTCTGGTCCTGCTGGTGGTGGTCACGCTGGCCTTTCTGATGCTGCTGCAGCCTTTCTACGCGCCGATCTTCTGGGCCGCGGCGGTGGCGCTGATCTTCTACCCCATGCATCTGCGCCTGCTGGCGCGCTGGCCGGGCAAGCCGACCCTGGTGGCGATTGCCTCGTTGCTGATCTGTACCGTGGTGGTGGTGATCCCGGTGCTGGCGGTGAGCGCATCGTTCATTACCGAAGGCGTGGCGGTGTATCAGAAAATTCAGGAGGGCCAGCTCAACCCCGGCGACTACCTGGAAAAATTCCGCACCGGCTTTCCCACCGCTTACCACGGCCTGGAGCGGCTGGGCGTGGACTTCTCCAATCTCGGCGATCAAATCATGGCCGGGCTGAAAAGCGCCGGTCAGTATCTGGGTAAGCGCGCGTTGGATGTGGGGCAGAACACCTTCCGGTTTTTCATTGACCTGGGTTTGATGCTTTATCTCACCTTCTTCCTGCTGCGTGACGGCCCCAAGCTGGTCAATATGCTGATCCGCGCCCTGCCCCTGGGCGATGACCGCGAGCGTCTGCTGTTCAATAAATTCGCCGAGGTCACCCGCGCCACCATCAAAGGCAACCTGGTGGTGGCGGCGGTGCAGGGTGCCCTGGGTGGCTTGATCTTCTGGATTCTGGGTATCCCCGCGGCGCTACTGTGGGGCGTGGTAATGGCGCTGTTGTCGCTGATTCCGGCGGTGGGCGCCGGGCTGATCTGGCTGCCGGTGGGGTTGTATCTGTACGCGGTCGGCGACACCGTCGAAGCCACGGTGCTGATTCTGTTCGGCGTGCTGGTGATTGGTCTGGTGGACAACCTGCTGCGACCGATTCTGGTGGGCCGGGACACCAAACTGCCCGATTATCTGGTGCTGTTCTCCACCCTGGGCGGGCTGGCTCTGTTCGGCATCACCGGCTTTGCCCTGGGGCCTTTGCTGGCCGGGCTGTTCGTGGCGTTCTGGCAGATTTTCATTGAAGAGTTCAACATGGAATCCGCGTCCCCGGAACCGGCAGCCCCCGAGGCCGGTCAACAAAGGCAGGGCCGACCGCGAAAGGCCGACTGAAATAACAAGCACAGTCAGGAGAGGGTCATGAAAACCGTATACATTTCCATGCTGGGTGTCGCCACCCTGCTGGGCGGTTGTGGCGGGGAAGACGGCGTCTTTGATTCGCTGAAACCGCGTGCCTCCGTGTTTTATTACAACCAGATCACCAGCAACGGCGCCGCCGATCAGAACGCCCTGACCGTGGATTTCTACGTGGAAGCGGACGACGACGACAGCGCCCTGAATCAAGGCTACTCCCGCGACGACGACGCCGATGAATTGGAAGTGCGCATCGACGACAACGAAGACAACAACAGCGTGAGCCTGCGTGGCGAAAGCCAGACCGGCGCCACCCTGTTCACGGAACGGGCCCGGTTCACCAACGAGAGCACCTACACCGCGGTCTCCTACGGCGACACCAGTGTGGGCGGCGTCAAGCTCGGGGTGTTCCAGCAGGATATCAGCGATGTGCCCACTGGCACGGCGCGATTCCGGGTGATCAACACCGTCGATCCGGTGCAGTACAACCGTTTTGGCATCGCCTTGCGGTACAACAGCGACCAGACGCCGTTCGCGGACGAACTGCGTGTGGGCGAGGCCACGGATTACCAGACCATGAACAGCGGTCTGCTTAATCTGGTGGTGGCGGACAGCGAAGAGGACCCCGAGGAAGTGCTGGATCGGGTCGACTGTACCCTCAGCGGCGGCAAGGCCTACGACGTGATTCTCGCCTTTGAAGACCCGCTCAATCTGCCCACCAACGCCGGCGATGTGGACGGGGAGTTGGTGTTGTACTGCCATGAACAGGATGAGCCTTGAGGTTTTCAGTTTTCAGTAAGAGCTTAGTGTTTTGGGGGCATGGCTGCTCCCGCTGTCTTTCCGTTGCGCCGCCACGGCGTTAGCATGCTCCGGTGCATACCGGGGGAAAACCATTGCCTGCCATTCATACTCGCGGTCCGGCGCTGACGTTGCGTGCCGGCGCGGACGCGCGCCGCCATCTTCTTGAGCACGGCCTTCGTGCCGGCGACATCAGCGTGATCCCCGGCGCCGCCGGTGGCCCCAAGGCGCTTGGCATCGCCGGGCTGGATCAGGCGGTGTTTGGCGAGTTCCTGCCCTCCGCGCCACGGCCGCGCACTCTGATCGGTGCGTCCATCGGCAGCTGGCGCTTTGCCGCCGTGGCGGGAGGCGACCCGGTGGCCGGGCTGGAACGTCTCGCCGACCTCTACAGCCGCCAGCGGTTTCCCAAGGGCATCACCGCCCGCGAGGTCACGCAACGCTGCGCGCGCATGCTGGCGGATCTGCTCGAAGACCGTGATGCCGCCATCCTGGATAACCCGCACTACCGGCTGGTGGTGGTGGTGATTCGCAGCCGCGCGCTGATCGCCGGTGAAGGCCGGTTCGGTCTGGGGCTCGGGCTGGCCGGGGTGATCGGCGGCAATCTGCTCAGCCGCCGGGCGCTGGGCGCCTTTATGGAACGCGGGCTGGTGCACGCCGGTGACGGGCCGCTGCCGTTGGGACCGCTCGACGATTTCGCCACCCATCACATTCCCCTGGATCGCGCCAACCTGCGCGCTGCCCTGCTGGCCAGTGCCGCCATTCCCATGGTGTTGGAAGGGGTGCGCGATCTGCCCGGCGCGCCGCCGGGCGTGTACCGCGACGGCGGCCTGCTCGATTATCATCTCGACCTGCCCTATCAGACCGACGATCTGGTGCTGTACCCGCACTTCACCGACCGGGTGATCCCGGGCTGGTTCGACAAACCGCTGCGTTGGCGCAACGGCAACGCCGGGCGCCTTTCGCGCACCGTGCTGTTGGCGCCGTCGGCGGACTATCTGGCCAGCCTGCCGCGCGGCAAATTGCCGGACCGCACCGATTTCAAGTACTACCAGAACGACGACGCCGGCCGGGAGCGCTATTGGCGTCAGGCCATCGGCGAGAGCCGGCGCCTCGGCGATGAGTTCCTGGAATTGGTGCACAGCGGCCGGTTCGCGCAGCGTGTGGCGGCCCTGTAGCGGCCCTGTAGCGGCATTGTAGCGGCGCTGGTAGGCTGGCCCACCGAGATTCTTCCAGGAGAGTGTATGGCCGACGCTGAACCCCTGCGCAGCCGTTCGCAGCGGGCCCATTCCGGGTGGGCGCTGACCCGCGCGCTGGTTCATCAGTACCAGTGGTTCCACGTCACCACCGGGCTGATTGGCAACACCACCTTCGTGATTGGCAGCGTGTTTTTCCTGTGGAAATCCTGGATGCTGCCCGGCACCTGGCTGTTCATTATCGGGTCGCTGGGCATGTTGATCGGCAGTCTTGGCAACGCCATCGTCACCTACGAACGTGCCAAGGGGCGGGTACCCGGCGACGTGCAGGAGCATCCCGAGCCTTGAGCCTTAACCCGAGGCCGTAGCCAACCAAAGGGCCTGACCAGGGCCGCAACCAAAGAGAGCCGCGTTGAAACAGTCTTCCCCCGCCCTGGGCCGGGACATCTGGCGCCAGACCTGGCCAATGACGGTGGGCGTCACCTCGCTGCTGGGCTTTAACCTGGTGGACAGTGTGTTCGTGGCCCGTCTTGGCACCGAGCCGCTGGCGGCGCAGTCGTTCAGCTTTCCCCTGGTGTTCCTCACCATCGGCATTCAGGTGGGCATGGGGATCGCCATCGCCGCGTTGATCTCCCGCGCCATCGGCGCCGGCCAGGGGCACCGCGCCGGGCGCCTGGGTGTGCTGGTGCTGGCCGGCGGCGGGGCCGTTATGGCGCTGCTGTTGATGCTGCTCTGGCTGCTGCAGGACAGCGCTTTCGCCCTGCTCGGCGCCAGCCCCGAGATTCGCGCGGTGATCCGGCCGTTCTGGGCGGTGCAGGTGTGCGCCGGCTGGGTCGGCGCCATGGTGTATTTCGGTTACAGCCTGTTCCGCGCCCATGGCAACACCCGCTTTCCTGGCACCATGATGCTGCTCACCAGCCTGATCAACCTGGTGCTGGACCCGATCCTGATCTTTGGCCTGGGGCCGGTGCCGGCGCTGGGGTTGCCCGGTGCCGCCTGGGCCACCCTGGCGGCGTTCTCCTGCGGCGGCCTGGTGCTGGCCTGGGCGCTGCGTGGGCGCGGCTGGCTGGAGCGCCAGGACGTGATGCAGGAAGCGCGGATGTCCGCCGGACCGTTTGCGCGCATCGCCGGCCCGGCCATGATCAGCCAACTGATGCCGCCACTGGCCGCCATGCTCGCCACCGGCCTGGTGGCCGGCATGGGCGAATCGGCGGTGGCCGCCTGGGGGCTGACCAGCCGCCTGGAAGGCTTTTCCATCGTGCTGGTGCTGGGCATGACCATGGCGCTGCCGCCGTGGTTGGGGCGCTGTTACGGCGCCGGCGACTGGCCGCAGGTGGAGCAATTGATGCGCACCGCCGCGCGCATGATCCTGATCTGGCAGGTACTGATCGGGCTGGTGCTCACGGTGCTGGCACGGCCGCTGGCGTCACTGCTGGTGGAAAGCCCGCAGGTGCGCGATCACCTGGCCACGCTGATCCATTTTCTGCCGCCCAGCTATGGCCTGCTCGGGGTGTGCATGCTGGTGGTGTCGGCCAGCAACGCGCTGGGCTGGCCGATGCGCGCCATGGCGATCTCGTTCCTGCGCCTGTTCGCCTGCTATTTGCCGTTTTTGTGGCTGGGGTCGCAACTGGCGGGGTTCACCGGCCTGGCGGCGGGCGCCGCCATCGGTAACCTGTTCGCTGGCGCCATGGCCTGGCGGGGGTACCGGCTTGCGCTGCGCGCACGAATGGCGCAAATCGCACCTGACTGAGCGTGGCCTGAGCCGACCAGCGGCGCTATCTTGTTGGTCATGGCGTTTTTCGAAGCCACCGGCTTCGGCAAAGGCCAGCAAAAAAACAACTCAGGGAGAGACCATGTCTTTATTGTCCACGCTTCGCGCACCGCTGGCCGGTGCTCTACTGGTGTCCGCCACTCTCGCGCAGGCCGCCGCCACCGACATCAACGAACGCATCGCCACGCTCGCCGAGGCCCAGCGCCCGGCGCTGCTGAAAGTCTTCAAGCAGTTGCACGCCCATCCGGAGCTGGGGTTTCAGGAAACCGAAACCTCGAAGATGATCGCGAAACACTTGAAGAAACTGGGCTACCAGGTGCACACCGGCATTGGCGGCACCGGCATCGCCGCGGTATTGAAAAACGGCGATGGCCCGACGGTGATGTTCCGCAGCGACATGGACGCGCTGCCGCTCAAGGAAGACACCGACCTGGATTACGCCAGCCACACCCAGGTGACCCTGCCCGACGGCAGCAAAACCTACGTGGCCCATGCCTGTGGTCATGACTCCCATGTGAGCTGGCTGTTGGGCATCGCCGATGTCATGAAACAGACCCGGGACGCCTGGTCCGGCACCCTGGTTCTGGTGGCCCAGCCCGCCGAGGAGCTGATCGAAGGGGCCCAGGCGATGGTCGATGATGGCCTCTACGATCAGGTTCCCGAGCCGGACATGCTGATCGCCGCCCACGTGTTCCCGGTGTGGCCCTCCGGCACGGTGGCGGTGCGCGCCGGGCGCCGCATGGCCGGCAGCGACGCCATGGATGTGACCCTGCATGGCATCGGCAGCCACGGTTCCGCGCCGCAAAATGGTATTGATCCAGTAGTGCTCGGCGCCCGTTCGATCATGGCCTACCAGACCATCGTCAGCCGCAACATCGACCCGCAACAACCTGCGGTGCTGACGGTCGGCGCGGTCGCCATTGGCGAGGCCAACAACGTGATCCCCGACAACGGGGCTCTGCGCCTCAATCTGCGCTGGTACCAGGAGCCGGTGCGCGAACAGATGCTCAAAGCGATCAAACGGGAAACCAACGGCATCGCCCAGGCCGCCGGCGTGCCCGAGGACCGCATGCCGGAATACACCATGAAAGGCCACGCCGAACCGGTCTACAACGATGAGGCCCTGGTTGAACAGGCGCAGCCGGCGCTGATCGCCGCCCTCGGCAAGGACAAGCTGATGCCCGGCTTCCCGCCGGTCATGGGCTCCGAGGACTTTCCGCTGCTGGTGTCCGGGGTCGAAAACGCCAAGACCCTGTTCGTGGAAGTGGGCGGCGGCCCGGCGGACGTGGTGAAAAAGTACATGGCCACCGGCGAATTGCCGCCGATCAACCACAACCCCAAATTCGAGATCGTCGACCCGGGCCTGGCCATCACCACCGCCATCAAAGCCAACAGCGCCTTGCTGATGACGTTTTTGAAGCAGTAAAAGAGTAGAGCGCGCCGGCGCGCGAGCGGAAGGGGAACAAGGAACAGGATGAAGGGAACAGGCGGCGTTGTAGCAGGCCGCGCCAGCGACGGTGTTGATTTGGTGTGTTTCGTCGCCTGCGAATATCCACAACGCCGCTGTGGGAGCAGTCCGTGGCCGCGAACCGAGCCTCAAAGGCGAGGCCGGTCTGACAAAGCCGATTCGCGGTCAAGGACCGCTCCCACAGGAAAATCCAAACCTGGCGCGAACCGGGCTGTTCCCTTTAATTCAGATCTCGTTCCCCGCTTTGCTACAACGCCGCGTGGGAGCGGTCCTTGACCGCGAACCGCCCGCAGGGCGGAGCTTTGAGTTCCGCCTCGCATTGAGCAAGCCTACCGCTGCCCCAAATGATGCGCGTGGTAGCGCAGGTGATCCTCGATAAAGCTGGCGATAAAGAAATAGGAATGGTCGTAGCCGGGGTGCAGCCGCAGGGTCAATGGCACGCCGGTCTGTTCGCAGACCTGTTGCAGCGCCTCCGGTTGGAGCTGGCCGTCCTGGTAAAAATTGTCCGCCTCGCCCTGGTCCACCATTAGCGCCTGGCTGCCGCCCTGAGCGCGGATCAGCTCACAGGCATCCCACTCCTTCCAGCTTTCCCGGTCTTCGCCCAGGTAACCGCTGAACGCCTTTTCCCCCCAGGGGCACTGGCTGGGGTGGGCAATCGGCGCGAACGCCGACACCGAGGTGTAGCGCCGTGGGTTTTTCAGCGCGCAAATCAGCGCGCCATGACCGCCCATGGAATGACCGCTGATCGCCTCGCGACCGTTAAGCGGAAAATGCGCCTGCACCAGCGCCGGCAATTCGGTGGTGACGTAATCGTACATCCGGTAATGCTGGCTCCAGGGTGCCTGTGTGGCATTGAGGTAGAAGCCGGCGCCGGAGCCGAAGTCGTAGCTGTCGTGCTCGCCGGGCAGGTCGGTGCCGCGTGGGCTGGTGTCCGGGCAAACGATGGCGATGCCCAGCTCCGCGGCCACCCGATGCGCGCCAGCTTTCTGCATGAAGTTTTCATCGGTGCAGGTCAGCCCCGACAACCACCACAGCAACGGCACCGGCTTCTCTTCCGCCGCCGGCGGCAGATAAATCGCGAACACCATCTCGCAATGCAGGCTGTCACTGCGGTGTTTATAGCGTTTCAACCAGCCGCCGAAGGATTTGGTGGCGGACAGGAGTTCCAGGTCGTGGGAGGCGGACATGGGGCGGGTCCTTTGGTCTGTTCAAAGTGTTAAAAGTTAAAAGTTAAAAGTTAAACGCGGTCCAGGCTTTACCGGTAGCACGGCCGAGCCCGCGCCTTTTAACGTTTAACCTTCAACTTTCAACTTGTTCAATAAAGAATCACCGAACGAATACTCTTACCTTCATGCAACAGATCGAAGGCGGTATTGATCTCGTCCAGACCCATGGTGTGGGTGACGAATTCGTCGATTTTGATGTGGCCGTTCATGTAGCGCTCCACGTAGCCGGGCAGCTCGGTGCGGCCCTTGACGCCGCCGAAGGCGGAGCCTTTCCAGACCCGGCCGGTGACCAGTTGAAACGGGCGGGTGGAAATTTCTTCGCCGGCACCGGCGACGCCGATGATGATCGACTCGCCCCAACCCTTATGGCAGCACTCCAGCGCCGAGCGCATCACGTTCACATTGCCGATGCACTCGAACGAATAATCCACGCCGCCGTCGGTGAGTTCGACGATCACGTCCTGGATCGCGTCGTTGTATTTCTTCGGGTTGATAAAGTCGGTGGCGCCGAACTGCCGGGCCAGGGCTTCTTTGCTGTCGTTGACGTCGATGGCGATGATGCGTTCCGCCTTGGCCATCACCGCGCCCTGAATCACCGACAGGCCGATGCCACCCAGGCCGAACACCGCCACCGTGGAGCCGGGCTCCACTTTCGCCGTGTTCAGCACCGCGCCGATGCCGGTGGTGACGCCACAGCCGAGCAGGCAGATCTTATCCAGCGGCGCTTCCTTGCTGACCTTGGCCAGCGACACCTCGGGCACCACGGTGAATTCCGAGAAGGTGCTGGTGCCCATGTAGTGGTTGATGTCCTGGCCGTTCAGCGAGAAGCGGCGGGTGCCATCGGGCATCAGGCCCTTGCCCTGGGTGGCGCGCACCGCGGAGCACAGGTTGGTTTTGCCGGACAGGCAGAACTTGCACTGGCGGCATTCGGCGGTGTACAGCGGAATCACATGGTCGCCGGGTTTGACGCTGGTCACCCCTTCGCCCACCTCCTGCACGATGCCGGCGCCCTCATGGCCGAAGATCGACGGAAACAGGCCTTCCGGGTCCTTGCCCGACAACGTGTAGGCGTCGGTGTGACAAACGCCGGTGGCAACGATCTGCACCAGCACTTCCCCGGCCTTGGGGCCGGCCACGTCCACTTCTTCGATGCTCAGGGGTTTGCCGGCCTCCCAGGCCACGGCGGCTCTTGATTTCATGCGTTGCTCCTTGGGGAAAATAGGGCGCCGGACGCTAGACGCTGGACGCCGGACGCCGGACGCCGGACGCCAGACGCTTAACCCTGACTCTGGAAGGTGCGGTGTGTTTGCTGCCAGGCGCAGCAGAAAACACGCCAACCATCTCAGCACCGGGTTTAGCGTCCGGCGTCCGGCGTCTGGCGTCTGGCGTCTGGCGCCCAGCGCCCAGCGCCGAGCCCTTTCTACCGCCAGTGTACTGGTGCCACGCCGCCCCCTTAAGGCATCATCCCACAATAGATTATTGCTCAGGAACAACAATGCAGCACTGGGACCGTATAGAAGCTTTTGTTGAGGTGGTGCGGCACCAATCCTTTGCCGGGGCGGCCCGCGATCTGGGCGTGTCCGGTTCCCATGTGAGCCGGCTGGTGGCGCGGCTGGAAACCCAGCTGGGCACCCAGCTTCTCTACCGCACCACCCGGCGGCTGCGGCTCACCGACGCCGGCGCCGTTTATTTCGAATACTGCTCCCAGCTGTTCGATGGCTTTCAAGAGGCACGCAACGCCATCGGCGACTATCAGCAGCAGCCCACCGGCGTGCTGAAACTGACCTGCGCCACCACCTTCGGCGAGCAATTCATCGCCCCGCTGGTGAACGATTTTCTGGCCCTGCACCCGCAGCTCTCGGTGCGCATGGAGTTCACCAATCGGCGGGTGGACATCGTTGACGAAGGCTTTGATGTGGCGATTCGCACCGGCGCCTTGCCGGATTCGTCGCTGATCGCCCGCAAGCTGTGCCCACGGCGCGAGTATCTGGTCGGCTCGGCGGCTTATTTCGAGCAGCACCCGCACCCGCACACCCTGGGTGAGCTGGCCAGCCACAACTGCCTGCTCGGCTCCATGGATCACTGGAGTTTTGATGTGCAGGGCCAGCATCGAACCTGGCGGGTTCAGGGGCGCTGGCGCGCCAACTCCGGGCTGGCGCTGCTGGACGCGGTGCGCAAGGGTCTGGGGCTGGCCCAATTGCCCGACTATTACGTGGAAACGCACCTGGCCAGCGGTGAGCTGGTGGCGGTGCTCGACCAATACGCCTGCACCCACACGGCGGTGTGGGTGGTTTACCCCCGTCACCGCCATTTGTCGCCGAAAGTGCGGCAGTTCGTGGATTTCCTGGTGGCCGGCATGCAGCGGCGCGGCCCGGGCTGAGCCGGTGGCGCGGCAATGGGCCCGAAACGCCCGGCCTTGAAAGCCCGCCCGGCTGGCATCAGGTAACAGGGTATTCGAGCACACCGACAAGGAGAGATCATGAGCACAGGGATCATTCCACCGCTCGGGCTGGGTACCTTCCGGCTTAAGGGCGAGCCGCTGATGGGCAGCATCCACAAGGCGTTGGACCTGGGTTACCGGCACATCGATACCGCCCAGATGTATGAAAACGAAGAGACCGTCGGGGCGGCGGTGGACGCGCACGGGTTACCCCGCGAAGAGATTTTCCTGACCACCAAAATCTGGCATGACCGGCTGCGCCACGATGATCTGCTGGAAAGCCTGCAGCAAAGCGTCAACCGCCTGCGTTCCGATTATGTGGATCTGGCCCTGATTCACTGGCCCAGCCCCAACGACGAAGTGCCCATGGAGGAATACATCGGCGCGCTGGTGGAAGCCAAACAGCAGGGCCTGGCGAAGCACGTCGGCGTTTCCAACTTCACCGTGGCGCAGTTGGAGCAGGCGCGCGCTCTGCCTGGCGGCGATCAGTTGATCACCAATCAGGTGGAAGTCCACCCGTTCCTCACCAACCGTAAGGTGGTCGAGGCGATCCGTAAGCAGGGGATGACGGTCACCGCCTATATGCCGTTGGCGGTGGGTAAGGTAATGGAAGACGCCACCTTGAAGGAGATCGCCGCCCGTCACGACGCCAGCCCCGCCCAGGTGGTGTTGGCATGGCTGCATCAACAGGAGGCGGTGGTGATTCCCTCCTCAACCAAAGAGGCACATCTGAAAGCCAATCTGCAAGCGCTGGATCTGACCCTGAGCGACGACGACGTGCGTGCCATCGAGAGCCTGGACCGGGGCGAACGCATCGCCGACCCGGATTTCTCGCCGCGCTGGGACTGACTTTTTACTGACGTTTTCCGATCCCTCCCCCGCGGGCGGCGCCAAGCCGCCCGCTTGTTCCTGACCGCCATTCCGTGATATTGGTCACATGAAAAAAGTGGCAGGGCCGTCGTTCCGTTGGCTTTCCTTCCTCAACCCTGCCGCACCAATAATCGACTGACGCCGCTGGCGTCCGGCCTTTCACGGAGGCTTTATGAGTGTTGACGTTCCGGCCCGTTGCCGGGTGCCCCACGAGGTGTTCCGTGCCGAGGTGTTCGCGGCCCACGAACGCTTCGATGTCTGGCGCGAAAGCGTCATGCCCCTGTTTGAATCACGCCTCGACGCGCAACCAGCGCCCGCCGGCTTCCAGGCCCATGTGGAGAGCTTCAACCTGCAGGCGTTGTTTTTCTGCATCAGCGGCTTTTCGCCGCTGAGTTTTCATCGCGCCGCCAATCACGCGGCGCGGCTGGACCCGGACGGTGGCGACCACCTGCTGGTGCAGCTTTATCTGAAAGGGGGCTACGCGGGTTACAACGGTGCCAGTGCGTTGCGCGTCGGCCCCGGCGACATCAGCCTGCTGGATCTGGGGCGGGCCCTGGAAACGCGGGCGCCGGCCTCCGAGGTGCTCTCGCTGGTAGTGCCACGGGACGCCCTGACGCCGCTGCTGGACCCGACGCGGCTGCGCCCGGGCACGGTGCTCAAGGCCGGCTCGCCGCTGGCGACCATTCTGAGCAGCCACCTGCGCACCGTGTGGCGCAGCCTGCCCTCGGTGACCATGGACGAAGTGCCCGCCATCAACGCCACCCTGCTGGGCACGCTGGCCGGTGCTTTCGGCGGCGCCCCCGGGCGCCGCGATGAGCTGGCCGACGCCATGGAAATGGCGACCCTGCAAGCGGTGCGCGACTACATTCACCATCACCTGGACGATGAAGGGCTTTCTCCGGCGGCCCTGTGCCGCCGCTTCGCCTGTTCGCGCAGCCGCCTGTACCGGTTATTCGAGCCCCTGGGCGGGATTGCCGCCTATATCCGCGAGCAGCGCCTGCGGCGTTGTTTCGAAGCGCTGACCCGGCCGGACGGCCCGCGCCCACGCATCATCGACGTGGCCATGCAGTGGGGGTTCGACAGCCAGAGCCACTTTTCCCGTCTGTTCCGGCAGCAATTCGGCATCACCCCCAGCGACGCCCACCAACGGGCCCGCGACCAATGGCGCCAGCAGGCCGCCCGGGAGCGCGCCGCCGACGCAACGCCCCAATTCCGCGACTGGCTGCGGCGGCTGTGAGCGCACATCCGGTGGGACGAATCGGCAACAAAACCGGGGACGCCACGGCAAGAGTGCTTTACGATGGATATGCACAATCTTTCCTGATGGCGGCATGCCATCAATCTTGTGCGTTGTGAGTGATGTAAGTGATGTAAGTGATGTAAGTGACATAAGCGACGTAAGCAAAGTCAGTGAAGTGAAAGCGTTACCGCAAGCCGCCGGCTGTGCCATCAAGCGAGTGCCCGATACGAGTGGGGGGCGTGCTGTTCGCCGGCGGTGGTAACCACCCGCATCGGGGTCCCCATCCGGTAAGTCGTTGGCGCGAAAGGGGGTTGCGCCGGCGGCTGGGGACTCCCGGTGAACGGGTGCCTGCCTATACCCTTCTCCCGCCGCCCCGTTAACCGGTTCTTACCGCGTACCCGCCTCCGGCAGCGCCAGCTCCCGGGCAAGAAATTCCATCGCGGCCCGTTCGGCGCTGCCGCCCAGCAGGAACGTGGCGATATGGCCACGGCCTCTTAGCAGGAACAATTCATTTCGCACGCCATTGGCTTGCAGCGCGGCGCGGAAATCCTCCGCGTGGTCCACCGGCACCACATGATCCAGGGTGCCGTGATAGAGGAAGAACGGCGGCGTAGCGGCGGTGACATGGGTAATCGGCGAGGCGCTGGCGTACACATCCGGGCGCTCCGCCTGGCTGCCACCGAGAAATTGCGGCACCAGCTTGCCGCCCTGAAATTTGCGCAAATCGGTGGGCGTGCCCCCGGCCACCACCGCCCGGGGAAGAGTGACCGGCCCGCCGTAAGGCTGGTTCAACGGGCTGCCGCCGTCGCTGGCCACGGTGGCCAGCAGCGCCACCAGATGCGCCCCGGAGGAATACCCCCACGCGCCCACCCGGCCGCGATCAATGCCGAATTCGGCGGCGTGCACGTGCAACCAGCGCATCGCCATTTGCAGGTCCTGCAATTGCGCCGGGAAGGTGTACTCCGGCGCGAACCGGTAACCGATGTTGACCGCCACGAAGCCGTGCTCCGCGAGAGCCCGGGCAATGCCTTCCATGTCCTGCGGCGAGCGCCGCTCCCAGCCGCCACCGTGTACCACTAGCACCGCTGGCCTTGGCCCCTGGGCGCGTGGCAGATAGACATCGGCTTGCAGCTCCTGGGGCCAGTCCGGCGGCGTATAAATTCGATGCTCCACGCCGCCAAGGGCGTAATCCGGCAACGCCGGCGCGGGCTCCGTGGGCGCGCCGAGGTGACGCACGCAGCCGCTGAGCAGGGCAGCGCACAGCAATAACAGGATAAAACGCATCCGGGGCTCCTTCAGGCGGAATCGCGACCCTACCTTATAGCCTGGATCGCATCAAAGCCGGGTGAGCGGTGATCAGGGAACGGCGATCAGGGAGCGGCGAACAGGTTGAAGGGAACAGGGAACAGCGCGGGTGGCGCCGGGGTTGGGTGGCTGGCCGTTGCTCCTGCAGATAAACACTCAACCCTGCTACAACGCCGCGTAGGAGAGGCTGGGCGGCACCCCGCCATGCCAGCGACGTCTTTCGGCCGAATGGCACAGAGCCGTTGCCCCGAACCTTACGAGGTCGGGGTGGTCAGCGCATGTGTTTGGCGTGCAGGCGTGCTGCGTGAAAGCGCGCCGGGCTATCGACAACGCCGCGGTGGGAGATTCCATGGTGTCTTGCGAGAGCCAGGACCGTGAGAAGGTATCTGTCCCCACCTATTCAAAATCCGGACGGTCCAGGATCATGCCGATGCTCAACGCGCCGGGGCCGATGTTGACCGCGCCGGTCAGGCCCATGCTGCTGATCAGCACCTCCACCTGGTGAGCGCGGGCGGCGGCGGCCAGTTTGTCGTAACCGGGCATCTGCGTGATGCGACTTTCGTCGCCGGCGTAACTGATGCACACCACCGGGGCCATCAGGCCCTTCTCAATGCTCAGGGTGGCGTGGCGGAACATGGCTTCCACGCCGGCGTCGTAGCCACGCACCTTGGCCACCGGAAAGGTCTCATCGCCGCGCGCGCACAGAATCGGTTTGATATCCAAGGCATTGCCCATGATCGCGCCCGCCCAGCTGACGCTTTTGTCGCCGCGCTTTTTGGCCCGTTTGTGCAGGTAGTAAATGTCCGGCACCACCGCGTAGCCGGTGGCCTGGGACGCCAGCACCTCGACGCTCTGCCGGATCTCGGTGATCTTCATGCCGCTGTTGATCAGACGAATGGTTTCCGCCGCCAGTGCCCCCTGGCCGGCGAACAGGGTCTGGCTGTCGGTGACGCGCAGGGCGAACGGGCCTTCCACGCCGGCGGCCTTACGGATCGGCTTGTACTCGCGCAGAATCGCGTGGGACGCATCGGTGGCGTTGCTGAAAATCGGGCTGCGGCTCTTGGGCACCGTCTGCACCAGCGCGTAATCGAAATCCACCACCACCCGCTCCAGAAACAGCGCCTTGATCTGCTCCACGGTGAACGGGATGGATTCGGAATCGTGGGCTTCCTTGACCGCGTCGCCGGCATAAAACTGCCGGGTGCGCTGCGGATCGCGCTGATCGACGATCACCTGATCGCCGAATCGGATGGAAACCGGAAGCACCAGAATGTTGTGTTGATCAATAAAGGATTTCGGCAGATCACAGCCGGAATCTACCACCAGGCCGATTCTCATAATTATTTTCCCCCCGCGGGTGATGGGCCCGTTCCTTGCCGTTCGATGAATGGCATTGCAGCACGCGGCGGCCCAATCGGGCCAAGGACGTGTCTACGAAGAAATCGGGAACCCTTCCTGGCAGTCTAGCGTAAAAAGTGTGAGCTGCAACACTGCGAAGAAAGGGGAAAGAGAGTGGCGCGACGCACGGAGGGAGCCGGGGTAGCACGCGCCCGCGAAAGATCCGCCGGGGCGTTTCCGTTCGCCTGTTCCGGGCGCGCGCCCGTGTTGCCAGGGAATCCGCTTATAAACCCAGGTTATCCAGAACCCGAATGACCGGCGCGGCCTGATTCATGGTGTAAAAATGCAGCCCCGGAGCGCCCATCGCCAAGAGCCGTTCGCATAAGCGCGTGACCACCTCTTCGCCAAACGCTTTCACCGTGGCCTCGTCGTCTTGCAGGTCAGTAAGGCGGCCGCGCAGCCAGCGAGGGATGTCGGCGCCACAGTTGTCGGAGAAGCGGAACAGGTTGGCCACATTGAGAATCGGCATGATGCCCGGGTACACCGGCGCGTCGCAGCCGCGTCGGCGCAATTCGTCCATGTAGTAACCGTAGGCGTCGGCGTTGTAGAAATACTGGGTCAGGCCGCTGTCCGCGCCGGCGTCGATCTTGCGCTGGAAGTGTGCGATGTCGTCGTCGAAGCTGCGCGACTGCGGGTGATTCTCGGGGTAGGCGGCCACTTCCAGGTGAAAATGGTCGCCGGTTTCCTCGCGAATCAGCGCCACCAGCTCATCGGCGTACTTCAGATCGCTTTGCGCGTAGCCCATGCCCGAAGGCAGATCGCCGCGCAGCGCGACAATGCGCTTCACGCCCTTGTCCTTGTAGCCGTTCACCAGCTCCATGATTTCCTCACGGCTCTGGCCCAGGCAACTCAGATGCGGCGCGGTATCCGCGAACTGTTCGCGCAGCAAATCCACCATGCTGCGAGTGTTATCCCGCGTCGATCCGCCCGCACCGAACGTGCAAGAAAAAAAAGCCGGCTTCTTCACCAGAAGTTTCTTCTGCGTCGCCAGCAACTTCTCCTGCCCTTGCTCGGTCTTGGGCGGAAAAAACTCAAAGCTGATTCGTTTCATTGGTGCCTCGCTTCGCGAGGCGCTCGACGCCTGACGCCTGACGCCTGACGCTGCTCGCGAAGCGAGCGAAAAGCGTCCAGCGTCCAGCGTCCAGCGTCCGGCGCCTCAGTATTTATAATGCTCCGGCTTATAAGGCCCGGCGACGTCGACGCCGATGTAGCCGGCCTGCTTGTCGGTGAGTTTGGTGATTACACCGCCGAAGCCTTGCACCATGTAGCGGGCGACTTCTTCGTCCAGGTGCTTGGGCAGCACTTCCACCTGCAGCATTTTTTCCTTGACCGCGTCAGCGCGGTTGGCATAGCCCTGGTCGAACAGGTACATCTGCGCCAGCACCTGGTTGGCGAACGAGCCGTCCATGATGCGGCTCGGGTGGCCGGTGGCGTTGCCCAGGTTGACCAGGCGGCCCTCGGAAAGCAGCAGCAAAAAGTCACCGTCTTTCTTGTTGCGCCACACTTTATGCACCTGGGGTTTCACTTCTTCCCATTCCCAGGTCTTGCGCATGAAGGCGGTATCCACTTCGTTGTCGAAGTGGCCGATGTTGCACACCACCGCGCCTTTCTTCAGCGCCTTGAGCATGTTGGCGTCGCACACGTTGAAGTTGCCGGTGGTGGTCACCAGCAGGTCGGTGTGGCCCAGCAGCGCTTTGTTGATGGAGCCTTCGCTGCCGTCGTTGACGCCATCGTTGTAGGCGCTCACCACCTCGTAGCCGTCCATGCAGGCCTGCATGGCGCAGATCGGATCGATCTCGGTGACCTTCACGATCATGCCTTCCTGACGCAACGACTGGGCGGAGCCCTTGCCCACGTCACCGTAGCCGATCACCAGCGCTTTCTTGCCGGAGAGCAAGTGGTCGGTGCCGCGTTTGATGGCGTCGTTGAGCGAATGGCGGCAACCGTATTTGTTGTCGTTCTTGCTCTTGGTCACCGAATCGTTGACGTTCACCGCTGGCACTTTCAGGGTGCCTTTCTTGAGCATGTCGTAAAGACGATGCACGCCGGTGGTGGTCTCTTCGGTGATGCCGTGGATGTTGTTCAGCATGTCCGGGTAGGTGTCATGGATGTAGCCGGTGAGATCGCCGCCGTCATCCAGAATCATGTTGGCGCCCCACAGCTCGCCGTTGCCATCGCGGCAGGTCTGCTCGATGCACCACATATATTCTTCCTCGGTTTCGCCCTTCCAGGCGAACACCGGCACGCCCGCCGCGGCAATCGCCGCCGCCGCGTGATCCTGGGTGGAGAAAATGTTGCAGCTCGACCAGCGCACTTCCGCGCCCAGCGCCACCAGCGTCTCGATCAGCACCGCGGTCTGAATGGTCATGTGAATACAGCCAATGATCTTCGCCCCCTTCAAAGGCTGCTCCGCGCGATACTTCTCACGAATCGTCATCAGCGCCGGCATCTCGGTTTCCGCGATATCAATCTCCGCGCGACCGTATTTGGCCAGGGAAATGTCGGCGACTTTGTAGTCGGTGGTGGGCTTTGCGTTGGCGTTCATGGGCAATTCCTCATTCGCTTGACGCCGGACGCTTGACGCCAGACGCTTTTCGGGGTGTCTCGGCCTGCACGCGGTGGAGCAGTGCTGCCAGTTGGGCAAAGACACGTTCATTTAGGCAGAGCAGCGCCTCAGGACGTACGTAACTCAGGCGAGCTGCAATCTGAATTTGCGTTTCCAGCTCGAATAGCGAGCCTCGAGCAATGTGGAGAAAGCGCAGAAACTCGGCGTCGCTATTGCGGCCGTACCCCTCTGCAATGTTGGAGGGAACGCTCACCGCAGCCCTGCGCATTTGTTGAGCGAGTCCATATAGCTCGAACTTCGGGAACGCGTTTGTTTCTTCATAAGTGGCAACCACCAAATCCATAGCGGACTGCCACACCCTCAACTTCTCATGCTTCCTGGCCATCTGCTCCTCCTTAAGCGTCAGGCGTCCAGCGTCAGGCGTCAGGCGCTCTAAAGAGCGGCCTTCAACACCTCCGCCTTATCCGTCTTCTCCCAGCTAAACCCATCCCGCCCAAAATGCCCGTAGCTGGCGGTGGGGCGGTAGATGGGTTTGCGCAGGTCGAGCATTTCGATGATGCCGCGCGGGCGCAGGTCGAAGTGTTCGCGGATCAGGGCGATGATCTGTTCGTCGCTGATCTTGCCGGTGCCGAAGGTGTTCACTGAAATCGAGGTCGGTTCGGCCACGCCGATGGCGTAGCTGACCTGGATTTCGCACTTGTCGGCGAGGCCGGCGGCGACGATGTTTTTGGCCACGTAGCGGCCGGCGTAGGCGGCGGAACGGTCCACTTTGGACGGGTCTTTCCCGGAGAAGGCGCCGCCGCCGTGGCGAGCCATGCCGCCGTAGGTGTCAACGATGATCTTGCGGCCGGTCAGGCCGCAGTCGCCCATCGGGCCGCCGATAATGAACTGGCCGGTGGGGTTGAGGTGATACTGGGTGCCTTCGTGCAGCCATTCGGCGGGCAGCACCGGCTTCACGATCTCTTCCATCACCGCTTCGCGCAGATCGGACTGAGTCACGTCCGGGCTGTGCTGGGTGGAGAGCACCACCGCGTCCACCGCCACCGGCTTGCCGTTTTCATAACGCAGCGTCACCTGGCTCTTGGCGTCCGGGCGCAACCAGGGCAGGGCGCCGCTTTTGCGCAGTTTGGCCTGGCGTTCCACCAGCCGGTGGGAAAAATAAATCGGTGCCGGCATCAGCACATCGGTTTCGTTGGTGGCGTAGCCGAACATCAGGCCCTGGTCGCCGGCGCCGAGGTCTTTGTTGTCGGCTTCGTCCACGCCCATGGCAATGTCGGCGGACTGCTTGCCGATGCCGTTGAGCACCGCGCAACTGGCGCCGTCGAAGCCGACGTCGGAACTGTCATAGCCGATTTCCAGAATCACCTTGCGGACGATGTCTTCCAGTTCCACGTAGGTGCTGGTGCGCACCTCACCGGCGACGATCGCCATGCCGGTCTTGACCATGGTCTCCACCGCCACCCGGGCATGCGGGTCATCGGCGATGATGGCATCCAGAACGGCGTCCGAAATCTGGTCGGCCATTTTATCGGGGTGGCCTTCGGAGACCGATTCGGAGGTAAAGATGGAATACTCACTCATAAGGGGGTCTCCCGTGATTCGATTGGGCGTGGGCCGCGTTGCGGCCACGAGTTACAAGTTGTAAGTCGCAAGTTAAAAGTTAAAACGCGGGCAACACCGTGCCACGTCACCGCCGTGCCCGCGTCCGAAGCCGCCCTTTTAACTTGTAACTTTCAACTACTCTTTTCAAAACTTCTCACCTGCACCTGAAAACCATTGCGCATCGCCAGAAACAGACTTTCACGAAGGCTCAGACCGGCGCGGCCGGCCCAGGCCACCAGATCGGCTTCTTCGAAGCCGAGCCAGAAGTCACCGCAGGCATCCACTGCCCAACGCTGATCGTGCCGGCATAAATCGGTGATCACCAGCACGCCGCGCGGCTTAAGCTGTTGCGCCGCCGCCGCCAGCGCGGTGGCCGGCGAGGGCAGGTGGTGCAGCACCATGTTCAGCACGATCGCGTCCACCTTCGGCAGGCGGTCGCTTTGCTGGGGCCACTCGCCGAGCACCAGCTCGACGTTGTTCAGGCCCTGCTCGCTGACCCGGCGGCGGGCCTGGGCCAGCATGGTTTCCGCGTTGTCCAGCGCCAGCACCCGCTCGAAGCGGGTCGACAAGGGCGCCAGAAAGCGGCCATCGCCGGGGCCGATCTCCAACGCCGTGCCCGGTTCGATCATCGCCCGGTCCAGCAGTTCACAGGCCTGCTCCGCGTATTGATCGTATTCGGCGATCAGATCCTGCTGGCGGGCCAGGTCGTCCGCGTGGCGCACGAAAAACGCCCGGCTCCGCGCCGCCCGCTGCGCCTGCACCCCGGCCAGCCGGCCGGCGGTGGTGGCGTCCAGGCGGGTTTCGTCGAGCTGCTCGAACAGGGCGCCGTGCAAGGCCTCGGTGGGCGCTTCCGGCGGCGGCAGGCGGCGCCGGTAGAAAATCGAGTTGCCCTCGCGGCGGCGCTCCACCAGCCCGCCCTGGGTCAGCACTTTCAGGTGATGGCTCATGCCCGATTGCTTGATCGCCATGATCTCGCACAGCTCCAGCACGCTGAAGCTGTTCTGGCCCAGCACCTGCAACACCTCCAGACGCAGGCCGTCCCCCGCCGCCTTCAAAAACGCCGCCAGCGTATCCAGATCCTCAGCTTGCTCCGCCAGATTCAATGCCATAACCCATGAGTCTAGCGCATCCCGAAAACTGCATCAAAGTTTATTGATATAGGTATGGCGGTCGGACGTCTGACGTCGGACGTCGGACGCTCAAACCCGGATCAGGACTGTTGGCAGTGTTTCCTGCCGGGGCCAGGACCGAGGTTGCAGAAAACACGCCGCCCCTCCCGGATCGGTGGTTTAGCGTCTGACGTCCGACGTCAGACGTCCGACCCCTCAAGGGTTTGCCCCCATCCCGGCCTTGGGCGACAATAGCGCCCCTTTTTCGGGAGACCCCGCGGCCAGCGCCGGTGGGGCCCCGGTGCCGAACCCAGAGCCAGGAGCCGTGCATGTCGTCTGCCCCCGCCGCCCGTGATCTTGCCAATGCCATCCGCGCGTTAAGCATGGACGCGGTCCAGAAAGCCAACTCCGGTCACCCGGGTGCCCCGATGGGCATGGCGGACATCGCCGAAGTGCTGTGGCGCGGCTTCCTGAAGCACAACCCGGCCAACCCGAACTGGGCCGACCGCGACCGCTTCGTGCTCTCCAATGGCCACGGCTCGATGCTGCTGTACAGCCTGCTGCACCTGACCGGCTACGGCGTCAGCCTGGATGACATCAAGAACTTCCGGCAGCTGGGCAGCCCCACCGCCGGCCACCCGGAGCACGGCGACGCGCCGGGCATCGAGACCACCACCGGGCCGCTTGGCCAGGGTTTCGCCAATGCCGTGGGCATGGCGCTGGCGGAAAAAATGCTGGCCGCGCACTTTAACCGTGAAGGCCACGCTATCGTCGATCACAACACCTTCTGCTTTCTCGGCGACGGCTGCATGATGGAGGGCATCTCCCACGAAGCGGCGTCGCTGGCCGGCACCCTGGGGCTGGGCAAGCTGGTGGCGTTCTACGACGACAACGGCATCTCCATCGACGGCGAAGTGGAAGGCTGGTTCACCGACGACACCGTGGAGCGCTTCCGCGCCTACGGCTGGCATGTGATTCCCAATGTGGACGGCCACAGCCCCGCCGAGATCAAGCTGGCGGTGGAAAACGCGGTCAAGAATCAAGGCCAGCCGACCCTGATCTGCTGCAAAACCATCATTGGCTTCGGCAGCCCCAACAAGCAGGGCAAAGAGGAATCCCACGGCAGCGCCCTGGGCAGCGACGAAGTGGCGCTGACCCGCGAAGCGCTGGGCTGGAACCACCCGCCCTTCGAAGTGCCCGCGGAGCTCCGCGACGCCTGGGACGCCCGCGAGGCCGGCGCCCGCCGCGAAGCCGATTGGCAAGCCCGTTTCGACGCCTACCAGGCGCAATTCCCCGAGCTGGCCGCCGAATTCCTGCGGCGCATGAAAGGCGACTTGCCGGCCGACTTCGAGGCCCAGGCGGACGCCTTTATCGCCGGCTGCCAGCAAAAGATGGAGAAAGTCGCCAGCCGCAAGGCCAGCCAGAACACCCTGGACGCCTTCGGCCCGCTGCTGCCGGAACTGACCGGCGGCTCCGCCGACCTGGGCGGCTCCAACAACACCGTCTGGAACGGCTGCAAATCGATCTCCGCCGGCGACGCCAGTGGCAACTACATTCATTACGGCGTGCGCGAATTCGGCATGACCGCGATCATGAACGGCATCACGCTGCACGGCGGCCTGCGCCCCTACGGCGGCACCTTCCTGACCTTTATGGAATACGCCCGCAACGCGGTGCGCATGGCGGCGCTGATGCACCAGCCCAACATTCTGGTCTACACCCACGATTCCATCGGCCTGGGTGAAGACGGCCCCACCCACCAGCCCATCGAGCAGATCGCCAACCTGCGCATGACCCCCAATATGAGCACCTGGCGGCCCTGCGACACGGTGGAATCGGCGGTCGCCTGGAAGCACGCGCTGGTGCGCACTGACGGCCCCACCGCGCTGATCTTGTCCCGCCAGGGCTTGGCCTGCATGGAACGCGACGCGCACACCCTGGCCCAGGTGAGCAAGGGCGGTTACACGCTGCTGCAAACCGGCGACGGCCAGCCCCAGGCGATCATCATCGCCACCGGCTCGGAAGTGGAGCTGGCGGTCACCGCCGCCCGCGCCCTGGGCGAGCAGGGCAGCAACGTGCGCGTGGTGTCGATGCCCTGCGTGGATGCGTTCCTGGCGCAAAGCGCCGAGTATCAGGAAGCGGTGCTGCCCGCCGCCGTGCGCGCCCGGGTCGCCGTGGAAGCGGCCATCGCCGATTACTGGTACCGCTTCACCGGCCTGGACGGCAAGATCGTCGGCATGACCAGCTACGGCGCCTCCGGCCCCGCCGGCGACCTCTACCAACACTTCGGCATCACCGCCGAGGCGGTACAAACCGCCGTGGAGAGTTTGATTGATTAAACGCCGGACGCCGGACGCCGGACGCCGGACGCTTAGAGCCGCGCTTTTCAGCGTCTGGCGTCCAGCGTCCGGCGTCGAGCGGTTTCTATGAACATCGCCATCAACGGCTATGGCCGTATTGGTCGTTCTTTTGTGCGCGCCCTGGCCGAGCGCGAGGCGGCGGGGTGGCGGGCGCCGTTCACGCTGGCGGCGATCAACGACCCCGGCCGCGCCGAGGATCTGCTCTATCTGACCCGTTACGACACCACGCACGGACGCCTGAACGCGCCGGTGGAACTGGCCGAAGGGCGTCTGCGCATCGGCAATCAGACGCCGCGCCTGTGCAGCGAAACCGAACCGGAGAACCTGCCCTGGGCGGAACTCGGCGTCGATCTGGTGCTCGAATGCTCAGGCCACTTTCGCGGCCACGCGGACGCCGCCCGCCATCTGAGCGCCGGCGCCCGCCGCGTGATTCTCGGCGCGGTGCCGTTCGACCACGCCGATCAGGTGATCGTCTTCGGCGTCAATCACCGTGACCTGGACGCCAGCAGCCGGGTGCTCTCCGCCGCGTCGTGCACCACCCATTGCATCGCGCCGCTGCTGGCCGGGCTGGACCGGGAATACGGCGTGCGCCAGGTGTTGATGAAAGAGATCCACGCCTACACCTCGGACCAGTCCCTGCTCGACCACGTGCACCGGGACCCGCGCCGGGGCCGGGCGGCGGCGCAGAACATCGTGCCCACCACCAGCAGTGCCATCGGCGCCGTGCAAAGTGTGCTGCCGGCCCTGGAAGGGCGCATCACCGGCCACTCGATCCGCGTGCCCACCCTCAATGTGGCGATGGTCGAGCTGACCCTGCTGCTGGAAAACACGCCCGACGCCGGCTCGCTCAACGGCTGGCTGAAGGCGCTTGCTGACGGCAGCCCGACGCTGATTGGGTACAATGACGAACCCTTGGTCAGCGCTGATTTCAACCGCCGCCCGGAATCCGCCATCGTCGACGCCACCCAGACCCGGGTGCAGGGCGACATGGTGCAGGTGGTGGCCTGGTACGACAACGAATGGGGCTACGCCAACCGACTGCTCGATTGGGTGGCTTATTTAGCGTCGGACGTCAGACGTCGGACGTCCGACGCTTAAAAGATCGCTATAACCTGAACGTTTGGACCATCCGGGCAGGATGGTAATGATGAGGTACCACAAGCCATGAACTTCAAACGCATGACCGACCTGGAACTGAGCGGGAAACGGGTGCTGATCCGCGAGGATCTCAACGTGCCGGTGAAGGACGGCAAAGTCACCAGCGACGCGCGGCTGCGCGCCTCGTTGCCGACCATCGAGCACGCCCTCAAGGCGGGCGCGCGCGTCATGCTGATGTCCCACCTGGGCCGGCCCACCGAAGGCGAATACGCCGAGGAATTTTCCCTCAAGCCGGTGGCCGAGCACCTCGGCCGGCTGCTTGGCCGTGAGGTGCCGCTGGTGAAAGACTGGCTCGACGGCGTCGACGTGGCCGAAGGCCAGGTGGTGTTGTGCGAAAACGTGCGCTTCAACAAAGGCGAAAAGAAAGACGACCAGGCGCTGTCACAAAAAATGGCGGCGCTGTGTGATATCTATGTGATGGACGCCTTCGGCACCGCCCACCGCGCCCAGGCCTCCACCCACGGCGTCGCCCGGTTCGCGCCGGTGGCCGCGGCAGGCCCGCTGCTCGCCAACGAACTGGACGCGCTCGGCAAGGCCCTGCTGCAACCGGCCAAACCGCTGGTCGCCATTGTTGGCGGCTCCAAGGTCTCCACCAAACTGGAAGTGCTGGAAGCGCTGGCCGACAAAGTGGACCAGTTGATCGTGGGCGGCGGCATCGCCAACACCTTCCTGGCCGCCGCCGGCCACCCGGTGGGCAAATCGCTGTGCGAGCACGACCTGATCCCGGCGGCGCGCAAGATCGCTGATAAAGTGCACATCCCGCTGCCCGTGGACGTGGTGGTCGCCAGCGAATTCGCCGAGACCGCCGAGGCGGTCACCAAGAAAGTCGAAGACGTCGGCGACAACGACATGATTCTCGACGTCGGCCCGCAAACCGCCCACGTGTTCGCCGCGCTGATGAAAGAAGCGCGTACCATTATCTGGAACGGCCCGCTGGGCGTGTTCGAATTCGACCAGTTCGGCGAAGGCACCAAGGAGCTCGCCGAAGCGATCGCCGACAGCGAGGCCTTCTCCATCGCCGGCGGCGGCGATACCCTGGCGGCAGTGGACAAATACGGCATCACCGACCGCGTCAGCTACATCTCCACCGGCGGCGGCGCCTTCCTCGAATTCGTCGAAGGCAAAACCCTGCCGGCGGTGGCGATGTTGGAACAGAGGGCGAAAGATTGAGAGCGCTGGACGCCAGACGCTCGACGCCGGACGCTAAACCCGGTTCTGCGGTCTTCGGTGTGTTTGCTGCTAGCAATTGCAGGAAACACACCGGGCTTCTCGGTCTACGAGTTTAGCGTCAAGCGTCTGGCGTCCAGCGTCCGGCCATTTAAGGACGAAGCACGGCGGTACAGAATACCGCTCACGGATAACTAAGGGGTAAACACATGGCACTCATCAGCATGCGTCAACTGCTGGACCACGCCGCCGAACACGGCTACGGCGTGCCGGCGTTCAACGTCAACAACCTGGAACAGATGCGCGCCATCATGGAGGCCGCCGACAAAACCGACTCCCCGGTGATCGTGCAAGCCAGCGCCGGCGCCCGCAAATACGCAGGCGCGCCGTTTCTGCGCCACCTGATCCTGGCCGCCATCGAAGAGTTCCCGCACATCCCGGTGGTCATGCACCAGGACCACGGCACCAGCCCCTCGGTGTGCCAGCGCTCCATCCAGCTCGGCTTCTCCTCGGTGATGATGGACGGCTCCCTCGGTGAAGACGGCAAAACCCCCACCGAATACGACTACAACGTGGACGTCACCCGCCGCACCGTGGACATGGCCCACGCCTGTGGCGTCTCCGTGGAAGGCGAACTGGGCTGCCTGGGCTCGCTGGAATCCGGCATGGCCGGCGAAGAAGACGGCATCGGCGCCGAAGGCACGCTCACCCACGAGCAAATGCTCACCGACCCCGAAGAAGCCGCCGACTTCGTCAAGCAAACCAAGGTCGACGCCCTTGCCATCGCCATCGGCACCAGCCACGGCGCCTACAAGTTCACCAAGCCGCCCACCGGCGACACCCTCGCCATCGAGCAGATCAAAGCCATCCACGCCCGCATCCCCGACACCCACCTGGTGATGCACGGCTCCTCATCGGTGCCCCAGGACTGGCTGGAAATCATCAATCAATACGGCGGTGAAATTCCTGAAACCTACGGCGTGCCCGTGGAAGAGATCCAGGAAGGCATCAAACACGGCGTCCGCAAGGTCAACATCGACACCGACCTGCGCCTCGCCTCCACCGGCTCCATCCGTCGCTTCCTGGCCAACAACACCGCCGAATTCGACCCACGCAAATACTTCAAAGAATCGATCACCGCCATGCGCGACATCTGCATCGCCCGCTACGAAGCCTTCGGCACCGCCGGCAACGCCGGCAAGATCAAGGCGATCAACCTGGAAGACATGTTCCAACGCTACGAAAGCGGCGAACTGGACCCGCGCGTCAAATAAACCCGCGTGTTTCCCCCGAAAAACCCCGGCCCCGCCGGGGTTTTTTTATGGCAGTATTTCGAGCAACCGAAGAAATTGAACGACCCAGCGCTTCAGCCTGCCCCGTTCAAACAATAAAGCGGCTGTAGGAGCAGGCCATGCCAGCGACGCTTTTGATCTTTTATAACTCTCACGTTGGGCGTAGGAAAAGCCGATTCAGAGGAAGGCCCGCATGCAGGTCTTGCCAATGGCTTTTGGAAGAAGAAGGCCTGTGGCTACGAATCCAGTATTGGGCGGGGCACGCGGCCGTGTTTTATGTGCCAGATATCATGCCTTGAGTCGTTGCATCGCCAACCTATTGTGTCTGTTCCTCTTCTTGTTGGTCGGGCTCCCCCATCCCTCCCCACCCCAATCCGCCAATCATTTGGCAGAAACGGGCAAGTAACGATATGATTAACCTGTTACGCAATGTTTACCGACGATATGTTTACCTCTAACAAAAGCAGCGATACGGGAGAGCAGTCATGAGCACGGACTGTACCGAGAACCTTCCCGGCCAGCGTGGGCCGGTGGACCATGAGCGCCGTGAGCAGATTCTGGAAGTGGCCGAGCAGCTGTTCGGGGCGCACGGGTTTCGCAAGACATCGGTCACCGACATCGGTAAGGCGGTGGGGGTGTCGAGCGCCTATATCTATCGTTTTTTTGATTCCAAGCAGGCGATTGGCGAGGCGGTGTGCGCCATGTGCCTGGCTAAGATCGATGTGGCGATCCGCGAGGTGGCGGAGCGCGATGCGCCGGCCACCCAGCGTTTGCGGGCGATGCTGCAGTGCCTGTTGGCGCAGTCTTTAAAGGTATTTCTGCGTGAGCGGCGGTTGCACGACATCATCGTGGCGGCGATCGAGAATGAGTGGCAGGTGACCGAGGCGCATGATCGGGCCATCTATGAGGTGATCGAGAAGATTGTGTCGGATGGGCGCGAGAGCGGTGAGTTCGAGCGCAAGACGCCGTTGGATGAGGTGTGCACGGCAATCCGCTCGACGGCGTCGGTGTACGCCCATCCGGTGCTGCTTAAGCTCACCGACCCGCGCGAGAAGGAGCGCCGGCTGGCGGCAGTGACCAATCTGATTCTGCGCAGCCTGGCGCCGTAGCGTCGGCGCCAAGCTGCGCCGGCGTCTTTGGCGATAAGGATAGAGTGCGCCTATGTGAGTTACAGGTTGACAATATCGTAACCTGTAACTAAGCTGGTCTCAGTTGAAGGGAGACCAGCCAGCTTCCAGAGCTGAATCGGAGGTCCCAAAAGGACTTTCGCGGCAAGGCCCCCTCACTGACCGGCGGCCGCCGGAGTTGCCCACAAGGCCCCGCGGCGCAGCCCGATACCGGAAGGCGTGATTCCCGACGGTATCTGTCCTTCGATCCCTGACGGTGTCTCCGCCACGGACCGGCAAACAAAGTGAGGAGAAGATCATGAAAAAGACTGCTATCGCGACTCTCGTTATCGCCGCACTCGGTACGTTCACCGCCCCGCTGGCCCTGGCCCAGAGCGGTGGCTATCTGAACCATCGCCAGAGCATCGACAGCCTGGAAAACATCAACAGTGTTTACCAGGGTGTGGAAAGCGCTCGCACTCAGGTCGGTGACGCCGCGCAAAGCCAGGATTACGTGGCCGAGCGTCAGAACATCGATCAGTTGAGCCACATCAACGCGGTGTACGATGCGGTGTCCCTGCAGCGCGAGCTGGCCGCCAACAGCGTCCCGACCGGCGAAGTCCGCGACTACCAGGCCGAGCGCAACAACCTGGATAGCCTCAGCCACATCAACGATGTGCTGAAGAGCATCTCCCGGCAGAGCGCCACCATTGGCGAGCGCACCGTCCAGCTGTAATCCGGCGCGGTTCGCCCGGCCCGACAAAAACGCCCCGGCAGACGGGGCGTTTTTGTGTGTGGGTGGTGGGCGGGTGACGGTGAGCAGGCTTGGTAACCTTCGCCGTGAGCGCCTATCATCGTGCCCTGCATGAGCGAACTGGAACCGCTTCAGAATGAGCCCCCCGTTTAACCGAGATCAGATCCTTGAGCATTGGCAGCCTCTTAACTGGGAGCGTTTCGATGCCCTGGACGAGACCAGCCAGCGTTACGCCGACTATTACGGCATCGATTTCAGCGAGGCGCTGCCCGAGTTGCAGCATGGCTTCGGGTTTTTCGAGGCGGCGGGTTTCACCATCAGTGTGCACGGCTGGCGGCCCGCCGAGCCGCGCGGCACGGTGTTCATCTGCCATGGCTATTTCGACCACGTGGGTCTGTATCGCCACGTTATTGGCCATGTGCTCAAGCTCGGCTACGCGGTGCTGGCCTACGATCTGCCGGGTCATGGACTGAGCTCCGGGCCGCGCGCGGCGATTGATGATTTCCGCGTTTATCGGGAGGTACTGGAGCAGTGCCTGAAGCTGGCGGACAACCATTTCCCCAAGCCTTGGCATGTGATCGCGCAGAGCACCGGTGGCGCCATCGTCATGGATTACTTGCTGCACCACGGTTTCGACGCGGACAGCAGCCCGTTCCGGCGGATCATTCTGCTGGCGCCGTTGGTGCGGCCGTTCAAATGGAACACGGCGCGCTGGCTGCATGCCCTGGTGCGACCGTTCAGAAAGTCGATTAAGCGGGTGTTCACGATCAACTCAGGCGACCCGGATTTTCTCGATTTCCTGGAGAATAAGGACCCTTTGCAGCCGCGCCGTCTGCCGGCGGGCTGGGTGAGCGCGTTGAAAAAGTGGCTGCCGGGCTTCGAGGCGGCACACCGGGTGAAGATCTCGCCGGTGGTGATCCAGGGTGACCACGATGAAACCGTGGACTGGCGTTACAACCTGGGGGTGATCCGTTCCAAGTTCGAAGACCCGCACATCCATATGCTGCCCGGTGCCCGCCACCAGCTCGCCAATGAGCAGAAGGATTACCGCGACCGCCTCTTCGCCATCATCGATCGCTATCTGGGTTGATTCACGCGCTCCTGTCGCGCCGCAGTGCAGGCTTTTATTTGTAAAAGCGTGTATCGGCTGTGATCGGCTTGGCGTATTGGGGCGTGCGTCCCTTTTAAGCTGGACTGCCGGGTGGCCCGATGTGCCAGGAGGACACTATGAAACGCAATGCATCGCCCCAGGGTTTGTCAGCCGCGCTGTTGTTGACGGTATTGTTGACGGCGGCGGCTTTGACGGTGCCTACGGTGGGCGTCGCCCAGAACAATTCGGTGGGCGCCGCCAGCCAGCAAATGCGCGACAACGCAGAGAACCGATCGGAGGCTTTGCGTGATGCCAACCGGGCTCGCGGCGAATTGATCCGTGAGCAGTCCAGGCAGTTGCGCGAAGAGACCCGCCAGCGCGTGCAGCAACAGAATCAGGAAGCGCGCGAACGCCAGCAGCGCGTGATGGAACGCACCCGCGGACCAATTGGCGAACTGGGCCATTGAGGCTTAAGATGGCTCAGTGGGGTTTGGCGAACCGCTGGCCCGCAAGGACATCGCCGGCTTAATCGTTTGGGCGGCGAGGCGCGGAGCGAAGGGCTCCGCGGGTAGTCCTTTGAGAGATAATAACCAGTAAAGGGAATCAGGAGAGCATAATGAAAAGATCAACGCTGTTAACTCTCGTCGTATCGGCTGCCGCCGTTGTCGCATCGCCGCTGGCGTACTCCGACAATGAGAACATCGACTCCCAGGAGCACATCCAGAAGGAGTATCAGAAGATCCAGGAGCAGCAGAAAAACGCCAAGGAAAACGTCGACCACGAGAACCCGAACTACTCCGGTGAGCGGGAAAACATCGACAGCCCCGAGCACATTAAGAAGGAATACAAGAAAGACATGGAGCGCCGCGAAGGGGCGAAGAAAAACGCCATGCCTTCCGAAGATTCCAACCCCAACTACTCCGAAGATCGCCGTAACATTGACGACCCGGACCAGATTCGCAAAGAGTACAACAAGATCCAGAAGGGTGAAGGTAAACCCCAGGAATAAGGCGTTCCGCCAGACTTCTGGACAAAAAAAACCGCCGGCTTCGACCGGCGGTTTTTTTTGTGGCTCGTCGGACATAGCACTGCCCATTCGCGGTCAAGGACCGACCCCACACCAGAATCAAAACCCCGAGCAAGACGTCTTCGTCCGGCCCAGGGTTTCGCGTCAGACGTCAGACGTCAGACGTCAGACATCTGACGCCCCCCCCCCCTATTTGATCGACGGGCTCTGGTAGCTCAGGTTGATCGCCCCCGGCGGAATGGTCAGCAGCACCTTGCCGCCGGGCAGGCCGGCCAGGGTGATTTCCAGGTCCACATCCAGCGCTTGCTGATTGACCAGCCCGATGAACAGACGGCCGTCCGGTTGGAAATCCACCGGCCCTTCCAGAATCAGGTTGTCGATCGGCAGGCTCTTGACGTTGTGCTGCAGCCCCAGCGGCAGGCTCAGCGACGGCGCGTCGAACAGCAGGTTCAGGGTAATGCGGAACACCGGGCCCTGCGGGGTGGAGACGATGTAGCCCACCGGCGGCATGGTGCGCTCGCCATTGCCGTCCGGTTCATAGCGGATGCGCATGATGTTGGGGCCGGTGCTGGTGGGGATCGGCACCAGGCCCAGATCCCCGAGCTGGCCGAGCAACACGTCTTCCAGGCCGACGATGTCGAGGATGTCACCGAGCGTTTGCACCACGCCGCCCAGCAAGCCACCGATGATCGGCAGGGTTTCCAGGGAGTTGTCGCCGTCGCTGGTGTTGATGTCCAGGCCGACCACGGCGGTGGCGTCCAGGTTGGTCAGTGCCACGGCGGTGGGGTAGATGACCACCGGCACGCCCTGGTTCTCGACGTCGAAATCCTTCAGCTCGGTGTTCAGCGAGCCAGCGATGTAGAGCAGTTTCTCCGCGTCGCATTCGATTTTGTCGTCGGCGGTGTAAGGCGGCGCGCCATCGAAGCCACAACCGGTGTTGGCCGAGGTCACCAGGCCTTCGCCGCCCTTGCCACGGGTAAAGATCTGGGTGGCGTTGGCGGGCACTTGCGGGTCCTGGGTGCCGCTGGGCACGCTCGGTTCGCCGTCATCCACTTGCAGATTGCTGTTCACATCCACCGAGGGCAGGTTGTTGAGCTCCTGGAACACGGTGTCCACGCCGGTGGCGCCCCGGAACAGGATCTGCGTATCAGGCCCGCCGTCTTCCTTGTCCGGGCCTTCCAGCAGCGCGGTTTGCAGCGGCAGGTTGTCCTCGGAACAGATCGCGGTGCCGTCGCAGGTGTCCGCCGAGGCCAGGGTGTAGCGGTACAAGGCATCCTGGCCCCAGGGCTGGTCCGGCAGGAAAGTCAGCGCGCGCGCCTCGCGCAGCAGCACGCCGTCCACCACGCCCTGGCAGGCGCCGTTGGCGTCCACCCGTTCCACGCGCACGGTGCCGGTGTCGCAGCTTTCACCCAGCACCAGGGTGGCGGGGTCGATGTTCTGCGAGAAGCGCACCCGGATCGGGCGGTTGGCGGGCAACGGGTCGATCGGCAGCCGGTCCAGTTCCACCTGTTCGCTTTCCGGGCTGGAGGACACGCACGAACCCTGGAAACCATCGCTGATGTCGCCGGCGGTGGCGGCCGAGCTGGCGCAGGGGAAACCGGGATAAACGGTGACCGCGAACGGGCCACGCACCACGCTTTCGTCGTCCGCCTCGCGCACGTACTCGGGCAGGCTGAAGGTCAGGGTGTTGTCGCCGTTGAGAGTGTCTAGTTCCATCAACGGGTTGCCGGCCAGGTCGGTGACGCCGGTGGTGGTGGTGACGTCATAGGCGACGCCGTAGTCCACCGGGTCGTCCGGGGTGATGATCAGCGCGTTGCCGTCCAGGCGCCATTCAAACGGTTCCGGCACGCCGGCGCGGGTCAGCCGCAGGCTGTCGCCGGCGACGATGCTGCGGGTGTCCAGCGCTTCGTCGAACAGCAGCACAATCGGTTCGCCGGGCACCATGCGGTCAGTAAAGTCGCCCGGCTGCCACGACAGTTGCGGGCCATTGTCGCCGGTGAAGCGCAGCAACGCGGGGCTCTGGGAATCCACCGGCGGTTGCGGCGCGTTCTCTTGATCCAGGTAGCTTTCCATGCGGAAGCTGAGCACGCCGTAGCTGTCATCCACGCCCAGCACCCGGGGTTCCACCACGGTCACCGCATCGGTGGTGAGAATGCCGTCGCGCACGATCGCCGTGCCCACCAGTTCCAAGTGCAGCAGGTTCTGGGTGAAGGCGCCGTTGGCGCGGGCGTCGGCGGTGGTGGTGGCCACGTCCATGAACAGGCGCAGATTCTTGGGCGCGTTGGGTGAATCCGAGTTGGGGTTGGGGAACAGATAACCGCTGGCGTCGGAAATGATCTGCACTTTCACCGCGCCGGAATCGAAGCCCACCGGCACCTGGCCGCCAATGATCACATCCAGGGCATCGCCATTGAGAATCGAGCCGCGCGCCACGCGCAGCGGCGTGACGTCCGGGAAGCTGGGCGGGAACGCCAGCTCGGCGAACACATTGCCGGATTGCTTGGAGGAGGTCTGATCCGCCAGCAGGGTGCCGATCACCGGCACGCAGTTGATCGGCTCGCCGGTCAGTTCGGACAACCGCACGCCCGGGTCCAGACAGCCGAGGGTGTCATCGGTGGGCGGCACCTTGGTGACCAGCGTCTCGCGTTTGCCGGTGGGCGACTTGGTGTCCAGCGGCGTCACCGTGCGTTCGAAATCCTCGATGGTTTCGCCGAAGCGGCTGGTCAGGCCGGTGACCGAGAGCTGGTATTGATCCCCGGGGGTCATGTCCACCAGCGGGTCCACGGTAATGGCGTTGCCCTTGGCGAGCAGCACCGCCGGCACCAGCTCGCCCTCATGGGTGAGGCTCACGGTCTCGCCGTACACCGCGGTCTGATCCGCCAGCGGGTGACTGGTGCGCAACCGGAAGCTGGAGAAATCCAGCGTTTTGAACTGGGTGTCGTCGTCCGGAAAAATCGAGGCGATTTTGAAATCCGGGTCGGTTTTTTGCAGATCCGCCGGGCCTTTGAACGCGGCGCGGGTGGTGAAATTCAGCGTGCCGTCGGGAAAGTCGACGGTGCCGCTGTCGGTTTCCACGTCGTTCATGGTCACCTGGTATTCGGTGACCACCTTCAGCGGCTGCGTGGGCCGCAGCACCACGCCCTGGCCGTCGTTCACTTCGCTCAGTTGGAACGGCACGTCGTTGCCGTCGCCGTCCTGAATCGTGAAATTGTCTTCGCTGAGCGAGATCGGATCACTGAAACTGAGCACCACCGGAGCGTCCGGAGCGATGTCGGCCTGGTTGTCCAACGGGTAGGAGTAATACAACGCCTCGCGGTCATACTGGGGCGTGTCGAAGCTCACCGAGCCACTGCCGCCCCCGCCGCACGCGACGAGAGTGGTCAGGGTGGCAAGGGGGGCGAGTGCGATAAGAATCCGTCCGCGCATGGCGCACCTCCTAGAATTTTAAAGTCAAAGAACCGCTGAACACATGCACCTCACCGCCGGCCGTCAGTGTTTCGTACGGATTGGCGGGCGCGCGGTCACTGGTCAGTTCAAAGTCGCGATCTTCCAGTTTTTGGAATTGGTAGCCGAAATCCAGACGCACCGGGTAAGCGAGGATCGGCGGGTTTTGTATCAACAGAGAGGTGCCCACCCCGACAATGAATTTGTCGCTGTCCAGGTAGTTCACGTCCTTGGTGCGAATGCTCTCCAGGGGGGATTCCTGGTAAGCGGCACCGGCGGTGAGAATCACGTTGTCGCGCACCGCCCACTCAAAGCCCACGCGCGGCACGGTAATATCCTTAAGGCGCACGTCGGCCTGATCCTTGACGGTGTCTTTTCGCAGTTTCGATTCCAGATCGGACCAGTTCTGCCGCTCCACGGTGATGCCGACCCGAAAGTTGTCGGTGAAATGATAAAGCACGCCGGCGGCGTAGATGTCTGGCTGGTAGGAGTCGAGGGTGTCCACCAGCAGCAGAATGCCCGGGTCGGGCACCGTGCCCGGAATCGTTATGTTGGACACCACCGAGGTGCGCGCCTCGGTGTGGCCACGGAAAGTGAACGCGGTTTCCAGACCGCCGATAAAGCAATCGTCGTTGTGGCCGCAAACAATCTTGCCCCACTCCTGGGTGGTGGAGAGCACCGGCCGCAACACCGGCTTGGCGGACACTTCCAGCCGCTCGTACTGAGTGTCACCGGCCAGGTTGGAGCTGGCGATCAACTCCGCTTCCGAGCGCAGGGAAATGTGCACCGAGGCGCCCACGCTGATGCCGTGCAGAAACTCGGTGCCGCCGCCCAGATTGAGGAACAGCGGCTGGCGGCCATATTGAAAATACTGGCCTTCCATGGAGGTGGTGGAATTGAACGCGAGCATTTCCTTGCCGTACTTTTCCAGCCCGGCGATAAACGCGAAATACAGTGGATGGTCGAAACGGGTAATGCTGGAAAGATCGGTCTTCAGCGCGATCAGTTGCTGCTGGGAACGGCTGTCATCAAGAATGTCGTTTTCGCGAATCGGCGGCGCCGCGCCGCCCTGGCTTTCGCCGCGCAACTGCTGCTCCGCATGCAGCACGCCCACGGTCAGTTCGCCGCGCGGGTCACGAATCAGATACGAGGGGTTGTAATAGAGCGCCGCCGCTTGCGGATTGAACATGGAAAGCGCTTGCGCGGACGCCACATCACCGGGAAACAAACCAAAGGTGCTGGCGGTATTGCCCATCGCCGCCAGAGCGGGCGCCGTGGAGGCCAGCAAACACGCCGCAAGCAGGCCCCGGGCAGGGGGGCGCATGGATCGATGCATACAGTTCACTCCGGATATTGTTCTTTGTTTATCGGTGAACCTGGAATGCCGCCTTGAATAACAACGCTCGCTTGGCCCGGGCCTGAAAAAGGGCATCGCCAAAGCACGGCTTCCGGATTCAGTGTCACTGGAAATGCCCGGTACGGCAACCGCCAGTGAGTCCTGAAACGGGCGAGCGCCGGATAAAGAGGCCAAATGGGTGCTCGCATCGCTTCATATGCAACGAGTAAAGCAAAAGGCCTTCAGGCCGCCAGTATGAAAAAGGTTGTGTTCGGTACCCGCGCCACGGGGATTTTTACCAAACGTAGCGTGGCGGTAGCGGAACGTTGGTTCTAAGTAAATCGAGAGAGTGAAGGGGGGAATAACAGGCGGGGGTTTTGTATAGGCGGATCGTAAGCTTCAAGCTTCAAGGGAGGAGAGGTTTGAAGCTTGCGGTTTGCAGCTTGCAGCTTGCAGCTTGGAGCTGGCGCGGGCCAGCAACCCGCCTCAATACACCGTCACGCCACCGCCTTCGCCGACCAGCACCACGTCCGCCGGGCGGCGGGCGAACAGGCCGTTGGTGACCACGCCGGTGATGTTGTTGAGGGTCTGTTCCAGTTCCAGGGGGTTGAGAATATCCAGGTTGTGCACGTCGAGAATCAGGTTGCCGTTATCGGTGACGAACCCTTCCCGGTAGTGCGGCTGGCCGCCCAGGGCCACCAGCTTGCGGGCCACGTGGGAGCGGGCCATGGGAATCACTTCCACCGGCAGCGGGAAACGCCCCAGCCGTTTGACCCGCTTGGAGCCGTCGACGATGCACACGAACTGACTGGCCACCGCCGCGACGATTTTTTCCCGGGTCAGAGCGCCGCCGCCGCCCTTGATCATCTCGCGGTGCTCGTTGACCTCGTCGGCGCCGTCCACGTACACCGGCAGCCGGTCCACGTTATTGAGTTCCAGCACCGCGATGCCATGCCCGCGCAAGCGTTCGGCGGTGGCCTCGGAGCTGGCCACCGCGCCGGCGATGCGATCCTTCAGCCCGGCCAGGCCGTCGATAAAGTAATTGGCGGTGGAGCCGGTGCCCACGCCGATCACCTCGCCCTCGGGCACATAGCGCAACGCCGCTTCAGCGACCTGTTTCTTCAAGGCGTCCTGATTCATCTGATTGATCCCCTTTGCGAGGGGCGGAATTATACGGTGCATGGCGGGGGGCTGACAGCTTATTGGGTGGGTTCGGCCTTTTCAGGAAACACGCCAAGGCTCTCCGGCCCGGGTTAAGCGTGCCAGCGTGTCGCGTGCAAGCGTGAAGCCGCCCCTGTAAACTACGCTTTTACGGCGCAATGCCGTTCCCTTGCTTCGCGGACACCCCATGCTGGATCAATACGTCAAACGGATTCTCCAATCCCGCGTCTACGACGTGGCCATTGAAACCCCGATTCATGCCGCTCCGCTGGTGTCGCGCCGCATCGGCAACCGCGTGCTGCTCAAGCGCGAGGATCTGCAGCCGGTGTTTTCGTTCAAGCTGCGTGGCGCCTACAACAAGCTGGCGCGGCTGAGTGAAGCGCAGCGCGAGCGCGGTGTGATCTGTGCCTCCGCCGGCAACCACGCCCAGGGCCTGGCCCTGGCCGCCAGCGCCATGGGCGCGCGCGCGGTGATCGTGATGCCGCGCACCACCCCCGAGATCAAGATCAAATCGGTGCGCGAACACGGTGGCAAGGTGGTGCTGCACGGCGACGGTTTCGACGACGCCCTGGCCCACGCCCGCAAGCTGCAGGAAAAAGAGGGGCTGACCTTCGTGCATCCCTATGACGATCCGGACGTGATCGCCGGCCAGGGCACCGTGGGCATGGAGATTCTGCGCCAGCAAAGCCGCGATCTGGACGCCATCTTTATCCCGGTGGGCGGCGGCGGCCTGGCCGCCGGCGTGGCCGCTTACGTGAAGTACGTACGGCCCGACGTAAAGATCATTGCCGTGGAACCCGAGGACGCCGCCTGTCTGAAAGCGGCCCTGGAGCGTAAGCGCCGGGTCACCCTGCCGGAGGTGGGCCTGTTCGCCGACGGCGTGGCGGTCAAGCAGATCGGCAAAGAGACTTTTCGGATTCTCAAGGACACCGTCGACGAGGTGATCACCGCCACCACCGACGAAATCTGCGCGGCGATCAAGGATTCCTTCGAAGACACCCGCGCGGTGTGCGAGCCGGCCGGTGCCCTGGCGTTGGCTGGCCTGAAAAAATGGGTCGCCAAGCACAAGGTGGAGAACAAGACGCTGGTGGCGATTCAAAGCGGCGCCAATGTCAATTTTGATCGCCTGCGTCACATCTCCGAGCGTGCCGAGCTGGGCGAGCAGCGCGAGGCGATTCTGGCCGTCACCATTCCTGAAAAGCCCGGCGCCTACCGCGACTTCCTGCAGGTGGTGGGGCGCCGCGCGATCACCGAATTCAATTACCGCTACGCCAGCGAGCACGAAGCCAATATCTTTGTTGGCATGCAGATCCGCCCCGGTGGCACGGACCTTGCTCCCTTACTGCAGGAACTGCGCGATGCCGGCTACCCGGTGGTCGACATGACCGGCAACGAGATGGCCAAGCTGCACATCCGCCATATGGTGGGCGGCCACACCTCGCGGCAGGACCTGGACGAAATGCTGTTCCGGGTGGAGTTTCCCGAGCGCCCCGGCGCGTTGCTCAAGTTTTTGATGTCCCTGGGGCAGAAGTGGAACATCAGCCTGTTCCACTACCGCAACCACGGCGCCGCCTACGGCCGGGTGCTGGTGGGTTTCCAGGTGCCTTACGCGGAGCGCGGCAAGCTGCGGGTGGACCTGAAAAAGGTCCCCTATCCGATGGTGGAAGAGAGCGATAACCCGGCGTACCGGCTGTTTTTGAACTAAACCGCCGCGGGCAGGGTCCACCTCGCTGGGCGCAATGGTGCTCCGGCCGTCACACCCTTGCCTGGCGTTACTCAGGAGCGTCTTAGACCGTACTTTTGTTAAGAAAGGTGAGCAGTGGGCCGTAACTGCTTGACTTCAGGTGTGAAAACGGCCAATTTTTGATCGTGTTCTCATTTTGTTACACACAGTATGACCTATCATCACGTGTCTTTCGCCCGATGTGGGTTTTGGCAAGCCAGTTTCCTTGCTGCAGAGTCCGGCCGGCGCCGCGAGCCTATCGCGGTGGCATTTTGGGCGGCCAAAGGTCCAAAGCAGGGAAAAAATGGCGATTCCAAGTTTGATTTGTACCGATATTTTATTTTGGGGATAAACAGGAAATGAAGAAAAAGCCGGACGCTCTGGTCGTTCTTGCGTTTGTATTTGCCCTCGGCGTGCTTGTCAGCACCATCACTCACGGCGGCAACGATGCCGACCTGGAACGCTACGCCAACACCGCGGGCGTGGCGGTCAATCTGGACGCCAATCGGTAATCACCTGATCCAGCGGCCGATCCCAGGCGGCATTCGCTAACCGGGGCAGACGCTGGAATTCATAAGCGACTCCGATCAACCTGGGGCGCCGGGGACGGCGCTCCAGGTCTTGCAGGGCCCGGTCGTAAAAGCCGCCGCCCATGCCCAGCCGATGGCCGCGATCATCAAACCCCACCAGCGGCACCAGAATCGCATCCAGCGCCCAGGCCGCGCGGGCTCGCTGCCGCCGTGGCGGCTCGCCAATGCCGAAGCGGTTGGCGCGCAGCCGCTGCTCCCGCCGCCACAGCCGGAAATGCATCTGGCCCCGCTGCACCCGGTCCAGGGCCGGCAGGTACAGCCGCGCGTTCTGGAAGCGCGCCTGCGCCATCGCCGGTAGCGGATCCAACTCCCCGTCCCCCGCCAGATACAGCGCCACATGCCGGAAGCGACGCGGCCCCAGCGTGCGCCCCAGATTATCCGCGAAGCGCCGCGCCGCCCGCCGCCGCTCCCCCGCGGGCACGGCACGGCGCCGCGCGCGAAGGCTTCGCCGCAGGGACCTTCTTGAAAGATCGGAATGGCTCATGGGGAAACAATCAATGCCAGAGGCCGGGCGCCCCTTTCAATTTTCAACTTTCAATTTTTAACTTTTAACGCGTTCTTGATTGGCACGGCATCGTCGCCGCGTAATCCTGGCTTGCAGCTTGCAGCTTGCAGCTTGCAGCTTGCAGCTTGCCGCTTGCAGCTTGCAGCTTGCAGCTTGCAGCTTGCAGCTTGCAGCTTGCAGCTCGAATAAAGCGTGCCCCCCGGTCTGCCGCTGCGGGTGTGGCCCTTGAACCGATAGGTTCAAGGCGGGAGCTGCAGGCTACGCCTTCAGGCTTTCCGCACAAGGCGGACATGCACACAGGCAAACCAATATAAGCCCCCATTGGGTTAAGCATCGGCTCAGGGACATAACCCGGCTGGCGAACAGCCCAGGGAACACTTGGCGACAGTATAGCAGGGACAAAGGCCGTGGGTCAGGACTTGACAGGGCGGCCCGGTTCGTGGGCCTGTTCGAAGGTTTGCAGCTCGCTGTCGAGGCGGTCCAGCAGCGCCTGAACACGGCCGTCGCTGTCGCCGCCGCTGGCCTGTTCGCGGGCCTCGAGCAGCTCATGGCTCATGTTCAGCGCCGCCATGATCGCGATGCGCTCCAGGCCAATCACATTGGCCTGCTTCACCTCACGCATCTGGTTGTCCAGATAGCGCGCGGCGCGCAGCAGGTTGTCCTGCTCGCCGGGCGGGCAAGCGACCCGGTATTCCTTATCCAGCAGATGGATCACCAGCGAGTGGCTGTCGTTCATGAGTCCTCCTGCTCGAGGGACTGCAGGCGGGTGATGATCGCCTCCACGCGGGCCTTGGCGAGATCGTTCTTGCGCACCAGTTGGGCGCGCTCGTCCAGCAGCCGGCTTTCGCGTTCACGAAGCTGGTGGTTGTCCTGCCGCAGCTGCGTGGCGATTCTCAGCAAGTCGTCCATGCGGGCTTCCAGTTGCCGCAGTTGGTGTTCCATCGTCATGGCAAATTGGCCGCTGTTCGCCTAAGGTTAGAGGGTACTGATGATGAACGATCTGATACCGGCTGATGCCGCTAAAACCCACGCTGGCGAATCAACGCAAGCACCGGTGGTTCAGTCGTGACGCCGCCGATTGGCGGCTTTTTGTACTATAGGTTCGGCCCGTTGGAGGGTCAACGGAATTCAAGACGCGTAAGCCACTTAGCGCGGCTTTGCAATACATCGCTTAAGTATGAGGCCCATGGTCAGACTGCCCGATTTCGATCAACTGGCGCGCGCCTTGAGCGCCGCCGGCATTGCCCACTCTCCCAGTGAACTGCACGGTGTGATCTGTGGCCTGCTGGCCACCGGCCACGGTGATGAGGACACCACCCTGCTGGGCGTGCTGGCCGCCCACGCGGAACAGCCCGAAGGGTTGCCCACGGCGGTGGCCGGCGACCTGGTGGATTGCCGCGACAACGCCCGCGAGGGGTTCGCCGGCACTGGCCTGGAGGTGGAGCTGCTGCTGCCCGCCGACGACGAGGACCTGGGGCTGCGGGTGGCCGCGCTGGGCCAATGGAGCGAGGGGTTCCTGGTCGGCTTCGGCACCGGCGCCGCCGGTATGGCGGACAACCAGCTCTCCCCCGGCGTGCAAGAGGCGCTCTCCGACCTCGCCGCGATCAGCCAGGTGGACACCCCGGAGCAAGAAGGCGAAGAGGAAGAGCGCCTGTTCGAGCAAGTGCTTGAGCACAGCCGCGTGGCCGCCCTGATGATCTACACCGATCTGGTCATGAAACCGGCCAACCCGAACGGCGATGCGTCCACGCCGGACGCCGCCCCCACCCGTCACTGACCGCGCCGCGATCACACTTTGCGTGAACAGGCCCCAGGAGAGTCCATGACCGTCCGTCGCCAGGAATTCCAGCGCCGTCGCCGCGAGCTGATGGCGCAGATGGAACCCAACAGCATCGCCATTCTGCCGGCCGCCCCGGAGCGCACCCGCAACCGCGACGTGGAGCACCCCTACCGCCAGGACAGTGACTTCTGGTATCTGAGCGGCTTCCCCGAACCGGACGCGGTGATGGTGCTGCTGCCCGGCCGCGAGCACGGCGAATACGTGATGTTCTGCCGCGAACGCGACCGCGCCCGGGAAATCTGGAACGGCTACCGCGCCGGCCCGGAAGGCGCCGTGGAACAGCACGACGCCGACGACGCCTTTCCCATTGGCGACATCGATGAAATCCTGCCCGGGCTGGTGGAAGGCCGCACCCGGGTCTATTACGACATCGGCCGCGACGCCGGCTTCGACCGCCAGCTGATGGGCTGGGTCAACACCCTCCGTGAGCGGGTGCGCACCGGCGCCCAGCCGCCCGGCGAATTCGTCGCCCTGTCGCACCTTCTGCACGACATGCGCCTGGTCAAAAGCGCCGCCGAAGTGCAGGTGATGCAACAGGCCGCCAGTATTTCCGCCGGCGCCCACGTGCGCGCCATGAAAACGGTGCGCCCGGGCATGTACGAATACCAGCTGGAAGCGGAATACCTGCACGAATTCATGCGCCATGGCGCGCGCAGCCCGGCCTACCCGAGCATCGTCGGCGGCGGCGCCAACGGCTGCATCCTGCACTACATCGAAAACAGCGCCAAACTGAAAGACGGCGATCTGGTGCTGATCGACGCCGGCTGCGAACTGGAGAACTACGCCTCCGACATCACCCGCACCTTCCCGGTGAACGGCACATTCAGCGGTGAGCAAAAAGCCCTTTACGAGCTGGTGCTGGCCTCGCAATACGCCGCCATCAAGGACACCCACCCGGACAACCACTGGAACGTGCCCCACGAAACCGTGGTGCGCATTCTCACCGAAGGTTTGCTGGACCTGGGCCTGCTGAAAGGCGAGCTGAATGAGCTGATTGAAACCCTCGCTTACCAGCGCTTCTACATGCACCGCACCGGCCATTGGCTGGGCCTGGACGTGCACGACGTGGGCGACTACCGCATCCAGGGCCAATGGCGCCAGCTCGAACCCGGCATGACCCTGACCGTGGAACCGGGCCTCTACATCGCCCCCGACGACGACACCGTGGACGAACGCTGGCGCGGCATCGGCATCCGCATCGAAGACGACGTGCTGGTCACCAAAGACGGCTGCGACGTGCTTACCCACGAAGTGCCCAAGGACATCGATGACATTGAAGCGTTGATGAAGGAAGTTAAAAGTTGAAAGTTAAAAGTTAAAACGCGGTTCAGGCCCGTGCCTTGGAAATCATCGTGCCCGCGCCGATTTCCCTTTCAACTTTTAACTTGTAACTTTCAACTCATTCTTTCCGGACACGAGATACGAGCCGCCATGACATTGCCTTTCGATAACCCTCGCGTTTCCGGCGCGCCGCTAATCATCGGCGGTGGCATGGCGGGGGCGTTGTTGGCGTTGCTGTTGCGCCACCATGGCGCGCCAGCGGTGACGCTGGTGGAGAGCCATGCGCTGGGCGGCGGCGAGGCGCCGGACACGCCCAGCTTCGACGCCCGCAGCACGGCGTTGTCCGCCGGCTCGCTGGCGGTGCTGGCGGAGCTGGGCCTGCTGGATACGCTACTGGAGCGCGCCGCCGCCATTGGCACCGTGCACGTGTCCCGGCAGCAGCGCCTGGGCCTGACCCGCATCCGCGCCGCCGAGCAAGGCGTGGCGCGCCTGGGCGCGGTGGTCGAGAATCGCTGGTTCGGCCACGTGCTGTTGAGCGCTCTTGGCCGCGACCCGGCGATCCGGGTGCGCGCCCCGGCCCGGCTGAGCGGCATCACGCGCACCGTGGACGGCTACACCGCCACTCTTGAAAGCGACGCCGGCGCCAGCGAAACCCTGCACACGCCGCTGCTGATCGCCGCCGACGGCGCCCACTCGCAAACCCGCGAATGGCTGGGCATCGGCGCCCGCCATCGCGATCTGGGCCACGACGCGGTGATCGCCAACCTGGCCCTGGCCACGCCGCATCAGGGCATTGCCTACGAGCGCTTTCTTGACGATGGCCCGCTGGCCCTGCTGCCGCTGCCGGATCAGCGCTTCGCCCTGGTCTGGACCGGCCCCCGCGAGCAGGCGGACGCCTGGATGGCGATGGACGAGGGCGCCTTTCTCGCCGCCCTGCGCCAGCGCGTCGGCGCCGGTGTGCCGGCGCTGACCCGGGTCGGCGAGCGCCAGCGTTACCCGCTGGTGCTCACCGAGGCTTGCGCCCAGGCGGTGCCGTTCGCCGCCGTGGTCGGCAACGCCGCCCACACCCTGCACCCGGTGGCCGGCCAGGGCTTCAACCTGACCGTGCGCGACCTCGCCCTGCTCGCCGAACGGGTCGGCGGCCAGCCCGACCCCGGCCGGCTCAGCCGCCTGCAACACTGGACCGCCGAGCGCCAACGGGACCAGGCGCTGATCCACCGCGCCTCGCACTGGCTGCCCGAATGGTTCCGCGTGCGCCAACCCCTGTTCGCCCACAGCCGCCAGCTCGGCCTGCTCGCCCTCGACCTCGCCCCCTCCCTGCGCAAAGGCTTCGCCCGCCGAGCGATGGGGTTATGAAAGTGTCAGTTGAAAGTTACAAGTTAAAAGTTAAAAGGAAAACCGGCGCGGGCACGATGATTTCCAAGGCGCGGGTGTTGCCCGCGTTTCAACTTTTAACTTTGAACTTTCAACTCCGCCCTTCGCTGACCGAGCACACCATTCCTTCCGCACAGGCGCACACGCCATGAAAGAACCCTCCCACACCGACATCCTCATCATCGGCGGCGGTATGGCCGGGGGGTTGATGGCGTTGTTGCTGGCGGAGCAGGGCATCGCGGTGCGGGTGTTGGATGGCGCGCCGATGCCGGTGTGTCCGGCCGGGGCGCCGGCGTTGCGGGTGTCCACGTTGAGCGAAGCGAGCCATTGGTTGTTGCGCCACGCCGGCGCCTGGGCGCATCTGGACGCGGCCCGGGTGCAGGCCTACCGGCACATGCGGGTGTGGGATCAGGACGGCACCGGCGAGGTGGCGTTCGACGCCGCCGAGTTGGGCGCGCCGGCGCTGGGCTGGCTGCTTGAGAACGACAACCTGACCGCGGCGCTGTACCGGGCCGCCGCCGCGCACGCCCATCTGGACTGGCGCTGTGACGTGGCCGTCACTGGCGTGCGCCGCGCCGGCCAGGGTTGGCAAGTGCTTACAGACAGTGAGGTATTGAGCGCTGATCTGGTGATTGGCGCGGACGGCGCCCGCTCGCTGGTGCGCGAGGCGGCCGGCATCCCCGCCGCCCCCCGCGACAGCGGCCACCACGCGCTGGTCGCCACCGTCGAAACCGACCGCCCCCACGGCGCCTGCGCCCGCCAGGTGTTCATGGAATCCGGCCCGCTGGCGTTGCTGCCGCTGTTTTCACCGCCGGATGGCGGCCAGGGGCACCGGTGCTCCATCGTCTGGTCCGCCTGGCCGCAGCGCATTGAAGAGCTGATGGCCCTGGACGACGCCGCCTTCGGCGCCGCGCTCACCCAGGCCACCGGCGAGGCCCTGGGCGCGGCCCGGCTGGTCAGCCGCCGCGCGGTGTTCGCGATTCAGGAGCGCCATGCCAGCAGCTACATTGGCCCCGGGCTGGCGCTGATTGGCGACGCCGCCCATGTGATCCATCCGCTGGCCGGGCAGGGCATCAACCTGGGGTTGCTGGACTCCGGCGTGCTGGCCGAAGAGCTGGTTCGCGCGCGCGCCGCCGGCTTGCCGCTGGCGCACCCTGGCGTACTGGCCCGCTACCAACGCCGCCGCCGCGCCGACAATCTGGTGATGCAAGGCGCCATGCGAGGCTTCAAGACGCTGTTCGAACGCCGTGAATTGCCAGTGCGCTGGTTGCGCAACAGCGGTCTGGATCTGGTCAATCGCCTGCCGCCGGCGCGCCACGCCTTTATGGTCCGGGCGCTGGGCCGTGCCGGTGATCTGCCGCTGCTCGCCGGCCCGTTGCCGTTGAGCAATGAGACGGTTGATCGTGGCGGAGAGTGAGTCGCAAAAATAGAAAAGCTGTCCCCTTTTATAAATCTTGACAACGCGCCCCTTCATCCATTTTCGATTTTTTTACATTCCCTTCGCCCAAAATAACCTGTCGTAAAATCACAATCGCCTGTTCGGGCCAGAAAATTGACCATGGCGCCGTAGCCCTTTGTTTCCGGGGCCTATGGCCGTTCTGGTACCTCCGCCCCGTATTCATCCGTGCCCATCTTGTACTTAATTATTAGCGTATTAATACGACGTCAGTAAAAGGGTTTGAATAGCAGAAGCAGTTAACAAAAGTGCACGGAATGTAGCATTGGCCGCTGTTTTGTTCTTATTCTGTTGAACATACTAAGAATTGCACTTGGGTACGACAGTGCCAGATTCAATAACAAACCCAACCCGTCCCCCTGACGGAAAAAACGCGGAGTAGTCCCCCATGAAGAACAAAAAGGCCTTTCAGGGCGCTGCCCTGGCGGTTGCCCTGGGTTCCGCCGGCGGCGCCGTGCACGCCAGCATGGGCAACATTGGCACCACCTACGGCGTATTGCCCACCGACGTGGCGTCCGCCCAGGCGTTGTCCCTGTTCAACACCCAGACCTCGGCGGTCTATTACAACCCGGCCTATCTGGCCAAGGACCCGCGCGGCGAGCTGACCCTGGGCATGCTGCACGCCGATCATGAATTGCGCGCCGACAGCCAGGGTGGCCTGGCGCCGCCGATCCGCAGCGGCGGCGATGTGCTGCAGGATTCGCCCTCCCAGCACGTGCTGGTGGGCCTGAAGACCGACCTATCCTCGATGACCAAATTCGACCATCCGCTCTACCTGGGCGTGATGCTGGGCGTGGAGAAATACGGCGAAGAGATGCTGGCGTTCAATTCCCAGACCTCCACCGCCGGGCAGTACTTCGAGTACGGCCGCCAGCCGCTGTTTCTGGTGCTCGGCGGCGCCACCCAATTGTGGCGCGGGCTCGACATCGGCGCCTCGGCGCGCATCACCCTGCAATCCGACGCCAAGCTGCGCGCCACCACCAACCTGGCCGGCGAGACCCAGTACGAAGAGTTGAACGTGTCCGCCAAGCCGTCGATCCGGCCGATTCTCAGCGCCACCATGGATTGGGGCGAAAGCTTCTGCCCCAACGGCGACTGCTGGTACAACGGCCTGGAAACCGCGTTCGCCTTCCGTGGTTACTCCAACACCAACACCACGGTGGACGCCAACACCATTATTCCCGGCACCATCGCCGACCCGGGCCTGAGCCTGAAAGTCACCACCCTGGATTCCTACCAGCCCAACATCTACTCCGCCGGCATGCTTTACGGCCAGGAACGTTTCCGCGTGGGCTTCACGGTGGAAATGCAGCAGTGGTCCGATCTGGAAGACGAACTGGACGGCGACACCATCAAGGACCAGGCGGTCAACGGTGACGTCGGGCGGCTGGAATTCCGCGACATCGTGGTGCCGCGCATTGGCGCCGAGTTCGACCTGAACGACAACTTCACCGTCACCGGTGGCGTTGCCTACAGCGAATCGCCGTTGGAATCGGATTCGTCGCTGGACGTGAACTACCTGGACGCGGACAAGTGGATCGTCGGCCTGGGCCTGACCGCCAAATACAATAAGACCCGCTTCCTGGCCTACCCGGTACGCTTCGACATCGCCTACCAGTATCAGAAACTGCAACCGCGTGATTTCGACCTCTACGCCACCAATTCGCCCAGCTACCCGGAACCCTACGAAACCGTGGAAGCCAGCGGCGACGTTCACGTGTTCACCGGGTCCGTGACCCTGAAATTCTAACGGAGGCAGACCATGAGCAAGCGCAATCTCGTCCTGATCGCCTGCGCCTCCGCGTTGGCCGCCTGTGGCGGCGGCGGTGGCAGCCAGAGCGTGGACAACAGCAACTGGCAACAAGCGGAAATCTCCTACAGCTACCCCTATGACAACCAGACCGGCGTGGCACCCAAAGCGCCGGTGGTGGTGCGCTTCACCGAAGCCATGGAGGTGGACGCCAGTAACTTCACCCTCACCGGTCCCGACGGCGACGTGCCGTTCTCGATCAATAAAGACGTGGACGAAGGCCGCAGCGTGATCCTGCAACCGCAAACGGCGCTCGCCGAAAAGAGCGACTACACGCTGACCGTCAACGGCCTGCAAACCGACAACGGTGAGGTCAACTTCCCCGACGGCGAGCTGAATTTCACCACACGCGCCGCCCTGGAAGGCGCCCCCCGGGACCAGCGCCGCCTCGACGACACCTTCGACGTGGCCAGCGTCAGCCCGGACGGCAGCGATCTGCCGTTCCTGGATTTCTCCAGCCTCGATCTGGTGCTGACCCAGCCGGTAAACCGCGCCAGCGTGGTCTACGGCGAGAGCGTCACGCTCACCCAGAACGGCAACCTGGTGCCCGCCACCGTGCTGGTGGACGGCAACCGCATCAGCATCGATCCCCGCGACACCGTCAACCAGCAGGGCGACAGCGTGGAGCCGCTCACCCCCGGCGAACCGGTGACTCTGGAACTGACCAGCGCCATCACCAACGAACAGGGCGAGGCGCTCCCCGGCCTGACCCGGGAGTTCACGCCGCTGGACACCGAGCCGCGCTCCACCCTGGTTCAGGAAGCCGCCCCCGCCGACCCGACCCTGGGCTGCCGCGACGACGGCGTGATCACCTCGCCGCTCACCGGCGACCCGATTAACTGCGTGCCGGTGATCGCCAACCTGCTCGGCGACACCACCGTCTCCAAGCAATCCGGTAATGTGTTCGCGCAACTGGCGTTCGCGCCCAACTTCCCGGACGTCACCCCGCTGCGCATTCCCAAGGGCTCCCTGCTCAAGGGCGATCCGCTGGCGGTGAAAATTGGTGGCCAGGTGGACGCCGGCTTTGATTCCGGGGCCGTCACCGTGACGTTCCTGTCCGACGCCAACGGCTACCTGATCCCCAACCCCTACACCGACGACGCCAACGCGCCCAAGCAACTGCGCCTGACCATGAACGTGGCCTTCGACACCGAAGACCCGCGCGCCAACGGCGCCTTTAACCAGAACCTGCTGCAGGTGGAGCTGGTCGGCACCGCCATCGCCGACACCGAAAAAGGCAGCCTGATCGTCGACGCCATCGGCGTGGTGGAACCCGAGGTGCTGGGCACCGAAACCGCCTTCGGCGTGCTCAGCTTCCACATGGAAAGCTACCCCGATCAGGAAAACGCGCCCGCCTTCCCCGACGACATGACCAGCCCGGAATTGCGCGCCTGGCTGCCCGGCGATCAGGTCAACAAACAGCGCCCCGGTGACCCGGTGATCCTCAGCTTCAGCGAACCGCTGGACCCCAACGCCATCGAACCCGGCACCAACCTGACCCTCACCGCCGACGGCTCACCGGTGGACTTTGATTGGTACCTGGACGGCGTGGACATCGTGCTGAAACCGGATCAACCGCTGCAATATGGCGCCAACTACGAAGTCGGCTACACCGACGGCATCACCGACGTCGCCGGCAACCCCGCCCTCGGCGCCACCCAGACCTTCATGCTGCCCGACTACGTGCAAGGCGATGAACAGTCCCCGCTGGTGCTCACCGCCTACCCGGGCTTCCCCTGCATCCCGGCGGATTTCGACCTGGCCAACAACGACGCCGGCCGCTGCCAGGGCGGCAAGGACGAAGACGACCACCTGCCGCTGGCGCAACTGCCCGCCAACCGGCCCATCGTGGTGACCTTCTCCCAGGTGATCGACCCGGCCACCGTCAACGACGCCACCTTCCTGGTGGAGCAAGTGGACGCCAGCGGCGCCGTCACCGGCACCGTTGAAGGCAAGCCCGAGGTCAGTGGCCGCAAGATCACGTTCGTGCCCAACACGCCCTGGCAGGTGGACAGCCTCTACCGCTACACCCTCAAATCCGTGGCCGAAGGCGCCAACTGTGGCAGCGACGCCATCTGCGACACCCGGGGCCTGCCCCTGCAAACCCAACTGCTGGCGCAAACCCCCGACGACGCCCCCGCCACCACCGACGGCGGCCCCAATCTGCCGGTCTTCTTCCGCGGCGCCGAGCGCACCCAGGATGTGCTCCAGGCCCTGCGCAACCTGCCCACCTCCGACGTCAACGCCAACTTCATGGCCGACAACGGCGAAGTGCCGCCTTCCATGGATGAGGAAGCGAAGAAGAACAGCGCTCGGATTGTCACCGCCGACCCGGCCGCCGAAGGCAGCGCACTCAAGGACGCCAATGTGGGTTGTGAGGTGGGAGAAGACTGCCCGGATCTCAAATACGCCTATCTGAGCGGCAATCTGGATGTGGATCTGGTCGGCTACAAAACCCGCGCCGAAGTGGCTGAACTGGTGGCGCAAGAGCAAGCGGCCAACGAAGACGGCGAAACCACCATTCCCCAGGAGGTTCAGGACAACGGCGGCGTGCTGGTCTACATCAACCCGACCCGCATCGCGCTCTCCAGCGTGACCGTTTACACCCAACTGGCCAACGGCGTGGGCCTGCTGGCCAGCGCCGACCCGGCGCCCACCGGGCCGCAATTGATGCGCATCCGTTACACCTGTGACGCCCTTGAAGGCAACTGCACCGCACCGGATTACGGCCGGGTGAAAGGGTGGATCGTCAACGGCGACGGCACGCCCCGCTTCCTCACCAAGCTCGATCTTTATCTGGATGCGCCGCGACTGTCGCCCACGGTCTATACACTGCATCTGATCCCAAGCTCACTGACTCACAATCTGCACAGCTACCCGTTGTCTCTGGAGCTGGCCGGCGACGTCACCTTCCTGGACGACGGCCGCCTGCAGATCGAGCAGATCAGCCAGAACGATCTGAACCTGGACGTGGAACTGGGCGGTATCCCCCTGGGCCTCAGCGGCACCATCCACGTGCAGATCCCCACCGGCGACACCTTCCTCAACTACCTGAGCGAGCCGATCAAGCATTAACGGCTCCCCCTCTCCCCAACCCCTCTCCCGCAAGGGGAGAGGGGCTCTATATCAAGGCAAGCAGGCTGGCTATGAATCTACCCGGTTGGGTCTGACGGCGCTGTCGGGCAGCAACAGCTTTTCTGGAGCGTCCCCTCTCCCCTTGCGGGAGAGGGACAGGGAGAGGGGTTGCCTCACGGCCAAAGGCAAAGTGCCCGCCCTAAAACAACGCCGCCGCTTTCGCCAAGGCAATGTACAAACCGATCAAAAACGGCACGCCCACCCCCAGCCAGCACAGCACGCCACCAATACCAAACTGGCCGCGCGCGGCGGTGTCCGCGTTGCTGGCGACCCGGTCTTCGTGTTGCAGGGCGCGTTCGCGGGCCACTTCCTCTTCGCTCATGTGCAGGCTGTGGTCCACCGGCCGCACCAGCGCATTGCAGATCAGCCCCACGAACAGCAACCCGGCCATGATGTAGAGCGTGCGGTCGTAGACCAGCGCCTGGTCCACGCCGGCTTCAAGCTGGGCGTCGCGCAGGGCGGCGATGATCAGCGGCCCGACCAGGCCGGCGGCGCTCCAGGCGGTGAGCAGGCGGCCATGAATGGCGCCCACCATCTGGGTGCCGAAGATGTCCGCCAGATACGCCGGCACCGTGGCGAAGCCGCCGCCGTACATGCTCAGAATCACGCAGATCGAGATCACGAACAGCCCGGCCATGCCCAGGTGGCCCCAGGTGGGCAGCAGGCAGTAAACGACAATGCCGATCACGAAGAAGCAGTAATAGGTGTTCTTGCGGCCGATCTTGTCCGACAGCGACGCCCAGAACAGCCGCCCGACGCTGTTGAACAGGCTGATCAGCCCCACCAGGCCGGCCGCCGCGGCCACCACCGCCGCCTTCTGCGCCGCGCTCAGCACCGCGTTGGGATCGTCGATGCCCACCAGCACCCCACCGAACACCTCCTGCAGCATCGGGCTGGCCATGGAAATCACGGCGATGCCGGCGGTCACGTTCAGAAACAGCACGCCCCAGATCAGCCAGAACTGTTTGGTCTTCCAGGCGCGGTTCAGATGCACATGGCCCTGGGTGATCATCGCGTTGGCGTTTTCGTTTTTGGGCACCCAGCCCTGGGGCCGCCAGCCGTTGGGCGGCACCCGGAAACCGATGGCGCCGCAGGCCATCACGATGGCGTAGAGAACGCCCATGGTGATCAGCGTGCGTGCCACGCCGGTGCCGCCGTCCGCCGAGAAGTGGCTCATCAGCAGCACCGCCAGCGGCGCGCCGATCATGGCGCCGCCGCCGTAACCCATGATCGCGAAGCCGGTGGCCATGCCGCGCCGGTCCGGGAACCACTTGATCAGCGTCGACACCGGAGTAATGTACCCCAGCCCCTGGCCCACGCCGCCCAGCACCCCGGCGCCCAAATACAGCAGCCACAGCTGGTGGGTCATCACGCCGATGCCGCCGACGATCATGCCGCCGCCCCAGCACAACGCCGCGATAAAGCCTGCCTTGCGCGGCCCGGCGTGCTCCAGCCAGGCGCCCCAGATCGCCGCCGACACCCCGAGCATGGCGATAAAGATGCCGAACACATACGTCACCTGCGACACGCTCCAGTTGCAGGTGGTGGTGAACAGCGCCTGCCACAGGCCGATGTCCGCGCAACTGGCCGGCGCATCCACGATTTCCCGGCTCATCGGCAGCCAGAACACCGAAAAGCCGTAGGCCATGCCGATGCACAAATGGATCGCCAGCGCCGCGGTGGGCACCAGCCAGCGGTTGAATTGCGGGCCCGCGATGGTGCGCTCGCGGGCGAAAAACCCGGCCGCGCTGGGAGTGGAATCGTTCATGGAGTGTCCCCTTGTTATTCGTTATGGCGGGCGCCGCCCGGCGCGACGCCCCGGCCCTGGGTATACTTTGGGAATCGCCTGCCTGGTCCTGTGTTGACGTTGAATAGCGAAACACGCTTGACCTGACGTTATACCGAAGAAAGCCGCGCAGATGAATCATCCGCGCTCACGGCGCGCCGAAAGTCGTAGAAGGCGGGCGAAAAGCCCGGCCGGCGTGACGCACCGGTAGGCGTTATCCGTCAGGTCCGTTATCCTTCACCTCTGACACGGGATCGCCCCGCCGCCTGCTGCCGGCGGTGCCACGACGGCCACAGTTTTCGGAGTGCTTCACCACCATGGGTCACCGCACACCCCTTTATCAGGCGCACCTCGCCGCCGGCGCCAAAATGGTCGATTTTGGCGGCTGGGACATGCCGATCCACTACGGCTCCCAGCTTGACGAGCATCACCAGGTGCGCCAGTACGCCGGCATGTTCGATGTCTCGCACATGACCGTGGTGGACATCACCGGCCAGGGCGCCCGCGATTACCTGCGCCACCTGCTCGCCAACGACGTGGACAAGATCGAGCCCGGCCACGCCCTCTACACCGGCATGCTCAACGAGCGCGGCGGCGTGATCGATGACCTGATCGTCTACAAGAACAGCAGCGACTTCCGGCTGGTGGTGAACTGCGCCACCCGCGAAAAAGACCTGGACTGGATGGAAAGCCAGGCCGGCGGCTTCGCCGTGGACATCCGCGAGCGCCCGGACCTGGCGATGATCGCCATCCAGGGCCCCCAGGCGCGGCCGATCCTGGAAAAAATTCTCTGTGGCGAAGGCGGCAACGCCATCGCCCGCCTGCCGGTGTTCGGCTTCGAGAACGTCGGCCGCTGGCTGATCGCCCGCACCGGCTACACCGGCGAAGACGGCGCCGAGATCATCCTGCCCGATGAACAGGCCGAAGAGTTCTGGCAGCGCCTGCTCGACGCCGGCGTCAAACCCACCGGCCTGGGTGCCCGCGACACCCTGCGCCTGGAAGCCGGCCTCAACCTCTACGGCAACGACATGGACGAAGACGTGACGCCCTGGGAAGCCAACATGGGCTGGACCGTCGACCTCAACGACCAGACCCGCCAGTTCGTCGGCCGCGAGTTGCTGGAAGAGCAAAAAGCCCGAGGCCACGCGCAACTGCTCGGCCTGGTGCTGGAAGGCAAGGGCGTGCTGCGCGCCCACCAGGGTGTGCACGTGCCCGGCGGCAGCGTCGGCCCGGATGGCGAGATCACCAGCGGCACCTTCTCGCCCACCCTCGGCCACTCGGTGGCCCTGGCCCGGCTGCCCGCCGGCACCACCGGCACCGTGGAAGTGGAGATTCGCAACAAACGCCTGCCCGCGCGAGTGGTCAGAGCGCCGTTCGTTCGCAACGGCAAAACCGTTTATAAACCGTTATGACAATTCGCTGGCACGCACCACGCTACACGCACCACGCTTTTTGCGTGCCAGCGTGAAGCGTGCAGCGTGTAAGCGCTTTTTTAGGAGCTAAAGACATGAGCGAGACCCCCGCCGAATTGCGTTACCGCGCCAGCCACGAATGGGTGCGTGTGGAAGACGACGTTGCCGTGGTCGGCATCAGCGACCACGCCCAGGACGCCATGGGCGACCTGGTCTATGTGGAATTGCCCGAAGTGGGCGTGGTGTTCGCCGCCGGCGACGAAGCCGGCGTGGTGGAATCGGTGAAAGCCGCCTCCGACATCTACGCCCCGGTCTCCGGTGAAGTGGTCGAAATCAACGAAGCCCTCGAAGACGAACCCGAGAAGGTCAACAACGAACCCTACGCTGGCGGCTGGCTGTTCAAAATCAAAATGGCCGACGACGGCGAGCTGAAAGAAATGCTCACGGCGGATCAGTATCAGGAGCAGATTGAAAGCGAGTAGACGGCGGAGAGCGCCGGGCGTTTGCCCGGGCTGGTCGGACGTCAGACGTCTGACGTCGGACGCAAAACCCTGAGGTCGGGGTCTTTTCTTTGCGTCGGACGTCCGACGTCAGGCGTCCGACCCCTCATTAACCGTCGTGACCATTCTATTGACACCTTCCTACCCGGAAACGCCCCATGCCCTACATTCCCCATACCCCGGACGACGTCCAGGCCATGCTCCAGGCGATTGGCGCCGACAGCATCGAGGCCCTGTTCGATGAAATCCCCGCCCACCTGAAAGCCGGCCACGGCCTGGACGCCCTGCCCGAAGGGCGCGGCGAGATGGAAGTGACGCGCCTGATGGCCGAGCGCGCCGAGCAGGACCGCTTCGCGCTCAGCTTTATCGGCGGCGGCGCCTACGCGCACCACATCCCGGCGGCGGTATGGGAAATCGCCACCCGCGGTGAGTTCTACACCGCCTACACGCCCTACCAGGCGGAGGCCAGCCAGGGCACCCTGCAGGTGATCTACGAATACCAGACCCTGATCGCCCGGCTCACCGCCATGGACGTCTCCAACGCCTCGGTCTACGACGGCGCATCGGGGCTGGCGGAAGCGGTGCTCATGGCCCTGCGCGCCAACCGCAAATCGAAAAGCAACCGGGTGCTGGTGCCCGAGGCGCTCAACCCTCGCTACCGCAGCGCCTGCGAAGCCATTGTCGGCAACCAGAACGTGGAGCTGGTGTCCGTGCCGTTCTGCACCGACGCCGGCCAGACCCTGGTGGACAGCCTCAGCCCGTTCGAAGGCGACGACTACGCCGCCCTGGTGATCAGCCAGCCCAACTACTTCGGCAGCCTGGAAGACGTGGACGCCCTCACCGACTGGGCCCACGCCAACGGCATGCTGGTGATCGCGGTCACCAACCCCACCTCGCTGGCGATCCTCACGCCCCCGGGCGAGTGGGGCGAGCAGGGTGCTGACGTGGTCGTAGGCGAAGGCCAGCCCCTCGGCGTGCCGCTCAGCTCCGGCGGCCCCTACTTCGGCTTCATGGCCTGCAAGAAAAAACACGTCCGTCAAATGCCCGGCCGCATCATCGGCCGCACCGTGGACATGGAAGGCAAGCAGGGCTTCACCCTCACCCTGCAAGCCCGCGAGCAGCACATCCGCCGCTCCAAGGCCACCAGCAACATCTGCACCAACCAGGGCCTGGCCATGACCGCCGCCACCATCTACGTGTCCCTGCTGGGCCCGGACGGCCTCGCCAGCGTCGCCGGCCACTGCCACGCCAACACCCAGAAACTGGCCGACAAACTCTGCGCCCTGGACGGCGTCGAGCGCGCCTTCAGCGCCCCGGTGTTCCACGAAGTGGCCCTCACGCTGCCCCAGGACGCCGACACCGTGCTCGCCCGCCTGGCGGAAAAAGACATCCTCGGCGGTCTCAGCCTCGCCAAGGACTATTCGATGAAGAACGCCATCCTGGTCAACAGCACCGAAGTACACACGGAAGGGGACCTGGACCTCTTCGTGGTCGCAATGAAAGACGTCCTCACCGAATTGAGGGAAATGGCATGAGCAACGAAACCACGCTGATCTTCCAACACTCCCGTCCCGGCCGCAGCGCCACCGCGCAAGCGCCCAAGCCCGTGAGTGAGGACCAACTGTCCGCCATCCCGGCGAACCTGCGCCGCAAGAACAAACCCGGCCTGCCGGAAGTGGGCGAGCTGGAAGTGGTGCGCCACTACACCAACCTGTCGACCAAGAACTTCGCCATCGACAAGCAGTTCTACCCGCTCGGCTCCTGCACCATGAAATACAACCCGCGCGGCGCCAACCGCGCGGCCATGCTGCCCGGCTTCCTCAACCGGCACCCGCTCGCCCCGGCCAGCCACAGCCAGGGCTACCTGGCCTGTATGTACGAGCTGCAGAACTTCCTCAAGGAAGTCACCGGCATGAAAGGCGTCTCCCTCGCCCCCATGGCCGGCGCCCAGGGTGAATTCGCCGGCGTCGCCATGATCCGCGCCTACCACGAAGCCCGCGGCGACGACGCCCGCACCGAAATCCTGATCCCCGAAGCCGCCCACGGCACCAACCCGGCCACCGCCGTCATGTGCGGCTACAAGGTCCGCGAAGTGCCCGTCGGCAAGGACGGCGACGTGGACCTGGAAGCCCTCAAGGAAGCCTGCGGCCCGCAAACCGCCGGCCTGATGATGACCAACCCGTCCACCTGCGGCGTGTTCGAACGGCAAATCGAAGCGATCTCCAAAGCCGTCCACGACGCCGGCGGCCTGCTCTACTACGACGGCGCCAACCTCAACGCCATCCTCGGCAAGGTGCGCCCCGGCGACATGGGCTTCGACGTCATCCACATGAACCTGCACAAAACCTTCGCCACCCCCCACGGCGGCGGCGGCCCCGGCGCCGGCCCGGTGGGCGTCTCCCAGCGCCTGCTGGACTACCTGCCCACCCCCATGGCGGGCCTGGATGAAGAAAGTGGCGACTACCACTGGATCGACACCGACACCCTGCCCACCAGCATCGGCCACCTCAGCGCCTTCATGGGCAACGCCGGCGTCCTGCTGCGCGCCTACTTCTACGCCATGGTGCTCGGCCGCGAAGGCATGATCCGCGTCGGCGAATACTCCACCCTCGCCGCCAACTACCTGCTCAAGCGCCTCGAAGC
>NZ_NMQZ01000026.1 GCF_002864685.1 Alloalcanivorax mobilis
GGCCCAGCCGCGAGCCAAAAGAAGCTTCCCGCTATTCCGCGATGACCCTTCCTTATTTGGCGGGCCTGAACGGCTCATTCCAACCTCTCAGGTTCGATCATCTCGCTTTACAAGCGAGATAACGACGAGCGGCACAACGTGCCGCGAAGCCCCGCAGGGGGCGAACCGGCTCTGCCAGGCCCGCCTCGCCTGCGGCTCGGTTCGCGATCAAGGATCGCTCCCACAGCGGCGTTGTAGCGGGCCCCATCCCCACTGAAAACTGAAAACTGAACACCGAAAACCGCCCCCTACCCCCCCGCCCAAATCCGCCGCAAAAAATAATCGTCACCACCAAACTGCACCCCCAACGCGGTGAGCCGTTTGAAGTAGTGGCCGACATCCAGTTCATCGGTCATGCCGATGCCGCCGTGCAATTGGATCGCCTGCTGACCGAGGTAGCGCCCGGCCTGGTTGAGACGCACTTTGAGCAGGGCGGCGGCGGTTTGGTTGTCGCCGTGCGGGCGCCAGCCGGTGAGGGTGTGCTCCAGCAAATGTGCGGTGCCGGTGCAGGCGATGTACATGTCCGCGAGCCGGTGCTGGAGCACCTGAAAGCTGGCGATGGGCACGCCGAATTGATGACGAGTGCGGGTGTAATCCAGGGTTTTGTCGAGCAGCGTTTGCATGATGCCAGTGGCTTCGGCGGTGGCCATCAGGATGGCCTGGTCGAGCACCTGGCGCAGCAGCGCCACGGCTTGCGCGTCGGCGGTGAGCGGGCGGGCCGGGGCGTCATCCAGGGTGAGGTTGGCGGCCCTGTGGCCATCCACGGTGGGGTAACCGGTGAGGGTGACCCCGCCGGCGGCCGGGTCGAGCAGAAACAGATCAACGCCGTGTGTCTCGGCGGCCTCGCCGGCGTGGCGCGCGGAGACCAACAGGTGGGTGGCCTGGGCACCGTGCGGCACGCCGATCTTGTCGCCGTTCAGGCGCCATTGCCCACCCTGGTGGTGGGCGCGCACGCTCACCAGCGCCGGGTTGCCACGGCTGCCGGCTTCTTCCCAGGCCAGCGCCGGGCGCGCCTGGCCGGCCACCAGGGCGGCCAGCAAGCCGCTGGCCGTGGCCGTGTCCGCAACGCGGGCGAGTGCCTGGCCGGCCAGGCCGACCACCGCCAGGTAGGGCTCCACCACCAGGGCCTCGCCGAAGGCCCGCATCAGGCCGAGGGTGTCCGCCGGGGTGCCGCCGAGCCCACCATCGGCCTCGGTGAATGGAATGCCCAGCCAGCCCAGCTCCGCGAACCGTTGCCAGTGATCGGGCGAATAACCGGCCGCCCCGGCGGCGATCCGGCGACGCGCCGGAAAGTCGTAATGCTGTCGCAAATAGCGCTCGACACTGTGGTCGAGCAGGGCGCGGGCTTCCGCGTTGAGTGTGGACATAATCAGCGGCTCAGCAGCATTTTGGCGATGATGTTGCGCTGGATTTCGCTGCTGCCACCAAAAATGGTGGCGGCGCGATTGTTGAGGTACGACGGCATCACGGTGAGCGCCTGCTCCGGGCCAATGGGTGGTACCTCGCTGCCCACCACCAGCGCTTGCAACTGCAGCGCCAGGGAGGGCGTGCCGGCCACCTCCACCGCCAATTCGGTGATCCGTTGCAGGGTTTCCATGGCGGTGATCTTGATCATCGAACTGACCGGGCCGGATTCCGGCGAGCCTTTTTCCATGACCGCGAAACCCGCTTCGGTGGCGTCCACCACCGCCACTTCCGCCCACAGAGTGGCGAAACGGTGCTGGAACACCGGGTCATCGGCCAGGCGGCCACCCAAGCCGTCGCCGCTGATCTCGGCGAGCCCGCGCAGCCGCCGCAGTTCCTGCTCGAAGTGGGCGGCGAACGAGGAACTGCCGCCGCGCTCGTGTTCAAGCAGGTACTTGGCCACCGTCCAGCCGTCATGTTCGTCACCCAGACAGGCGTCCAGCGGCACCCGAACGTCGTCAAAAAACACATCGCATTGTTCGGGAAGACCGTCGAGACCGATGATCGGCCGGATTTCCAGACCGGGCAGATCCAGGTTGTCCAGCAAGAAGAAACTGATGCCCTGCTGGGGTTTGCCGCCACGGTCGGTGCGCACCAGCAGGAACATGCGATTGGCGTGGTGGGCGTAGGTGGTCCAGGTTTTGCTGCCATTAATCCGATAATGGTCGTCGTGCCGGTCGGCGCGACAGCTTAGCGAAGCCAGGTCGGAACCGGCCCCCGGCTCGGAATAGCCCTGGGTCCAGAAATCCTCGCCGGAGACGATGCCAGGAAGGTGCCGGCGCTTCTGCGCCGCGCTGCCGAAGCGCATGATCGCCGGCCCCACCATCGACAACCCCTGGGGCAACAGCCTGGGCAGACGCGCGGCGCGGCACTCTTCTTCAAACGCTTTTTGCTGCGCTGGCGACCAGCCGGTGCCGCCGTGCTCCACCGGCCAGGACGGCGCCGCCCAACCCTGCCGATGCAGTATCCGGTGCCAGCGCATAACCGGCTCGAACGGTGCAAAGAAGCTGGTCATCTTGCGGCCCGCCTCACGGATTTCCGAGTCGGCGTTGCGTTCGATAAAGTCACGCACCCCGGCCCGGAATCCGGCCAGCGGATCGTCCTGTTCCTGCATTGCGTTCTCCGTGTTAAAGCCCGTAGCGGTTCACATCCACTTTCGAATAGGTTTCTCGCCAGTAGAGTTCGGCGAGCTGCTCGGGATTGTCCACGTCGGCGACCAGCTTGACCCATTTCGACAGCGTCGCCTCAAAGGTCTTCACCATTTCATCGGCGCGTTTGATGCCATACCGCTTGGCATAGTTGTCGGCGATGGTCTGGATGTCCTGGTCGATGAATTTCAACGTCGCCTGGCGCAGATCCTCGCTGGCCGCGTGCACTTCGATGTCGCTGTCTCCGGCCACCTCCAGCTCGTGGCTGGCGCCGACCTGATAATCCCAGCTGATCACCGCGCCGAGCACGGCGGAGGCGTGCAGCAGGGTTTTGCGCTGCTCGGGCTTGAGACTTTGCCACACTTCGCGATTGATCTGGTTGACACCGGTGCCACCGAACACGCCACCAGGCGCACCGGTGGTGACGTGTTCCGCCACCTCCTTGAGTTTAAAAATATCCAGGTCAACGCTGGAACTGATCGAGCAGTCGAGCACGCCCTGGCCGAGCGCTTCGTAGGAATCACTCACCGAGATGGTCACCGGGGCGGCGCCCACCGCCTGCGCCCAACGCGCCCATTGCGGCCCGGCACTGCGCAGCCGCTTGCCTTTGATCTGCGCCAGGTTGGTGACTTTGTCGTTGCAGATCAGCATGTAGGGCGCGCTGGCGGATGCGCCGGCGAACACCTGGTTCTGCGCCGCGAATTCGCTGACGCACTCCGGGCACTGATTGAACAGGTATTCCGCCATCGCCCCCATGTAGGCGAGGCCCGCTTTGCTGTCCGGAATGTCCTGCCGTTCCAGCAGCATGGTCAGCTCCGACACCAGATTGGTGTTGGGAAACTCGGAGGGATAATAGGAAAACAACACGAATCCGGAATCCGCCATGCCATCGCGTATGCCCGGCGACGTTTCGCTGAAGCTGAGCAACGACATCGGGTAGACCTTGGCTTTAAGCTCCCCGTCGGACATTTTTTCCAGAGTCTTCGCATAGGTGGCGGCGGCGTTGGCGCCAATCGAGTTGGGCGGGTAGCCGGTGGCGTAGGAAATAGTACGAGCATCGACGTGGGCGCTGAACACCAGCGCCGCCGCCATCGGCAGTAACCATCGGGTAGAGAATGACATCATGAAGTTCTCCGCGTATCGGGTGTTGTTGTTCTGCTGTGTCAGCCGATCAGCCGGCCATGGCCGGCCCAGTGTGGCTCTTTGAGTTTGTACTTAAGAATTTTTCCCGCGCCGGAGAGCGGCAGTTCAGTAACGAACTCAAAACTGCGCGGGCATTTGTAGGCGGCGATCAGGCTCTTGCAGTGTTCCATCAGCGCGCTCTCATCGCCGGGCTCGCCGGCTTTCAGCACCACCACCGCGTGCACCCGCTCGCCCCATTTGTCGTCCGGCACGCCGATCACCGCGCACTGGGCCACGGCAGGCTGGCGAAGCAGGGCGTCCTCGACTTCCACCGAGTAAACGTTCTCACCGCCGGTCACCACCATGTCCTTGATGCGATCAACCAGAAAAAGATAGCCGTCGGCGTCCATATAGCCGGCGTCGCCGGTGTGCATCCAGCCGTGGCGTAACGCCTCGGCGGTCTGCTCCGGGCGGTTCCAGTAGCCCTTCATCACCATCGGTCCGCGGGCCACGATTTCGCCCACTTCACCGCGCGGCAGTTCGTTGTCCTGCTCGTCCACCACGCGCACTTCGGCCATGTGCGCCGGGCGGCCGGCGGAGGCCAGTTTTCCTTTCAACGCCGGGTCGCTGTGGCAGCGTGGCGGCAGCGCGGCCACCACCGGGGACAGTTCGGTCATGCCGTAAAGCTGTTGAAAGCAGGCGTTGGGCAGCTTTTTCAGGGCCAGCTCCAACAGCGTGGAGTCAATCGGCGAGGCGCCGTACAGCAAGGTATGCAGGCTGCTCAGATCGTACTGGTCGAAATCCGGGTGGTTGAGCACCGCGCGGATCATGGTCGGCACCAGAAAGGTTTCGCCCACTTGCTCGCTTTGAATCGCCTCCAACACCGCCCGCTCTTCAAAGCGCGGCAACACCACATGAGTACCCTGCCGCAACGCCAGTTGCAGGATCAGGCCGACGCCGGCGACATGAAAAAACGGCGCCGAGTGCAGGCCAATCACCCGGTCGCGGCGGCACTCGTCGAGAATCGCGCCGAACGAGCAACTGTAGAGGTTGGCGTGGCTGAGCATCACACCCTTGGGGGCGCCGGTGGTGCCGCCGGTGTACAACACTCCGGCCAGATCGTCGCCGCCCCGGCCGGCGTCTTCCACCGGTTCGCCGGCATCCATCAGTTGCCGGTAATCCAGGGCATCCGGCGGGCAGTGCCGCTCGCCGATGTAGATCACCGTGTTCAAGGACCGGCTGCGCTGACGCACCTCCGCCAGCAACGGCACGAACTCGTCGTCCACCAGCAGCAGGCGAGTGTCGCAATCGTCCAGCGAGTAGGCGATCTCCGCGGCGCTCCAGCGAATGTTGACGGTGTTGAAAACGCCGCCGGCCCACAGCGCGGCGAAGATCGCTTCGATATAGCGGTCCGAGTTGAGCGCCAGAATACCGACCCGGTCGCCCTCGCCCACACCCAGCCCACGCAGCACCCCGGCCAGGGTGGCGACGCGGTCGGTGAAGGCGGCGAAGGTGTGGCGACGGTCGGCGTAGATCACCGCTTCGACGTCGGGGGTTTCGCGCCGGGCTTTGTGCAACGGCTGGGTCAGGTACATAACGGGCTCTCCTGGAAACGTAGCCCGATTATTCCCCGGCGGGGCCGCCGGGGTGATCGTCGGATGCGACTATTTTTCAGTCGCTGCGGGAATATTGCTCCCGCAGTGTCCTTTTCAGCAGCTTGCCGGCGGTGTTCTTCGGCAAGGCCTCCACGAAGAACACCGCCTTGGGCACCTTGAACGGCGCCAGATGGTCACGGGCGTGGCCGATCAGTGCCTCGGCGTCGGCCTGCTGGCCGGTCTTGAGCACCACCACGGCGGCGATCGATTCAATCCACTTCTCGTGGGGCACGCCGATCACCGCCACTTCGGCGATCGCCGGGTGCAGATAGAGCGCCTCTTCAACGTCGCGGCTGGCCACCAGCACGCCGCCGGTGTTCACCACGTCCTTGATGCGGTCGACGATGTACAAAAATCCCTGCTCATCCTGGTAAGCCAGGTCACCGGAATGGAACCAGCCACCCTGGAACGCCTCGGCGGTCTCCTTGGGTTTGTCCCAGTAGCCCACCATCAATTGCGGCGAGCGGTGCACGATTTCGCCCTGCTCGCCGGGGGCGCAGTCTTCCAGGGTGCCCGGCTTGACGATGCGGGTCCGCACCGTGGTGATGGGCCGGCCGCAGGAGCTGAGACGGCCGGCGTGCTCCTCGGGGGCCAACACCGTCGCCAGCGGCGCGATCTCACTTTGTCCGTAGCAATTGAACAGGCGGCCTTGGGGCAAACGGCGGCCCAACTCCGCGACAATCGGCTCGGGCATGATCGAAGCGCCGTAGTAAAGATTGCGCAGGCTGGCAAGGTCACGGCGGTCGAAATCGTCGTGGCGCAGCAGGCCAATCCACACCGTTGGCGGCGCGAAGAAGGAATTGATTTTTTGTTGCTCGATCAGCGACAACACCTGATCCGGGATCGGGCTTTCCACCAGCCAGGTGAAGGCACCACGCAACAGCCCCGGCATCAGAAAACAGTGCATCTGCGCCGAATGGTACAAGGGCAGCGCCGCCAACATGCGGTCATCCTCACTGATTTCCAGGTGCAGCAGGCAGCCGATGTATTCCGCCATCAGCGAGCGGTGGGTGTGCATCGCCCCTTTCGGATCGGAGGTGGTGCCCGAGGTATAAAGGATTTGCACCACGTCGTCGTCGCTGATCGCCAGCTCCGGCGGCTGATCGTGATCGCCCTGACGGGCCAGGGTGAGGATGTCCCACCGTGGCTCGGCGGGCGCGCCGGCACGCAAGGTGCCGATCAGGGTGGCCCCGATTTCGCCACGAATCTCTTCCAGGTTGGCGCTCAGGTCGTCATCGCAGAACACCGCGCCAGCGCCGGACTGGTTACAGATATAGGAGAGTTCGGCGCGCACCAGGCCATAGTTCACCGGTACATGGATCAGCCCGGCGCGGGTGCAGGCCAGCCACAGCAGAACGTAAGCATCGGAGTTCTTGCCGTAGGCGGCGACCCGGTCGCCTTGCTTCAGGCCGGCGGCGATCAGGCCATGGGCGACCCGGTTCACCGCCCGGTCCAGCTCGCGGTAGGTCCAGTCGCGCCCTTGAAAGTGCAGCGCCGGCGCGTCGGGCTGACGGCTCACCGAACGACCCAGCGCGTCGCCCAGGGTGTTGCGAATGGCGCCGGCGACGTCGCCGGTCATGGTGGTGGCCTGTTGCATATCGGTACTCCCGGTTTTTATTTGGTTCATCGCGGAATAGTGGGAATCGACTCATGCCAACTTACTTGCCAGCTCCGTTGACGCCCTCCGGGCGTTCTACTTTCTTGCTTGTCCAAGAAAGTAGACAAAGAAGGACACGCCGTTGTGTCGCCCTTCGGGTACCCGAGCCGCGGGAAATTGAGGGCCGGGTCGGCGCCGAGACGACATCCTGTCGTCCGCCGCCTCAGTTGGCCGTCCCTGGCCAACTGACCCTATCAATTTCCCGCGCCTCGGCGACACAACAAGGGGGAGACCCTCCAGAGCGGCACGGTAAGGCTCTGATACGGCTTTTCACCACTTTCAAGAACGGACTGCTCTGCTAGCCGGGCCTACGAGTAAAGCTATTTCCCACCGTTCCGCGAAGGACTTTTTTTGATTTCCTTGGCCATCACCCGAAGCGGGTGGGCAGGAACAGAATAAACTCAGGCACCGTGATCAGGAAAAGCAGAACCAGCAGGTCCATGACCAGAAACCAGAAGATGCCTTTGAAAATGTCGGTGGTGGACGCCAGGTCACCGACCACGCCCTTGATCACGAACACGTTCATGCCGATGGGTGGCGTGATCATGCCGATCTCCAACAGCTTGGTGAGCACCACGCCAAACCACAGCAGGCTCAGATCGGCGGCACCGATGATCGGCAACACGATCGGCAGCGTCAGCAGCATGGCGCCGATCGGTTCCAGAAACATGCCCAGCAGCAGATAGATCACCACGATCATAAACAGGATCATCACCGTGCTGGCGCCGCCGCCGATCACCATTTCCGAGAGATAGTCACCGGCCCCGGACAGTGACAGGAAGCGGGTCAGCAGGCTGGCACCAACCGCGATCACCAGCAGCGCGCCGGTGGTCAGCAGGGTTTCCAGCACGGCGTTTTTGAAGCGCTCCCAGGTCAGTGCCCGTTTGCACAGCGCCACGATGCACGACAGGAACGCACCCACCGCGCCCGCTTCGGTGGCGGTGAACACACCGCCGAACAGGCCACCGAAAATCCCCACCATGATCAGCAACACCGGCCAGGTTTCCCTGAGCGCGGCGAGCTTCTCCGAGGTGGGCACGTCTTCTTTCACCTGCGGCGCCAGGGCCGGGTTCAGTTTCACCCGGATCATCACCACCGCGATGTAACCCGCCGCGGTGAGGATGCCGGCGCTGATGCCGCCGAGAAACAGGCCGGTGATCGGCACCTGGGCGATGATGCCGTAGAGAATCATGATGATCGACGGCGGAATCAACGCGCCGATGGTGCCCGCCACCGCCACCGTGCCGGTGGCCAGTTGCGGCTGGTACCCGTGGCGCACCATCTCGGGCACCGCGATCCGGCCCATCGCCGCCGAACAGGCCACCGACGAACCGGACACCGCGGCAAAACCGGCGGAGCCGAAGATCGAGGCCACCGCCAGCCCGCCGGGCACGCCCGCCAGCCACAGCCGCGCGGCGCGGAACAAACCCTGGGTCAGTTGGGCGTGGAAACAGATGAAGCCCAGCAACAGGAACATGGGCACCGAGCTGAGCACCCAGTTGGCGGCGAACTGGTAAGGAATCAGCCCCAGGGAGCCCCAGGCCACGCCCCAGCCCATCAGATACCAGAGCCCACCGAAGGAAACGCCGATCAGCGCGATGCCAATCGGCACCCGCATGGCAATCAGAAACAGCAACAACCCCAGCGCGGAGAGACCGATCTGAACATCACTCATCGCCCTCTCCCAGCTGCTGCTTGTCGACGGCTTGCCCGCCCACCGGCAGGTCGTCCGGCGAAGCCCGGCCCTGGTCCAGGCCCGACTTCAGACCGAACAGGTAGACCACGAACTTGTACACCAGCACCAGCGTCATCAGCCCCAGGCCGGCCGGCAACACAAAGTAGGTCTGCCACACTGGAATGCTGGTGTCGCCCTGCACCACCGAGGCGCCAATGCCATGTTTGGACAACGCCACCTCCCAGGTGCGCGCGGTGATCAGCGCGAACACCACGGCGGCCAGCAACAGCGCCCAGCCTTCCAGATGTTTCTGCACCCACGCCGGCAAACGTTCGGTGACCACTTCCACCGAAATATGGGCGTTTTTCTGCTCCGCGAAGGCCAGCGGCACGAACGCGGCGACGATCATGTAGTAATGGGACACCACGGTGATGGTGCCGGGCACCGGCTTGCCGAACAGGAACCGGCACACCACATCGGCGGTCACGTGCAACATCATCAGAGCGATCGCCAGACCACCCAGAAGCGTCATGAACTGAGTCAGCCCGGAAAGCCAACGTCCCAATCGATACATATGCGGCTCCTGTCCAGGCGCATCGCTTAAGCGCCCGTTTGTTGTTATCGGCACGGCCGGATTCTCCGCACGCAAACCTTTCTCCGCGCGCCTTGCCCGGCCGGTTTTGGGACGAACCGCCCAGGCGGCAACGCGGTCACCAAACGTGGTATGAGCAAACCCTGGCAGCCATCGACCACCCGCACATCGTCGCTTCGGACGAAAGCGGTGCAACCCTCATGCCCTACCCCTCATGCCCTACCCCGAACACCGTCGGGATCAGCGTGCCTGGGGCTGGTAATCCCGGAACTGTTCGCGCAAACGCAGCTTGAGCACCTTGCCGGTGGCGGTGTGCGGCAATTCGTCCACGAACACAATGTCGTCGGGGAGCCACCACTTGACCACCAGGCCGGCCAGGTGGGTCATCAGATCCTCCCGGTCGACCTCGGCGCCGGCGCGCTTGACCACCACCATCAGGGGGCGTTCCTGCCATTTTTCATGACGGATCGCCACCACCGCCGCTTCGGCCACGCCGGGGTGGGAGTAGGCGGCGTTTTCCAGATCCAGCGAGGGAATCCATTCGCCGCCGGACTTGATCACGTCCTTGGCGCGGTCCACCAATTGCATGTAGCCATCGCCGTCGATGTTGGCGATGTCGCCGGTGGGGAAGTAGCCTTCCTCATCCAGCACGTCGCCGCCCTCGCTGCGGTAATAGCCGCTGGCGATCCAGGGCCCGCGAATGCGCAGGTGCCCGGCCTGCTTGCCATCGTGGGGCAGGCGCTGGCCCTGATCGTCGACGATCTTCAGATCAACGCCCCAGACACCTCGCCCGGCTTTTGTTTTGACGTCTTCGCGCTGGGTCTGCGAGAGCCCCTCGTGCTTCGGCAGCCAGCGATTGGCGACGCCCAGCGGGCTGGTCTCGGTCATGCCCCAACCCTGCACCACTTCCACACCGAGCTGATCTTCCAGACGGCGAATCATCGCCCGCGGCGGCGCGCTGCCGCCGATGCCGATGGTCTCGATGCACAAATCCGCCGGGTCCAGTTCCGGGTGATCGTCCAGGTACTGGAACAGCATCAGCCAGATGGTCGGCACCGCCTGGCTGAAGGTGACGCGCTCGTCGCGCATCAGGCCATAGAGATTGTCGCCTTCCATGTTGTCGCCGGGCAGCACCAGCTTGGCGCCGGCCATGGCGGCGGCGTAGGGCATGCCCCAGGCGTTGGCGTGGAACATGGGCACCACCAGCAGCAATACCGACCGCGCCGACACGGAAAAGCTGTCCGGGGCCATCGCGATCAGCGAATGCAGCACCGTGGAGCGGTGCGAATACAACACCCCCTTGGGGTTGCCGGTGGTGCCGGAGGTGTAGCACAGGCTCGAGGCGGTGCGCTCATCGAACTGTGGCCAGTGGTATTCCTCGCTCTCGGCGGCCACCAGCTCCTCGTAACAGAGCAGGTTGGGCACCTGGATGTCCGGCATGTGCGCGCGGTCGGTCATCACCACGTAATGGGTGACGCTGGTCAACGACGGCGCCAACCGCTCGACCAGGTCGGCGAAGGCGATGTCGAACATCAGCACCTTGTCTTCGGTGTGATTGACGATGTACTCGATCTGCTCGGGGAACAGACGCGGGTTCACGGTGTGCAACACCGCGCCGCTGCCGGACACCCCGAAGTACAACTCCAGATGCCGGGTGGTGTTCCAGGCCAGCGTACCGACCCGATCACCCAGCGACACACCCAGGGTGGCCAGCGCGTTGGCCACCTGTTTGGCGCGGCCGCGAAGCTGACGATAATTGGAACGCTGGGTGGGGCCCTCCAGGGTGCGCGAGACGATCTCGGTGTCCGGATGAAAGGTCGCCGCGTGTTCGATCAGCGACGAAATCAACAGGGGCTTATCCTGCATCAGGCCAAGCATGGCGCTCTCCTTGGCGGCTTTATTGTTGTTGGCTGCCCCCGCGTCTCGCGACGCGGGGGCCAGGGCGAGGGCACGGGCAAGAACCGCTATAAGCGCTCAATAATGGTCACGTTGGCCAGCCCACCGCCTTCGCACATGGTTTGCAGGCCGTAGCGCTTGCCCTGCTGATGCAGCGCGTGCACCAGGGTGGTCATCAGCTTGGTGCCGGAGCCGCCCAATGGATGCCCCAACGCAATCGCGCCGCCGTTCACGTTCAAACGTTCCGGGTCGGCGCCCAGGGTGTTGAGCCAGGCCAGCGGCACCGGCGCGAACGCCTCGTTGACTTCGTAGAGATCGATGTCGTCGATCTTCATGCCGGCTTTTTTCAGCGCCTTCTGGGTGGCGGGAATCGGCGCCTCCAGCATGATCACCGGGTCGTGGCCGATCACCGACAGGTGGTGAATGCGCGCCAGCGGCTGCACGCCCAGCGCCTTCAGGCCGCGCTCATTGACCACCATCACGCCGGTGGCGCCGTCGCAGATCTGGCTGGCGGTGGCGGCGGTCACCCGGCCGCCTTCCTGCAGCAGCTTGACCGCCTGAATGCCTTCCAGCGAGGCGTCAAAGCGGATGCCTTCATCCACGGTGTGCGTCTCGCCGTCGCCTTTGCCGTCCACGCTGCGCACCGGCAGCGGCAGAATCTCCGCCTCGAAGCGGCCGGCCTCGGTGGCGCGTTTGGCTTTCTGGTGGCTCTCGAAGGCGAATTGGTCAAGCTGGTCGCGGCTAAGATCGTATTTCTTCGCCATCATCTCGGCGCCCATGAACTGGCTGAAATCGTCCACGTCCGGGTAGCGCTCGCGAATCGCCGGGCTCATGTAATGGCCCAGCCCGTTCTTGTAGGGCAGCGCCACGGAGGTGCCCATCGGCACCCGGCTCATTGATTCCACGCCGGCGGCGATCACCACGTCCTGGGTGCCGGACATCACCGCCTGGGCGGCGAAGTGCAACGCCTGTTGGGAGGAACCGCACTGACGGTCCACCGAGGTGGCGGGCACCGATTCGGGCAGCCGCGAGGCGAGCACCGCGTTGCGGGCGATGTTCTGCGCCTGTTCACCCACCTGGCTGACGCAGCCCATGATCACGTCCTCGACCAGCGCCGGGTCGGCGTCGGCGCGCTGGAGCAGTTCATTGAGCACCTGGCCGGCCAGATCCGCCGGGTGCCAGCCGGAGAGACGGCCGCCTTTGCGGCCTCCCGCGGTGCGCACCGCGGCAACGATATAGGCTTCACTCATGGTCTTTTCCTTTGGTTAATGACAGCGCCAGGGCCGGGCCGGGTCCGGGGCGGGCAAAATCGGGCCGGGGAAAGCTCCACCCTGGCAGCCGACGGGGCCGGAAGGCGTCGTCCGAAGCGACGATTTTGCACGCTCAGCGGGGCGCCATGCGAATGGCGCCGTCCAACCGCACGCTCTCGCCATTAAAATAGCCGTTACAAATCATCGTGTTGACCAGATCGGCGAACTCATCGGGGTTGCCCAGGCGCTTGGGAAACGGCACCGACGCGGCCAGGGAATCCTTGACGTTATCCGGCAAACCGGCCATCAGCGGGGTCTCGAAGATGCCCGGCATAATGGTATTGATGCGAATGCCCTCGCCCATCAGGTCCCGGGCAATCGGCAGCGTCATGCCCACCAGGCCGGCCTTGGAAGCGGCGTAGGCGGCCTGGCCGATCTGGCCATCCTGGGCGGCCACCGAGGCGGTGTTGATCATTACCCCGCGCTCGCCGTCGGCCAGCGGCGTCAGGTCCAGCATGCCACGCGCCGCCTTGGCGTTGCAGCGGAACGAGCCGACCAGGTTGATCTGGATCACCTTATTGAATTCCTCGATCGGGAAGTGCTTGGTCTCGCCGCTGCCCTTGGCGCGGCTGGCGGTTTTGAAAGCGTTACCGATGCCCGCGCAGTTGACCAGAATGCGTTCCTGGCCAAGTGCCTCGCGGGCCAGGGCGAAACCGGCGTCCACGGTGTCCTCGGCGGTCACATCGACCTTGCAGAACACACCGCCCAACTCGGCGGCCAGGGCCTCGCCGGCCTCCTGATTGAGATCGAACAGCGCCACACGCACGCCCTGGGAGGCCAGCCGGCGCGCCACCGCGGCGCCCAGCCCGGACGCGCCGCCGGTGATCACGGCGCTGATGGAATCGTCCAATTTCATAGGGTTACCTTTGCTTGAATGGAAATAATGACCAATGCATTTGGGCGTCATCGCGACATGGCGGGAAGCAGGCTTATTTCCTGGCCGTTGCCTGGAGGCCACACCCCGTTGTGTCGCCCTTCGGGTGCCGCGACTCGGCGACACAACAAACTCGGCTGACACAACAAGGGGGGAGGCCCTCCAAAGCGGCACCAGGCGCACATAGCGCCGCCCTCTCTACAGCGCCGCTGTGGGAGCGGTCCTTGACCGCGAACCGAGCCTGAAAGGCGAGGCTGGCCTGGCAAGGGCCATTCGCGGTCACGGACCGCTCCCACACCAGAATCCAACTCCGGCGCCAGCCTGGCTGGCCTGTTCCGGCCCGGCTACAGCGCCTGTTCCCGCTCACTCCACGACCAAGAAAATTTAACCCCCACCCTGACTCCCGGCATCGTCGGATGCGACGAAATCGGCCGCCGCCAGGCCCCAGTCACACCCTGACCGCCTCCCTGCTTGAATCCGGGCGGCGGCAGGGCTAGTTTTAGCGAAACCCTGCTTTGTCATACCCACCGGTATGGCAACGCCTTTGCCTGATCCCCGGCGCCGTTATCCGGCACCTCGGAGGGCGATAACAACAAAACGGGCAGCGCCGTTTTTTACCCGGCACGGCCCGCCATCAGTGAGGCTCATCCATGCCATCCACGACCACGCCCAGCCATCTGCTCTCGATCCGCAATCTGCTCACCAGCAAGCTCAACCCGCCCACCGTTCACGCCTCGCAGATTCCCCGCGCACGCCTGCAGGCGTGCCTGCGTGAGGAAGACGCGGCGCGGGTGATCCTGGTGCAGGCACCGGCCGGGTTTGGCAAATCCACGCTCATGGCACAGTGCCAGGAGCAGCTTGAGCAGGAGGGCACGGTCACCGCCTGGTTGACCCTGGACGACGCCGACAACGATCTGCAGCGCTTTCTCTCGTGCGTGGAAACCGCCATCGCCAATCTGGTGGAAAGCGCGCCGCCGACCAGCGCGGCGAGCACCGTGGCGCTGGCCGGAACGGCCGGCGAAGACGGCGGCAAATCCCTGGGCGACACCGCGCTCGACCTGGTCGCCCGGCTGGCCGGCGAACCGGGCACCTTCGCCCTGTTTCTGGACGACTTCGAGCGCATCCATGAGCCCACCGTGCTGGGGCTGGTGCGCGAGTTCATTGACCACCTGCCGCACAATTGCCGGCTGGTGATCGGCTCGCGCGGGCAGCCGGAGTTGAACCTGGGGCGGCTGCGGGCACGCGGTCGGCTGCTCGAAATCGACGCCGAGCGAATGCGTTTTTCCCTCCAGGAAACCGGCCAGTTCCTCAACGAGCGGCGCGCTCTGGCACTCTCCGACGAGGACCTGCAGCGCATCCACGATAAGACCGAAGGCTGGGTGGCGGCATTGTGGCTGGCCTCGCTGGCGTTGCAGAACCACGCCGCGCCGGGCGAGTTCATCACCCGCTTCTCCGGTGAGAACCAGGCCGTGGCCCACTACCTCGCCGAAGACGTTCTGGCCCGCCAGCCGGAGGCGGTGCGGCTGTTTCTGTTGCGCACCTCGGTGCTGCGCTATCTGAGCGTGCCGCTGTGCAACGCCCTGCTTCCCGACACCGACAGCGAATCCCTGATCACCCTGCTCACCGAGGCCAATATCTTCCTGGTGCCGATTGAGGGTCGCGAGCGCCTGTACCGTTATCACAGCCTGTTCGCCGATTTCCTGCGCCATCAACTGGAGCGCGAACGGCCCGAGGAGCTGGCCCGGCTGCACCACGCCGCCTCGGCCTGGTTCGAGGACGATCACCGGCCGGTGCCGGCCATCGATCACGCCCTTGAGGGCAAGGATTTCCCGCGCGCGCTGGCGCTGCTCTCCAAACACGCCGAGGATCTGCTCGCCCAAGGCCGCATGCGCCTGCTCAGGCGCTGGTTCGCGGCGCTGCCCGAGGAACATCTGCAGGCCTATCCGCTGCTGCAGGCGATCCACGTGTGGGCACTGTGCTTCAGTTGCAGCCCGCGCAAGGCCATGGACCTGCTGCAAAGCAGCGGGCTGGAACACTCCCGGGACCCGCAGATTCGCCCCCATGTGCTGGCCTTGCGGCCGTCGATTCTGGGCATCATGGACGACATCGAGCAGGTCTATCAGATCGGCCGGCAGGCGCTGAACGAGATGCCCAACGGCGAGCCGTTCGCCAACATCACCCTGGTCAACGCGGTGGCCAACGCCTACGCGGTGCTGGGCAAGGAACAGGAAGCACGCCAGCTTCTCGACGGCGCCCGTGATGTGCAGGGGGTCTATGAAAGCGCCTTTAACGCCATGTACTCCGAATCGGTGGAGGGCATCATCGACCTGCAACAAGGCCGCCAGCGCCAGGCGGCGGCGCGCTTCCGGCTGGCCGCCAGCATGAGCCGCACGCGCGACGCCTTTTCGTTCATCGGCACCAACGGCAACGCCTGGGCCGGCGTGCTGCACGCCAGCTCGGTGTACGAAGCCAACGACCTGCCCCTGGCCACCCGCCTGCTCAATGTGTACGCGCCCCTGGCCCGCGACATCGGCCTGCCCGATCACATGCTGCTGGCGGACACCATGCTGGCGCGCATCGCCTTCCACGACGGCGACCTGGACAAGGCGTTTCAGATCCTCACCGTGCTGGAGCTGACCGGCCACAAGCGGCAGCTGCCCCGCGTGGTGGCCAGCGCCCGCCTGCAACGGGCGCACCTGCTGTTGCTGCAAGGCGACGACCAGGCCGCCCACGCCGAGCTGGAGCGCGCCGACGACCCGGCCACCTGGGCGCGGGTGCAACGTCTGCGGCTGCTCGCCAACGACCTGGACACCGCCCACATCGGCAAACTGCGCTGGCAGAGCCTGGTCGGCGACGCCAACCAGGCGGTGCTCGAGCTGACCCCGGCGATCGACACCGCCAGCGCCCAGAACCGCCACCGGCGTGCCTTCAAACTGCGCCTGCTGCGCGCCGCCGCCCGCCATCGCCAGGGCGACCTGCGCCACGCCCTGGAAGAGATCGAAGCGGTGCTCAAAGAGGGCTGCCGAGAGGGTTACCTGCGTCTGATTCTGGACGAGGGCCCACGCCTCGGCGCCCTGGTGGTGCGCCTGCAATCGGACATCCTCGAACGCAAACTGGACCGCCGCGAACCGCTGTTCGCGGAGTACCTGCAAACCCTGCTACAGGGTTTCGGCCCGGCGGTGTTCAATCTCTACCCCAACGGCGACGACGCCAACGCCGCCCTGCTCGAGCCGCTCACCCGCAAGGAGATCCGCGTGCTGAAACTGCTCGCCGAAGGCCACTCCAACAGCGCCATGGCGGAAAAACTGTTCGTCTCCGACAGCACCATCCGCACCCACCTGCGTAACATCAATTCCAAACTCAATGCCAGCAATCGCACCGAGGCGGTGGCGATCGCGCGGAAGGCGGGGGTGGTTTGATTTTAGTGTCTGACGTCGGACGCTAGACGCTAGACGCCGGACGCCGGACGCCGGACGCTAAGATCAAAACCCGCTACTGAGATTGTTGGCGTGTTTTCTGCCATTCATCGCAGCAAACACGCCGAGCCTTTCCGAGCCAGGGTTAAGCGTCCGGCGTCCGGCGTCTAGCGTCCGGCGTTCCGGCGTTCCGGCGTTCCGGCGTTCCGGCGCCCAACCGTTTGCCAGCCTCTTCAGCTTCCGCCACTCTTCCCCCACCACCACCCACCAAGGACCCCCACCCCCATGTTCCGACGCACCAAAATCGTTGCCACCGTCGGCCCGGCGAGCGCCGGGCCGGAACGCCTTGCCGCGCTGATCGAGGCGGGCGTCAATGTGTTCCGGCTGAATTTCTCCCATGGCAGCGCCGACGATCATCGCGCGGTGGCGGAGGACATCCGCCGTTGCGCCAGCGAGCAGGGCCGCATTGTCGCCGTGCTCGGCGACCTTCAGGGGCCGAAGATCCGCATTGCCCGTTTTCGCGATGGCCCGGTGACCCTGGACAACGGCGCCGCCTTCACCCTGGACACGGCCCTGGATGTGGACGCCGGCGACCGCCACCGGGTGGGCGTGGACTACCCGGCCCTGGCCGGCGAATGCGCCGCCGGCGACACCCTGCTGCTCAACGACGGCCTGATCGAATTGCAGGTGGAATCGGTGCGCGGCAGCCAGGTGAATTGCCGGGTGATCAGCGGTGGCGAGCTGAGCAACCACAAGGGCATCAATCGCAAGGGCGGCGGCCTCAACGCCGAGACTCTGACCGACAAGGACCGCCGCGACATCGTGCTGGCGGTGAGCCTGGAGGTGGATTATCTGGCGCTGTCGTTTCCCCGCCACGCCGACGACATTCACCAGGCACGGGCGCTGTACCGGCAGGCCGGCGGCCAGGGCGGGCTGGTGGCGAAAATCGAACGCGCCGAGGCGGTCGCCGACCCGGACACCCTGGATCAACTGATCCTCGCCGCCGACGGCGTGATGGTGGCGCGCGGCGATCTGGCGGTGGAAATCGGCGACGCCGAACTGGTCGGCGTGCAGAAACACATTATCCGCCGGGCACGGGCGCTGGACCGCTTCGTGATCACCGCCACTCAGATGATGGAATCAATGATCCACAGCCCACAGCCGACCCGGGCGGAGGTGTCCGACGTCGCCAACGCGGTGCTCGATGGCACCGACGCGGTGATGTTGTCGGCGGAAACGGCGGTGGGCGAGTACCCGCTGGCCACGGTCAACGCCATGGCGCGCATCATTCTCGGCGCCGAGCGCACCTATCAGAGCCGCCTGCCGGAACCGGTGGCCGAGCCGGGCATAACCCGCAGCGACGAAGGCATTGCCCGGGCCGCCATGTACCTGGCCAATCACCTTGAAGGCGTGCAGGCGATCCTCGCCATGACCGACACCGGCACCACGCCCCGCTTGATGTCGCGCATCCGCTCGGGCATGCCGATCTTCGCCCTCACCCCGCACGCCGCCACCCGCCGCCGGGTGGCGATCTACCGGGGCGTGCAACCGCTCGCCTTCGACAGCGCCGGCCTCGCCCCGGAACAGGCCAACCAGGCCGCCGTGGCGCAACTGCTGCAACGCGACCTGGTCCACCCCGGCGCCCGCCTGATCCTCACCAAAGGCGACGCCGTGAATCAGCATGGGGGAACGAATACGTTGAAGGTGATTACGGTGGGTGACGCTGGACGCTAGACGCTAGACGCTAGACGCCGGACGCCGGACGCCGGACGCGAAGATCAAAACCCGCAGCTGAGAGCATTGCGGCTACGCATACGGGGTTTGCTCTTCCGCAGCCGCACCAGTCATGGGTGAGGCTGGACGATTAACCCGCCTGGTGTTTCCCAGCAAACATCGCAGAAAACACGCCAAACCTTCCAGAGCCAGGGTTAAGCGTCCGGCGTCTAGCGTCAGGCGTCTACGCGGCCCTGTAGAGGGACGTGTTTTTTTGTAGGAGAGGCTGGGCGGCATTCCGCCCAGCCAGCGACGTCTTTTAGCCGAATGGCACGGCGTTTCTGCCCCGCACCTGAGGGTTTCAGGCCGGACGCCGGACGCCGGCCGCTAAGATCAAAACCCGCTGCTGAGAGCATTGCGGCTACGCTTACGGGGTTTGCTTTTCCGCAGCCGCACCAGTCATGGGTGAGGCTGGACGATTAACCCGCCTGGTGTTTCCCAGCAAACATCGCAGAAAACACCCCGATCCTTTCAGAGCCAGGGTTAAGCGTCCGGCGTCCGGCGTCTAGCGTCAGGCGTCAGGCGTCAGGCGTCAGGCGTCCAGCGTCAGCCGTCCAAAAACCGCGCCACCCGCTTCTCCAAATTCGCATACACCGCCTCAACCTGATTGGGGCTGCCGATGATGGCGTCCTGTTCGCGGGATTCGGCCAGCAGGACGTCGGCGGCTTGGGCGGGTGGCATGGCCGAGCGGGTCAGCAGGCGTTTCATGGCGCGCACCGCGTGCGGGTTGCGGCCGGCGATCTGTTCGGCGAGCGCCAGGGCGTCAGCGCGCGGGTCGTCGCAAATCCGGGTGACCAGGCCCAGTTGCTGGGCTTCGGCGCCGTCGAACACACGGCCGCTGTAGCACAGTTCGCGCACCTGGTCGGCGCGCGCCAGTTCGTTGAGCAGCACCATGCCGGCCATGTCCGGCACCAGCCCCCATTTGATCTCCATCACCGACCAGCGCGAATCCGCCCGCGCCAGCCGCAGGTCGGCGCCCAACGCCACCTGCAGGCCACCACCAAAAGCAACGCCGTGCACGGCGGCGATCACTGGCACCGGAATGTCCCGCCACACCATGGCGGCGTACTGGGGCTGGTTGCTGTCGCCGTGGGTGCGCGGTTCCAGCCGCGAACCCCCGCCGACCCCGGCGCCACCGCCTTCGGCCATGGCGGAGAAGTTGCCCATGTCCAGCCCGGCGCAGAAGCTCGGCCCTTCACCGCTGAGCACCACGGCGCGCAGGCCGGGCTCCGCCGCCAAGCGCTCGCCGATGCCGGCCAGGGCCTGGAACATCTCCGCGTCCAGCGCGTTGTGCTTGTCCGGCCGGTTGAGGCGCACCTCGCGCACCCCCGGCACACCGGTATCGATCACCCGCAGGCGTTCGCTCATTGTTCTCTCCCATGGCGCCAGCCGCCGCTGGCGATTGTGGTCGCGGCCGCGCCGGCCACGTTATTGGTCGGTCGGTGTTCAGCCCGGCCCGTTGGCGGCGTCCGCGGCCAGCACGCCCTCGGCGCGCAGCCGCTCTATGTGTTTCGGGTCGAAGCCCCAGTCGCGCAGGATCGCTTCGCTGTGCGCGCCGCGTGGCGCGGTGCCGCCCGGCACGGCGGCGGGGGTGCGGCTGAAGCGCGGCGCCGGTGCCGGCTGAGTAACGCCGTCCACGGTGATGAAGGTCTCGCGCGCGCGGTTGTGCGGGTGCGCGGGCGCTTCGTCCCAATCCAGCACCGGTGCGAAGCAGGCGTCGCTGCCCTCCAGCAATTCGCACCACTGGTCGCGGGTGCGGGTGGCGATCACCTCGGCCAGACGGCGTTTCAGATCCGGCCAGGCGGCCGGGTCGTTCTGGGCGTCGAAGGCGGCGTCATCGAGGCCGCACAGGCGCCGCAGCTCCGCGTAGAACTGCGGCTCGATCGGCCCCAGGGCCACGTATTTGCCATCGGCGCAGGCGTAAGTGTCGTAGAAATGGGTGCCGCCATCGAGCAGGTTGGCGCCGCGCTGGTTGCTCCATTGGCCGGCCGCTTTCATGCCGTACATCATCGCCGAGAGCAGCGCGGCACCGTCGGTCATCGCCGCGTCCACCACCTGGCCACGGCCGGAGGCACGGCTCTCGTGGACGGCGGCGAGAATGCCAAACGCCAGCATCATGGCGCCGCCGCCGAAGTCGCCCACATAGTTGAGCGGCGGCGGCGGCGGTGAGTCGGGCCGCCCGACCGCGTGCAGCGCGCCGGTCAGGGCGATGTAATTGAGGTCGTGTCCGGCCGCGTGGGACAACGGACCATGCTGTCCCCAGCCGGTCATGCGTCCGTACACCAGGGATTTTCGCCGCGCCAGGCACACCTCCGGGCCGAGCCCCAGTTTTTCCATCACGCCGGGGCGGAAGCCTTCGATCAGCACGTCCGCCTGTTCGATCAGCGCCAGCACCGTGTCGGTGCCGCCCGGCTGCTTCAGATCCAGCGCCAGGGAGCGCCGCCCACGGCCAAGAATATCGAAACGGGCGCGCTGCGCGTCCGCTTTGCCCGGCCGGTCGATGCGAATCACTTCGGCGCCCATGTCGGCGAACATCATGGCGCAAAACGGCCCCGGCCCGATGCCCACCATTTCGATGACTTTCATGCCCTGTAACGGTCCCGCCATACCCTGAGCCTCCTGCGAACGGATTGATGGACGTTCAGGGTAAGCGCACGCCGCCGCGCGTGCATCGTCGAAAACGACGAAGCAGCTTAGCGTCGGACGTCGGACGTCGGACGTCGGACGTCGGACGCCAACATAACACCCCATCGCCAAAGGTATTGCGGCTACGCAACGCGTCTTTGTATCCGCTCAAACCGTTCCGCTTGGGGGTTAAGCGTCAGACGTCAGACGTCGGACGCCAGACGTTCCTAAACCGAAATGTCCGCCATTTTGGCGCGCATCGTGTCGGTGACCGGGGTGGGCCGATGACTGGCCTGGTCCATCAGCACCATTATGCTTTCCGAGGTGGCGACCAGGTCGTCGTCCATCAACACGCCACCGCGCAGAACGAAAGAGGTGTTGCCGATGCCGGCCACGCCGGAAGCCAGGGTGATGTCACCGAAGCCCTTGTCCCAGCGGTGATAACGCAGGTCGATGCGCGCCACCAGCAGGCTCAGGCCGGGCATGCGGATCACGTCCATGGAACCGGCCCGGGCCTGTTCCGTGTAACGCGCCACCGACAGCTCACCCAGGCAACGGTCCGGATCGAGATCGGCGTAGCGCATGGTCAGTGGCGAGCGGCTCGGGTAATCGTGAATGCGCGCCGAATACTCCTCGCTGCCGGATGGCGGCCAGTCGGCCACAACGACCTCGGCGCCAAGCCGGCCGGTGAGCGCCTCGCGTACCGACGCCGGTAACGCCACCCACGCCTCGTCGCCCCAGGCGCCCATCAGGCACTCCTGCACGCCCACGCACTGGCCATCTTGGAACAGGCCCAGGGCGAGCCGGAAACGGTCTTCCTCCACCGCCACCACGCGGGCCGCGCAGAGCACATCGCGCCCGTAGTGAGTCTCGCCGGTAAACTGGGTGACGGTGCGCCGGGGGCGCAGCAGCAGGTGATCGGAAAACCAGCTGTCATTGCCCAGAACCGCCATCAGAAAACGCACCCGCACCTCGCTGTGCAGGCTTTGCACCGCCACATTGTTGACGTGGCGTTCGGTGTCCAGATGGCTGTACATCGGCGACAGAGTAATGCTGAAATCGTAATGGGAGGGGTCCAACTGCCAGGGCTGTGCTTTCACCGAAACACTCCAACCGGAAAAGTAGGCGCATGAGAATCCAATCAGCGCCCGGACGCAAGCCCGGTCTTGCCCGATTCTCCACCACGCAGCGCCTTCCAGAGCAGGCGGAACATCTCCAGAAGCATCAGCCCGAACGCCAGCGGCATCATCAGCATCACCGGCCAGACCGGCCACAACCGGGTGCCAATCTGCATTTCCCGGGCGCTTAACGTGGCCTCCCAGGCGAACCGGGCCAGGTACCAGAACAGGATCATAAACACCGCGATCTCCACGATCAGCACCAGCGCGGTGAGCGCCCGTGACAGCGCCGCCGGCAGCCGCTCGGTGAGCACATCGAAGCGCGGGAAGCTGCCCTGACGGTGCCCCAGGGGCACCGCCCAGAACACCAGCAACGGGAAGGCGATGCGTTCGATCATGTTATAGCCGCCGGGAATCAGATCCATGCCCAGCACATAACGGCCGAACACGCCGATCACGGTAATCATCATGATCAGAAACAGGCACAGCCCGGCTCCCACCGAAGCCAGCCCCCCTTCCAGACGATCTATCCAGCGCCAGAATGTCATCGTCGTTTCTCCGTGTGTGTGACCGCTACTGAATGCGCGCCGGCAACCAGGTCACCAGCGCCGGGTAGAAAATCAACAGCGAGGTCACCACCACGCCGGCCGCCAACGCGAACATGGAAGCGGCGCGGAACACCGGCGCCGCCGGATAATTCACCGCGCTGGCGGCGGCGAACGAGGCCAGCCCCACCGGCGGGGTGAGCAGCCCCAGCGCGATCATCATCGACGCCGACACGCCGAACCACAGCAGGTCGATGCCGGCCGCTTGCAACAACGGCAGAATGATCGGCACCAGCAGTACGATCACCGCGGCGGATTCCAAAAACATGCCGCCGACAAAAAACACCGCCAGCAGAATCGCCGCCACCAGACGCGGGCTGTCCAGCGTCGGCTGCATCAACGACAGCAGTTCGTTGGGCAATTGCGAAAACGAAAGAAAGCGGGCGAAGATCTTCGCCCCCAGCACCAGCATCATCAGGGTGGCGGTGATCTTCACCGATTCCGACAGCGCCAGAAACAGATCCCGCGCGCCCACCCGCCGCATCAGCAGCATGCCGACGATGGCGGCGAAGGCACCGAGGGCGCCGGCCTCGGCGACCGTGACAATGCCGCCATAACTGCCGCCGAACACCACCACCATCAACCCGAGCACGAAGGCAAACGCCGAACCGCTGCGCCGGGTTTCATCCGGGGCCGGCGGCTGATCCGGCGAGACGCCGTCCTCAACGCCGGGGCGCACCTCGCCAAACAGCCGCAAACAAATCATGTACACCAGCACGCACAGCACGCCCGGGCCGATGGCGCCAATGAACAAATGGCCAATGGGCACCGTGGTCAGCGAGCCATAGATGATCATGATCAGGCTGGGCGGGATGATCGCCGACAACGAGCCGGCCACCGCCGACAGGCTCAGCGAGAAGCGGCGCGTGTAACCGAGGCGCTCCAGCTCCGGCGACGCCAGCGAGGCCAGCGACGCGGCACTGGCGGCGCCGGAGCCGGACACCGCGCCAAGCAGGGAACCGGTGACGATGGTGGCGACACCGAGGGGAAAGCGCCGATAACCGGAGAGCCGATGGCCAACCTGGAACAGATCCTTGATCACGCCGCCGCGCAACAGCATTTGCGCCATCAATAAATACAGCGGCACGATCGACAGCGAATAGATCGAGGCGGTGTAGAAGGTGTCCGGGCCGAGCAGCCCGCCCAGCACGTCGATGCCGACCATCAACACAATACCGAGCATGCCGGCGCCGAACAGCACGGTGGCCACGTTCTGGCCAAGCACCAGGAAGACCGCGAACCAGGCCAGCACGATCCAGATAATCAACGTATTCGACATGGCGATCACCACAGCCGGGGCGAAGCGAATCGCGCCACCGCACGCGGCGGCGCGGGCGGTCAGTCCAGTTTCAGATAGCGGGCCGCGCCATCGGGAATCTCACCCCCCTGCTCGCGGATCAGGCGCGCCCACTGGGTGGCCGCCGCGCGGCCCGGGTGGCCGGCTTTTTCCATTTGCTCAATCCAGCGCACCCAGGTGCGGCTGGCCGCCTCGCCGAGGCGGGCCCGCATCGGCTCGGGCAAATCGGCCAGTTCCACGAAGGTGGCGCCTTTGGCGGCGGTGTCCTTACGCACCTGAATTTCCAGCTGATCAATGTAGGCGGCGTTGTCCATGGCGGTCTTTTTGGCCACCTCGTTCCAGGTGCGCCGCTGGTCATCGGTAAAACCGTTCCAGGTTTTTTCGGTGACCGCCAGATAGCTTTCCCAATGCCCCATGGAAAGCCCGGTGATGGTGTATTTGAGCAACTCCTGGAACGAGTAAGAAGGCCAGTCCGCCACTGAGAGAATGGTGCCTTCCACGGTTTTGCGCGACAGCGCCTCGTAGGAATCGGCGCTGGTCATGGTCACCGGCGTGGCCCCCAGCTCTTGAAGCAAAATGGTGTGCAGCGTCGAGCCGGCACGCATCGGCAACCCTTTCAGGTCGTCCGGATCATCCAGCACCTTGCCGGTGGTGGACAACGAATACGCCGCCGTCGCCCCCACCGCCCAACCGCGCAGGCCCTTGTCGCCCAGTTCATACTGATAGAACGTTTTGCCGTCCACCAGTGTCTGGTCCGACGCCATCAAGGCCATCAGCGCGCGGGTCTCCTTGACCGAGTTGGTATTGAGGGTCGGCAGCTGGGTCACGTCGGAAAGCGGAAACTGGCCCTCATGATAGGGCGCCAGCAACGGCGCCGCCACCGAGACGATGCCGGATTTCAGCGCGCCCAGCTCGCGGCCGGGGGTCACCAGGGACCCGGAATAAAAGGGCGTAAAGGTGAGATCGGATTGAGCCTGCATGCTCTTGATGAACGGGTCCATGAACTGGCCCACCCAGAAATGCTGCTGGCCCATGCCGGCGGAGATTCTGAGATTCTCGGCGTGCGCGCCGAGGCTGAATACCACGGTGAACAGAACCAACAGGACCCGTAACGAACGCTGACGCATAACGCTGTCTCCTGGGCCGGATCGGCTCCGGCCGTTGTTGTTGTTCGATAATTTTTCCGGTGCCGCCAACGCCAGCGGCCGCTTCAACCGGCGCTAAGGCGCTGTCGCAGTTGCGCCTTGATCACCTTGCCGTTGGCGTTGCGGGGCAACGGCTCGCTTTGCAGGGTGATGTAATCGGGAATCTTGTAATCCGCCAGATGCTCGGCGCAGAACCGCTTGATGGCGTCGTCTTGCACCGCCGGGCTTTGTTCGCCGTGGCTGATGAAAATGTGGATTTTCTCGCCCAGCACCGGGTCCGGTTGCGCCACCGCCGCGCACTCCACCACGCCCGGATGCCGCACGATCAGGTTCTCCAGCTCCACACTGTAGATGTTGTAGCCGCCACGATTGATCATGTCTTTCTTGCGATCGTGCACGCGCACGTAACCGTGCTGGTCTTTTGAACCGATGTCGCCGGAGCGCCAGTGTCCGGCGACGAACTCGCGCTGGTTGGCCTCGGCGTTGTTCCAGTAACCCGGCACCACCATGGGCCCGCTGATCCACAACTCACCGGCCTCACCGGCCGGCACTTCACGGCCTTGATCGTCCATCACTCTTACTTCGCCGCAGGTCACCACGGTACCGACGCTGTCCGGGCAGTGGGCGGCGTCGCCCGGCGGCAGCACCGTGGTGGGCGAGGTGGTTTCGGTGGCGCCGTAGGCGTTGATCAGCTGCAGCGCGGGCAATTGTTCGTGCAACCGGGCGATGGTCACTTCCGGCATCGGCGCGCCGCCAAAGCCGCCGATCCGCCAGGCGGACAAATCGTGTTCGCTGAAATCCGCGCGCAGCAGGCACAGGTTGTACATGGCCGGCACCATGGAGGTGTGCGTAATGCGCTCGCGCGCCGCCAGCGCCACGAAGGCGGCGGCGTCAAACTGGCGCACCAGCACCACGCAACCGGCCACATGCATCATCGTCAGGATCACCGCCGCCACCCCGGTGACATGGCTGGCCGGCACCACCAACAACGAACGCTCACCATCGACCAGCGACATGCGCTGCTGGTAGTGCATCAGAGTGTGAATCAGGTTGAGGTGGGTCAGCATCACACCCTTCGGGCGACCGGTGGTGCCCGAGGTGTAGAGAATGATGGCGGTGTCTTCTTCGTTGAGAGCCGGCTCGGGGGCCGCCTTTCCGGGGTCCGCCAACAGCGCCTGGAAAGGCTCCCCGTCACCGGCGTCGCCACCAACTATAAAACGGTGCGCCAACGCCGGCAGCTGCTCGGGGCCGGCGATCTTGGCGATTTGATCGGCATCGCAGATCACCGCGCGGGCTTCACAGTGGCCGAGGATGTAACCAATGCCGTCGCGCTGTTCACGCACATTGACCGGCACCGCGATGGCGCCCAGGCGCGCAATCGCCAATAACGACAGCACAAAGGGCGCGTCGTTGCCGAGCAGCAACGCCACCCGGTCGCCGGCTTCGACGCCCCGTTGCGCCAGTTGCGCGGCGATGCGCTCGGCGGCGTCAGCGGCCTGGCGATAACTGTAGCGGCCGCCGTCGGCGACGATGCAATCGTTTTGTGGCGCGCGGCCCAGCGCCCGCCGGAAGGAGTCGAGCACGCTGCCCGGCCGATGCGCGAAACAACGAACCAGGCGATCGCCGAAATGTTGTTCGTAGCGAGTGGCGAAATGATCTCGGCCAGACATGCCGGGCTCTCCCTGCTGCGGGCCACCCTGCGGCCCGGTGAATGCATGCTTCAGGTGTAATCGATGAGCGCCGCCATGACCTCGTCCGAAGCGACGATATTGGTACCGCCGTGACCGGGGTCAACGCTTGCCCAGATAACCGAACAGATGGCCGGCCACCTTACGCATCTGAATTTCTTCGCTGCCTTCGGTAATGCGATAGCGGCGATGGTGACGATAGATGTGCTCGAACGGCTTATGCCGGGAATAGCCGATGCCGCCGTGCACCTGCATGGCACGGTCGGCCGCTTCGCAGCACAGGCGATTGGCCCGGTAATTACACATGGACACCTTGTCGGAAAGCTGTTTTTCGATTTCCGGCTTGGGCAACTGATCCATTTCCCAAGCGGTTTTGCGGATCAACAAACGCAACATCTCCGCTTCGCTGTGCAGTTCCACCAGCGGGAATTGAATCGCCTGATTTTTTGCCAGCGCCTCGCCAAACGGTTTGCGCTGGCGGGCGTATTGGACGCTTTCATTAATGCAGTAACTGGCGGCGCCAAGGCTGGAGGCGGCCTGGCGGATGCGGTTTTCGTGCACGAAATGCTGAGCCAGGGCCAGCCCGCCATCGCGCGGGCCGAAGATGGCGCTGTCGGGCAGCCACACGTCACGCAAGCTCAGGCGTGGGTGATCGGTGGGCATGTTGAAGGTCCACAGATACTCCTCGATGGTCAGCCCGTCGATCGGCGAAGGCATCAGGAAGGCGGTGATTCCTTTGGCGTCGCCGTCGTCGCCGGCGGTGCGCGCGAACAGCACACAATGGGTGGCGGTATGCATGCCGGTGATCCACATTTTTTCGCCGTTGATCAACCAGCCGTCCACGCCGTCACGGCGTGACGGCACCGCGCGGGTTTCCATGTGCGTGGCGTCGGAGCCGTGGTTCGGTTCGGTCAGGCCAAAGGCGATCTTGTGGGTTTCAGCGAGCATGCCATTGACGAACTCTTCGCTTTGCGCGGCGCTGCCGAAGTCGCGAAACATCAACACAAACGGATTGTTGGCGACAATCGAGTGCTCGTTTTGAAGATCGTTGTGCAAGCCCAGCCCGCGCGCCGCCAGGTGCTCACGGATCACGGTCATGGCGAGGTGCGAACCGTCCTGGCCGCCGTAGGTTTTGGGCAGCGGGAAACGCAAATGCCCGGCTTCATCGGCCAGTTGGCGCGCCTCGGCGAGCAGCGCTTCCCACTCCGGCCGTGGCAGGCCACCGTTTTCGAAATCGGTGCGCGCCCATTCGCGGCGGTGGTCAAAAAAACGGATGTTATCGTCGCGCTGCTCAAGCGGCTTGATGCGCGCCTCGATGAAGTCGTCCAGTTGATCCAGGTAAGCGGTCAGTTCCGCCGGCAGGTTAAAGTCCATGGGTGAGTCCTTGTCAGCGGTCGCCGAGGCGCTGCAGCGCCTGCTGATACGCGGCGTACCGGGGCTGATCCACCGCCACCTTATTGAGCGTGACGAACCAGAGAAAATCTTTCAGGCCGGGCGTGCTCAGGCTCACCTCGCCGGCGGCGATGCGTTGGCAAAGCGCGCTGGTCAGCGTGGCAACGTCGCCGCGCTCTCCGGTGAGCCGCTCAAGTTGCTGTTGCTCCTGGCGGGCCAGCTCCGCCGGCTGCCGCCACTGGCGGCAGGCCATGTCAATGACGTTGGCGGCGACCCGGGTTTGAAACGCCAGGCTGCCCTCCAGCGTGGGCACCAATTCACGGCGCAGGAATTCCGCCACCACGGCGAGCATGTCAGTGCTGTCCGGCAGGTCATGCATGGGGGTCTACTCCTTCGGCGCCAGCAGGTTAAGAAGATCCAGTTCGGTTTCCGAGGCGCGCCGGCCAATCGCGCCACGCTCGACCGTGCGGTCCGCACCGCTGATGAACGAGCGCGCCATCTTCTGGCAGATCACGCCCCAGCGCAGGGTGCCCAACAGCTCCCAGAAGGCCACCCGTCGCCGGCAAACACGCTGGCCGCTGGCCTCCTGATAGCCGGCGTAAAGCTGTTCGCGGCTGCCGAAGCCGCCCACCGGCAACTGGCTCCCGAAGCGCCAGGAGTTGACGCAGATCCAGCCCAGGTCCGCCATCGGATCACCCACATAGGCCAGCTCCCAATCGAGCACCGCGCGCAGACCGGTGCGATCGATCATCAGGTTGCCGTTGCGGAAATCGCCGTGCACCAGCGCCGGTTCCGGCTCGTGGGCCGGCAGGTTGTCGTGCAGCCAGCGCAACGCCAGTTCAAACACCGGGCGCGGCTCGCCGTAGCCACGGTATTCCTCGGCCAGCTCCGCCAGCGCCCGGGCCGCGTTCAAACGGCGTAAAAAAGGTGCGTCATCGAAGGGCACCTGATGGATGCCGGCCATCACCCGCCCGCACTGGCGGGCCAGCACCTCGCGGGCGCCGGCATAGGTGTCGTCACGGAGAATGCGCTGCGGCAGGGTTTCGCCTTCCACCCTTTGCATCAGATAGCCGATGCCAAGCCCATCGCCGTGTTCCAGCACATGGCGAACCCGCGGCACCGGCACGTCGTGCCGCTCCACCAGCTGCAGCAATCGGGCTTCCTGATCCAGCGGCAGCGAGCCACGCTCCTGGCCGTTCCAGGGGCCGGCGAGACGCAGGATCAAAGGCTCGATGCGCTCGCCCTGCACCAGGTCCAGGGACCACATATGCTGGCTGGCGCCGCCGGTCAGTTTCACCAGCCGTTGCACCGCAGCGCCCGGCAACAGACGCGGCGCCAGACTCTGCAACGCGTCCATCACCACTTTGCCGTCGCGTTCCATTGATCCACTCGCTCCACGTTCTTCTTCATCGTAGCGGGCAGTCTAGGGCGGCGCGGCGGGCCGGCTCGTCGTCGCATCGGACGATTTAGGGGGTTGTCTTTTTGTAGGAGAGGCCGGGCGGCGCCCCGCCCCGCCAGCGACGGGGTTGATTTTGATTTTCGCGTTGAACGTCTGACGTCGGACGTCGGACGTCGGACGCAAAAACCATAAGGTGCGGGGCAACCGCGCAGTGCCATCCGGCCAAAACACGTCGCTGGCACGGCGGAACGCCGCCCAGCCTCTCCTACGGCAGCGTTGTAGAGGGGCTGTCAGCGTTACGGTGCGCCCCGTGCCGAGCTGGAGGGCCTCCCCCTTGTTGTGTCGCCGAGGCGCGGGAAATTGATAGGGCCAGTTGGCCAGGGACGGCCAACTGAGGCGGCGGACGACAGGGCGAAGCCGGATCAAGCGAAGCATTGCTTCGCCCGGCGTAGCGCGCCGAGCACGCAGGCTCGGGGCCGGGGCCGCAGGCTCGTCTCGTCGCCGACCCGGCCATCAATTTCCCGCGACTCTTGTTTGGAGAATGAAGGGTACCCGAAGGGCGACACAACGGGGTGTCCTTCCTTCTCTTCATAAAAAAGAGGCGCTTCGCTCCGGCCTACGGCCCGCACTTCGTGCGTTCACCCGCTGCGCGGGATGTGTTTACTTTCTTGGAGAAGCAAGACCAGCCGCTTGCGGCTGGAACGCCGAAGGCGGCCCGAAGGGTGAGTGGCAACGCCACGAATCAAGTAAAACGCCCAACAGGGCGTCAACAGCGGTAGGAGATGTCTTCTCACGGTCATTGCTCTTGCAGGACACCATAGAATCTCCTACGGCGGCCTAAAGGGCCTCAGCGGCGAAGGGGGGAAGGGTTCGGTAAAAACCGATTCCCGCCAGCCTATTTTTTCTTGGCGGCTTTCTCTTTGAAGGCGGCGATGGCGGTTTTCGATTCTTCGCTGTCCATGCACAGCTGCTGGGCAATGGCTTCCTGCTCGACGGTTTCGGCGAAACGGTTGTTGGCGGCGGCGCGCAGCAGCTTCTTGGCTTCGGCGTTGGCCAGCGCGGAACGCTGGGCGAGCTCGGCGGCCCAGCTGGCGGCGGCGGCGTCCAGCTCCGTTACTGGCAGCACTTTATTGGCGATGCCGATTTGCAGGCATTGCTCGGCGCTCAGGCTGCCGCCCTCGACGATCAGCTGAAACGCGCGCTGATAGCCCAGGTGCTGATAGAGCAGCCAGGTGGCGCCACCATCGGGGACCAGGCCGATGTGGCTGAAGGCCATGTAGATGCGCGCCTCGTCGGCCATCATCACCAGGTCACAGTTCATCAACAAGGCCGCGCCGACGCCGGCGGCGACGCCCGGCGCCACGCCGATCACCGGCAACGGCGAACGGGCGATCTTCTCCAATAACGGCCGGTAACCCTGCAGCAGCTCATCCACCACGCTGTGGTTTTCGGATTTCGGCTCGGTGAGATCGGCGCCGGCGGAAAAGCCCCGCCCGGTGGAGCCGAACACAATCACCTTGATCGCCGGGTCCCGTTCGGCCCGGTCAAAGGCGTCGATCAGCGCCCGGCGCAACCCGGGCGTAAAGGCGTTGAGCACTTGGGGGCGATTCATGCGCAACGTCGCCACCGCGCCGTCCACCCGATACTCAACCAGTTGTTCTTCACTCATTGCGTTCTCCTTAATGTCTGCCCAAAAGCCGGGCTCGCCGATGCGGTGCCAAACCCCCATTATTCGAGCCTTGCGCGCCGCTGGCGTCGTCCAATGCGACGAATCCGCCGACGCGAACGCCCGCCTTTTCGTCGCAACCGACGATTGTCCCACGACGAGCTCTGGCCAATCATGACAGCCTTGATCACTGCGACAGGAGCACGGCGCCATGACGGAGACCCGGGTACGTACGGTACAACAACTGTTCGATCTTAGCGGCAAGACCGCTTTGATCACCGGCGGCTCCCGTGGCCTGGGCCTGCAAATGGCCGAGGCCCTCGGCGAGGCCGGCGCCCGGCTGGTGATCACCGCGCGCAAGGAAGGCGAGCTGCAGCAGGCTTGCGCGCATTTGCGCGAGGCCGGCATTCAGGTAACGCCGATGGTCACCGATCTGGCCCGCGAAGAGGAAGTGTTGAGCCTGGCGGAGCGCGCGCTGGAAACCCTCGGCCAGGTGGATATTCTGGTCAATAACGCCGGCGCCACCTGGGGTGGCGCGGCGGAAGATTACCCGCTGGAAGGCTGGGACAAAGTGATGACGCTGAACCTGCGCCATCTTTTTCTGCTGACCCGGGAGATCGGCCGGCGCAGCATGATCCCGCGCCGCTACGGGCGGGTGGTCAACATCGCCTCCAATGCGGCCCTGGGCGGCAACCGGGAATTCATGCAGGCGGTGGGCTACAACACCAGCAAAGGGGCGGTGGTGACCTTCACCCGGGCACTGGCCGCTGAATGGGGTGCTTACAATATTACCGTCAATGCCATCGGCCCCGGGGTGTTCCCCAGCAAGATGTCCCGCTATCTTACCGAACGGCATGGCGTCGACGACCTCGCCGCGCGCGTGCCACTGAACCAGGTCGGCGACGAAGAAGGCCTGAAAGGCGCCGTATTATTGTTCGCATCCGATGCGGGCAAGCACACCACCGGCCAGTTCCTGCTGGTGGACGGCGGCGCCTCGGCCATGATCGCCGGCTGATTGTCGCGGCACTGATTGCCATTGATCACGCCAATCATCGCGCCAACCATTGAAATTCGCGACCGGGCACCGTTTGCCCGGCCGCCCGCCACGGGGCCACGGCCCTGCCTTTATCCAGTTGCATCACTCGGGAGCCATCATGCAAATCCCCAGCTTTCAAACCCTGGAACTCCAGGTCGAGGACGGCATCGCCACCCTCTTTCTGAATCGTCCTGACCGGATGAACGCTTTTACCCGTGAAATGAAAGACGAGCTGATCGCCGCGTTCGATTTCACCGACGCCAGCGATGAAGTGCGCGCCGTGATCGTCACCGGCAAGGGCCGCGCCTTCTGCGCCGGCGCCGACTTGTCTTCCGGCGGCGACACCTTTGATTACAAGAAGCGCGGCGGCGAAGGCGCCAACCCGGACGACGCCCACCGCGATGGCGGCGGCCAGGTGTCACTGCGCATTCACCGCAGCCTCAAGCCGGTGATCGCCGCGGTGAACGGCGCGGCGGTGGGCGTGGGCATCACCATGCAATTGCCGATGGACGTGCGCATGGCCTCCGAGGACGCCAAGTTCGGCTTCGTCTTTTCCCGCCGTGGCATCGTCAACGAAGCGGCTTCGTCCTGGTTCCTGAGCCGTGTGGTGGGCATCTCTTCGGCGCTGGAGTGGTGCTTCTCCGGCCGCGTGTTCAGTGCCGCCGAGGCCAAGGAGCGCGGCCTGGTGCGTTCCGTGCACAAAGCCGATGAGCTGTACCCGGCGGCGGTGGCGCTGGCCCGTGAGTTCGCCGATCAGACCGCGCCGGTGTCGGTGGCGGTGATCCGCCAAATGATCTGGCGCATGGCCGGCGCGGAAACGCCGATGCAGGCGCACCAGATGGACAGCCGCGCGATGAAATCCCGTGGCGCCTCCGAAGACGTTAAGGAAGGGGTCACCTCATTCCTGGAAAAACGCCCGGCGAAGTTCCCGGACCAGGTCTCCAAGGACCTGCCCGACTTCTTCGACTGGCAGAGCGAGCCGCCGTTTAAATAATCGGCTGAGCGGCTGAGCGGATAACGTGCTAGCCCTCTCCGGCGACATCCCGGGGTCGCCCGCGACGGTGTGGATGGCGCTTCTACCGGGCTACGAAGCCGCTGTGGGAGCGGTCCTTGACCGCGAACCGGCGCAGCCGGGGGGAGCGCCAGCCCCGGCCATGCTTTATCTACCGCGAAGGCCCGAAGCAGTGTGCGCTCGGGCCATCCGTGGCCACCATCAACCTGGAGATGGTTATGAACGACACCGCCAACAGTGTCAGTGAGGCCCTGGCCACGCGCCGTTCGGTGCGCGGTTTTCTGGATAAACCGGTGGATGGCGCGCTGCTGCGCGATCTGCTGGAGAAAGCCGCGCGCGCCCCGTCGGGGGGCAACCTTCAGCCCTGGCACCTGCATGTGGTGGGCGGCGAGCGCATGAAGGCCCTGAAGGCTCTGGCCTGGGAACGGGTCGCGGCGCGGCCCGGCGGCGAAGACACCGAGTACGACGTGTATCCGAAAAACCTGGTGGCGCCCTACCGGGACCGCCGTTTTCAGGTTGGCGAAGACATGTACGGGCTGCTCGGCATTCCCCGTGAAAGCAAGGCCGCCCGCCTGCAATGGTTCGCCCGCAATTTTCAGTTTTTCGGCGCGCCGGTGGCGCTGTTCTGCTATGTGGACCGGCGCATGGGCCCGCCGCAGTGGTCCGACCTGGGCATGTACCTGCAATCACTGATGTTGCTGTTGCGTGAGGCGGGCCTGCACAGCTGCCCTCAGGAATGCTGGTCGCTTTACCCCCGCACCATCGCCGAATTTGTTGGCGCCCCGAATGAACAGATGTTGTTTACCGGCATGGCGATCGGCTACGAAGACCCGGATGAGCCGGTCAACCAGCTGCGCTCACGGCGCGCCCCCTTGGATGAAATCGCCCACTTCCACGGTCTGTAAACGCCTCCGGGCGGGGTATACGGTCCGCGACGACATATCTTGCAACACATTGTCGCGGACTTTTCCGTGGGATTTCCCCTCCAAATGATGACATCAGTCACAATCCCATCACCAACGTGAACAAATGTTCTCATTCCTATGGAGATCATTTTTTACGCGCCCGCGCTGTTTCATTTTTCCGCTCCTCGCCCGCCAGCCCAATAATTACGCGGCATCAACATACCGAAGAGTATCTTTACAGGCTGTAAACATTTTTTTGTTTTATAACTACGCCACCACTAGTGTTCACATCATACCGAAGGGTGAGTCTCCGGAAGTCGGCGCAAGCCCTTGGCGCGCCAGTATTTATGGGCCTCAGACTATTGCTTCCGCGAACACAGGGGCTCTAAGATAGCCTTCGACTTAAGCGTAATGGATACGTGAATATTCGTGCTTTACGCTAAGCGTTAAGTGGTTCCGTCAACGACCAAAATGAAATGACGGGCCGCTCGGGAGATATTGCTCTTGGATGGGCAAAGAAGAGGGTACTTAAACCTGTCGCTATGTTTTGAGGTCTGTCACGCCTCGTTAGCGGCCCGAGGTCAGGGAACGCCGTTACCCACCCTCTCAATACCAATAAACCTCGAAGAAACAGGAAAAAAACAATGGCACTTAAGTGGACCGCTAAATCCAATGGGGCGCTGGCAAACAGTGCCAACGTTCAACCCAAACTCTCTCTTCAGCGCCTCGGCCAAGCCATCGGCCTGTGCTCCGTGGTCGGTGCCGCCGCTCTGCTGTCACCCACCGCTCACGCTCTGAAAACCGATTTCGGCATGGAATACCGTGCCACCGCCTTCGCCAGCGGCTCCGATGCTTTCGAAACTCTCGGCGGCAGCGACAGCGACACCGGTTTCGGCCAGCTGATCCGCGTCAAGGGTAACTTCCTCGACGAGGAAACCGGCATTTCCGTGTACACCAGCGTTGAGCTGGCCGGCGACCGCTGGACCGGCGACGACCGCAAATACGGCACCACCAACGACCAGTCCTTCAACAGCACCAGCCGCGGCGACAACGTGCGTCTGGACCTGGGCTACCTGCAGATCCCGGTGGGCCACACCGTGTTCCGCGTGGGCCGTCAGGCCACCAGCTACAACAACTGCTTCCTGGTGTGTGACGACCGTCGTGACCGGATCATCATGATCCAGCCGTTCAGCAAGACCCTGTCCGTGGTGCTCGGTTACGACCGCCGCCAGGACAGCACCCCCTTCGAGCACCAGGACAACGGTGACATGATGAACCTGGGTGTGATCACCAAACTGGGTGACTGGGACCTGGGCCTGCTGTACGTGAAGTGGATGAACAACTACGAAGGCACCGTCGGTGTGGCGCCGACCCCGTATGTTCTGCAGAACGTGGATCTGTTCTCCGGTTATCTGTCCGGCGACCTGCTGGGCCTGGCCAAGGCCACCGTCGGCTTTAACTACTTCATGAACGGCAACGTGGAAAACCCGGTGGATAACGTTTATTTCACCGATAAGTCCCCGTCCGCCTATCTGCGCTTGACCCAGAGCTTTGGCGTCATCGACGCGGGTCTGCAGTACGTCACCTCCAAGGATGGCGGCCTGATCTCTCCTGGCTTCGACACCTACTCCAGCCTGATCAACTCCAACCCGGAAGCCACCGCCAGCGCCACCAGCATGTATCGCATGGGCGGCACCCTGGGCCGCGAGGATTTCGACGAGAACCTGATCATCGGCAAGGCCACCTGGAACCTGACGCCGAAGTTCGCGATCACCGGCGCCGTGGGTAACCTGGACATCGACAACGGCACCGACAGCGACGACAGCATGGTCTACGACCTGCAGCTCAGCTACCAGGCCAATAAGGCTCTGCGCACCTGGCTGTCCGTGGGCATGATCGAGAAGAACGACGCTGGCGCCCTGACCGGTAACGACCTGGTCGGCTCCCTGGCCGGCGCCGACTTCTCCGACGACGACGTCAAAGCCGCCAGCCTGAACATGTCGGTGAACTTCTAAACCGATTGCCTTTCGGGGCATCAGGTACGGCAACAAAACGAATCGGGGTGGCGCAAGCCACTCCGATTCTTTTGTTTTAAGGAGCCGCTGGACAATCCACCCCGCCGTTGCGCACACTCACCAGTTGCGTTTATGCGTCTTGATACTACGGGAAAGCCCCCATGACCGATTTCACCCCCAAGCAGGCGCTGCTCGGCGCCCTGATCGCCGCCCTCGCTCTCGGCGGCTGCGCCACCACCGATTCCGATGCCCGACAAGCCGTCGAAATGGTCGATTCCGAAGCCGCGCTCGATACCCCCCAACCGGACTGGGACACGCCGTTCTGGGAGCGCTTCTCCAAGAGCGACAACAGCGCTCAGGCCAACGCCAGCACGCAGGCTTTTCAGCGCCGCGACGAACCGCTCAATAACGTCGGTGTTCTGATCGAGGGCAACGTCAACAATGCCGACGCCTTCATGGCCGCGTTGCGCGACGGCGCGCCGCAACACGGTTTCGTGATCGTGCCGCCGGGCACCTTGCGCGAAGCCATGAACAACACCCAGGGCTGCGGTTCGTCCGCCGGTGACAGCGGCTGCCTCGCCGGGCTCGCCATTTACCCCGGTGTGCGCCTGCTGGCGAACGTCAAAGCCAACGGTCAAGGCGGCCTGGATGTGACGCTGCGCGACACCACCCGGGACAACAGCGCCAGCGCCACCCTGAACGCCGCCAGCGAACAATCCGCCGGCGCCCTGCTGGACGAGCTGGAAGCCCGCGCCGGCTCCGCGCGCTGGTCGGTGAAAGCCTTTGACGGCGGCGATGGCCACCTCTACATCAGCGCCGGTCGTCGCAATGGTCTGGACCTGGGCACCGAACTGCAAGTCCGCCAGCCCGGCACGCCAATCCGCACCCCCGCCGGCCAGGTGGTGGCCTGGCGCCCCGGCGCCGTGTCCGGCACCGTGAAAGTGACCCAATGGGTGGGTGAAGGCATGTCCGTGATCGAAACCGTCTCCGGCACCGCCCCCACCGCCAGCGACTGGCTGACTCTGCCCAGGGAATAACCGGCGGGGAACAGGTTGCAGGGAACAGCGGGGCCCGCGCCGGAGTTAAATTCTGGTGTGGGAGCGGTCCTTGACCGCGAATCGGCTCTGCCAGGCCCGCCTCGCCTTCGGCTCGGTTCGCGGTCAGGGACCGCTCCCACAGCGGCGCTGTAGCAAAGTTTTTCCTGCGCCGTGGCGCGGGCGCCTGCCGGCCCCGTCAGCCTTCCCCGCGCTGTTCCTGTTCCCTCCCAACCTGTTCCCGCCTCAGGGCCGCCGCTGCATCCGATACAACCCGCCCTTGGCGTCGGCGGTGAAGTAAAGATCGCCGTTGGCGGCTTCCACCACGTCGTTGAAGACACCGGTGGGCGGCAGTCCTTTAAGAGCCGGCAGGCCCAACGGCAGTTTGCTCGCCAGTACCCGGCTGTCGCCATTTTCCGGGTCCACTTCAAGAAGCTGCTTTTTGCCGGTTTCCATTACCAGCAACTTGCCCTCACGGGTCAGGTCGATGCCTTCGGGCAGAGACAGGTCATCGCGAATCAGCGTTTTTGACCAGTCCTCAACGGTGATCGCCCACAATTTTCCCGCGGCGGTGCTCAAGTAAACTTTGGCGCCATCCTTACTGATGGCCATGCCCGCCGGCGCCGACAGCCCCTTGACCACAACATTGCGTTTCTTGCCTTGCTCGCCGCTGACGCGAACCAGAGTTCCGGTGGCCAGTTCCGCCACCAGCAGGTCGCCATTGCCCAGCCGCACCACATCGTGGGGCGCCTGGAAATCATGCAGGCTGCGCTTGAGCGTCAGGGTGTCACGATCAAATTCCTGCACCGTGCCGGTGGCCCAGCTGGAAAGCACCACGGTGTCGTTGTCGGCCCAGGCGTTCATCGGGTATTCCAGTTTCGAGGCCCACATGCGCGCCGCTTCGCCCACGTTTCCGCTGGCGGTGTCGTAGGTGCGGAAGGCAAAAATATCGGCGATGTAAACGGTATCGCCGACCACCGCCAAACCGGCCGGCGCGGCCAGCTTGCTGCTCACCAGGGTGCGCGTTTTGCCCGTGTCCGGGTGGATCTCCTGGATCGAATCGTCGGCCATGTTGGAGACATAAATCAGGTTACGCTGGCGGTCGATGGCCAGGTTATCCAGGGACGGTTTCAAGGTGGCGACCACGGTTTTCTCACCGCTGTCCACGTTCACCCGGATCAGTTCACCGGTTTCACTGTCGACCACGAACAACCGGCCCTGCCCGTCGAAATTCACCGCCGCCGGTGTTTTGAAGCCCTTCGCCACGGTCTCCATGTCGCCGCTGTCCACATCCAGGCGCACCACTTTGCCCTTGAACCAGAGCGGGCCGTAAAGCTTGCCGTCGGGTCCGAAATCAAAGCCGTTCAAGCCCCCCATGCCCTCCTTGATTTTGCGGGGCGGGGTTTCACCGGTGCGGTCGATCTCATAGAGCGCGTCGCCAAGAAACACCCGCGAGGCAAACAGACGGCCTTCTTTGTTGTAGGCCAGCGAATTGATCCCCGGCAAACCCAAAGCGGCGTCGCGCACCTGACCGTCGGCGGAGCGGATACGAAGCGTGCCGAGCAGATAGGAGGTCCAGGCCATCTCGCCGTCCGGGCCGAACGCCAGGTCGTCCGCCATGCCGTCGCCAGGGCCTTCGAACACCGACACCTTGCCGGTTTTGCGGTCCACCAGAGACAGGGATTGACCGACCACGCTGCCGGCCATCAGCCGGCCCTGATCGTCGATGCCCAGACCGTGCACGCCGAGAAACGGCACCGGCCCGACCACCGCCCTGGGGGCGGCGTACCCGCCGGCCATCGCCTGGCTGGCGCTGACCACACTGCTCGCCAACATCAGCGCCACGGACAACGCCCGCCAATGCGTTAGCGACGACTGCAACTTCATAACGGACACTCCCTGGTCCTTCACTGCCGCGAATGGCGTCGCGCGGCCACGGCCGGGGAGCAACCCTCTTGTGCCACCGGTGCGACGCCGGAACGCCCTATCCTAGGGCAAAAGCGTGCTCCGGACAGCGTTTGCAGACGGTCATTGTTTGTCAAAAATGATCAAACGCCGGGCAGCCGGCTCAGCCAGCGCTGGCCCCGATTGGACGCAATGCCGTCGGCCCAGCGGGTGGTTTCCGGCAGCCGGTAGCGGGTGGTGCAGTGCATCACCAGCGCCACCGCGGTTTGCAGGCAGACTCGATGGCCCGGGGAAACAAACAAGGGCTTGGTGCCTTCCCGGGTGCGCAGCACCGCGCCGATGGTGTCACCGCGATCACGCAGCGGCGTCCAGTCACCACGGCCTTCCGGCACCTCACCGTGTCGCCCGGTCAAACGGCTCTTGCCCACCCCCACGGTGGGCAGGCCGGTGAGCACACCCAGATGCGAGGCAATGCCCAGGCGGCGCGGATGGGCAATGCCCTGGCCATCGCACAGCAACACATCCGGTGTCACCGGCAACGCCTGCAAGGCGTGCAGAATCACCGGGCATTCGCGGAACGACAATAAACCCGGCACATAGGGAAACGACACCGGCAACCGCGCCAGCGCATGCTCCAACGGTTCCAGGGTGGCGTAGTCGAGCACCACCACCGCCGCCCGCGCCACCGTGTTGCCCTGCTCGAAGCCCACGTCCACGCCGGCCACGGTGCGCGGCGGTGGCAGATCGTCATGCCGTATCACCTGGCCGGCGGTTTCGATTTGCAGGGCGCGGGCGCGGGCCGGCGTCATATCGGCCCATTGCTGTTGCAGTGTCTCGGCACTGATGGCCATGCTGGCTCCTTCGAACGGACAGTCAGGCGTCAGCGTAGCATGTCAGCGGCTGTCCACCAGCAACCCCAGCCAGTCGGTATCGTCGCGCTCCCTGTCCTGCATCTCCAGACGGGCCAGCGTCTGCAAGTGGATTTCCGAAGGGCCGTCGTAAATGCGGAAGGCGCGCATGTCGGCGAGAAAATCCGCCAACGGTGTGTCTTCCATCATGCCGGCGCCGCCGAACACCTGAAGCGCCCGGTCCGCCACCTTGAAGCAGCTTTCCGAGACCGCGTATTTGATCATCGAGATGGAACGGCGGGCCCCGCGGTCACCAAGCCGGTCGAGCTGGTCGGCGCTGTCCAGGGTCAGCAGGCGGGCCTGGTTCAGTTCGATCCGCGACAGTGCGATCCACTCGCGCACCTTGTCCCGCTCGATCACCGGTTTGCCAAAGGTGTTACGGGTTTCGGCGCGACGGATCAGTAATTTCAGCGCCACTTCGGCGGCGCCGATGCTGCGCATGCAGTGGTGAATGCGGGCCGTCGCCAGGCGCACCTGGGCGGCGGCGAAGCCCTTGCCGCGCTCACCCACCAGGTTGGTTTTCGGTACCCGCACCCGGTCGAGTTTCACTTCCGCCTGCGGGCTCCAGCGGCGCCGGGCGCCAAGAATATTGTATTGGCGCACCACTTCGAAGCCCGGCGCGTCGGTGGGCACGATCACCGCACTGTGCTGGTCGGTGCGCGGCGCGTCCGGGTCGGTGACGCCGATCAGCACCACGTAGTCCCAGTTGCGCAGGTTGGAGTTGCCGACGAACCATTTGCGGCCTGTGATCACGAAGTGGTCGCCGTCTTCCGTGATCGAGCAGGCGATGTTGCGCGCGTCCGAGGAGGCCACGTCCGGCTCGGTCATGGCGAAGCTGCTGGCCACCTTGCCTTCCAGCATCGGCTTCAACCATCGCTCCTTTTGCGCCTCGGTGCCGAGCTTCTGCAGCATTTCCATATTGGGCAAATCCGGGGCGTGGCAATTGAACACCTCCGGTGCCCAATGCACCCAGCCCAGGGTTTCGGCCACCGGCGCGAATTCCAGGTTGCTCAGGCGCGTGCCCGGGGCACCCTCCGGCAGTTCCGGCAAGCCCAGGTTCCACAGGCCCTCGGCCCGGGCCTGCTCACGCAGATCATCCAGTAGCGCCGGGCGGTACTCGCCGGTCGCTTCTTGAGCCTGGCGGTGCAGCGCGGCGCACTGCGGCAGAATCCGCTCTTTCATGAAACGTTCAACGCGCCGCTGAATTTCCGATTGCTGGCTTTGCATGGTCGCTCCCCGGTTCATTCGCCTTTAAAGCGTGCTTTGCGTTTTTCCAGAAAGGCGCTGGCGCCTTCCAGGAAATCGTCGGACACAAAGGTGCGCGCCGCGGTTTCGCGCTCTTCGTCCAGGCGTTCGGAAAGACCGGCGGCGAGATCGGCGAACTGGCGTTTGATGTACGCCTGAGCCAGCGGCGGGCCGGCGGCCAAACGCTCGGCATGGCGCATCGCCACCGCCAGCGCCTCGCCTTTGTCGGCACGCACATCCACCAACCCGATCCGCACGGCGTCGTCCAAATTCACTTCTTCACCGGTGAGCAGAATGCGCCGGGCAGGGCCGGTGCCGACCCGGAACGGCAATGACCACATCAACGAGCCATCCGGTGCCGCGCCAACGCGAATCTGCGCGGCGCAGAAGCGCGCGCCCTCGGCGGCCACCATCAGGTCGCAGGCGGCGGCCAGCCCCAGGCCGGCGCCGAAGGCCGGCCCTTCCACCGCCGACACATAGAGTTTGTCCGAGGTGAGAATGCGCTCCAGCAGCGGGCCACCGCCTTTAAGCCGTTCGCGAATCTTGTCGAGATCGCGGATCTTGCGCAGGGCGTCCAGGTTGCCACCGGCCGAGAACACCCCGCCACTGCCGGTGAGCACGAACACGCGCAGGGCGGCGTCGTTCTCGAAACGTTCGATGGCGGCCAGCAGACCGTCGCGCACGCCGGGGGCGCCCATCGAGTTGCGCATTTCGAAGGCGTTGATGGTGACCACCGCCACCGCGCCCCGGGTTTCCATCAATACCGCTTGGTCAGTCATCTCTCTATACCTCCAGGGTGGCCAGATAAAGGCCGCCGTTATGAGCCGCGTCGCCGAACAGCCGGCTGAGCGCGTTGACGCGCAACAGATAGCGGCCAATGCCCAGTTCCTGGGTCATGCCGATGCCGCCGTGCATCTGAATCGCTTCCCGGCAAACGTGATCGCCCACCGGCACCGCCAGCGCCAGCGCCGCGTAGGCGTCGCCGTGGGCCGGGTTTTCGGCCAGGCTCTGGCAGGCGCCGGCCACCAGTGAACGCAGCATTTCCAGCTCCGCGTGCAAATCGGCGGCGCGGTGCTGCAACGCCTGGAAGCGGCCGATCACGGTGCCGAACTGCTCGCGGATGCGCAGGTAATCCAGTGTGCGCTCGAGCGCGCCTTCACAGGCCCCCAGCGTTTCCGAGGCAGCGGCCAGGGCGCCGGCGGCCAGCGCCGCGTCCAGGGCGGTTAGGGCGGCGTCGCCGCGGGCCAGGATCGCGTCGTCGCTTACCGCCACCGCGTCCAGATACACGGTCGCCAGAGAGGTGCCATCGAACGCGGCGTAGGATTCCACGCGCAGCCCGGAGCTGGCGGCGTCGACGACCAACAGGGCGGGTGCGTCATCAAGCCGGCAGGAAACCAGCACATGCTCGGCGATGCCGGCGTCCATGACCGCTCGCTTGCAGCCGCTCAAACTCAGGCTGTCGCCGGCGCGGCTGGCCTGCGCTTCGATAAGCCGATGATCGTAACCGGCGTCGCTTTCCAGGGTGGCCAGGGTCAGCGTCACGGCGCCGCCGGCCAGTTGCGCCAGCAAAGCGTCGCGTTTGGGGCCCGCCGGCGCATGCGCCAACGCGGTGCCGGCCAGCACCTGGGAGGCCAGGAAAGGCGCGCGCACCTGATGGCGCCCGAAGCGCCGACACAGGATCGACAACTCGGCGGGGCCCATGCCACCGCCGCCGGCGGACTCGGGCAGCGCCAGGCCAAGCAGACCGAGCTCGTTGAGTTCCTTCCATAAGGTGCCGCCCGCCATCTGGCTGGACTGCGTGTTCATTTCCCGGCGCGGGTCCCATTGCTTGTCCAGCAGGCGCGCCACGGTGTCATCGATAAGCTGCTGTTCTTCAGTCGGTATAAAACCCATGGATCACCTCAAAGATCGAGCACGTGCTTGGCAATAATGTTGCGCTGCACTTCATTGGAGCCGGCGGCGATGGCCGGGCCACGCAGGTAGTAACGGGATTCCGCCACGTAGCGGGCGTCACCGCCCGCATTGAGAACGTCACGCGGGTGCTCGTCGTAGGCACTGTCCGCCGCCAGGCCGTCAATGCCGGCGACATCCAGAATCGCCTCGTCCACGGCCTGGTTAATGGCCACCCCTTTCAGGTTCAGTGACGACGCGAACACGCCAATGCGGCCGTCCTGGATCAGCATCTCCAGGCCGCGACGGGTGGCGTATTCCAGGGCTTTGACCTGCACCGCCAGGTGGGCGATGCGCGCGTGCATATCGGGGCGTTCATACAAGCTGCCGGAGCGGTCCCGATTGGCTTTCGCCAGTGCCAGAAGGCGGCCCAGTTTGCGGCGCGCCTCGGCGTGGCGCGAGGTGGCCAGGCGCTCGTGTTCGAGCAGCGCCTTGGCGGTGGTCCAACCGGTATTCTCTTCGCCGATGCGCTGGTCCACGGGCACACGCACGTCGTCGAAGTTGACCTGATTGAGAATGTGCGCGCCGTAGAAATGGCGGATCGGCTCAACGCTGACCCCATCGCTGCGCATGTCCAGCAACAGAAAGGAAATGCCTTTCTGCTTCTTCACCTCGGTGTTGGTGCGCACCAGGCAGAACATCCAATCCGCGTACTGTGCGTAGCTGGTCCAGATCTTGGCGCCATTGATGCGGTAGTGATCGCCGTCGCGTACCGCTCGGGTACGCAGAGACGCCAGGTCGGAACCGGCGGAGGGCTCCGAGTAACCCTGGCACCACCATTGGTCCATATTCAAAGCGCCGGGCAGAAAACGTTCCTTTTGCGCCTCGGTGCCGTACTCAAGAAGAATCGGACCCAGCATGCGCATGTTGAAGGCCGGCACCCCGGGCGCGCCCGCCAGCGCCATTTCCTCTTCGAACACAAAACGTTTCTCCAGGCTCCAATCCGTGCCACCCCAGCGCTTGGGCCAGTGCACCGCGCCCCAGCCTTGCGCCACCAGCTTGCGCTGCCAGGCGATCGTCTCGGCACGGCTGGCATCCCGACCCTGCGCCATCTTGAGACGGATCTGCTCGGGTACTTCGCTGGCCACGAATTCGCGAATCTCTTCACGAAAGCGGCCTTCCTCCTGTCGAGACATGATCGACATGATCGTTCCTCCTGCTGTCAAAGGGCCAAGCGGAGCGGCTCACGGCATTGCCGGTACGCTCCGCAAAAAAAAGCCGGCATGGGGATGCCGGCGAAAAAAAGCGCGCGAGACGGGAGTGACTCAACTTGGACGGGGAGAGCATCCGCGCCGATTTCCAGCCATTCCCGTGGCGGCGTGCCGAAGCACGCCACCGGGACCGTTTTCCCGCGCGCCCTGTTCAGCGCTGCCTCAGAATTTCAGTTGCGCGCCCACCGAGACCGACCAGGGGTCACGACCGGGCAACGTGGCGAGCTTGTCGCCATGGGCATAATCCACACCACGGTAGGAGGCGTTCTCGCCGTTCTGGGTGGTGGTGTACATGGCGTGCAGAAGCACCGCATCGCTGAGCTGGTGGAACAGGCCCACGCTGTACTGGTCGGCTTCATCGTCGCCCACCTTTGATTCCTCGGCGTGGTTCCATTGCCCCACGGCGGTCCAGCGCGGCGCCAGGGTGTAGTTGACCTGCAGGCCATAGGCTTCGCGGTCCAGGGCATCGAAATCATCTGGCGTGATGTCTTCGTAAACGGCGCCGAGAGTCAAAGCACCGAAATCGTACTTGGCGAACCCACGATAGGCGTCCAGCGCGCCGGTACCGAACGCGTCGGCGTAATGAATGAACGCACCACTGAGCTGCAACGCACCCGGCTTCCAATCGACCCAGCCGCTGTAGCTTTCGCGGTCGTTGTCATCCACCGCATTGACCGAGCCGGCCTGATCGGAGGAGTACTGCAGTGCCAGCGAGACGTTGCCGAGGCGTGCCTTCCAGTTCAGGCTATTGGAACCGAACAGATCAAGCCGGCCGCCGGCGCCGGCCGCCGACGTGCCGAGAATGGCGTGGGAATCGCCCACCGTGGTATTGAAATAGCCCAGGTAAGAAACACCCAGGTTCTTGAACGGCGTGTTCATACGGCCGATCAGGAAAGTACCTGCCGGAGTATCAAAGCCCAGGAAGCTGTCGCGGGTGGTCCACACGTCACCACTGTCCACGTCGTCGACATCGACTTGTTGCTCGTACTGCCACAAAAATTTATAACCGTCGCGGTAAGGAACTTCGCCACGAAAGCCGATCATGCTGGTGTTGCTGGAGACACTGACGCCGCCATCGGAGAGCAACGGACTGGCTTCCGCCTCGCTGCCGCTGACATCGGAGTCGGAGTACTCGGTGGACAGACGCATCGCACCATAGAGTTCTACTTTTTTGGTGATCGCCCGTTCCGGGTGAATAACCTCTTCAAGCACCTGGATCGCCGCCGCCGATGCAGTGGCAGGCAGCATCGCGGGAGTCAGTATCGCGACCAGGCAGAGCCCGGACTTCACCGTGTTTTTATAGAGTTTCATGTTGATCTCCTAGAACCTGTTTTGTTGTGTCATTTAAAGGCCACTTGGCCTTGGTTCAGGCGCACGTTCCCGCTGTCACCACGAACCTGTTCTTTGCAGACCGGTATCCGTTCCGATACCACCGGCAGTGCCGGCGTCAGGCATCACCACTCATCCGCCGCGCCACCGACCGATAAATCTGGCCGGAAACATAGGACGGCGAGCGCTCCGCCAGTTCTTCGAGAATTTCCGCTTTCATTTGCCGCGCCTCGCGGCTGAACGCGTCTTCGCCGCGTTCCGGCGAGAGCACATCGAGCACATGCAACGCCAGTTGCGGTTCACCGGCGGCGCGCTTGGCGGCGGCGGTATCCAGAACGTGGCGCGGGTCGCTGATCGCTTCGCGCAGAGCGGCGGCCACGGCATTGGGCTCGCCGGGGTGAAGCTGGGTGGCATTGCGGTCCCACCAGCCGTTCTCCGAGCGCCAGATATCGCGCACGATGTATTCGGGCATGCCATAGCTGGGCTTCATCAGCGGGTGGCCGAAGATCTCTTCCGGGTAGCTCATGTCGTGCAGAATTTCCGCTTCGCTCATACCACGGTTCATTCGCTCGACCGTTTCCCGGCGCAAATAACGCAGCGCATCGATGCTCAATTGCAGCGCGTCCCGTGCTTCCGCCTCACCGTTGATCGGCTTCCCAAACTCGGGGATAAGGGTCTTCGGACGTAACGCCTGAAGTCGCTCCAGGGTGTTCGCCCAGCGAACCGGGTCGCGCAGGGTGCGAAGCGGTGTGCCGATGTTGGGAATTGATTTGATGAAACCCGGGCCGGCGTAGAGGATGCGGCTTTCCGGTAACCACAGAGCCATGCAGTCATCGGTTTCCGACGGCGCCGCCAGAATTTCGATGTCGCGGTCTCCGCCCTCGATCACATAGCGATCATCAAACTCAATGGTTGGGAAGGTGAACCATTTCTCCGGCGGCTGCTCGGGCATCTGAAAGTTAAACTGCAGTCCATTCAAATGACTTTGCAGGCGCCAGGGCTCCTGATAACGGCGATAACGGTGGGCAAGACGGCTCTGAGCAATGATGTCGGGCTTTGGATGGCCACGCTCGGCGGCGTCTTCCAACCAACGCTTGGCACCGTGGTTGTAACCCACATGCCCGTGGCTGTAGACGATCGCCAGCAAGGGCTTGTCGCTGATGCCCCGTACATGCTCAATCATGGATCGGGTGACTTTCCCGCCCGGGCCCGAATCGGTAATCACCAGGCCGCGCTCAGTCTCCACCAGCACACTGTTGCCCTGGCCGCCGACCAGATGCACGCCGTCGGCGACCGTTGTGACGTCTTTCTTCGCCAGCAAAAAATCGCTGACGACCGGCGCCGCACTGCTGCTGTTGCTTGCTTCTTGTTCACTCATGATCCGCTCCTTTCCCGGGGCCAGCCTTTTTTCAGACAAGGGGCGCCCGAAGCAGGCGCTGAGTGTTAAACGCCCGCTGGTGGTTGATCGCTGTGCTGCTCTTTCTTTAAGCGCGCTTCACGGCAGGTAGACGGTAGCTACCACTCAGTAAAGCCCGCTTCGGAATGTAGCCTCGAAAGGTGAGCGCGAACGGCCCTTGCGGTGCCGGCAACCAGTTCGACTGCCGTTGTTCCCCGGGGCTGCGCGAGCCGATCCAGATGTCCAGCGAGCCGTCCTCATTCCAGCTCAGGCCCGGCGACCGGTCGCCCACCGCATAGCGGCGTAAAGGGGTATCGGCAAAAAAGAACTGGCCGTCGTCGGTGGCCTCATAAAGACTCAACGACCAGAACGATTCCAACGGTGGCATTTCGCCGGCGGGAAAGTGCAGCACGTAGTCCTGGTTGCCGTCGAACAGACCCTCGGCCTGATCGCCGTCGGCGCGCATATAGATCGCCTCTTCAATCGGCAGTGCGCCCAGACCACCCACCGCGACCACCGCACGCAGCAGATAGTCCTGCCCGAAGTTGCCGTTACCGCTGTTGGGGTAAGTCCAGCCCTGAATCATCGCGCCGCGCGCGCGCTGGATTTTCACCAGATACGCTTTTGCATCCTCGATGCCAGCCTCGATGGCTCCGGCCTGCTCCTGGTCGAAGACGGACGCGTCGAAAGTCTGGTCCGGGCCGATTCCCAGCGCGGCGATACGTTGCAGCACCAGGCCGTCGGTGACCGGCGGACGCTCGCGGCGCAGCAAACGATTAGCGGCCTTCAGGTACTCTTTCCAATCCGCGGAGCGCAGTACCGGATCACCGGGTTCGACATCATCTTTGCTGGCGCCTTCGTGCACGAACAGGCCGTCCTGAACCGCGCAGGCGGCTGCCAGATCATCCGGGCCGTCGACCAGGATGCGCGCCAGCGCCCAAACGCGCGTGGTCGGCGCCCGCACTACTTCCGCGGCGTCGCCGGGTATCGCCTGATCCGGCCCCACCACGGTATAGACGCCGCCGTTGTTGCCGGTGGTGCGTGTACCCAGCACCACGAAGTTATTGGTGTACATGTCCATGAATGCCAGCGAGATATAGCGCTCACCGGTGTCCGGCACGGTGATCGTCACCGGGCCTTTGGAGAGATCGAGCCAGGCGTCCGAGTACAACGTATCGTTGTTCGGCGTCGTGACCCAACGGCTGCGATGGTTCAACAGCTTGCGGGCGTGATTAAACACGTTGGCACCGGCGCCGATGCGCCACTTCCGTGTCGTTTCCATGATCACCAGCGGCACCGTGTAGAGGTAGGCCTGCTTGGCGATGCTTCTTAAAGCCGCCGGATCAACGGCGGGCAGTTGCTTACTCATTTTTTTTCCTCGTTGTCTTGCCAACCCGCGGCGCTATCGGCGGCCGATCAGCAGACCATCCAGCGCCACCACGCCTTCGCCTTTGGCGCGCACCAACACCGGATTGATGTCCAGACTTTCCAAAGAGTCGCCGGCGGCGACGGCGAACTCGGAGACTCGCATCAGCAGGTCCACCAGCGCGTCGACGTCGGCGTGCGGCCGTCCCCGAGCACCGAACAGCAGCGCCTTGCCACGCAGCTCGTCGATCATTTCCATGGCCATGTCGCGGTTCAGCGGCGCGGTGCGGAAACTGACGTCGCCGAGCACTTCCACCAGAACGCCACCGAGGCCCAGCATCACCACCGGCCCGAACGCGGGATCACGCTGCACGCCAACAATGCACTCGACGCCTTCGCTTTCCATCGGCGAGAGCAGCACGCCATCCAGACGCGCATCCGGGCAGGCCTGGCGCGCAGCGGCGAGAATCTCGTCGCAGGCACGGGCCACCTGATCGGCGCCACGCAGGTTGAGACGCACGCCGCCAATGTCGGATTTATGGGTGATGTCGGCGGAGGCGATCTTCGCCACCAGGGGCCGGTCGATATGGCCGGCGACCACCGCCGCCTCTTCGCCGCTGTGCACCAGGTGAGTTTCCGGCACCGGCACGCCGAAACGCGACAGCACTTCGAAGCTGCGTGCCTCGGAGTAGGTGCAATCGTCCAGGGTGACCGGGTCCGGCTCGCGCTCGGCACGGGCACTGACGGTGCGCGCCTGGAACTCGGCGAAGCCGGCCAACGCCGAGAGTGCTCGAATGGCGCGGCTCGGGTCCTGGAACGCCAGACAACCGTTGCGTTCAAGGATTTCCCGCACCGGATCGTTGAACACCGACACCGCGCAGAAAACGCGATCGGGGAAACGCTGGCGCACGGCGGCGATCTGCCCGGCGATGTTCTCGCCCAGCGCGCCCAGGCCGGCGGCGGCCAGGAAGGCGATCATCATCTGATAGTCGCCGTTGTCGAGCATGATCTGCAGGCTGGTTTCGAACAGGGTGACGTCGTTGGTGATCTGCCCGGTAATGTCCACCGGATTGCGCGGCGCGGCGAACGGCACCAGGCCTCGGATCTTCGCCTGACCCTCAGCGCCCAGCTCCGGCAACACCAGCCCCGCTTCGTCGGCGGCGTCGGCCATCAGTACCCCGGCGCCACCGGACACGGTGAACACACCCAGCTTGTTGCCCTTTGGCAGACCTGCCACCGAAACCGCGTAGCCCACGTCGAAGAATTCCTCGATGGAGTTGGCACGGTACACCCCATACTGACGGAACACGGCATCGAAGATGGCGTCTTCGCCGGCCAGGGCGGCGGTGTGCGAGGCCGCCGCCTGCGCACCGATGGCGGTGCGGCCGACCTTGGTGATGACCACCGGTTTGCCCGCGTCCCGGGCGGCGGCCAGCGCCGCCTCCAGTTTGCGGCCATCGCGGCAACCTTCCATATAGCCAAGGATCACATCGGTGTCCGGATCGTTAGCGAGCCAGGCCACGCAGTCGGCGAAATCCACGTTGCCTTCGTTACCGGTGGTGATCCAGTAGTTCAGGCCGATGCCACGCTGACGCGCCAGGGTAAAGGCATAGGCGCCGTAGGCGCCGCTCTGGCTGACCAGCCCGATGCGGCCGGTGGGCGCCACGCCCTGGCCAACCACCGGTGAGAAGGTGGCGAACACCTTCTCTTTCAGATTCATGAATCCCAGGCAGTTGGGGCCGAGCACGCGCACGCCGGCGGCTTCGGCCCGGGCCATCAGAGCCTGCTGCGCCTGGCTGCCTTCGTCGCTCACCTCGGCGAACCCCGAGGAGAACAGAACAATGCCACTGACCTGAGCGGCGATGGCGTCATCCAGTGCCTGCTCGACCATCGCCGCTGGCACCGCCACGATCACCAGGTCAACCTTGCCAGACACCTCGCGAATCGACGGGTATGCCTTCAAACCCTGAATTTCAGTGGCCTTCGGATTGATTGGATAGATTTCACCCTGAAAGCCATTAGCGAGCAGGAAAGCAATCGGCAGCCCGCCAATTTTCGACGGCGTGGAGCTGGCTCCAATCACCGCCACGGAGCGCGGGCGGAACAGCCGGTCCAGGGAATCACGCTGCTCGATAACGCTGCTGACTTTTGCGTTCATCACTGCTTGGCCTCCGGCGGAATGGCGCTGTCGGGCAGTTCGATGCCGCGCTCGCGGTAGTAGCGCAGCGCGCCCGGGTGCAGCGGACAGTTCATCTGCTTAATGGCGTTCTCCATATTGACGCTGCTCATGAACTTGGCGGCGTTATGGAAGGTGTCGAGATTCTCGAAGATGGTCTTGGTGATCTGGTAGACCAGCTCTTCATCCACATCTTTATTGGTGCCCAGACCGACCCAGGTGCCGACCGCGTTGACCGGCTCGGTGTTGACCTGGTTGTCGCCATAGATGTCCGGCGGAATCTGCATGATGGTGCGGCCCGGCAGATTCATTACCTTCTGCATGACCTCGGTTTTCAGCGCTTCATCGGGCACGCCCAGGAAACGGACTTTTTGCAGCAGAACGATTTGTTCAATGGACGCCGACGGAAGCTGAGTGGGACCGATGTAGAGATCCACCTGGCCGTCCTGGAACGCCTGATTGCCGGAGTTCCAGTCGAGCTTGGCCATTTCATAATCTTCGCCGGCTTTGTAGCCGGTGGCGCCTTCAATGATCGACAGCGCGACCAGGGTGGCGGCGCCACCCGGCGGGCCGATAAACACGCGCTTGCCCTTGATCTGCTTCAGAGACGTGATGCCCGAGTTCGCGTGCACCATGATGTGATACGGCCCGAGCGGGAAGTTCATGATCTGACGAACGTTCTTATACAGCTCCGGCGCGCTGGACATATTGGCGAACATGCCGGTGCCGGTGCTCATGAAGTGGTTGATCGACGGGCTGCTGATAAACAGATCCACCTGACCGCGGGCGGCGTCCAGAGTGGAACGGGTGGACGCCATGCCGGAGGTCATGTTGATGCGCACCGGCAGGTTTTTCTGCAGTACCGATTGCAACGTTACCGCGAACACGTACGGCGAAGAGCCGGCCTGGGCGGTGTGCATGCGCAGGTTGGTGTCGGCGGCGCCGGCCTGGCCGGCGAGCCCGACGGCCGCCAGCATGGCGCCGGCCAGGCCGAGATTCTTGAGACGCTTGGTGAAGTTCATCGAACTCTCCCTTTATTGCTGTTTGTATTTGCTGTTTGTTGTTTAAAGTTTTGTCTTTGATGAATGTCTATTCGGCTTTCGGTTTCACCACCGGGTTGGAGTCACCCAACCAGCGCGGCTTAAGGTTGGGCAGGAAGCTGGCGCCGAGCACCAGCAGCCCCAAGGCGAAGCCCACCAGTTCGATGGAAGTGCCGCGCATCATCAGCAGCACGGCGACCACAAAACGCAGCCCCCGTGCCAGCGGCCCCAGTTTCATCGCACCAAAGCCGGCGAACGCGGTGGTCAAGGCCCAAATCACCAGCAGCATGCGCACCACGCCCCAGATCAAATCGGGCATGTTGAAGCCTTCCACGATCAACAGCAGTGACGGGTTAAAGACGAACAGGAACGGCACCAGGAAACCGACCAGCGCCAGGCGCACGGACACCGCCGCCACCTTCATCGGGTTGGCTTCGGCCAGCGGCGCGGCGGCGAAGGCGGCCAGCGCCACCGGCGGCGTGATCGCGGACAGTACGCCGAAGTACAGCACGAACAGATGCACCGACAGCAACGGCACGTCGAAGCTGGTCAGCGCCGGGCCCATCACCAACACAATGATCAGGTAGGCGGGCAGCGTCGGCATGCCCATGCCCAGCACCAGACAGCCGGCGGCGGTGAGGATCAGGCTTAACAGCAGGCTGTGCTCGCCCAGGGTGGCCACCGCCTGGGCAAAGCTCAGCCCCAAGCCGGTGAGGTCCATGCCGGCGATGACGATGCCGATGGCGCCCACCGCGATCATGATGCGCGAGCCCGCCACGCCGCCATGGGCCAGTGCGACAATCAAACGTTGCGGTTGGCGGCGGATTTCCGGATTGAGAATGCCGAAGCCCATCGCCACCAGGGTCGCCCAGACCCCGGCGAGCGCCGGCGAACGGCCGGCCGCCAACACCAGAATCACGGTGGCCACCGGCGCCACGAACATCAGCGAGCGAATCCAATCGTCTTTGGTCAGTACCGGCAATTCATCCGCCGGAGTCGGTTTAATGCCGAGGCGGCGCGCTTCGTAGTAGACCGCCGCGAACAGCGCTGACACATAGAAGAACGCCGGCAAAATCGCCGCCACGCAGATCAGCAGATAGGGGGTGCCGGTGAGTTGCGCCATCATAAAGGCGGCGGCGCCCATGACCGGCGGGATCACCTGGCCGCCGGTGGAGGCGGCGGCCTCGACAGCGCCGGCGAACGCCGGGCTGAACCCGCGCCGCTTGATCATCGGGATGGTGAAGGCGCCGGTGCCGGCCACATTGGCGGTGACACTGCCGGACATGGTGCCAAACAACATGCTGGCGAAGATCGCCGCGTGGGCGGGGCCACCGGGCAAGCGCCCGGTAACGCGGATCGACATACGCACCAGCGCCGGGCCCGCGCCCGTGGCCTCCAGAATCACGCCAAAGATGATGTAGATAAACAGCAACTCGATCATCACCGCCACCGGCGCACCGAACACGCCGCTGAAGCCGTACCACATGCCCTGCATCACCTGATCCAGCGAGAAGCCGGCATGGCGTACCGAGGCCGGCAGCAGATCGCCGAACAGGCAGTACAGCAGAGTGATCGCCGCGAACAGTGACAGGCCCAGGCCGAATTCCCGGCGGGTCAATTCGATCAGAGCCAGCACCCCGCCCAGCGCGATGAACTGGTCGGTGCGGCTGTAATCCACCAGCATGTTCTCCATCTGGCTGGCGGAGCCGACAAAGCGCTGAACGGCCAGGAAGATCAGGCCGACCAGCAGCGCATCGATCAGCCAGAGCAGGATTTTCACCGCCGGCTGGCGGGGCGGGTACATCACCACCAGCGGCTTCACGAACACCGCCACGGCGATGCAGGCCGCGAAGGTCAGCGGTCGCTGATAGCTGGGATCAAAAATTCCAAACAGGGACGTGTAAATGGTGATCGCCGCAAGCACGACACCAATAACCAGCCCTAGCTGCCGGATTGACGCTGTAAACACACTCTCCTCCCACGGACTCGAAAGGGCCCGCCTTGGTCTTGTTGTGACCGAATCACACCACGGCTGATTAATGGCTGTCAATTATATTGTTTGCATTTCCATCAGGCCCGCGACTCCATTGCAATGAACTTCATTAATTTCCATGCCCCTCCTCCAGGCCCATCGCCGACATCTGTTTCCGACCAGTTTTAACTTGAAACCAGGTTCGCCGAAGCCTGAAATTTCAGCGCATTTCTTGCTAAAGGCGGCCAAATCCCGGCATTGAGCGCACAACTGTTTACCGGGCCCCGCCGCGCCACCCATTCCATAAAAACCGCACCGGGCGCCAGGTCGAGACCCTGCATGCCGGCGCCGGCCGCCGCGCTGATTAATGGCCTCCATGCATTTCAGGCTTCCTTTTTTAATGACCTCGCATTACTTTAAGTAACACTTGCCCCACGACACAGGAGATTCAACAGTGATCAATCATGAGCTCAGGGCCATCGGTGACGCCTGCTGGGACCGCTTCGATTTCGGCCGCGACTGGAACCATCACATCAGCGGCAGCCAGGTCATCCCGATTAATGATCGCCTTGCCTATATCGCCTCGCGGGGCGTGGTCGGCAATGTCACGCTGGTGCGGACCGACGACGGCCTGGTGGTGATCGATTGCGGCAGCCGCAACACCGCGAAGAATATTCACCGCGCCATCCGCGCCTGGTCGGACCAGCCGATCCATACGGTGATCTATACCCACGGCCATCTGGATCACGCCTTCGGTACCCCCCTGTTCGATCAGGAGGCGGAAGCCGCCGGGCTGCCAAAACCGGAGGTCATCGGCCAGGCCAACATCGAACGCCGCTTCCGTCGCTATCGGGCCAGCGCCGGCTGGAACGCCAACATCAACGGCCGTCAGTTCAAAGTGGCCGGCTTCACCTGGCCGGACGAGTACCGCTATCCGGACACCTTCTATGAAGAGGAAATGACGCTGGAAAAGGGCGGGCGGCGCTTGGAGCTGTACCACGGCATGGGCGAGACCGACGATCACACCTGGACCTGGATCGCGGAAGACAAAACCGTGGTGACCGGCGATTTCGTGATCTGGGCCGCGCCCAATGCGGGCAACCCGCAAAAAGTGCAGCGCTTCGCCAGACCCTGGGCAGAGGCGTTGCGGGCCATGGCGGCCAAGAAACCGGAAGTGCTGGTGCCCGGCCATGGCCCGGCGGTGTTCGGCGCCGAGCGGGTCGCCACCTTGCTCGACGACACCGCCACCTTCCTGGAGACGATTCACGATCAGACCCTGGAAGCCATGAACGAAGGGCTGAAGCTGGCCGACATCGTCGACAAGGTGACGTTGCCCGAAGGTCTTTTGGAAAAGCCCTACTTGCAGCCCACCTACGACGATCCGGAATTCCTGGTGCGTAATGTGTGGCGGCTTTATGGCGGCTGGTACGATGGCAACCCGGCGCATTTGAAACCGGCGCATCCGCAAGCCCTGGGCACGGCCATCGCCGCCATTGCCGGTGGCGCCGACGGGCTCGCCGAGGCCGCCAGTCAGTGGTTGGAAAAAGGCGATTTAAGACTGGCCGGGCATCTCAGCGAATTCGCCGTGCAGGCGGAGCCAGACCACAAAGAAGCCCACCGCGTGCGTGCACGGGTGAACCAGGCCCGCGCCAAGGCGGAGACGTCATTGATGGCGAAGGGGATTTTCAGCGACGCGGCCAACGTGTCCCTGCGGGAACTCGGCGACGACGGCGAGGGCGGTTACCCGGGCTCACGGGTGGGCATCGGCTGATCCTTCGCGCGCCTCTCAAGCTCGCCGGACGGCAAGCCTGAGAGGCGGTCAGCGTGTTCTCAGGCGCCGGCTTTTTCGTCTTCGGCGGCGCTGCGCACCGCCGCCGGTTGCCAGCTGCGTTGCTGATCCATGGCGACGCCCATGTAGGTGGGCATGGCGTGCCGGGCGTCCGCTTCCTGAATCGCCGCCAGGGTCGACGGGGACAACGGCGCGTCGAATATCGCCGCCGCGGTGGTGATCATGTCATCCACTCGTATCCAGCCTTCGTCGAGGCGAAAACCGCCTTTCTTTTCCGACTTCACCTGCTCGATCGCGGCCAGGCCATTAATGTGCATGTACTGCATGCTCACATAACGCTGATCCAGAATCGCCACCGGCATATACGGCTTGGCTTCGTGAAGCGCCTTGCGGCTGTTTTGTGAACCCTCGCCGTGCAAGCCATTGAAACGGCGCCAGGCATTGCGGTCCATGCGCAGCTGCACCAGAAACCGCAGGTAGTAGCCGGGCTCATCGTTATCGAGCACATATCGGGCCAGGGGCATGATGCAGGTTTCAGCGATCACCATGGACGATAAGGGAAGGCCATTATTTTTGCGCCGCAACTCGGCCAACATGGCGAGGCGCTCGGCATCGATCGGGTTGGAGCGGAGATTCAGGATCGACTCGATGATCGCCTCTCGGGAACCGAAGTGATAGTGGATCACCGATTCGTTTTTCTGCCCGGCCTCTTCCCTGATCTGGCGCAGCGTGGCACCACGCAGGCCATTCATGGCGAAGACCTTTTCGGCGGCCAGGGTCAGCTCAAGTTTGGTGCCGTTGATCTCACCGGACCGGTTCTTCGTCGGACGACTTTTGTTCTTTGCATCCGCCATGGGCGCCTGCCTCGTTCCACTGAATTTAATGGCCCTATACTAACACTCTCTCGTCTCCATGGTCTCCGCCGACCGGGCTTTTCCGTGGTCCGGCGGTCACCCCCGTCAACGCCGCTAATCCTGGTAGATCATCTTGCAGGTCATGCCGCCGTCCACGGTGAACTGTTGCCCGGTAATAAAACCAGCCTGGTCAGAGGCGAGAAACGCAACGGTGGCGGCGATGTCTTCGGGCACGCCAACCCGGCCCACCGGGTGCTGCCGCCGATCCGTCTGACTGTGTTGTGGGTGGGAACGTCGTGCGCGCCGCTGCCAGGGCCCGGTCTCGATCCAACCTGGGCAGATCGCATTGACGCGGATGTCCGGCCCCAGGCTGATCGCCAGGGCGTGAGTGAGGGCCAGCAACCCACCCTTGGCGGCGGCGTACGCTTCGCAGTGAGGCTCGGACTGCAACGCCCTTGTAGAAGCGATGTTGACGATCACACCCTGCCGGGCACGGAGCAACGGCACCGCCGCCCGGCTACACAGGAACGCGCCGGTTAAGTGGCTGTCCTGCCAGCGGCGCCAATCTTCCAGGCTGAGACTTTCCAGCGGCCCACTGACCGGATCGGCAATGCCGGCGTTATTCATCAACAGGTCCAGCCCCGCCGGCTGACCATCCTGTTCTTGCCAGGCCCGCAGCGCCTGGAAAGCCTCCGCGACCCGGTCTTCATCTCCCACGTCCACGGCGGCCACCCGCAGCGCGTCGTCCCGCCGCTCCGCGGCCAGCTCCTCAAGGGCCTGGTGGTCGCAATCCAGCACCATGACCCGCCATCCCCGGTCCAACAGAAAGGCCACGGTGCCCCGGCCAATACCTTGAGCGCCTCCCGTAATCAATGCGGTCGATCTCATACCTGTCTCCTTGAGTCTGCTTAAGAAGACATGCGGCCAACGCCAGCAGGATCAACGGCAAAGACGTATCACGGCGGCGTCGCCAACAACTCCGCCATGACCCGCCACCAGTGGCCGGTGCTGGCGCGCTCGCGACCCGGCGCGCCGGCGGCGTGGCCGTAGTCGGAATCCAGTATCTCCAGGCGCGCGCCGGCAATGCGCTCGCTCTCATAACGAGCGTCCTCGACGGTGAAATACAGATCGGTGCGCGAGGGCATCACCACCGTGTGGGCGCGAATGCCGTTGAGCGCGGCGTCAAAGTCGCCGCCGTATTCGGCGTCGTTGGCCGGGTCGGCGTGCTGCCAGGCGAGCATCATCGCCAGCAGATCGTTGGCGTCCTGGTGCAGATGATCGCGGTCCCAGAAACGCAGCAGCGCTTCGATGCTCTCGAACCCCAACTCCTTATAGAGCTCACGGCGGAAGAACGCCTGACTGTAGGCCCAGCCGGCGTAGACCCGGGCAAAGGCGCGTAAACCCGCTTGCGGCGGGCGCGTGTAAGCACCCCCGTTGTAAACCGGGTCGGCCAGCAACGCGCTGCGCACCCCCTCCAGAAACACCTGGTTATGCGGCCAACAGCGCGCCGTGGCGCACACCGGCAGCAGGCGCTTGACGCGCCGCGGGTGACGCATCGCCCACAGGTAGCTTTGCATACCACCCATCGACCAGCCGGTGGCCCGGGCGATCTCCGTGTCACCGAACCAGGCATCCAGCGCGCGCCGCTGGGCCTCCACGTTGTCGTCCAGAGTCACCAGCGGAAACCGGTGCCCGCGCTGCGACGGGTGCGCGTTGCTGGGCGAGGTGGCACGGCCATTGCCAAACAGGTTGAACAGCACCACGCAATACCGCGCCAGCGGCCCGCCCGCACCAACCAGGGGCAGGCTGCCCTGTTCCGTACCACCGTAGTAGCAGGGCACCACCACCAGATTGTCCCGGCGTGCGTTCAACTCACCGATCTGCACCGCGATCATGCGTGCCTCGCGCAGCACTCCGCCCTCCTTGAGGGGCAGGTCTCCCAGCGCGATTTCACGGCTAATGATTTGATTTTTCATGCGTTTTCTCCATTGCGAACGGCGTGGCAAGGCATCTTGGTTCACCGTTATATATACAGGCTGGCATGTATATTGAATGAAGGAATCGTGCCAACCGCCATGCCCGCGCCGCACGCGGCACCACTGGAGAGAATCAGCATGAACGCCTACGAACCGATTGAAAGCCTGCGCCAGGAGTTGACCCAAAAAGGGGTCAAGTACGCCATCGCCAGCTACGTGGATATCCACGGCGCGATCAAGGGCAAGTTTGTCCCGATGGCCCACCTGGATCGCATGATGGGCGGCTCGGAACTGTACACCGGCGCCGCGCTGGATGGCGTGCCCCAGGACATCAACGACGATGAAGTGGCGGCCATGCCGGACGCGGCCACCGCCACGCCCTGCAGCTGGAACCGGGAACTGGCCTGGTTCGCCAGCGACCTGTATTTGAACGGTAAGCCGTTCGAAGCCTGCTCGCGGCACATTCTTAAACGCCAGTTGGCCGCCGCCGCCGACCTGGGCTTTGCGTTCAACCTGGGCATTGAAACCGAATTTTTCCTGTTCAAGGACACCGCCGACGGCGGCTTCGCGCCGATCAGCGACCGCGACACCCTGGAAAAGCCCTGCTACGACCCGCGCCTGCTGATGGACAACCTGCCGATCGTCAATGAAATCGTGGAGGCCATGAACGAACAGGGCTGGGACGTTTATTCCTTCGACCACGAAGACGCCAACGGCCAGTTTGAAACCGACTTTATGTACACCGACGCGCTGGGCATGGCCGACCGGTTGGTGTTTTTTCGCATGATGGCCAACGAAATTGCCCGCAAACATGGCGCCTTCGCCAGCTTCATGCCCAAGCCGTTCGCCGACCGCACCGGCAGCGGCGCCCACTACAACATGTCCCTGGCCGATCTGGACAGCGGCAAGAATCTGTTCGAACCGCACGGTGACGACCCGCACGATTGCGGTGTGTCACCGCTGGCCTACCATTTTATCGCCGGCGTTTTGAAACACGCGCGCGCCATCTGCGCGGTGATCGCGCCCACCGTCAACAGCTACAAGCGGCTGGTACAACGTGGCGCCATGTCCGGTTCCACCTGGGCGCCGGTGTTCTGCTGCTACGGCAACAACAACCGCACCAACATGCTGCGCATTCCCTCCCAGGGCGGCCGCGTGGAATGCCGCGCGCCGGACATCAGCGGCAACCCCTATCTGGGCGCCGCGCTGATGCTGGCCGCCGGCCTGGAAGGCATTCGTGAAAAGCTGAACCCGGGGCTGCCGCACCGGGAAAACATGAACGATTACTCCCTCGCCGAAGTGAAAGCCATGGGCATTGAGATGCTGCCGCGCACCCTGGGTGAAGCCATCGATGCCTTCGAAGCGGACCCGCTGGCGAAGCAGGTGTTCGGTGATCTGATGTTCGACAGCTTCGTGGAATTCAAACGTTCCGAATGGGAGCAATACCACAATCTGGTTTCCGACTGGGAAATCAAACGCTATTTGAAAATGTTCTGATTCAAGGTTCTCAAATCACGGGAGAAAACCATGTCCTTCGTTAAACGCAGTTTGCGCTTCACCGGTATTGCGGCGCTGCTTGTCGCCCTGCTGGCGCCGGGTCTCGGCGTGGCCGCCGAGCGTCAGAGTTTCCGTCTGGCGTGGACCATCTACGCCGGCTGGATGCCCTGGAAGTACGCTCAGGAATCCGGAATCATGAAAAAGTGGGCCGACAAATATGGCATCGATGTCGAGATCACCCAGATCAATGATTACATCGAATCGATCAATCAGTTCACCGCCGGCCAGTATGACGCGGTCACTCTGACCAGCATGGATGCGCTGTCGATTCCGGCGGCCAGCGGCGTCGACTCCACCGCGCTGATCATCGGCGACTACTCCAACGGCAACGACGGCATTGTGATGAAACACCCCGACGGCGGCATCAAATCGCTTAACAGGCTGCTGAAGAACCCCTTGCGTGCTCAGGCTTTCAGGTTGGCACGTAATCCAGGCGCAGTTTTGAAGATGTGTGTCCACCCATCGAAAAATTGCAACGACGAGTACGGGCCAGCCTGAAAGCCCCGAAGGGCGCGGCCTGAAGCGCACATCTGCTGCGCCTTGTCTCTAGGAAAGGGAACCACCCTGTCCGTTGAGACAAGACACAACAGCTGCACGCTTCAGGCCACGCTGAGCATGCAAGGGGTTCTTCAGCAGCCTGTTAAAGGCCAGAGCATCAATCTGGTGGAATTGTCGGTGTCCCATTATCTGCTGGCGCGGGCCTTGGAAGAGCAAGGTCTCAGCGAACGGGATGTGAGCATCGTCAACACTTCGGACGCCGATATCGTGGCCGCCTTCAACAGCGACGATGTGAACAACATCGTCACCTGGAACCCGCTGTTGAGCGAAGCCGCCAGCAAGCCCGGTGCCGAAGTCGTGTTCGATTCCAGCCAGATTCCCGGCCATATCAAGGATCTGACTCTGGTCAACACCCAGACGCTGAAAGAGAATCCGAAGCTGGGCAAAGCCCTGGTGGGTGCCTGGTACGAAGTGATGGGCGTTCTTGAAAGCGACACCAACAAAGGCGCCGAAGCACGGGCGTTTCTGGGGCAGGCCTCGGGCACCGATCAAAAAGGCTATGAAGATCAACTGGCCGGCATGAAGATGTTCTGGAAACCGCGCGATTCACTGGGCTTTCTGTACAGCGATGAAGCGATTGAGGCGATGGACAGCGTCCGCCAGTTTTCTTTCGAGCATGGCCTGCTTGGCGAAGGCGCCGACAGCGCGGACTTTATCGGCATCACCTTTCCCGAGTCCACGCTCGGCGATCAGAGCAACATCAAGCTGAGATTTGATCCCACTTATATGAAAATGGCCGCCGACGGCAAACTTTAACAAGGAGCTTCGCTCGCCGCCCGGGTTGTCCAGACCCGGGCGGCGGCGTTCACATCATGCGACGCACAAAAGAAGACGCGGAGAAAACCCGCCTGAAAATCCTCGAAGCGGCGCTGGAACTGTTCAGCCGCAACGGCTACACCAACACCACGCTGGCCAGGATCGCGGAGCAGGCCGGTTACAGCCGTGGCCCGATTTACTGGCACTTTAAAAACAAGGACGAACTGTTCGAAGCGGTTCTGTCGTTTTCGCAACAACCGCTGGGCGCCCTGATTGACGAAGCAAACGCCGCCGCCCACCGGCCGCTGCAGGCGATCGAACATTTTTCCCGCCATTGGCTGCGGCTGTTGGTGGACAATCGCTGGCACCGGCAATCGTTCGAAATTCTGCTTAACAAAACCGAACTCACCGCCAACCTTGAGCGCACCCTGAAACGCGAGCGCAAACTGACCCGCTCGGTGGTGGCCACGCTTACCGCACTGGTGCGGCAAGCGCAAGCGCACGGCCTGGCCACCCCCCACGCCGGCGCCGATGAACTCGGCCTGCTTTGCTATACCTACCTGATGGGCATCACCCAGACCTGGCTGTTCTCGCCACGCTTGTTCAACCTGGAGCAGGAAATCGATTTCTTCGTCGAGCGCCTTCTGGTTCTGGTTAAAACCTGAGTCTCCGGCGTCAGACCGGCTCGGCGATGGTGGCGATCCGGCGCTGGCGGCGAACCTCCCAAAGCGGATGAGCCCCGGCCCGGCGCAGGCGCCGCGCACGCAGACGATCGACGGCGAACAGACTGGCGGCCACCGCCAATAAGGCGCCACTTACCAGTCCAATGTCCGGGTCGGCCCAACTGGTAAACCCTTCGATGACGCCCTGAACCAAGGGGGCGAGCAGATACAGCAACGCCGAGAGTGGCAGCCAGACACGGGTCACGCCCAGCGGCGTGAACCGGAACGCGCACAACAATGCCGCCAGCAACAGGCTCACGAAACCGCCTTTCTCGGCCATCACCACGGCGCTCGCCCAGGGCGAATGCATCACCACTTTGTTGGCGATAAAGCTCACCGCCAGCCCGGCCATCACGCCGTAGGTCACGCCCAGCGTAAGCCGCAGCATAAAGGCCGCTGAGCGGCTCGGACCGTGCCGGTCGGTGCGTCGCTCCGCCCACATCACATTGCCGGAGAAAAACAACAAACAGCCGAGCAGAGCGAGTACGAAATAGATCACACGCAGGAACAGCCCGCCGTAATCGCCGCCACCGTAATCGCCAAAGTGCAGGGAATAGATTGGTGACAGCACCGCGTGATTGAACGGCCGCGCCCCCGGCGCCGTGATCGTCAGTTGCTCCGCGTCGCTGCCTTTCATCACCACATGAGCATGGTGCGCCACATAGCCGCGCACCGAGCCAGCGACGTCAACGGTGGCGTTCTTGTCCCCGTATTGCTGCAGCTCGATCCAGTCCACCCGCATTCCGGGCAGTGCCTGCTCGGCGCGGGCCAGATAGCGCCCGATGCCGGCCATGGCGACGGTTTCGCCGCTCGCTTCGGGCGCCGGCCAGGCCTCGGTGGCGCTGGTGATCGCGCCCTGCAATTGCGGGCCGAACACCAGGGCACCCAGCACCACGGTGAGCAGCGCCAGGCACCCCATGGCGGCACCGGTGACGGCGAAGATCAAATGGAACGGAAAGCTGATCACGCCCACCAGGTTGTGCAGGTTTTTCCAATAACGGCGCACATTGCCCTGGTGTTTGAGGGCGAACAACTCGCGCTTCATTTTCGGCCAGTGAATGATCAGGCCGCCGATCAGCGCCGCGCCGTAAAGCACCGAGATCAACCCCATCAGCCAGAGGCCGACCTTGGGAATGGCCAGCTCATAGTGCAGCTCGTTGACGAACTCGGCGAGGCTGGAGCGGGTGCGCTCCTGGTATTCGCCATTGCTGGCGAAATCACCGGCGTAGCTGGTGTGCCAGATGTCCTGGCCATCCACCCGCTCGTGCCAGATCACGGTGGGCTCGTCGCCGGGAATCATATACAGCCAGGTGCCGGCGTGGGGGTCGGCCTGGAGCACCTTGTCGAGCAGCGTCTGCAGGCCGGCATGGTCGGCGGGCGTCGCCTGTTGGCCGCGCGGCTCCTGCCAATGGTGCAGTTCATGGTGAAACATATTCAAAGCGCCGGCGAAGAACGCCACGAACAGCGCCAGACCACTGACAATACCGACCCAGGCGTGCAGATCGATGTGCCGTCTCAGCGTCTCGGCTCGCATCAGGCGGCTCCGTATAAAGAGGTGGCCTGCAACAGCAGCCAGGCCAGGCCGTTGGCCAAGACCAGACCGAGGGCGGCGCGCCAAGGAGTGCGCGCCAGCCCGGTGAGGACGATCAGTGCCGCCCACACCATCAGTACCAGCAGCATCAGCAGCACCAGCCAGCGGTGCCAATCGAGCGGCAACGTCGCCGCCAGCAACCCGCACAACATGGCCGCCAGGGGCAACCCCAGCACCGTACCCAGCAACGCTCTCATGGGCGCTCGCGTCCCGCCGGGCGATAACCATCGACCAGATGGCCGATCAGCATCGGCAGGCCCATGGCGCCGATGGCGAACACCCAGAAGCCGGTGAACAGCCCGACACCGGTGCCCAACCGCCAGGCCCAGCCGAGCAAGGCGCCGAGCACCAGAAGCCCACCGGAAAGACGGGCAGCGGCGGGCAACGGCACGGCCAGAGCCCGTTGCTGGCGGTCACTCAGATAAAGCAGAGCGGCGCCGGTCAGGGTAACGAGGGTCAGCAAAACGATCATAGAGAGCCGCGCGGGTAATTTGATAACGATTCGCATTTATACCGCCGGCCTTAGGTTGGGTCAAACCGGATCATTAAGGGGGGGGAATTAAGGGCACTGCTGGCCGATGGTTTTGGGTAGCGCTGAACGCTGGGCGCTAGACGCTAGACGCCGGACGCCGGACGCCGGACGCTCAACCCTGGCTCTGAAGGGCTTGGCATGTTTGCTACGACGTTTGGAGGCGCACATACCTTGGGTCGTCGCCAAGCAGCAAACCCCATATACGTAGCCGCAATGCGGTCAGTCGCGGGTTTTGATCTTAGCGTCCAGCGTCCGGCGTCTAGCGTCTAGCGTCTAGCGTCAGCGCACGCCCGGCCGCAAGGGAGCCAAGGCCTGCTCGGCAGCCGCGCTACGGGTCGCGGACAGACGCCGCCAATCAAGGGCGTCCCGATCCGGCACCCAGACGTCGGCGAACGCGGCGGCGTCGGCCACCGCCATTTCCGCACTCAGCATTGGCACGCCGTGCAGTTCACCGCTCAGGCCGCCAGCGCGTGAGACCGCCTCCAGCCAGGCCGCCGGCCGCGGGTGCAGGCGCACATCCGGCAGCGGACAGCGCCCCACCGTTTCCGTCACCGCGCAATCGAGCAGCGCGTCGCGGTCACGGCTGATGCCCTGCCGCCACAGCGCCGACCCGCCAATAATCACCAGCGAGGGGAAGGTGCGTCGCAGGGCCAGGCAAATCAGCGCCTGATCCGGTGGCTCTGCGCCGCTGACACGAATGAACACCGGCCTTGGCGGAGCGACCTGCCGCACCTGGCCGCTGCGCAACCAGCGCCGGGCGGTTTCCATGGCCTCCTGTTCATCGCCATGGAAACGCTGTTTCAGGTCGGCCAGGGAAAAGACCGCGGGCAGTGTCTCAGGCTCGGTGCCGGCGTTCATGATTGCTCCCCGGGCGCCAGCCCCACGTCCAGCCCCAGCCAGCCGCGCAAACGCAGAACTCCGGCCAACAACACACACACCACCGCGGCACGGCCGGCATCGGCGACCAAAGCGCCACGCAGGCCCCGCAAGGTGTCCACTTTATCGGTCAGATGGGCACGGCAGGCGGCGCTGCGTTCCGGCTCCGTCTGGGGCAGCGCCAGGGTCAGAAGGCGGCCCTGAAAATCTTCTTGCAGGGCCGCGTAAGCACGGTCGATCACGCTGAAACTGCTCAACCTCTGCATGCTGCGCCGGGGGTCTCGCCGGCGGCCGTTGGCTTCGCGCCGGCGGCGGCCAAACAGACCACCCAGGTGAGTGACCAGGCGCCACCACCACGGCCGGCGCGAACTGGCGGCAAGGTACCAGGCCCAGGCCCGCAATCGTTCTATGTCGTAACGCAACTCACGCACGCTGCGCACGCGCCGCCCCCGACGGCCAGCGCCGGCGCGGTAGACCACCAGATATTCATTGAGCGCACCGGCACGCCCGGTCACCGCCTCAATGGCGAGACACCGTGGCGAATCAGACACCCGGAACGGTTTCTGGAAACCCATCGGAACACTCCTGGCGGGACATGAACGTGCTCCGCGACTCACCTTCATGATCCGGATGACCAACGGCGCGAACAGTGACGCCTCCTTGGCCCGATGCCAGGGCGATCACACCCGCTGCTACTCTAGCCAGCCGTCGCGGCGCTTCCAAGGTGCTAATGCGTCCGCTTTGAGTGAACGGATGTAGTCGAATGTATCCAAATCGATGAACGCGGGGTTTTCGCTACGCCGGACCACGCGGCTGGTTCGTCGCCAGCGACGCCTTGGCGAAAGATCAGCGGGGGCGAGCCACAAAAAAACCGCCAACGGAAACCGCCGGCGGTTTTTTCAGAGCTTTTCGCTGCGACGAAAATTACTTGTCGTCGCCGTCCATGGCGTCGCCCATGTCGCTGGCGGCGTCCTTGGTGTTGTCCGCTGCGTCGTCAAGGCTCTCGCCGGTTTCTTCCATGGGACCCTGGTTGGTCATGTCGTCAACCGTGTTGTCGACTTTTTCGCCTGCTTTTTCCATCGGACCTTGCTGATCACAACCAGCCAGACCGAGCATGGCGCCGAATACCGCGATCACAAACCATTTGCTGAACGTGCGCATAATCACTCCTTGAACGTGTGCTGAAACATTGAGAGCAATCTATCGCCGTAGCACCACGTTGCCAACCAAGCCAGCGGTGATTTTCCCGTATTTTACGAATGCGTTTCCCACCTGTTTACGGATTTTACCGGCTTGTCGGCTTTCGAGGGCGGCGCCTCGCAAGACCCCGCGGGATAGGTACCAGCGCCCTACCTTGGTATGATCGGGACTTGCATCGCAGGCTGTTAAGGAGCCTGCGTCGGCGTTCGGGCGTTTTGCCCATGGCGAGGACCGGCGATGAAAAAAATCAGCCAACAGCTGGGCGGCGTCGCCCAGCTGATAACAACAATGGGCAATGAGGTCACGCAGGTGGCGCAGGATATGCACGGCGCCATCGCCAATCCGTTCGGGGTGCGCGGCCGCGACTACACCGCCGCGCCGATGGTGTACGGGTTGATTCGCTATGGCTTCCGGCAAGCCGGCCAGGCCGCTGCCCTGGCCGGCCTGATCGGGGAGCCGGGCCAGGAGCTGCGCGGCAACCCGGATTTACAGAGCATCGTCAACGGCGTGTTCGGCCAGTTGCTCGCCCAACAGCACAGCCGCTACGCCTTGCCGATGACCTTGCTGCCGGCCCAGGCCACCGCCGGTGAGCGCGACACGCTGATCCTGTTTATTCATGGTTTGTGCATGAATGAGTCGTGCTGGAATCATCCAGCGCAGGCGGAGTTCGTGCGCTGGGCCGAACCGGCGCTGAACGCCCGGGTGCACACCGTGCGCTACAACACCGGCCTGCATATTTCCGACAACGGCCTCGCCCTGGCCGACCTGCTCAACCAGCGGCCGCTGCCCGCGCGCCTGATCCTGGTTGGCCACAGCATGGGCGGGCTGGTGGCACGAAGCGCTCTGCACCAGGGCCGCCAACGCGGCGACGCCTGGGTGCACCGGCTCAGCGAGTTGGCGTGCCTGGGTTCGCCGCACCAGGGCGCGGTACTGGAGAAACTGGGCAACCGCGCCAACCGATTGCTCGGCGTGACACCCTATTCCCGGCCGTTGATGCGGTTGGCCAATCTGCGCTCCGACGGCATCCGTGACCTGCGCTTCGGCTACGTGATCAAGGAACAATGGCATCAGCGCCCGCTGGATGAACCCCGCCCCTACGGCAAAGTGCCGCTGGACGCGACCGTGCGTCAGCTGTTTCTGGCCGGCAGCATCAGCGAGCAAGGCGAGCCATCGCCGCGCGGCGACTGGCTGGTGCGGGTGGACAGCGGCCTGGCCCGGCGTCTGTATGGCGAGGCGCCCAACCTGACCCGCCGGCTGTTCTACCGCATGGGGCACATGGCGATGCTGGAAGACCCGCGCACCTATCAGTGCCTGAAACAATGGCTGGCGCCGTGAGTGAAGCCTGCCGCCTGTGCGGGCACCGTGATTGCGCCGCGTTCGCCAGCGTCGGCGAGCGGCATTACTGGCGCTGCCCGCATTGTTCGCTAACGTTTCTCGGCGCCGCCCAACTGCCTGACCGGCAGGCCGAGAAGCAGCAGTACGATCTGCATGAGAACCACCCGGACGACCCGGGCTATCGACGCTTTCTCGATCAACTGGCCAGGCCGCTTGGCGAGCGCCTGACGCGCGGCGCCCAAGGGTTGGATTTTGGCTGCGGGCCGGGCCCGGCGCTGGCGCGATTGATGGCGGAGCGCGGCTTCGCCACCCGGGTCTACGACCCCCTCTATGCCGACGATCAGCGTGTGCTACGGCAACGCTACGATTTCGTCACCTGCACCGAGGTGCTGGAGCACCTTCACTGGCCGGAAAGAGAATGGGCCACCTTTGCCCGGCTGGTGCGCCCCGGCGGCTGGCTGGGGCTGATGACCCGCTGGCTGATCGACGACGCGCATTTTCCCCACTGGCACTATCGGCGCGACCCCACCCATGTGTGCTTCTGGCAGCCGCGCACCTTCCAGTGGCTGGCGCAGCGGCAGGGCTGGGAACTGGTGGAGATGAACAATCCGGTGGCGCTCTTGAGACGACGGGCCTGAAACGTCGGGGGACCGACGCGCGGGCGCAAGTGGCGGGCTAGCCGGCAACCGCCATGGCGATAATGGCCGCCAGCACCGCCAGGGGCACAATGATAATCAGACCGCGCAGCAGGCGGTCAACGAGGTAAGGCCAATCCATAGTCTTTCCTTGTATCCGGATTGCGACTATAGACGGCCGATGCCCTCGCCCACATGAGGCGAAAATCGTACCCGTGGCGATATTTTACATTTTCACGTGTCGTTCACGGCCACTCGCGCGTCGCGCACCCAGAACGGCAGGGCCTTTTCCGTGGCCTGCGCCTCGCCCACGTCCTTCCAGGCAAAGCGGGCCACCAGGCGCTCATCGCAGCGGTAGCCGCGCCGCTCCCAGAACGGCTCCAGGGATTGGTATTGGCCGGGCCGGCGAGGGTGCGCGAGGTCCCGTTTTACCGCGCAGAAGGTGGTGATCGGCAGCCCGAAGTCCTGGGCGTACAGCTCGCGCAGATCAAAGAAGCGATGGCCCACGCCCTGGCCCCGATACTCCGGCAACAGCACCGACTCGCCGAAATAAAAGACCTGGTCCGGGTCCGGCCCGTGCTCCTGGAACGGCGCCAGGAATTCCGGGTCGGCGTCGCGCAGCGGCAGCGCCGTGGCGGCGCCGACCAGCCGGTTGTACTCCATCGCCAGCACGAACACGCTGCGCTGTGAGCGTGCGTAGCGGTCCAGATAGTCCCGCTCATAGGCCATCGAACCATCGTAAAGATAGGGGAAATCGCGGAATACACGGATGCGCAGATCCGCCAGTTCATCCAGCCATGGCTCAACGGCAATGCCGCTGACCGGTCGAATTTCCACTGTCGACATGGGGCGCTCTCCTCACCTGGGTAAGCCCGATACTACCCCAAGGCAACGCCGCTGCCTGCTGGCAACGTCGCGTTTGCGCCGTTCATTCCAGGTCACTGGCGAAGCGGCGACTCATCAAACGCAGGTAAAGATCCGGCGCAATCCGCCAAAGCAGGCTGGAGAGCAATGTGAAGCGATCCGGAAACAACCGCCGCCGCCGGCGCGCCAAAGCCACCATGATGCGCTCGGCCATCCACTCCGCGCTGCGTATCCGACCCACTGAAGAGCGAGCATGGCGCGCCGGGCGGCCATCGAAGCCCAGCGCGTTGCGCTCGATCGGCGTGCTCAGAAAACTGGGATAGACCATCAACACGTGCGGGCCGCCGGCCCCGCACTCGGCACGCAATACTTCAAAGAACTGCGCCAGCGCCGCCTTGGCGCTGCAATAGCCGGCTCGGCCGATCACCGGCATCCAGCCGGCCATGGAGCCGATATTAACAATACTGCCACCACTGGCGCGCAGCTTGGGCAGGCAGCCGAGTGTCAGTTCCACCGGCGCCTGCCAATCCACCGCCATCACCGCTCGAAACACTTCGGGATCGGTGCGCTCGGCCAATGAACGGTGGGTGATGCCGGCGTTGTTGACCAGCACATCCAGGCGGTCCAGCTCCGTGATGCTCGCCAACAATCCGGCCAGTTGCTGGTGGTCGGTCAGATCAAGGGCGTACCCGGCCACCCGCTCCGGATCGCAGCGGGCAAACCCGGCCACTACCGCCTCCAGCCGCTCGCTGTCACGATCCACCAGAATAACGCCGTAGCCGCGGGTGAACATCACCCGCGCCAACGCCAGCCCAAGACCAGACGCGGCGCCCGTAATTAGGGCGCGCGGGATCACAGGCGGCCCCCGGCACGGGCGTGTTCCACGAACAAGCGAAATACCTGCTCGGAGGTTTTCGCCGGGGTGTAGCCGAATTCTGCTTTGAGGCGGCGGTTGCTCAGTACCGGCCGGTAACGCAGAAAGTTGATCTGTTCCGGTGAATGGCGGCTCAGACCCAGGCGGTGCCCCACCGCCAGGGCGCCACGCAACAACCACGCCGGCACCGTCAGCAGAGGTTTGTCGAGCAGCGCCGCCAGCTCGGCGACGCTGAGCGCGCCGTCACCGGCCAGGTTATAAATGCCCTCGGCGTGGCGCTCGACGCCGGCGGCGATGATCGCCACCACGTCCTGGTCCCAGATGAACACGAACGGCGAAGGCGCCCCGGCGATGGCCAGAATTCTGCGCCGCTCGAACAAGGCGGTGATCTGGTTGCGGGTGCTCTCGCCGAGCACCGTACCGGGGCGCAGAATCAGCTGACGCAGACGCGGATGCCGTTGCCGGTAGTCGGCCAGCAGTTCCTCCACCCGGCGCTTGTGATCGGAATAGGCGAACTCCGGATTGCCGCGCAGCGCATCGTGCTCGTCGATCCACGCCGGGTTATCGGCGTGATAACCGTAGGCGGCGCCAGAGCTGGTCACTACCAGTTGCTCTACGCCGGCGGCCACGCAGGCCCGCAGGACATTGCGGGTGCCGTTGACGTCGATGTCGTAATCGCGCTCCCGGTCACCGGAATCCTCCAGCACCGCCGCCAGATGCACCACCCGTTCAATGCTGCGTTCGCGCATCAGGGTGGCCAGATCGGGATCGCGGATGTCCCGCTGCAGGCAGGCGAACGGCAGGCCTTCGGGCACCTGAACATCCAGGCCCAGAATGTCGTGGTGCACGGCCAGACGCTCACCCAACTGGCGGCCGATGTAACCGGCGGCGCCGGTGATCAGAATGCGGCTCATGGCGCCGGCCTCCCGCCGCCCCGCGACCAGATCAGCGCCAGGGTCAGGCCGGAGATCAAGTGCCATACGCCCCACAGAGCGGCGATCAGAATCATTCCCGAGGCCTGCGGAAAAAAGGTGAACAGAATCGACAGCCCCAGGCCCGAGTTCTGAATCCCCACTTCCAGGGTAACGGCGCGCCGGTCCGCCCGGTTGAGCCCGATGATCACGCCGGCCAGCGCGCCGAGCCCCAGCGCCAGCGCGTTCTGCCCCACCACCAGGGCGAGAATGCGGTCCGCGTTGGCGAGAAAAACATCCATGTTATTGGCGAACGCAATGGCCACGAAACCGAACAGCACCGCCAGGGTGGCCCAGCGCATCGGCTTCTGGGCGCGCTCCGCGAAGCCCGGGTAGCGGCGCCCCACGAACATGCCCACCAACAACGGCAACGCCAGCACCAACACCACCAGCAGCACGATATTGCCCGGTGCCAGGGCGATGTCGGTGACCAGCGCGCGGGTGTTCGGGTTGAGCCAGCCATACAGGGCAAAATTGAACGGCGTGAGCACGGTGGCGGCCAGGCTGGACACCGCCGTCATGCTCACCGACACCGCCACGCTGCCGCGCCCCAGCCAGGTCATCACGTTGGAGAAGGTGCCACCGGGGCAGGCGGCCACCAACATCATGCCCAGCGCCAGCTCCGGCGGCACATCAAACACCCAGGTGAGCAGGCAGGTGGCCGCCGGCAACAGCAGGAACTGGGCCAGCAGACCGGCGATTGGCGCCGCCGGCGTGCGCACCACGCGGCGGAAATCCTCGCCGCGCAGGGTCAGCGACACGCCAAACATCATCAGCGCCAGGATCGCGTTGAGCACCACCAGACTGCCGGCGTTAAAGTGAATCGGGGTATCCGGGCCCATACGGCCTCCTGTTATTGTGGCGGCCGGCGCAGCGCGCGGGCGTGGCCGGCCAGCGCCGCGCGGTAGCTGTCCTTGTGCACGTAATAGGCCATGCGGGGCACGTCCAGATAGCGGTAACCGCCGTCCAGACCGACCCCGGCGCGTACCCGTTTGATCTCATCCAGGGCGCGCGCCGCCGGGTGGTTTTGCTGGCGCGCTTTCAAATACAACGCCACCAGTTCGGCCTGTTCGTTGCGGCCTTCCCAACCCAATCCAGCGGCTTCGATCATGCCCATCATGAACAGGGTGTCGTGGCGCGGGTGGAACACATTGAGGTACAACCGGGGGGCGTCGCCCTGCCAATTGAGCAACGCCCGATCAATAAAGGGGTAATCGAGCTGGTAGCCGGTGGCCATCAGAATCAGGTCGTATTTCGCCTGGCCGCCATCGCTGAAGGTGACCGTGTCACCGGCCACCGAAGCGATCGCCGGACGCGCTGTGATATCGCCGTGACCCAGGTGGTGCAGCACCAGTGAATTGACCACCGGGTGCGATTCGTACATTCGATAGTCCGGGTCCGGCAGACCGTAGTCGCTGGGCTTGCCGACGATCATTCGGATCAGGCGTGCGTCCAGCCACTGCTTTAGCCGGCGCGGCAGCTTCAGCTTGCCGCCAATCGCGTCCGCCGGCCGGCCGCCAATGAACTTGGGCAGAAAGTAATAGCCGCGCCGCACCGACAGATCCACCCGCCGCGCCCGATGCACCGCGTCCACCGCCATGTCGCAGGCGGAGTTGCCGCAACCGACAATCAGCACCCGCTTGTTATCGAACAGCGAAGCATGCCGATAACCGTTGGCGTGCAGCAGTTCGCCGTCGAACGACCCCGGCAGCGCCGGCCGGTTGGGTGTGTGCAAGGTGCCGCTGGCGATCAGCACGCCATCGAATACGCGCTCCTCGCGTTCACCGGCCCGTTCACTCACCACCCGCCAGCGACCCTGGGCCGGGGTCACCGACATCACCCGGCAGCCAAACCGATAATGGCGATAGAGATCGAAATGATCGGCGTAGGCGCGGAAGTAACGCTTCAGTTCGCTGTGGTGGGGGTAGGTGGCGACCGCGCCGTCCATGGGGAACTCACGGAACTCGGTCATGCCCTTTGAGGAAATCAGGTGGGCACTGTCATAAACCGTGCTGTGCGGGTTGTCGATGTCCCACAGCCCGCCCACGTCGTCGTGCAACTCGTAGCCGACGAACTCAAGCCCGTGCTTGCTCAGATTCCTGGCGGTGGCGAGCCCCATGGGGCCGGCGCCGATTACTGCGTACATAGTGGAGTCCGTTGCGCCGTGTTGTTGTTTTTGTGGCCTGCCGTCCCTGCCGGCCACCCTCCGGGCCGTCGCTAACGCGACGTTAAAAATTTCTCCCGGAAATTTTTTATGGCCTGCCGTCCCTGGCGGCCACCCTTCGGGCCGTCGCTAACGCGACGTTAAAAATTTCTCCCGGAAATTTTTTATGGCCTGCCGTCCCTGGCGGCCACCCTTCGGGCCGTCGCTGACGCGACGTTAAAAATTTCTCCCGGAAATTTTTTGTTATGCTCTCTGAAGCACTTGTTCAAAGAAGCACCTGTTGAGTACGGCTTG
>NZ_NMQZ01000027.1 GCF_002864685.1 Alloalcanivorax mobilis
GCACTTGTTCAAAGAAGCACCTGTTGAGTACGGCTTGCGCGCTTTGCCGGCGCTGCCGTGCACGCAACACCTTATTGGTAGCACAGGCAGCCGCGCCGCAGCACGGCTGATTCGGGACCGCCAGCCGGTTAATTCAGGACCATGACCCATACGCCCACGGTAACCATTCATTTCACCCAGGCGATTTTGCAGGCCGCTCTGCGCCTGGCACTGCCGCTGCCCGCCGATCTGGTGGCGCAGCTGGCAAGCCGGGAGCGCGTGGACCTGCACCGCCAGGACCAGCTCTGGGACCGTTTCTGCGCGGCCGCCGACGATCCCCTTGTCGGGCTGGATCTGGGGCTGGCGCTGCAGGTTGGCCATCTGGATACCGCCGGCATGATTCTGATGAGCTGCGAAACGGTGGGCGAGGCGGTCGAGAGCCTGCTCGATTACCATCCGATTGTCGGCGAGGGCGGCGACTTTCAGCTTGTTCATCGCGATGGGCAATGCCTGCTTTGCTACCAGCCGGTCTATCTGATGCGCCGGGAAACCCGCGTCGAAACGGTGCTGGCGAGCCTGCTGAATCTGACCCGCTGGGCCACCGGCGAACGCTTTCAGGCCGCCTCGCTGCACGTTCGCCACGCCGCCCTGGCCGCGCCCGAGCGCTACCGGCAACGGCTCGGCGTGCCGGTGTCGTTCAACGCCGGGGAAAACGCGCTGTGTTTCGACCCGTCGCAATTGGCGTTGCCTCTGATCCACGCCAACCCGGCCCTGTGCCGGCATTTGCGCGGCCTGGCCGACGATCTTCTGGCACGGCTGGACAGCCACTCACTGAGTGCATCGGTGACAGCGCTGGTGCGTGAGCAGCCGCGCTGGGGGAAAGAAAAAATTGCCCAGCAACTGGGCATGAGCGGCCGCCATCTGGTGCGCAAGCTGGCCGACGAGGGCAGCGGTTTCAAGCTGCTCCGCGACACCCTGCTCCAGGAACTGGCGGAGCAGGGGCTGCGCCGTGGTGAGCGCCTCGCCGACCTGGCGGAGCGGCTGGGCTTTTCCGACGAGAGCGCGTTCGCCAAGGCATTCAAACGCTGGACCGGCGCCAGCCCGGCGCGCTTCCGCGACGCCGGCCGGGGGCCGTGATCCACGCCCGGTAACGGCTTACACCGCCGCCAGAGCCTGCTCGATGTCGGCGAGAATGTCGTCCACGTGTTCAATGCCAATCGACAAGCGCACCAGATCGGCGCTGACGCCGGCGGTTTTCAATTCGTCGTCGTTCAGTTGCCGATGGGTGGTGGTGGCCGGATGGCAGGCCAGCGATTTGGCATCGCCGATGTTCACCAGCCGTTTGATCAGCGCCAGGGCGTCGATAAAGCGGGCCCCGCCTTCGCGGCCGCCTTTGACGCCAAAACTCAGGATCGAGGCCGGCACCCCGCCATCCATATAGCGCTGCGCCAGGGCATGGTCCTGATCGCTGTCCAGGCCGGCGAAATTAACCCAGGAGACTTTATCGTGCCCTTTCAGATAGGCGGCCACTTTCATGGCGTTCTCGCAGTGGCGCTCCATGCGCAGGCTGAGCGTTTCGATGCCCTGCAGAATCAGAAAGGCGTTCATCGGTGACAGCGCCGCGCCCATGTTGCGCAACGGCACCACGCGGGCGCGACCGATAAACGCCGCTTCGCCCATCGCCTCGGTGTACACCACGCCGTGGTAACTGGGGTCGGGTTGATTGAATTGCGGGAAGCGCGGGTTGTCTTTCCAGGGGAACCGGCCGGAATCGACAATCACCCCGGCCACCGTGGTGCCGTGCCCGCCCATGTATTTGGTCAGCGAATGCACCACGATGTCGGCGCCGTGTTCGAACGGCCGGCACAAGGCCGGAGTCGCCACGGTGTTGTCGACGATCAGCGGCACGCCAGCGTCGTGGGCGACCTTGGCGAGCGCCGCCAGATCGACGATGTTGCCCGCCGGATTGCCGATCGACTCGCAGAACACCGCCTTGGTGTCGGCATCGATGGCGGCGGCCATGGCGGCCATGTCGCGGCCATCGGCCATGCGCACGTCGATCCCCATGGTCGGCAGGGTATGGGCAAACAGATTGTAGGTGCCGCCATACAGCTGGCTGACCGACACGATGTTATCGCCGGCGCGCGCCAGCGTCTGAATGGCGGCGGTGGTGGCGGCCATGCCAGACGCCATCGCCAACGCGCCGATGCCGCCTTCCAACCGCGCCACCCGCTCCTCGAGCACCGCGTTAGTGGGATTCATGATGCGGGTGTAGATGTTGCCCGGCACTTTCAGGTCAAACAGATCGGCGCCGTGCTGAGTGTCATCGAAATAATAACTGGTGGTCTGATAGATCGGCACCGCCACCGAATGGGTTTGCGGATCGCCGGCAAAGCCGCCGTGGATGGCGATGGTTTCTCGTTTCATGGTTTTATCGCTGCACATAATGTTCTCGCTGGAAAAGACGCACCAAGCGGCGTGTCAGGCTCTCACCCGCCAAGCAACGAAGCCGCTGTGGGACCGCGAACCGACGCAGCCGGGCGGCGCTACCGTTCCCCGCCGGGCTTATTTTCTGATAACCCGCGAAGCACCTTACTTAAGCGGCGGCTCCGGCCAGAAATCAAAGTCCGCCGGCACCTCATTGAGATCGGTGTCGAACACCGGATCGCGCTTTTCCAGAAACGCCTGGAAACCGTCCTTGCCGTCCCAGAATTCGCTGGAGCGGTAAATCAGACGGGATTCCACCGCGTGAGCCTGCATCGGGTGATCGAAATTGGGGTTGCGCCAAAGCATGGCGCGGGCCAGCGCCAGGGACACCGGCGAGCTCTTGCGAATCAGTTTGCGCGCCAGCTCATAGGCGGCTTCGAGCACCGAATCCTTGCCGTGCACACTGCGGAACAGGCCGGCCTTCTCGCCCTCTTCGGCCAGGAAGATGTCACCGCTGTACACCCACTCCAACGCCTGTTGCATGCCCACCAGACGTGGCAGAAACCAGGTGGAGCAGGCCTCGGGGGTAATGCCGCGCTGGCTGAACACGAAACCGATCTTGGCCCCTTCGGCGACCAGGCGGAAATCCATCGGCAGGGTCATGGTGATGCCAACGCCCACGGCGGCGCCGTTGAGCGCGCCGATCACCGGTTTGCGGCAGTTGAAGATGGCCAGCGAGACCTCGCCGCCGGAGTCGCGAATGCTCTCGACCGGCGGCTCCTGATCCTCGGCGTTGTCATAACCGAACAAGTTACCGCCGTCCTCGGGCTGCATTTCCATGCCGGCGCAGAAAGCGCGCCCGGCGCCGGTGACCACCACCGCACGCACGTCGTTGTTGGTGCTGGCCTCGCCAAAGGCGTGCACCAGTTCGTCTTTCATGCGCAGGGTAAAGGCGTTCATGCGCTCGGGGCGGTTCAGGGTGATGGTGAGAATCTGCTCCGCCAGATCGGCGCGGATGTGCTGGTACTCCATGACAACTCCCAGATTGTTGTTGGCGGCGGGACACGGCCCGCACTAAAAAGAAGGCGCCGGAACGTTAGGGCCTGTTCACACTAATTATGCTGGTCGCGCCGGAGGCCGTTTTCGCGCAAGCCAAGGCGCGGTGAGCGCGATGTGGCCCGTCACATAAGCTAACCGCAACGCGGGATTACGCGACAACGGCCCCGGCCCTTCGGGTTGCGCCCCAAAGCGGGCCAGGCGGTGTTGCTCGTCGGTTATTTAGCATACTAACCCTCTCTCCTCGCGCCTTGCCTGGCCCGCTTTGGGGCAGCAACGCGACCATCATAATTAGTGTGAACAGGCCCTAATCGAGATGTTCGACCCGCACCGGGAAGGCTCTAGCATAGCGGGACGGGGGCGTATCGAACATGGCGCGCAGGGTGCGGTTGAGGTGGGGTTGGTCGTAGAAACCCGCGGCCAGGGCGAGATCGGTGAGGCTCATGCCGTCACGCCACAGGGTCAGCGCACGCTGACATTTGAGATGCAGTTGGAAGCGTTTCAGAGTGACGCCCACCTGGGCGCGAAACAGATGGCGAAAGCGCGACTCGGAGAGCCCCACCTGCTCCGCCAGCAGGGCGCCGGCGATGTCGCCGTCGCTGTCTCGCAGGGTGCGGCACGCCTCGGCGATGCGCGCATCCAGCGGCGCGGGCTCGCCGGCTTCCAGGGCACGGCGCAAAGCCAACGCCGCCGCCATGTCGCGCTGCGCGTCCAGTTGTTCCAGCGCGTCGGCGATGGCGGTGTGCTGGTCCAGAGCCAGGCAGCCGCCGGGGCCCTCCAGCCCGAGACCGCGCCAGGCGCGGTGATCCGGGTCCAGATGAATCACCGCCACGGGCCCGTCACTGCTGAGCGCCTGATTGACGTCCGGCGCCGCCCATACCGCCCGGGCGGTCAGCCAATGGCCGGCCAGTTGCACGCTGATCGGCTGCCGCAGCCCCACCAGCAACGAGGCCGCCACATGGCTGTGTGGCCGGTTGTGCATGCGCGGCGCCAACATGCACCAGCCCCCGTCCCATAGGAACAGGGGCGCCCGCGCCCGTGTCGCCGCCTCGTTCATCGCCGGGCCCGCCTCAGGAGGGGTTACCGTGTCCGGGGGTGCGGCTCAGGCCCAGCTTGTACGCCACTTCCTTGCTGACAAACACCGGCCCGACCAGCAAAAAAACCAGATCATCGGTGAACGAGGGCTTTTTGCCTTCCACCTTATGGCCCCAGACCTGCACCGCCCAGGCCACCAGCCACAGCACCAGGGCGCTCCAACCGAGCGACCAGACGCTGCGGTCCACCAGCACCACAATGGCGATGGACACCGCCAGCCAGCCCAGCATCAGCACCGATACACCCATCGACAGGCGCAGGTAAAAAGGCATGCACAACAATGCCAGCAGGGTGCCACCGTTAACCCAGTAAGCCGCGGCGCCGTTCAGGCCCAGCCATTGGCCCAGCGGGATCAACCAGAACAACCCCAGGGTGGATAGGAAAATCGCCGGTACACAAACGATGTGCACCCATTGATTGACCGGATGGCGGTGACTGTCGCCATAGTCGTGCAGGAAAGTCGCCAGATCACGCATGCTGTTCGCTCCTTGTTGTTATCGGATTCTCCGGCATCGCCGCCGTGCGGGAAAGGCTAGCTGCGCCCCCGGCGACAAACTTGTATGAAGCGGCTGCCGGCTTTCATTGCTGGCGGCGGCGCTCGATCAGCGCGCGCGGCACGTTCCGGCGGGTCAGCCGCTCACCAGCCGGCGTTCTTCATCCACCACCGGGGTCCCTGTTACGACTATAGCACCACGATGCGCCCTTGCCCGTCCGGCCGGTTGTCGCATAATGCACTTGCCGGGACCGATCCGGCGCCGACAATGTCGCCACCTGCTTGGAGATGCCGCCCATGGACCACCTTGAGCCATCGCCGGCCGGGCCGGGCCAGCCTGGCCCGGCAACGATGTCACGCCGCAATTTCCACCACGTAGTGGCGGCGCTGGCGGCTTACGTGCCCGCCCCCGGGCTTGAGCAGGCACTCGCTGACTATCGGCTCGACCGGCCCGAGGCCCGGGTCGATCAGCACCGTTGCGTGGAACTGGTCGGCTTGCTGGCCCGGCGCCTCGGGGACCCGTCCTTGCTGTTGCGCGGCTTCCGGCACCTCGACGGAGACCAAAAACTGTTCCCCGGCCTGCCTGGTTTTCCCGGTGACGCGCTCACCGGCGCGCAGCAGTTTCTGCGTTACCTGCCGCTGCACACCGAGCTGGTTGAGATGACGCTGGAGATCGGCGCCGATGCCAGCGAATTACGGCTGCAGCGGCGGGCGGCGTTCGAGGACAGCCATGGCCAGGCTCAGGCGCTGTTATTTTCTTCGCGCCGCCTGCTGCAACGCAGCGGCCTGAAGCAGGTGCGCGCGGTGCATCTGCAACTGCGCCCCAGCGCCAGCGAACGGGCCCGGTTGGCGCAACTCTACGATGTGCCGGTGCATTTCGGTATGCCCTGCGACGCTCTGTTGCTGGACAACAACGGGCTGCTGCACCAGAACCCGGCGAGCCTTTCCCATCTCTGTGCCCTGGGCGCCCGGGAGCGTCTGCTTCGCCGGATACGGCCACACATCACGGTCAGTGAGTCAGTACGGGGGTTGCTGCCCATTGTGCTGGGGCTGCCGGGCACGCCCCTGGGGCTGTGCGCCTCGTTGCTGGCGCTGAGTGAGCGCACCCTGCAGCGCCGCGTGGAAGCCGAAGGCGGCAGTTTCCGCGGCCTGCTTCAGGAAAGCCGGCGCGAACTGGCACTGACACTGATGCCCTGGCGGGCGCTCAGCGCCGAGCAACTGGCGGCCCGGCTGGGGTACCGTCAGAGCGCGCAGTTTTACCGCGCCTTTCGCGCCTGGTTCGGCGAATCACCGGGCAGCCGGCGGGCGCTGGCGCCCGCCTGAAACCGGCGCGCGTGACGTTTTACAGGGGCTCGCCCAGCTCCGGCCGATCCAGCATCAGCGCCAGCTTCTGCAGCGCCCGCTCGCGCACCGCCCGGCTGTTTTTCTTCTCGGGGTGGAACGAGGGCTTGTAGTAGGCCAGATAAGAACCGCCCAGCCGGCGCAGCCAGCCGGGCTTGCCGAGCAGCCAGTTGAGGCCGTTGAACACCGAGCGCAGATCCCGCTTGTCGTCCATGTCCTGACGCAACTGGATGTAATGGAAGATCGTGAAGCCGATGAATTCCACCGTGGTGGCGGCCATTTCCGAGGTGCGTATCCAGTAGTTGTCCACCTGATCCGCGTAGACATCGTAGGCCACCGCCTTGTGTTCACTCTCTTCCACCGCGTGCCAGAGCCACAACGGCAGCATGCGTTCGTCCATGCCGTCGAAAAATTCCGGATTTTCCAGCATCAGTTCGGCGAGCATGGCGGTGAAATGTTCCAGCGCGCAGGTCTTGGCCAGCTGGCGCTCGGGGGACAACCGCTTGGCTGTCCACTTCATGCCGTTATGAACGAAGTCATGGACCTTGCGCGTCGGCACGCCCTTGCTCTCCATGAACTCATTGAAGCGTTCATGTTCATTGCCGTGGTGCGCTTCCTGACCAATAAACCCTTTCACCCGTTCGCGCAGATCCGCATCGCTGATGTTCTTCTGATAATGGCGCACAGAGCGCACGAAGAACCGCTCGCCTTCCGGAAACGTGCACGACAGCGCGGTCAGCAGCAGCGTCGTGAATTGATCACCGCCGAACCAGTAGCGCGGCATATCCGCATCGAACTGGAAATCCATACGCCGGGGCTGGATATCACTGGCATTGGTCCGCCGGGCCTGGGGGCGGCTCGAATTCTCGGCGAGTTGCGCTTTGGCATTCATGGTAAAACTCCTGGTCGCGGAAACCGCGGAATCATGCCCTCCAATATGGTCGCCAGCCCGAATACCGGCCAGGGCCGCCTGCGCCATTTTTTTTGTCGATGGCGGGCCCGTTATGACCGGCACCGGGCTTTTTGCGGTAAGCGTGCTGCGTGCTGCGTGTAAGCGTCAAAAAAGGTTCATCGCGGATTAGCGGGAATTGACTCAATGCCGATCCATTGCCCATCGCCGCTGACGCCCCATTGGGCGTCCTACTTTCTTGCTTGTCCAAGAAAGTAGGCAAAGAAGGA
>NZ_NMQZ01000028.1 GCF_002864685.1 Alloalcanivorax mobilis
TCCGACTCCGTGGGCCATCCTTCGGACCGTCGCTGTCGCGACGTCCAAATCGCTCCCGGCGATTTTGTCTGGCCGCCGCCGGTCGGAGCATCCTCTGGGGCGTGGTCGAGTCTGGCCGTGGGCGCTATGCTGGGGCTTCCTGATTCGAGGGGGTGCGCCGGTGATCCATGGATTTCATGCCCACGTCTATTACGACGAGCACACTTTCACGCAGGCGGCCGCGCTTTGCCAGGCCGCGCATCAGCGCTTTGATGTGCCGATGGGCCGTTTGCATCGCCGCCCGGTGGGGCCGCATCCCTGCTGGAGTTGCCAGCTGAGCATTTCCATTGAGCAGTTCCAGGAAGTGCTGTTGTGGCTGATGCAGGCCCGCAACGGCTTAAGTGTTTTCATCCACGGTCTGAGCGGGGACGACCTGCGTGACCACACCGAGCTGGTAATGTGGCTCGGGCGCAGCTACCCCCTGGATCTGTCTTTGTTCGGTTCCCCGGCCGACGCCTCCCGTTCCTCACGCTCATAGAGCCATTGCTCGGCCTGATCCAGCCAATCGGGGCCGAGTTGCTCCTGAATATAATCGCGAATGAACTGGCGCACCTTCTGTGAGGCAGTAACGTCTTCGCGGGCGCACAGGTACTCCAGGGCGGCTTTTTTGCGTGGGTCAATCAGCAGGGTCAGGCGAGCGGTGCGTTTTTCCATATGGCTTTCCCGGTCGGCAATGATGTTAATTTGATTAACATGCAGGGCGTATTGTAACGGCATAGTATGCCCATGTTGACCCGCCGCCCACCCTGGCCGGCCACCCTGGCCGCCCACCCAGAGAGTCCCGATGTCCCATCACGATGCTCTTCTTTCGTTGAGACCGTTTCACGCGGTGCGCGAACGCCTGGCCGAAGGGTACGGCAAGGCGGATCTTGGCCGCGATCTGCTGGCCGGGCTGACCGTCGGGGTGATCGCCATACCGCTGTCGATGGCGCTGGCCATCGCCAGCGGCGTGCCGCCGCAATATGGACTGTATACGGCCATTGTCGCCGGCGCGGTGATCGCCTTGACCGGCGGTTCGCGCTTCAGCGTGTCCGGGCCGACCGCCGCGTTCGTGGTGGTGCTCTATCCGATTGCGAAAAGCCATGGCTTGAGCGGCTTGTTGATGGCCACGATGATGGCCGGTGCTCTGCTTATTCTGCTCGCTGTGCTGCGCCTCGGACGGCTGATCGAGTACATTCCGCCGCCGGTGACGCTGGGCTTTACCGGCGGCATCGCGGTGGTGATCGCCACCTTGCAGATCAAGGATTTGCTCGGCCTGCCCCTGGCGGGCTTGCCGGAGTCCTACATCGGCAAACTGCAGGCGATTGTCGGCGCCTTGCCCTCCATCCACTGGCCCAGTATGGCGGTGGCCTCGCTCACTTTTCTGTTGCTGGTGATCTGGCCGCGGCTGCGCACGCCGGTGCCGCCGCATTTGCCGGCACTGATGGCGGGCACACTGCTGGCCTGGTGGTTGAACCACCAGGGCCTGCTGGTCGATACCATTGGCAGCCGTTTCTCTTATCAGCTGGACGACGGCGCGATCGGGCAGGGGGTGCCGGCCGGAGCGCCAATCTTTGCCTGGCCCTGGCTGCGCGCCGGCGATATCGGCCTGCAATGGCACTGGTCGATGCTTCGCGAACTGCTGCCGGCGGCCTTCGCCATCGCCATGCTGGGCGCCATTGAGTCGCTGTTGTGCGCGGTGGTGCTGGACGGCATGAGCGGCAAGCGACACAGCGCCAACAGCGAGCTGCTCGGGCAGGGTATCGGCAACCTGGTGGCGCCGCTGTTCGGAGCGATTCCGGCCACCGCCGCGCTGGCACGCTCGGCGGCCAACTTTCGAGCCGGCGCGCGATCCCCGATCGCCGCGCTGGTACACGCACTGGTGGTGCTTTTTGGCATGGTGGTGTTGGCCCGCTGGCTGGGTTTGTTGCCGATGCCGGCCCTGGCGGCGCTGTTGTTGCTGGTCGCCTGGAACATGAGCGAGGCGGATAAGACCCTGAAGCTGGTCAAAACCGCGCCCTGGGGCGATGTGCTGGTGTTGATAACCTGCCTGTCGCTGACCGTGTTCCTGGACATGGTGGTGGCGATCACCGCCGGTGTATTGCTCGCCGCGATCCTGTTCGTGCGCGAGGTGGCGGGCATGACGCGGGTGACGGACGTGTCCGCCCAGGAGCGTCTTTTGACCGGGCCACTGCCCGAAGGATGGTCGGTGTTCAAGATCACCGGTCCCTTGTTCTTCGCGGCGGCGGACCGGGTGTTCGCAGAGATATCCAACCTGAGTGTCGGCAAGAAAGGGGTTGTTCTGTATATGGACGGCGTCACCGTGCTCGACGCCGGCGGCCTGGCTACTCTGCTGCGCCTGGGCGAGCATTTTATCGCGTCGGGCACCCGCCTGATGATCGCTGATTTAAGCTACCAACCCTTGAGAACCCTGGCGCGGGCTTCGGTGCAGCCGGTGCCGGGGGCGATCAGCTATCACGGCACACTGGCTGAGGCCTTGCGGGTGTTACGCGAAGGCTGACGCCGACTGATGGTCGCGGTTTACCGGATTTTGCGTTTTGCCAGGTTGTTTTGCTGGGCTGGCGCGCGCATCACTGTGTAATCTGAAGGACCCCTTGTCCAGTTCATTCACTTTGCCCAGGAGCTTCCATGAGCGATAAGCAGCCGTTTCTCACCGACATCAAAACGCTCCGTGAACGGGCCCGTAAGCACATTGAGCAGGGCGCGGTCACCGAAGGCTACGCCGCCGACCGGGACACCGTGATCCGGCTTCTCAATGAGGCTCTCGCCACCGAGATTGTCTGCACGCTTCGCTATAAGCGTCACTACTACATGGCGGACGGGCTCAATGCGAGCATCGCCGCGGCGGAGTTTCTTGAGCACGCGCAGCAAGAGCAGCAGCACGCGGACTGGCTCGCCGAGCGCATTGTTCAGCTTGGTGGCGAGCCCAATTTTTCTCCGGAAGGGCTGCTGAGCCGCTCCCACGCGGAATACGTGGAAGGCAATACGCTTAAGGAAATGGTCAAAGAGGATCTGATCGCCGAGCGCATCGCCATCGACAGCTACCGGGAAATCGCTGTTTATCTGGGCGACAAAGACCCCACCACCCGGCGCATCATGGAAGATATTCTCGCCCAGGAGGAAGAGCACGCCGACGATATGGCGGCGATCCTGGAAGCGCTTTGAACCCGGCGGCGCCATGGTGGCGCCGCTGGCAATGTCCGGGGCGCGGCCATGCGCCCCAGAATCGGGAGGCAGATCGCGGATGACGACACCCAGGAAAGAGAGCCGCAACGGTAAGGTTGTCGCCGGCATCCAGATACGCACCAATAACAATCTGGAGATGGAGGCGGACGATTCCCGGCTGAGCCGGTTGTGGGAGCGTTTCAAGGACGAAGAACTGGCCGAACGGATACCGGACAAAGCCGCCGGCTCGCCGGTGTACGGGGTTTATTCGGAGTATGAAAACGGCACGCAAGGCGATTACAGCGTGCTGGCCGGTGTTGAGGTCAGCGACGAAGAGAAAGTGCCGGACGATTACGCCACCCTGATTCTGGAAGCCGGAGAGTACCTGGTGTTCGAGGTGGCCGGCTCGGCGGTGGAGGCCGCCCCGGAAGCCTGGGGTCTGGTCTGGAGCTATTTCGAGCAGGACGACGCGCCACAGCGGGCCTTCGCCACCGATTTCGAAGTCTACTGCCTGGCCGACGATAAGGTCGAACTGTACATCGGTATTAAAGGCGGCTAATCGCGGATCACCCGGCCCCGGTAGACGACCTTGCCACCGCCTTTCCGGGATGTTTGGGGGTCGGTCCGTGGGGCATCGCTATCCGCGCCGTCGGCCGCTCCGCTTCGGCGGTGCGGAGCAGGTGGAGGGGCATTCTCAGACACCGGTTGGCCACGGTACATGCGACGCGCCGGCTCGGGTGGGTCCGCGGCGGTGTGGGTCTCCGTGGTCCCGGCGACGCTCTGAGAGCTTTCGATTTCTCCGCTGTCATCGGTGCCGGTTCGCGCGGCGATCTCGCCCATCAGTCGGGACAATTCCGGGGCCTTGCTGAGGGCGGTGTAGTGTTCCAGTTTGGTGCGCAATGCCTGGTCGGTGAGTGACAGGCGGACATTGAACTCATCGCGGATCAATCGACGGCACTGGTTCACCAGCGCCACCACCCGGTAGTTCATCAACCAGTGGGCGTTCAGTCCAGCATCCATCGCTTTCCCCAGTGATAGCCGCTCCTGTCTTAATCAAGCAGCTTCCGTGCCACCGCTTCGGGGGCGTCGTCTCAGCGGGCGGCGGGGGGCGTCTGTTTATCGTTGTAGACGCGGGAAAAGAAGGTTTTGCTGGCCTGGGCGATGTCTCCCTTCGGGTGCCCTTCATTCTCCCTCTCTACTCTCCAAGGACGGAGCCGCGGGAAATTGATGGCCGGGTCGGCGACGAGACGAGCCTGCGGCCCCGGCCCCGAGCTTGCATGCTCGGGGCGCTACGCTGGGCTAAGCAGTGCTTCGCTTAACCCGGCTTCGCCCTGTCGTCCGCCGCCTCAGTTGGCCGTGCTGTCAGTGGCCAACTGACCCTATCAATTTCCCGCGCCTCGGCAACACAACAAGGGGGGAGCCCTCCAGAACGGCACGGCCGGGCCGTTACGGTCCTGGCGGTGCTATGGACCCGTGGCGGTGACGCTGCTCAGTGAGCGGGGCAAGGGCGGTGCCTGGAGGGAGCTGTTTGGCCAGGGATGGCCAAACTAACAGCGGCCATGGATGGCTTGAGCGGTCCCGGAAGGCACCGGTCTTGTCCCGCGCCCCCATGGCCCAGCCCTGTGAACAGCTAAAAACGACTTTCCCTAAACCGCGATGAACATTATTTTTTCGCCAATACGTCCTTCAAGAAGCGCGCGGTATGGCTGCCTTTTACCTTGGCCACCTGTTCCGGCGTGCCTTCGGCGATCACCTGGCCGCCCCCGTCGCCCCCTTCCGGGCCCAGATCCACGATCCAGTCGGCGGTCTTGATCACGTCCAGGTTATGTTCGATCACCACGATGGTATTGCCGTGGTCGCGCAATCGGGTCAGCACATCCAGCAGCATCTGAATGTCCTGGAAGTGAAGGCCGGTGGTCGGTTCATCCAGGATGTACAAAGTACTGCCGGTGTCCCGGCGGGACAACTCCCGCGCCAGCTTGACCCGCTGCGCCTCGCCGCCGGAAAGCGTGGTGGCGGCCTGGCCCAGTTTGATGTAGCTCAGGCCCACGTCCAGCAGGGTCTGCAAACGCCGTTGCAGAGCCGGCACCGCATCAAAAAAGCCGCGCGCTTCCTCGATGGTCATGTCCAGCACTTCGTAGACGTTCTTGCCTTTGTAGGTGACTTCCAGCGTTTCCCGGTTGTAGCGGCGGCCCTCGCACACTTCGCAGGGGACGTAGATGTCCGGCAGAAAGTGCATCTCCACCTTGATCACGCCATCGCCCTGGCAGGCCTCGCAGCGGCCGCCCTTGACGTTAAAACTGAAACGGCCCGGTTTGTAGCCGCGTGCGCGCGCTTCCTGGGTGCCGGCGAACAGTTCCCGCACCGGGGTGAAAATGCCGGTGTAGGTGGCCGGGTTGGAGCGCGGTGTGCGGCCGATCGGGCTCTGGTCGATGTCCACCACTTTATCGAAGTGCTCCAGGCCCTCCAGGCTTTCATGGGGCGCCGCCTGCAGGGTGGTGGCCTTGTTCAACCGGGTGGCGGCCAGCGGATAAAGAGTATGGTTGATCAGCGTCGATTTGCCCGAGCCGGAAACCCCGGTAACGCAGGTGAGCAGCCCCACCGGCAGGTTCAGCGGGTGGCCCTTGAGGTTGTTGCCGCTGGCCCCGAACAGCGTCAGCCAGCGGTCGTCCTTGTTGGTGTGCCGCTGTTTCGGCACGGCGATGCGTTTGCGCCCTGACAGATAATCGCCGGTCAGGGAGGCTTTGTTGGCCGCCACCTGTTTGGCGGTGCCCTGGGCCACCACCTGGCCGCCGTGCACGCCGGCACCGGGGCCGATGTCGATGACGTGGTCGGCGGTGCGAATGGCGTCTTCGTCGTGCTCCACCACCAGCACCGTGTTGCCCAGATCACGCAGGCGGGTGAGAGTGTTCAGCAACCGTTCGTTGTCGCGCTGATGCAGGCCGATGGACGGCTCGTCGAGCACGTACATGACGCCCACCAGGCCGGCGCCGATCTGGCTGGCCAGGCGTATGCGCTGCGCCTCGCCGCCGGACAGGGTTTCCGCGCTGCGCTCCAGGGTCAGATATTCCAGGCCCACATTGACCAGGAATTGCAGGCGGTCACGAATTTCCTTGAGGATCTTCTCGGCGATCTCGCCGCGGCTGCCGGGCAGTTTCAGGCTGTCGAAATAGGCGAAGGCTTTGCCCACCGCCAGACGCACCACCTCGGGCAGGGTGATCTCGTCGATGAACACGTGCCGGGCCGCTTCGCGCAGGCGCGAGCCGTTGCAGGTCGGGCAGGTGGACGTGGACAGATAGCCGGCCAGGTCTTCGCGCACCGCGTCGGATTCGGTTTCCCGGTAGCGGCGCTCCATGTTCGGGATGATCCCCTCGAACGGATGATTGCGCTTGATGATGTCGCCGCGATCATTGAGGTAGCGGAATTCCACGCTCTCTTTGCCGGTGCCCTGGAGGATCTTTTTGCGCACCGCCTTGGGCAGGCTCTTGAAGGCGACATCCATATCGAAGCCGATGCTCTGCGCCAGCGAGTTGAGCATCTGAAAATAATAGACATTGCGGCGGTCCCAGCCACGGATGGCGCCTTCCGCCAGCGACAGCTCCTCGCTGGTGATGACCTTGCTTTCATCGAAGAACTGCTTCACGCCCAGGCCGTCGCAGCTGGGGCAGGCGCCGGCCGGGTTATTGAACGAGAACAGGCGCGGTTCCAGTTCAGGAATCGAATAGCCGCAATGAGAGCAGGCAAACTTGGCGGAAAACGTCACCTCCTCGGGTTTGCTGCCCTTGGCGGGGGTGTCCATGGAGGCAATGATGGCGATGTCGTCGGCCAGGCCGAGCGCGGTTTCGAACGATTCCGCCAGCCGGTTCTGCAAATCGCCGCGAACTTTGAAGCGATCCACCACCACTTCCACGGTGTGCTTCTTGTTCTTTTCCAGGGCCGGGGTGTCGTCCATGTCGTAAATGCGGCCATCGATGCGCACCCGGATAAAGCCCTGGGCGCGCAACTCTTCGAACAACAGAGCGTGCTCGCCTTTCTTCTCGCGCACCACCGGCGCCAGCAACATCAGCCGGCTGCCTTCTTCCATGGCCAGCACCTGATCGACCATCTGGCTGATGGTCTGCGCCGCCAGCGGTGTACCGTGTTCCGGGCAGCGTGGCTCGCCAACCCGGGCAAACAGCAGCCGCAGATAGTCGTAGATCTCGGTGATGGTGCCGACCGTGGAGCGCGGGTTGTGGCTGGTGGACTTCTGCTCAATGGAAATCGCCGGGCTGAGCCCTTCGATGTGGTCGACATCGGGCTTTTCCATCATCGACAGAAATTGTCTGGCGTAGGTGGACAGAGACTCCACGTAGCGCCGCTGCCCCTCCGCATAGAGGGTGTCGAAAGCCAGGGAGGACTTGCCCGAACCGGACAGACCGGTGATCACCACCAGCTTGTCCCGGGGAATGTCCAGATCCACGTTTTTCAGATTATGGGTGCGCGCGCCGCGAACCAGAATGGTATCCATGAGATGGCGAACCCTCGGCTACTGTCAAAATGAACAGTGTAGTATAGGGCAAAGATCGTGAAGGGGAAAAGAAAGGAAGCGCCGGCACGCCACACGCTTCACGCGGGCACGCCTCCAGGCGTAGGCGCGAGAGCGTGCCGGCGCGGTGCGCGGTGTGGGTTACAGGTTTTCCTGGGCCCAGTTAACCGCCTGCAGGCGGTTGGAGGCGTTGATCTTTTTGAAGATGTTGTAGATGTGGGTCTTGATGGTGTGCGGGCTGAGGCTGAGCACGTTGGCGATTTCGGAATTCTTGGCGCCGGTGGCCATCACCTTCAGTACCTCGATTTCGCGGTCGGTGAGATTCACCTCGTTGCGTGCGAAGGTCTTATTGAAGGCCCGGCTTTTCACCAGATATTGCTGCAGCACCTTGCGCGGGAACCACAGCTCGCCTTCAAAAATGGCTTTAATGCCTTTGGTCAGAAGGCCCTGGGGGCAATCGTGCAGAAAACCGCCATTGACCATGGGCAGGCCCGCCAGCCGGGCGAGGGCTTCTTCGTTATCCACATTGAAGACGCCAATCAGAATATCGCTGTCCAGGCGTTTGTCGGTATCCAGCAGTTGGGCGATCACATCATTGACGTCCACGGAGTGGAAATCCACCAGAAACAGATTCTGCTCGATCCGGCCGAGTTGTTCTTCCTCCACCTGGCCGACGGTTTTGACCGCGACGGCGGGGATCGACTCTTTGTCAAGAAATTCGGTAAGCAGGGCGTTCTGAAGGTGCTGACTCCCCACTACGTACACTTGTGCCGATTGCGTTTCCATTGGTTCGTCCATGATGAGTCCCGAGGATATCGGGGTGAACTACGAAGAAAAACTGATTCAACTGTGAAATCTATCACTGCTTCGGTGGGGGTTCAATTTGCCATTACCGGATCGACACGCTTTCTGCCTCGCCGCCGAGCCGCCGATCCCGGGCCGCCGCGGAAGCGGCCGAGAACGGAACCTCCGACCGGCCAGGGAATCTGATACACTCCACACCCCATTTTTCACTGTCCTTGCTCATGACCGATGCTTCCCAGGCCGCCCTGCGGCGCGCCGAGTTGACCACCACAGGGTCTCTGGCGGCGATTTTTGCCCTGCGTATGTTCGGGCTGTTCATGATTTTGCCGATCTTCGCGGTATTCGGCGCCCGGCTGGAAGGCGCCACACCGCTTTTGATCGGCACCGCGATTGGCGCCTATGGCCTGATGCAGGCGCTGCTGCAGATCCCCTTCGGGATGCTCTCGGACCGGTTTGGCCGGCGGCCGATGCTGGTGATCGGGCTGTTGCTGTTCGTGGCCGGCGGCGTGGTGGCGGCGCTCAGCGACACCATCCACGGCGTGATCGCCGGGCGGGCGCTGCAGGGCGCGGGCGCCATCGCGAGCGTCATCATGGCGTTGATCGGCGATGTTGTCAGCGAACGGCATCGCACTCGGGCGATGGCGCTGATCGGCATGTCGGTGGGTTCATCGTTTATTCTTGCGTTGATTCTTGGCCCGCTGCTGGCCAACTGGTTGGGCCTGAGCGGGCTGTTCTGGCTCACCGTGGTGCTCGGCCTGGTCGCCGTGGTGGTGACTTTATGGGTGCCCTCGCCGGATGTGCGCGCCAGTGAGCCTCTTGCTCTGGGTGAGCGTTTCCGGCGCAGCCTGGGCAGCGCCAATCTGCGCCGGCTTGATCTGGGCATTCTCACCCTGCACCTGACCATGACCGCCTCATTCGTGGTATTGCCACAGCTGCTGCGCCATCGACTGGGGCTGAATCTCGAGCAGCACAGCCTGCTGTATCTGGTGGTTCTGGTGGGCGGGTTCCTGGCCATGGTGCCATTGATTATCGCCGCTGAGCGGCGTGGGGCGATGCCGATCAAACGGCTGGCGGTGACCCTGCTGATCGTCGCCGAAGTGCTTCTGGCCCTGGCGGGCAGCACGCTATGGCACTTTGTGCTGGCGCTGTTTATTTACTTCATGGCTTTTAATCTGCTTGAGGCTTTACTGCCCTCGCTGGTGGGCCGCGCCGCGCCGGCGGGCACCCGAGGCACGGCCATGGGCATCTATTCCACCAGCCAGTTTCTGGGCGTCTTTATTGGCGGCCAGCTCGGCGGCGCGCTTTATCAGTGGGTGGGCGCGGAAGCGGTGTTCTTCGGCTGCGCGGCGATGGGCCTGGTGTGGCTGTGGATCCTGCGGGGCATGGCGGAACTGCCCAAGCTCGACAATCGCGCCATCCGCCTGCGTGCCGGGGTCGACTGGGGAGAGGCCGCCGATCGGTTGCGCGCGGTGCCCGGGGTGCTGGAAGCGGTGGTGGTGGCCGAGCAGAGCCTGGCGCTACTCAAGGTGGACAACCAGCAACTGGATGAACAGGCCCTGGCGGCGCTGACCGCCGATGTGCAAAGCGCCTGAGCCCTTTCCGGGGGCGTCGCCGCGAGCTCGCCCGCTGACCATGCGCAAGGGGGTTATTCGGCGGGCGTAAAGCTGCCACAATAGCCGATCCGCACCATTCCGTGCCGGTATTTTACCGGCCCAGCAGGCCCTCTAGAAACAAGGGAGCAGATAGCCATGGCGAGAGGCGTTAACAAGGTTATTTTAATCGGCAACCTGGGTGCCGATCCGGAAACCCGATTCATGCCCAGCGGCGGCGCCGTGACCAATGTCCGGCTGGCCACCAGTGAAAGCTGGAAGGATCGCCAGACCGGCCAGATGCAAGAGCGCACCGAGTGGCATCGGGTGGTGTTCTTCAATAAGCTCGGCGAGATCGCCGGCGAGTATCTGAAGAAAGGCTCCAAGGTGTACATCGAGGGCTCGATCCGAACCCGCAAGTGGCAGGGGCAGGATGGCCAGGACCGTTACACCACCGAGATCGTCGCCAACGAGATGCAAATGCTCGATGGCCGTGGTGGCGAAGGCGGCGGTGGTGGTGGCTACCAGCAGAATCAGGGCGGGGACCGGCAGGGCGGCGGTTATGCCAACAATGATAATAACGACTACGAGTCGGGCAATGAAGCCAGTAAGCCGCGCGGTAATTTCAACGGCCCGGCGGATGACTTCGACGACGATATCCCTTTCTAAGAGCGGCTAATGATCTTCACGGCAGCGAGTGGTCGCCGGAAAGGGCCGGAGCGATGTGCTCCCGGCGCAGGCGCCGTGAGAATCATGGACAGGCTCTAAAGGCTTTTTTTGGGTGGGTTGACGATGCGGCGTTGGATCGCTCTGGGGGCGGTGTTTTTCCTCAGTTTATGTGTATTCCTGGTGGCGCTGATGCCGGCGGCGGTGGTGGTGGATCGGCTGCCGGCGCTGCGACCCGGTGGCGCTCCATTGGTGCTCTCGCAGCCCCGCGGGCGCTGGTGGGATGCCACGGTGAACGCGCGCTGGCGTGATCAGCAGGGGACGCTGGCCTGGACGTTGGACTGGCACGGCTTGACCCCGGGTTTACAGCTTTCTTTACGTTCCGATGACCTGCAAGGTGACGGCTGGCTGGGTGCCGACTGGGGGGACTGGCGTCTTGAACAATGGCGTGCCACAGTACCGGTCGCCATGATCAGCCGGCAGGTGCCGCAGGGCAATGCCGACGGTACCGCTCATGTTTCCCTGATGGTTCTGGAACTCGCCGGTGGATCGGTGGTCGATGCCAAAGGCACGCTGGATTATAGCGGCGGCACGGTCACCTGGAGCAGCGGCTCGGCTCGGGTGCCGCCTCTGGATGGCCGCCTGTTCATGGGTGAGCAGGGGCCGCGGCTGCGGGTAACCGGGCCGGATCAGCAACAGCTGGTCGAGGCCAGCATCGAGAAGAAGATGTTGAAGGTTCAGGTGCATCGGGCCTGGCCTCAACTGCTCGGTGTCAGCCAGGGGGGCGACCCCTCGGATGTGGTGTTTCAGATGAGTCAGCCGCTGAAGTTCGGCTCCTGAGCCAGCGCCGCGGCGCTGAAGAAAAACAAAATGTGCAGGGTGGCGTGACGTTTCGCGTATCTTGAACGACTGCGCCGCCACACCCGGGCACCGGAGCATCACTTCGGGCCTCAATATAACAAGCGGCAGTGACCGCAGGGCCGACCGGCCTGGAAAAACCGGCCACGGACAACCGGCTGTTTATAGCGAATCTTTTGATCGCCGGTGGGCCGGATAACGATAAGTGGGATTGTGGATTTATGATTCAGTGGGCCCGGAGGGGAAACCAGCAGAAGTGGTCCGGACGGCTGCGTATCGTGATGGCGCTGTTGCTGCTCGTGCTGCTGGCATACGTGATTGCCCAGACCGCCTGGATACTCTGGTATGGGCCCAGCGACGCTCTTCCCCCCTCCTCGTTACAACAGGTGCGAACGGCGGCCGGCGACAACGGTGGCCGGCAACTCTCCCAGTCCCAGGTGGAGGGCTGGCAGCTGTTTGGCCTCTATCAACAAGAAGCGCAGAACAATAATGATCGCCCCGTGGACGCGCCGGACACCCGGCTCAAGCTGGAACTGCTCGGTTTATTCCAAACCCGGGATCGCGACAAATCCTCCGCGATCATCGCGGAAAAAGGCAAGGACGCGGAGCTCTATCACATCGGCGACGGTATTCCCGGTAACGCCAAGATCGACGAAATCTACGCGGATCGCGTGATCCTGCGTCGGCAAGGTCGTCTGGAGACGTTGCGTCTGAACGAACTGAGCGCTCTGGGTGGCGTCACCCAGGTCACCGAGCCGGCTCCCCGCGAGCCTTCTCCAAGCCCGCAAACGGATCTCAGCCAGCAGCGCTCGGCGGTGATTCGGCAATTGGGGCTCAAGCCGGTGAGCGAGGGAGAGACCCAGGGTTATCAGATCGGCGCCCAGGCGCCCAAGCAGTTGATCGAGCAGGTTGGCCTTAACCAGGGTGATGTCATTGTGTCGGTAAACGGCTATCCGCTGGGTACCGAAGACAGCGATCTTGCGGCCATGCAGTCTTATCAGGACACCCAGGCGGCCTCCATCGTGGTCCAGCGTGGCGATCAGCAATTTACCGTGAACTATCCACCGTAGCGAGATTGTTATGGAGCCTTTGAACATCCCCTTTGAAGCCGCGGGCTCCCTGAGCGCGGCGCCGGCCCGGCGGACTCTGGCAGGCACAGTGGGGTCAGGCCGGAACCGCGCAACCCGGAACGTGACGCGCTCGCGCTGGAGTATCGCCTGGCAGGCGGCCATGGTGGCCCTGGTGCTGACGTTGCCGCTGGGCGTGCACGCCCAGCAGGCCAAAAACGAAGTCACTCGCAGCAGTGACGGCAAGTCCTGGACGGTGAACATCCGCAACGCCGACATTCAGGCGTTCATCAGCCAGGTCGCCGAGATGACCGGCAAGAATTTCGTTATCGACCCGCGCGTTCGCGCCCGTGACGTGACGGTGATCTCTAACAAGCCGCTCAGTTCCGATGAGGTCTATCAACTGTTTCTGTCGGTTCTGCAGGTGCACGGTTACGCCGCGGTCCCGGCGGGCAACGTGATCAAGATCGTCACCAACACCACCGCCAAACAGAGCAATCTGCCGCTCACCCAGAGCACCACGGTGGATGGCGAGGAGCTGATCACGCAGGTGATTCCGGTGGACAATTCCCCGGTGGAAGAGCTGGTGCCGGTGCTGCGTCCGCTGGTGCCGCAATATGGTCACCTGGCGGCGGTGGGGTCCGCCAATGCGCTGATCATCAGCGATCACGCGGACAACATCGGTCGTATCCGCGCCATTATTCAGAGCCTGGACGGCGCCGAGAGCGACGATGTGGAGATCGTTCAGCTCAAGCACGCGTTCGCCGGCAACATGGTGGCCCTGCTGCAGGAACTCACCAAGCCGGACCCGGGCAACCGGCGAGCGGCGAACCAGAGCAACGCCACCGTGGTCGCCGACGAGCGTACCAACCGGCTGATCATCAAAGGGGATCGGGGCACCCGCGCCCGCTTGTTGCCGTTGATCAGCAAGTTGGACACGCCGTCCGCCGCCGCCGGTGGGGTTCAAGTGGTGCGCCTGAGCCATGGCGATGCCGAAAAAATGGCGGACTTGCTGAAGAATTTCGCCGAAGGCGCGTCCGCCGTTAAGCAGGGCGATACCAAGGGCTCGCCGGCGGCGACGGCAGGTGGCACCAGTGCCACCGCGCGAGTGTCGATCCAGGCGGATGTCTCTCTGAACGCCCTGGTGATTCGCGCCGAACCGGAGATGATGCGCGAGCTTCAGTCGGTGATCAGTCAGTTGGATGTGCGCCGTGCGCAGATTCTGATTGAAGCGGCGATCGTCGAGGTCACCGGTGACAAAGCCAGCTCCCTGGGCTTCCAGTACGTGGCGGGCAGTGGCGAGAACGGCATTGGCGCGGTTAACTTCAACAACAGCGGTGTCAGCATCCAGGATCTGCTCAGCGCGGTGATCACCGAAGACCCCTCACAGATTTCCCTGGGCGACGGTCTGGCCGCGGGCTTTGGCAAAACCAATTCGAACGGTGATCTGGAATGGGGCGCGCTGGTGCAGGCGCTGGCCTCCACCACCAACACCAATCTGTTGTCCACGCCCAGTATTCTGACTTTGGACAACCAGGAAGCGTCGATCATCGTCGGTGAGAACGTGCCCTTCGTGACCGGCCAGGCCTCCAGCACCGGCTCCGGCGTATCCAACCCCTTTACCACCATTCAGCGTGAGGACGTGGGCCTGACATTGAAGGTCACGCCCCATGTGGCCGGCTTGAACACCATCCGTCTGGAACTGGAACAGGAAACCTCGGCGGTCAAGGATTCGGTGGGCGAGGCCGTGGATATCGTGACCACCAAACGCAAGCTGACCACCACGGTGCTGGCGGACGATGGCGAGACCATCGCTCTGGGTGGCCTGATCTCCGATGACGTTCAGGACACCGTGCGCAAGGTGCCGTTGCTGGGGGACATCCCGCTACTGGGCGTGCTGTTCCGCTCCACCAGCAAGAGCCATGTGAAGCGTAACCTGATGATCTTCATCAAGCCCACCGTGCTGGTCGACAATGAGCGTCTGGTGGACATGACCCGCGAGAAATACATGGGCGTGACCGCCATGCAGTTCCGCGTCGATGAAGACGGCAATCTGGTGCGCGACACGGCGTTCCCGCTGCCGACCCGTGCCAGCCAGTTGTTCGATGGCCGTTCGCCGGTGTCCGAGGATTACCGCAAGGCGTATGAGAGAGAGCAAAACAAGAGCGTTGATGAAAGCGCCGCGCCGAGCACCTCCGAGCCGGTGATCGAGAACGAGGGCTTCCTGCCCGGCGTCAAGGAAGAGTCGCCGCAGGAAGAGCGGCGCGAAGAACGGCAAGATGATGACCGTGGTGACGACCAGGCTGCCCGTGGTGGCGAGGCGCCGTCTCCGCGCTCATAGTCAGGGCGTGGAGCCGGGCCTCGTCCCGGCTTTCTGGCGGGCCTTTTTCTTCAGCCCCTCTCCCGCAAGGGCTGAGGGGCTTTGACGTCAACCAATGGCACTCAAGCGAGCGGCACCGCGCGTCGGGTGGCCTCGTCGCAGGTCGCGGGCGCACCATTGGCTTTGTTTGAGAGGCCTCGTTTAAGTCTCGTCCAGTGAGCGCAGGTTCTTCAGCACTTTGCGGCTGCGTTCCAGCTTCTTGATCAATTCTTCGTTGTCCGGTTGCAGCGGGGCAACCTGACGCCATAGCCGGTAGGCATCGCGATACTCGCCGCGCGCGTACAGGGCCTCGCCACGCGTCATGGCATCCTGGAAGCGCTGCTGACACCAGGCATCCACCTGATGACGAAGGGCTCCCGGGGCGCTGTCCGGGTGTTCCATAAGATAAGTGCGCGCGGCCAGAAGGTCGTTCAGCTCGCCGCTGTCCTGATACGCCGCCACCAGGCTTTGCGCCTGTCGACGCTGGGCCTCGCTGCGCTCGGAGCGGCGCCGGTCGCGGCTGCTGCTGATGTGGTGGCGGGCCTGCTCCAGAGCCGCCGGCTGCTGGCGGCTGGGGCTGAGGCGTTGGGCCATGTCCAGCAAGCGTAGCGCCGGCGCCCACTGCTCCTGGTTCGCGTAGCTGTGGCCCAGGTCGGTGAGCGCGACCGTGGCTTCGTTGCGCAGGCGATTCCATTCGGCGCGGGCCGCGCCGGCTCTGGCGGCTTCGAAGGGCGCCAGTTCGCTGTTCAAATCGCCACTGTCCAGCACCGCTTGCCCCACGGCCAGATACCAACGGCTCAGGCGCTCACGCAGACGGTCCGCTTCCCGTGCCTGCAGTTGTTGTTTCAGCGTGCTGAGAGGTTGGTTGTCCACCACTCTCGGCGACGTCTGATCCAGCGTCTGATACGCCTTTTGCCAGTCTCCCCGGGCGCCGAAGGCGCGGGCCCGGTCAAGCGCGTCGCCGCGGTATGCGTGGCTCGCCTCCAGTACCGCCGGACGTCGCGCCAGCAGGGCGGCGTTAAGCGGGTCATCCGGATCGGCGCCGTCGATGATCGCCAGGGCATCAGCGTAGCGATCCTCGGCGATCGCATCGTCCAGCCGTTGGCTGTTGTCGTTGGAGAACAGTGGGAGACTGGAACAGGCCGACAGCAACACGGCCATCGCCAAGGTCACCGCGGCGGCCCGCGGGCCGCGTCGGGTCTCAGTAGCGGCCATTGGACGCCTCCGGGCTGAGCGATGAAAGGAACTGGGCGATGCGCTGCTCCATCAGGGTTTCGGACAACGCGTGCACGCCATCGACCCGGTAGGTACCAACCTGCTCGGTACGGCCCCGCACGCGCATGGCGCCGTATTCCGTGGCGCGCACACGCGAGGCGATGTTGGCGTCGGCGAACAGGGTATCGGCGGCGATGATCTCACCGGCGGCGGCCATATTGGAAAGCCGCGAGGCGAGATTCACCGCATCGCCGACCACCGTGTATTGCATCCGCTCCCGGGAGCCCAGATTGCCGGCCAGCATGGCCCCGGCGTTAATGCCGATGCGAAACTCCACGGTGGTTTGCCCGCGGGCCTCGCGATGCTGATTCAGGCGCGCCACCAGCCGCTGAATCATTACCGCGCAGCACAGGCCATGAAACAGGTGCTCGGAATCCTCCTCCGGCACGCCGAACACGATCATCGCGCAGTCGCCCATGTATTTGTCGATGGTGCCCCGGTAGCAACCAGCGGCGGTGGTGATGGCGTCGAAATAGACGTTCAGCATGTTGGCGACCGCTTCCGGCGCCAGAGTTTCAGACAGCCGGGTAAAGCCGACGATGTCGGCGAACACCACGGTGGCCACCACATCCCGGCCGCCCAGGGTGACCTGGTTGAGGTCCGCCATCATCTTGCGCGCCACCGAGGGGCTGACGAAGCGCTGCAGCACGCGCTCCACCTGATCTTTCTCAAGCATGCTGTGCGCCATGCTGTTGTAGGCCTCGATCAGGTGGCCGATTTCGTCGTTGCGCCGCTCATGGATGCGATATTCCAGATCGCCTTTGCGCAATGCGCTGGTGGCGGCGAGCAGATTATGGATCGGCTGGGCCAGGCGCCGGCTGATCAGGAACGAGGCGATGATCGCCAGCAGCCCCATCACCAGGGTGGCGGTGATCATGGTGTCGCGCACGTCCTTTTGGGCGGCGATGATCGGGCGGTCGGAAAGCGTTACCGCCACCGAGCCGGCCAGCGCCTGCTCCACCATCACCGGCGCGAAATAGGTGCTCAAGGCGTGGTGCTCCAGGCGCCAGCGGCGCACGGTGTGCGTGGCCGGCGTGCCGCCGGGGGGCACCAGGCCGGCTTTGTCCAGTTGTTGTCCGTCGCGATCAAACAGGGCTGCGCCATGGATGTTGCCACTGCGGACCAGGTTATTGATGTGCACTTTGAGCAGAAAGCTGTCTTCGGCGAGCAGCGGCTCCTGGGCGGTGTGCGCGAGCTGGGTGGCGATGGCGTCGCCAAAGGTATCGGCCTGGGCGCGCATGCGTTCCAGTTGATTATTGAGCAGCAGGGAGCCCAACAGCGCCATGCCGATCAGCAGCAACGCCGAGATCGATAGACCCATCTTCCAGGCCACTGGGAAATAGGCGGGAACATAGGGTTTGATCAACGCATTAAAGCGCTGCCTGGGGGTCGAACGCTGGCGGGTCGGGGGCTGGGTCACGGCGGCTGGCACGGCTTCGCTTGTCACGCATGAATTGCAGTGTCACATTGCCAGACTGGCCGGCTGGAAACCAGCCTGAAACCCTGGGATTGAGCAAACAGATCGATTCGATATGGCATTTATCAGCGAACGGCGCCTGGCCGCCAATGGATTGGACTTCTTTATTGCCGAGGCCGGTGAGCCCGATGCCCCCCTGGTGCTTTGCCTGCATGGTTTCCCCGAGTGCTGGGCGTCGTGGCGTTATCAACTGCCGGTGCTGGCGCAATCGGGCTACCACGCGGTGGCGCCGGACCTGCGCGGTTACGGCGAAACCGGTGGCCCCGATGAGGTGGAAGAATATCGCCAGTCGCGGCTGGTGGCCGACGTGGTGGCGCTGATTGACGCTCTGGGCGCGCAGCGCGCCGTGTTGATTGGGCACGATTGGGGCTGCGCTCTGGCCTGGCAGGTGGCGCGCCGGCACCCCGAGCGGGTCGCGGCGGTGGTGGGGTTGTCGGTGCCCTATGGTGGCCCCGCGCCCCGGCCGCCCACCGAGGCAATGCGCGCGCTGTTTGGCGATCATTTTTTCTACATGTTGTACTTCCAACAGCCGGCGTTGCCGGAGCAGGAGCTGCAGGAAAATGTTCAGGACAGCCTGCGCCGCCTATTTCACAGCCTCTCCGCGGACGGCATCGACGACTTTCGTGTCGGCCACGATGACCGGCGGATTCTACAGGCCATGTCCAGGCCGGAGACACCACCGCGCTGGATGCGCGATGAGGATCTGGCCTACTACGTAGCCCGCTTCGAGAAGACCGGTTTTACCGGTGCCATCAACTGGTACCGGGCGATGGACGCCTCTTGGCGGGAAAGCCGGGACGACCCGAACTGGACGATCCCGGCGCCGGTTCTGTTTCTCGGTGGCATGCAGGACCCGGTGCTGATCTTCGGCCAGAAAGCGCTGGCGCGCATGCCCGATTACGTGCCCGATCTGAGCACCGTGATTCTGGACCGCTGTGGCCACTGGATTCAGATGGAGCAGGCCGCCGAAGTGAACCGGGAGATCCTCGCCTTTCTTGAAAGAGTGGGCGAGGGCGCGCCGGCTTGATTCGGGCGTCGCCTCACCTCACGAAGCCGCTGTGGGAGCAGGTCAAGCCAGCGAACCGAGCCGAAGGCGAGGCCGGGGGCGAGGCAACACGCGACACGCCGCCCGCTTGCGCTTCGCGCAACACGCCAAGTCAAAATCGGCGCCACTGTGCGGTGCGCAAAAGCGCATTGTGAATCCGCTAACGTCGCAGCTGGCTTCGATTCAGCGTGCTGCGTGCCTGCGCCCTTAAATCAAAAGAATTCGCTGGCTGGGCCTGCTCCTACAAAACACCCGATCCTGATCGGCCTACCAGTGAATGCCCTTGAACAGCCGTGAGAACGCCGCCTGCTCGCGTTTGATCCGCTTCGGGTTGACCTCTTTTTCACCGCGCGCGGCGGCTGAGTCGGAAAACAGCTTGTAGCCGGTGTTCATGATCGTCTCGGTGACTCTCGGGGTGATGAAATGCATCACCTGGCCAAGAATGCCCAGGCTGGTGGCGATGCGCTTGGGCTGGCGGACCACCGCCTCGCAGATCATGTCCGCCGCCTGATTGGGGCTGATGGTGGGGACATGGTTGTAGATCTTGGTGGGGGCGATCATGGGCGTGCGAACCAGCGGCATATTGATGGTGGTGAAGCGCACCCCCTGGTGCGCCAGCTCGCTGCCGGCGCAACGGGTAAAGGCGTCCAGCGCGGCTTTCGAGGCGACGTAGGCGGAGAACCGCGGCGCGTTGGTGAGCACGCCGATGCTGGAGATATTGATCACATGGCCGAAGCCGCGCTCGACCATGGTTGGCAGCAGTTTCATGATCAATCGCAGGGCGCCGAAGTAATTGAGCTGCATGGTGCGCTCATAATCATGAAACCGGTCGAAGGCGTGCACCACCGAGCGGCGAATCGAGCGGCCGGCATTGTTGATCAGGATGTCCACCCGGCCATAGTCCGCCAGGACTTTTTCCACCAGTTCGTCGATCTGGTCCAGATCGGTGACGTCGCAACGATAGGCCCGGGCGGTGCCGCCGAGCTGCTTGATCTCATGCAGTGTCTCTTCCAGTTTTTCCGGTGTGCGCGCCACCACTAGCACGGTGGCACCGGCGCGGGCCAGCTTCAGCGCGCTGGCCTTGCCGATGCCGGAGGTGGCGCCAGTGATCAGAACGATCTTGTCTTCCACCCGCTCAGGCAATGAGGGCAAGGGCTGCAGCTCGTCTTCACGCTCGTCGCGGTCCGGGTCCAGGTGGTTTTCCCAGAAGTCCCACAACTGCTGCATGTAGTCTTCCACGTCCGGCACCTTAATGCCGCTGCCCGCCAGCGCGGCCTGGGCGCGCTGATTGTCGTATTCCGTGGGAAAGGTCAGGAACGGCAAGATCGACGGGGGAATGTCGAGATTTTCCAAGGTCTGATTGATCAGCATCCGTGGCGTCAGGGCGCTCATGCCCTTTTTCACGAAGCCGGGCACGGCATCGAACATTCGCTGATTCAGATGCACCGCCATGCGCGGCGCCTGGGCCGCGCTGGCGATAATGTCCAGCAACTCACCGAAGTTGTAGCTGCGGTCGGCGGTCAGGTGGAAGCACTGGCCGTTGCCCTCGGGCTGGTGGGCAATGTGGTCCAGCGCGTCGGCGACGAAATCCACCGGCACCACATTGAAGTGGCCCACCTCCACGCCCAGCAAAGGAATCCAGTTGGGCAGATAATCCTTCAGCTTCTGCACCACCTTGAAGAAATAATAGGGCCCGTCGATCTTATCCATTTCCCCGGTTTGCGAATGCCCGACCACCAGTGACGGGCGATAAATGCGCCAGGGAATGCGGCTCTCCTGGCGAACCAGGCCTTCCGACTCATGCTTGGTGAGCAGGTAAGGGTCGTCCAGGCCCACCGCCTCTTCGAACATGTCTTCGGTGAAGGTGCCTTGATAAAGACCGGCGGCGCCCACCGAGGAGATATGGTGGAAGCATTTGACGTTGAGCTTCTCGGCCAGTTTCAGGGTCTGCCGGGTGCCTTCGATGTTGATGTAGCGCTGGGTGTTCTCGTCGGCGTTGAGGTCGTAAATGGCGGCGAGATGGAAGAAGTGATCGATTTGGCCGACCAGATCGTCCTGGTCCCGTTTGCCGATGCCCAGCAGCTTTTTGGTCAGGTCGCCCTTGATCGGTACCAGCCGATCCTCTTCCACGCACAGCCGGCGGCGCAATGCGTCGAGTTTGTACTCGGAGCCGGGCCGCACGATCGCGAACACCCGGGCGCCTTCGCGTCTGAGCAAGCGCGCGACCAGAAATCGACCAATAAAGCCGGTAGCACCAGTGACCAGGTAATTCATTAAGAGCCCCTTGCTGTACGTCCTTGATGTAGCCGCGCCGACGGCGGTGGGCACCCCATGCGCCGTCATTGCGATGATGCGCCGCCCGACCCGAAAGGGCCAGTGTTCCTCCGGCGTGCCAGAATTACAACTAACAACTGTGAGTTATTTTCAGCATGGAACAAGCCTTCGTCAATTGTTTACACGCGCCATTGCTATGAAACGGTGTTTTATGGCTAGATAGGGCATGAATTTAAACTAACGTTTGTAAGGCTAATGTCCGATACCCCCCGACAACGTCAAAAGCGCGAAACCCGCGAGCGGATTCTCGACAGCGCCACCAGCCTGATGGCCGGCGGGCGCAGCTTCGACAGCCTTGGCCTGCGCGAGGTGGCCCGCGAGGCGGGGCTGGCGGCGACCTCGCTGTACAACCATTTTCCCGACATGGAAGCCTTGGGGCTGGCGCTGATCGACCGGGCCTGCTTTCGCCTGCGTGGCGGGATGGCCGAGGGCCGGCGCAGCATGATCGAAATCGGCGTGGCCCGGGCGGTCCGTGAGCTGGTGGGTCGGTTTGGCCGTTTTCAACACCTCTATGAAGACGAATTCCGGTTGCTGCTGCAGCAACGGCTGGGGCGGCGGCGCGCCTATCGGCTGCGAATCCACGGTGAGTTGCAATTGTTGATCGACGAGCTGGCCGAGGACATCCGCCAGGTGGTGGCTTCGCAGGGGCGCCCGCCGGTGCCCGCCGAGCGTGAGGCGGAGGCGGCGGTGGCGCTGATGTTCAGCCTTGGCGTGGCGATGTTGGATGTGTCCCCGGCGCGCCGCGAGCAATTGGCTCGCAACGCCGCGGAACAGTTGGAAATCCTGGCGCTGGGCGGGCGCCGCTGGGCGGCCGGCGAGCGGCTCTAGCAACGGGCGTGACCAGGACGGGCGCGACCGGTGGGTCATCGCCTTTTATTCGGCAACTGGGTAGGATGAAACACCATTCCATAATCCAGGGGAACCTCTGAACAACTCCCGATGGTTCTGGCTTTCCGGGCGGTGCCTGATCAAGGCGCGTCTTCGAAGGCATAGCGGGCTACGTCGAGAAGGCGCAACGCCGAGCAGGCATCGCCCGGAAAGCCCCGCAGGGCGTGCTGTAGCACCCGCAGAGCCATTGGGGGTTGTTCAGAGGTTCCCCGGTATTTGTTCCGCCCGATCCGACAACAACAGGAGTCATTATGACCGCGGATGCAGTCTCCCTCGCCGATGCCATGCGCCAGCGCCGCTCAGTACGCGGCTTTCAGGACCGCCAGGTGCCCGAGGACGTGCTTGAACAGGTCTTTTCGCTGGCCCAGCTGGCGCCGTCCAACTGCAATATTCAGCCTTGGAAAGTGTTCGTGGCCTCCGGAGAGGCGCGTGATGAACTGCGCCGCCGGATGGTCGAAAAGGTGGCCGCTGGCATTCCCATCGAGCCGGATTTCGAGCCCAACGCGGGCACGTTCAACGGTGTTTACCGCCAGCGTCAGATCGATTGCGCGGTGGAGTTGTACAACAACATGGGCATCGCCCGCGACGACAAACCCGCCCGCCAGCGCGCCCAATTGCGCAATTTCGAGCTTTTTGACGCCCCGCACGTGGTGTTCATCGGCATGGAGCGATCGTTCGGGACCACCGTGGCCATGGACGTGGGCATGTACATTCAGTCGTTGATGCTGGCGATGACCGCCCATGGCATCGGCTGCTGCGCCCAGGGCAGCATGCGTTACTACCCCAACGACGTGCGCGACGTATTTGGCGAGCCCGATTCCACCGTGATCATGGTCGGCATCAGCTTTGGTTACGAAGACGAAACGGTGGCCGCCAACCGTACCCGCGTTGGCCGCATCCCCTTGGCCGACTCGGTGACCTTCAAGCAGCGCCTCTAGCCAGCCTGCCGGCACTCCCGGGGCCTGCGCCCCGGCGATTGCCGATCCATGTTATACTGTTCGGTCTGTTTGACTGGATTGTAAAGGCAGCATGGTCATCGTTAAAGGTGTGATACCGGTCCGCGACGCGACGCGGGACAAAGCCCTGGCTCTGATCCAGGAACTGGCCAGCCATGCCCGCGATGAGGATGGCTGCCTGTCCTATGAGGTTTACGTCAAAGCGGACGCGCCCCGGGTAATCATGCTCTGGCAGCAATGGCGAACGCTGGATGCCCTGGAGCGCCATTTTGATTCCGACCATCTGGATCTGTTTCTGGACCGTATTCCGGAGATGATTGACGGCGAAGTGCATTCCCTGCATTTCGATGTCAGCGACGATGAAGACGAGGGCAACGACCCGTCCGGCATGATGCTGGCGGATGACACCGTGGTGCACTGAGCGCAACCGCGCCGGCCGATTGTCCGTATCCCCCATGGCGGCGACGGTTCCCGTCTCTGCCCACGACCGGCGACTGTCCTAAACTTGAACCTCTTCTTCACAGCCGAGCCCGACATGAAAACCCGTATCGAGTCCGTTGAGGATGTGGTCCGCAATTTCGCCGCGCAGGATTACATCTGCGACCAGCGCACCGCCCTGGCGGTTTATCTGGCCGCGCAGTTGCACAAACCGGTGCTGGTGGAAGGCCCGCCGGGGGTGGGCAAGACCGAGCTGGCGAAAGCCGCCGCCGCGTTCCTGGAGGCGCCCCTGATCCGCATGCAGTGTTATGAAGGGCTGGATGAAAGCCGGGCGCTGTATGAATGGAAATACGGCAAGCAATTGCTCTATACGCAATTGCTGCGCGACAAGCTCAGTGACCTGCTCGGCGACGCGGAAGGCCTGGAGGCCAGCATCAAGCGCCTTGGCGACCTGGGTGACGCTTTCTACAGTGAGACCTTTCTGGAGCCACGCCCGCTGTTGAAGGCGTTGCGCTCGGACGAGCCGGTGGTGTTGCTGATCGATGAGATCGACAAAGCGGACCAGGAATTCGAGGCGTTTCTGCTGGAGTTGCTGTCCGATTTTCAGATCTCGATTCCGGAGATGGGCACCGTCAAGGCACGCCATCAGCCGCTGGTGTTTCTCACCAGCAACGACCAGCGTGAACTCTCCGATGCCCTTAAGCGTCGCTGCCTGCATCTTTATATCCCGTACCCGGGCGCGGATCTGGAGCGGCGCATTCTGGCCCAGCGGGTACCCGAACTGGGGGAGCAGCTGCGCGAGCAGCTGGTGGCGTTTATTCAGCATCTGCGTGAACAGGACATGAAAAAACTGCCGGCGATCTCCGAGACATTGGATTGGGCGCGGGCCCTGGTGTTGTTGCACGCCGAGACGCTTGAGCCGGAGCTGGTTGAGCAGACGTTGGCGCTGGTGCTGAAAAACGAACAAGACGTCGCCCTGGCCCGGGACATACTGCCGCACTGGTTCCGTAAGCCGCGCGCCTCCTGAGGGCTGAGTCATGGCCGAGCGTCGTTTGCACGAATTCATCCAGGCCCTGCGTGGTGCCGGGGTGCGCATCTCTCCGGTGGAAGCCGAAGAGGCGTTCCGCGCCGCCGCGCTGGTGGGCTATGCCGGCCGCGACCGGTTCCGCGAATCGCTGGCCATGACCCTGGCGAAAAGCCAGCTCGAGCGGCTTGAATTCGACCGCTGCTTCGAGGCCTTTTTCCAGTTCGAGAGCGTTGACGGCGACGGCGAGAACGACGCCACGGATGGCGCCCGCCCGGACGGTGAAGGGTTGGAGGAGGAGGTCGCCGAGCTGGTTGCCCAGACCCCCGAGGGCCTGGAGCAGACCCTGGCCCGGGCCGCGGGCGAGATCGACTTCACCGCCATGGAAGTGATTACCCAGCAAGGTCTGTACGCGCGCCGGTTGCTGATGAGCATGGGCATGGGCGCGGTGGACGACGAAATCCTGCGGCTGGACGGCTCCCCGAAAAGCGCCGATCAGCGCCGCGCCGCGCAGCTGCGTGACTGGCGCCAACAGGTGCGTGACCTGGCGGTGGGCTATGTGCGCCGTCAGTTCGAACTGCACGGTCGCGCCCACGGGCGGGCGCTGCGCGAGCACACCATGCGCGCGGCGCCCTTCCGGGAGTTGCGCGAGTTCCAACAGGTGCGCCTGCTGGTACAACGCATGGCGCGACGTTTGGCGAGCCTGCATCAGCGCCGCCAGAAACGCGCCAAGCGCGGCGCTTTGGATGCGCGCCGTACTTTGAAAGCCAGCCTGCGCTACAACGCCGTCCCGGTGGAAATGCACTGGCGCGACCGCCAGCGCTTGCGCAGCAAGGTGCTGGTGATCTGCGATGTGTCCAGTTCCGTGCGCGAGGCGGCGCGCTTTCTGCTGCAGTTTCTTTACGCGATGACCGATGTGCTGCCGAAAGTGCGCAGCTTTGCGTTCGCCTCTCGCTTCGACGAAGTCACCGGGGATTTTGATCGTTACGAGCCGGACATCGCGGTGGGCCGGATTCTGGATCGTCTGTCAGGCAGTGGCACCGATTACGGCACCATGTTCAAGGAATTCGCCAACCTGTGTGGCGGCGAGATTGATCGTCACACCACGGTGATTGTGCTTGGCGATGCTCGCAATAACGATCTGCCCGCCGGTGAGCAGCATCTCGCCGAGATCTCCCGGCGCGCCCGGCAAGTGTTCTGGCTCAACCCCGAACCGGAAAGCCGCTGGAACAGTGGTGACGCCATCATGGCCAGCTATTTGCCGTTCTGCCGCAGCGCGCGTCGCTGCGCCAACCTCAATGACCTGAGCCGCTTCACCGATTACCTGCTGCGTAACGTTTAATTCAGGCCCTGCCGCCGTCGGCGACCCCGCGCAGCGTGTCCTGCAGCGCCTCGTTGAGGCGGCTCAGGTTCACCGGCTTGGCGATGTGTCCGACCATGCCGGCATCGTGGCAGGCGGCGATCTTGTCCGGCACCGCGTGGGCGGTGAGCGCGATCACCGGGATCACCGGCAGGCGCCCCTCGCGCTGCCATTGCTGGATCGCCCGGGTGGTTTCGAAACCATCCATATCGGGCATTTCGCAATCCATCAGAATCAGATCGAAACGGTTCGGCGCCGCCAGCAGGGTAGCGAGTGCCTCCGCGCCGCTCTCGGCGGTGTCGCACTGATGGCCCAATTTCCGGCACAGACCCTCGGCGACGCGCAGATTGATGTGGTTGTCGTCGACAATCAGCAAGCGTGCGTAGCGCTGGCTGTCTGGCTGATCGGGCAGGGCCGGCTCATCCGGCCGGGTTCGCCCCGGCGGTAACGGCAACCGGACCCAGAACTTCGAGCCGCCGCCGGGTGGGGCCTGCACGCCAATTTCGCCACCCATGATTTCCGCCAGTTGCCGGCATATCGCCAGGCCCAGGCCGGTGCCTCCGTAGCGGCGCTGGGTGCTGCTGTCGCGTTGTTGAAAGTGCTCAAACAGCAGGGCGCGTTGCCCGGCTGGAATGCCGACGCCGCTGTCGGTGACACTGAAAAACACGTAATCGCTGTTGTCGACTTCGCGATGCACGGCCACGTCAATGGCGCCGTCCTCGGTGAACTTGACCGCGTTACCGATCAGGTTCATCAGGATCTGGCGCAACCGCACCGGGTCGCCGACACAGTAATCCCCCAGTGAATTGGAGAGCGTCCAGCCAAGCCGATTGCCATTCAGCCTGGCGCGTTGCTCGAACGGCGCCACGCACTCGCCGACCAGGGCGGGCAACTCAAAGGCGCTCTGCTCCAGTGGCATCTTGCCGGCGTTGAGGCGGGAATAATCGAACACATCGTTGATCAGATTGAGCAGGCTGGCACTGGAGCGCTCGATCACGTGCAGATGGACACGCTGGTCCTCGTCCAGGTGGGTGTCGCGAAGCATGTCCAGGGTGCCGACGATGCCGTTCAATGGGGTGCGAATCTCATGGCTCATCACGGCGAGAAACTCGCTGCGTGAACTGAGCGCGGCATTGAGCTCGCTGGTGCGCTCGCTGACCCGCCGTTCCAATGCTTCGTTGGCCTCCCGCTGGATTCGCTCGTTCTCTGCTTTGAGCGTGGTCATTCGGTGGGCCAGGGCGAACGAGAGCAACACCGCCTCGGTGGCGGTGCCCAGTTGCAGGGCGTTTTCGATCAGCCAATGGCCGCCGATAACGTTGAAGGTTTTGAGAATATAGATCACGCAGGCGATGCTGATCGCCGCCGACGCCAGCAGGTAATAACGCGCCGGGCTGTAACCGCCGCGCAGCAGCCACACCGCCAGGGTGATCGCGATCACCGTCCAGGGCAGGGCCACCGCGGACGAAAACCAGATAAAAAAGTGGAAATGAAGCAGGCTCAGCGGCGCCGCCACCAGCAGTGCGCCTGCGGCCAGGGTGAGCCACCGATTGAACGTGGTGGCGCGCTGCTTCAATTCCAGAAACGCGCAGGAAAACAGGATGGAAAAGGCCAGGGTGATCAGATTGAGTGCTGGCAGGCAGAGGTGGTTCCACTGGCTGGCGCCGGGCCAGAGCCATTGGTAGGCCAGCCCCTCGCGGGCAAACAGATTGAGGCCAAAGGTGCCCAGGTAAAGCACGTAATAGAGGTAGCTGAGGTCACGGATGGACAGGAAGATCAGCAGGTTAAACAGGCACATGATCGCCACGCCACCGAAGTAAAATCCGGAGGAAAGGGTGAGGCGGGTATCCATCTGGTTGAAACGCTCAGGCGAAGAGATCGTCAATGGAAAGTCGATCACATTGGCGCCCCGGGCCAGGAACAGCAGCGAGCTGTGCGTACCGGTTGGCAGGGTAACCGGCAACACCAGCCGATGGTGAGCAAAGGCTCTCGCCGCGAACGGCCGCCGATCGCCGCTTGTCTGATGCTGGATCAGGCGGTTCTGATCGTCAAAGACGTAGAGGTCGAGGAAATCCAGATGGGGCCGGGCCACGTTCAGGTACCAGGTGTCGCGGGAGCCACGATTGGTGATCGGCAGGTACAACCACTGATTGCCCTGGCGGAAGCCGAGGGTAGGGTAGTCCTGACCGAGCATCTGGCCGCCGCCGGCGTGCAACCGTCGCAGTGCCTGGTCGGGTTGCAAGCGTGCGGCCGCGTCGTCCAGCCAGCGTAGCTGGGCCGCGGCTTCATAGAATTCCCCGCCGTTCAGCGTCAGCCCCTGGCTGGCGCCGGTGCACAGCAACAAGCACAGCGTCAGGCAGAGCCGCCATCCCCCTTGGATTTCTCTTCTCATGCCCTTCCCTGATGTTGTCGAAGCGGGGCCCCCGGATAAAGCGAACGGAATGCGAACTCCGTCATCCCCTTTTACCCCATTTAACGGGGGTTAAGGAACGCCCCCGGTTAGGCTGGTCAAAATTCGAGGAGCATTGGCGGAGCGCCTTGCGGATTCACCGGGCCTGGAGCGGCGCGGCGGGCAACGGGCGCTGGAGTGCTGCTCCGGACTTCACACGCAAAAGGAGACGCAAATGAAGGTCAAAGTATTGGGTAAAGCGATGGTTCTGTCGTGCTCGCTGGTGGCGGGCGGCGCGTTCGCCGCGGGGCCTTATATCGGCGCCAACTACACACAGTTTCAATACGACAACGATGAGTATGACAGCGACACCCTGAAGATCGACGGCGCGGTGCTGCGTGGTGGCGTGGAATTCACCGACTGGCTCGGCCTCGAGGTGCGTGGCGGTGCCGGTTTCAGTGAAGACTCACAGGGCATTGTCGATTTCGAACTGGACAATATGTACGGTGCCTACGTGAAACTGGCGGCGCCGATTTCCGAGTCCGTGCACCCCTACATCATCGGCGGTTACACCAAGATGAAAGGGACCGTCAAAGCGGAAGGTTCGGTGGCGGGCATCGATTATTCAGTGGACGATGACGAACACTTCGAGGATCAGTCGTACGGGGCGGGTATCGATTTCAATCTCACCGATACTCTGGGCGCCAACCTGGAATACATGCGCTATTACGACGACGGCGATGAAGAGATATCGGGCATCAGCGTGGGTTTGCGTTCCGCGTTCTGAACCCCCATTGACCTGGCGCCAGGGAAGGCGCCGCCCTCCATCGCGGCCGCCAGCGGCCGCGATTTCGTTGTGCCAGCTACCCCGGGCCGCGTGCCAGTAACTCCTCCAGGGGCGGCCGGAACGCGGCCTTCACGCGCAGGCTTTTCAGCGTCCAGTAATGACCGCCGACCACGCGCTGTACCAGCAGGGTGCGCGAACAGGGCTGGAACTTCAGCATTTCTTCCAGCGGCGTGCGTTTGGCTTGCTGAATCAGCTCCTGGTGTATCCGGGCGCTGCCAAAATCGAAGCCCTGGTCGGAAAAGCCCTGCACCAGCAGCGGGACCCAGTTGCGATACAGGCGCTCGGAGACCTGTTCAGAGCGGTCACGGCGGGCGCCGATCTCCAGCAGCGCCTGATCCAGCGCCTGCCAGTGGCCGTCGAGAGCGGCGCGTACGATCCGTGCCATCAATTGAACGTCCTGTTCGGGCAGGCGCTTCACCGCGCCGAAATCGTAGAGCACGATGCTGCCGTCGGTGCGGAAGGCAAAATTGCCGGGGTGGGGATCGCAATGCACCACCCGCAGATCAAAGATCTGCCGGGCAATCAGGTCGAACAGGCGCGTGCCGAACCGGTCGCGCAGCGCCTGATCAAAGCCGTTTTCATCATTGACCTGCTCCAGCGGCGTGCCTTCCTCCAGGCTCAGGGTCAGCACGCTGGCGTTGGAAAGAGCCGGGAACACGCGCGGGATCACCACATCGGCGTCGTCGGCGTGGAACTCGTGGAACAGGCGCAGATTGTCCGCTTCCTTTTGATAATCCAGTTCATCATCCAACTGCGTGCGAATTTCCCGAAACACCGCGTCCAGGGCGTTTTCGTCCACCCGCAGCAGACTGCCGAGCTTGAGGATGCGCTTGAGGTGTTTCATGTCCGAATCGATGGAGGCCTTCACCGCCGGGTACTGCACTTTCACCACCACCGGTTCGCCGCTCAGGGTGGTGGCGCGGTGGACCTGGCCGATGGAAGCGGCGGCGAAGGGCTGCTCCTCGAAATGCGAAAAGTGCTCGGCGATCGGTCCGCCGAGGGCCTGTTCCAATTGCCGCCGGATCACATGGAAAGGCATCGGCGCGGAGGCGTTTTGCAGCACCGCCAGCTGTTCCGCGATTTCGCGCGGCAGCACGTCCTGCATCTGGGAGGCGATCTGCCCGACTTTCATCACCGCCCCTTTCATTTCACCCAGGGTGGCGGCCACTTCCCGGCCGATATGACGCATTAGCGCCTCCCGGTTGGCTTCCCTTGCCTCGGGGGCTTGGAACCAGCCTTTCACCTGGTGGGTCGCCACGCGGGTGGCGATGGAGGTGGTCATGCCGGTGAGTTTCCAAAGCCGGCCGCGGGAGCTGGTGGGCCGTTGATCCCGTCCGCGTTTGGCCATCGACGTCTCGTAGTGGGTAAAGGTTTAAAGGGCGGTTGCCGTTGCACCGCAAGCGGCGTTGTCGGGTAGCTGCTCGCCAGGCCCGGCCAGGCTTGGCCGGAGGCGGCGCGGTGGTAATGGTGAAGCAACTATAACAGACCCTCAAGCGCGCGGCGCCGGCTGTCACCGTGGTCGTCCCGGGAGCGAGGGGGCAGGTCGGCACGAGTAAGAACAGAGCGTGCAGGGAGAAAGAGAGTGCGAAAGAGAGGGCGAAAGAGAGTGTGGGGAAAAAGCAAAGCCGGCGCGGGCCGGCTTTGCCTCGGCCTGGTCAGGCGCTTTCTTTTTCGCCAGTGCTGACCAGATCGTCGAACAGCCGTTGGCTGCGCTGGCGCAGGGTGCTGACCGCGCCGATGCCGGCCAACACGAGCTCGTTGGCCTGAGCCGAGTCTTCGCCGCGCTCTTGTTTGCCGGTGGCAATCCATTGTTCGTAGAGCTCACCACGCTTGGCGGGCGCGTCCTCAAGGAGTTTGCGAGCACTAACTACCGCGCCGCGCCCCGCCAGCAAAAGGGCCGGTTTGCGTTCGGCGTCATCGCCATAGGCCTGCGTGCCTTCTTCCAGATAGCGCTGATAGAGCGCTTCGGAATGGTTGGTGGCCTTGCTGTAGGCGCCCAGCCCGGCAAGATAAAGGGTATTGCTGAGGCGCTTGGCGCGGTGAATCAGGGTCTGTTGTTGCTCTCGAAGTTGCTTTAATTCGCCCATGGCTGGTCTCTGCTTCCGCTGCTGGTGGCTGTGTAAGTGGGCAAAGTTTAGGGGCGGCCATGGGCGGCGAGGTTATTTTTTGTCCAACAATTGTACCTTTGTTGATGGTGAGATGCGAAGAGGTGTGAACCGGGTCCCAGCGCCGACGCCAAATGGCCCGTGGCAGGAACAATGTCCGGGCACGTACACTCCATACGGAGAAGGTGTGAGATCGCCGCCGCCCGGCGTAGCGCCGACGGGGGAGAACGATATTCTGGCAGGCGTCCGGCAACAGCCGGAGCCGTTGCGTAATCCGGATCGAGACAAGCCATCAATGATAGAAAAATTCATCGCCAAGGTGCCCAGCCGCATCTGGGCTGACGGTCGGCCCGCGCGCGCGCGTCAATGGGACGCCGAGTTCAATGTGGCGGCCTGGGCACGGGTGTCCGGTGCCACCGGCACGGTGCAACTGTTAGTGCGCTATCTGGACAGCAGAAACGACCAGGCGGTACTGGTGGACGCCGCTGAGATCAGCGGCGACGGCAGCGCTTTGTTGTCCGGGCTGGTCAAGCTGCGCTTCACCGACAGCGTCGAACAGGTGCAGATTTCCTTGCGGCTCTCGGACCCGGCCATGCGCTATGTGGTCGAAGAGCTTTACATGCAGCGTCGTGGCACCGTATTGCGCCCCCAGGACAAGCTCATTTCCAACTACTGATTCGACCTGCTCCACGAGCCCGACTCGCGAGCGGGTGGCCGGCTCTGTTAACTACCCAACTGGCCGACCCGCGCCATCCGCTCGGCAGCCTCCCCAGGGCTCTCATCCGATGGCGTGTTTCCCCGCTCCACGCCGTCCTGTTCCACGCAGTCGAGCAATGACTCCGGCCACCGCTCGAACTCCAGACCGGTGACCCGGTTGAGGTTTTCCAAGGCCGCTTCCGGGTGTCGCTTCTCGATCCGCACAATCTTTGTCATGGCCGCTCACCCATTGTTTGCCCTGTCTGCTCAGGGTCCGTTACAGCGAGAATCGTGCCAAACGAAGAAAGATAAAAAATTCATATTTATCAAACGGATACAGGCTCGATGGCAGCAAGGGGCCGGAGAAAGCCCCGCGCCACGGCAGGTTGTGACAATTTGCGCCACCGGCGCCGGACGTTGCGTGTCAGTCGAGAAAAACCGGGGCGGACCGTCCGCCGCAGACCGTCTGCCGAGAGGCCCGGGCCAACCGGAGGTGCGCGCGAGGTGGTCAGGCCATACCCGCGAACAGTCCGATCTGGTACGAATGTTCACAATGGCCTTGCGCGAATGGGATCGAACCGGGTATCTTTTGGCTTTTCGGTCATTTCGGGCCATGGCGACGATGAGTCGGAGAGACAATGACAATTCTAAAAATGAGCGCCGAGGACTACTCCATCTCCGCGGAGTATCTGACTTTGATGTTGGAGGTTCTGGCTAAGCGCGGCATTTCCGAAGACCAGGCGTTGGCCGGCTTGAGGATCGAGGCGGGCAGTTGGCGTGACCCCAGGGCCCGGCTGACCGCCAAGGTGTTTGATCGGTTTGCCCGGCGCGTACTGGCACTCACCGAGGAGCCCTGGCTCGGGTGGGAGCTGGGCGCCTCCATGACGCTCTCTTCCCACGGTTTTCTGGGCTACGCGGCGATGAGCAGCGATACCCTTGGCGACGCCCTGGAGCTGGCGGTGAAGTACTTCCGCACCCGCAGCACCATCGTTCAACTGGAGCTGTTCGTGGACGGCGAGTGGGCGGTTCTGCAGGTCAACGAAATGCTTTCCTTGGGTGAGCTGGCACCGTTGGTGATCGAAAGCCTGTTTTCCAGTTTTCACTTTATGGGCATGCAGCTTCTGCCCGACATGGAAATCTTCGGCGAGTTGCGCTTTTCCTACCCGGAGCCGGCGTATTTTCAGAAGCTGCGGGCGTTGATTCCGGTGCCGATTTATTTTGACTGCGCCTACAGCCAGATGCGTTTTCCCGCAGAGCGGCTACAGCGCCGTTTGCGCTTCGCCGACCCGCGGCTGGCGCAAATGGCCGCCGCTCAGTGCGAACAGGAGATGGAGCAGATCAAAGCGCCACCGCCGTTGCTTGGACGGGTGCGCCGCATCATGCTGGCCGGCTCGGGTGGTTTCCCCGGGGTTGAGGATGTCGCCTCCGAAATGCACATGTCCTCGCGCACCTTGAAACGAAAGCTCCAGCAATTGGGTACCAGTTATCAGCGTCTGCTCGACGACCTGCGCAAGGGGTTGGCGGTGGAATACCTGACCCAGAGCCAGCGTTCGGTGGATGAGGTGGCGCTGGCGCTGGGCTATTCGGACGCCTCCAATTTCGCCCGCGCGTTCCGCCGCTGGACCGGGCGCAGCCCGTCGGATTATCGCTGACCCGGTTTCACGGTGGGCAGCCGGACCAGGCTAACCGCTCAGACAAAGACGGTAGACGGCGCCGGCCAGGCCACCGGCGAGCAGCGTCAGGGTCACCAGTAAGCCGGCCAGAAAGCCGGTGCCGCGCTCCCGCGGCTGTTCCAGATAATCGTTGAAGTAGCGCTGCCGGGCGAGAATGAAGGCGCCGCCGAGTACCGCCGCTGCGCGCGGTTCCAGATACCAGGCGAACAGCCAGAGTGCTGGCAGGAACAAGATCAGTTGCTCCACCGTATTGGCATGGATACGCAAGGTGCGCTCGAACAGTTCATGGCCCTGCACGGCCGGGGCGCGAATCTGGTATTTCACTCGGGCCCGGCCGACCACAAAACTGAACAGCGTGCATTGAATCAACGCGACCGTGGTTACGATGGCAACCCATTCCATGATCTTCCCCCAATCGGTAAGGTGAACGCCGGTGGGCGATCACCCGGATGCATAGATGGTGCCCTCCCTGGTAATTGAGGCCGGTGTTCCTGCCGGTCTTGAGGCGACGTTCAATAACGTCTCGGTATGACAATATTTTTGCGTATGATCCTAGAGCTTTTTTTCAGTCTTTGCACGTTGCCCGGTCCTGGCCACCGGTGAGGCGGGGCCTTTTCCGGAGACTCATCCATGGTAGAACTGCATTCCCGTCTGGCCGCCGACACCGGCGCTCTGGGCGAGACCTCGCTGTGTTGGCTGCGCTGGATGCGTGATGGCCGCTTTCCCTGGCTGATCGTGGTGCCTAAACGCGAAGCGTTACGCGAATGGCATCACTTGCCGGTGGTGGAGCAGGGCCGGCTGTTGAGCACGGTGAATCATCTGGCGGCCGAGCTGGAGCGGGTCACCGGCGCGGAGAAGATCAACATCGGCGCGCTCGGCAATCTGGTGCCGCAGTTGCACGTGCACATCATCGCCCGCTTCCAGAATGACCCCTGCTGGCCGGGGCCGGTATGGGGGCAGGGCACGCCTCAGCCGATCGAGGCGCCGCCCGCCTGGCTTGGCGATCTGCGCCTGCCCCAATAGCACGGTGGAAAGCGGCATGGCGGAAAGCGGCACGACGGAAAGCAGCACGATGGAAAGCGGCGCACAGGAGCGAAAGTGATGGAGTTGATTGCGGTAAGCGTGCAGTGCCCGCACTGCTGGGAGCACTTTGATGCGCTGGTGGACCCCTCCCAGGGCGATCAGGAGTACGTGGAGGATTGCCACGTCTGTTGCCAGCCTCTGCTGCTGACGGTGGCCCTCGAAGACCCCGAGAGCCCCCAGGTGACGGTGCGCGCGGAGAACGAATAAAGCCGATGTCCGGGCCGCCCTTTTCGTTTCAACAAGGGCCGGCCCGGCGCGGGGATCAGGGCGTGTCGTTACCGGACAGGAAGTTGAGCATTTCCGGGTCTTGCAGCATGCGCTGGATCGCCTTGCCCAGAATGTCATTGATCATGGTCTGGTTGCGTGAGGCGTTCGGCGTGAACGGCACATCGTGCACCACGCTGCTCTTGTAGGTGCCGGTGTGCGTGGTCGGCCCACGGCGGGCCTCCGCCAGCAGTTCCAGGTTGAGGGTCACTTCGTTGACCACCGAGCCCTGTTCGGGGATGTAATCCAACTGCTCCAGGCGCACTTCCAGCGTGGTGGCGTCCTGGCCCGGATTGAAGGCGTTGAAACCCTGGCTTTGCAGGCCTTTGCGCACCGATTCGGCGATTGCCTGACGAATGTCGTTGGCCGGTTGCACCAGGGCGGTGTCCTTATAGACTCCGCCGCGCGAGCCGAACGCCTGCTTGGAGCGGGAATCCACCGCGATCACCTGTACCGGCATGTTATTGCCCCGGTTGACGGTGGGCACGGTGACATTGGGCTCGATCTCAATCTGCTGCGGGCTCAGCGCGCAACCGCCCAGCAGCAGTGCCAGCACGGTGATGGTCAGTAGGTGTCGCATAAAACCCTCTCCCTTGATGATGGATGGCGGTTCAGTGAGTGCGTTTGAGCGACTCTTCCGCCAAGGTATAGAGTGCTTCCTTATACTTGGAGTTCGCCACCGGTTCCAGCGCCTCCAGGGCCAGGCGGGTGTGCTCGGCGGCGCGGTCGATGGTGTATTGCAGGCCGCCGCACTCGCGCACCGTGTCAACGATCTGGGTCAGATTGTCCAGGCCGCCGGAGCGGATCGCACCGCGAATCAGCTCCGCCTGCGCCGCGTTGCCATGCTGCATGGCATAAATCAGCGGCAGGGTGGGTTTGCCCTCGGCGAGATCGTCGCCCACGTTTTTGCCCAGTTCCGCCACGTTGCCCTGGTAGTCGAGCACGTCATCGATCAACTGGAAGGCGATGCCGAGATGGCGCCCGAAGCGGGCGAACAGCTCGCTCTGATCGTGTTCGCCGCGGATCCCCAGCACCGCGCCGGTTTCGGCGGCGGACTCGAACATCTTGGCGGTTTTGTGGTGAATCACCCGCATATAGCTGGCTTCGGTGGTGGTGGGGTCGCGGCGATTGATCAACTGCAACACCTCCCCTTCGGAGATGGTGTTGGTGCTCTGCGAGAGAATTTCCAGCAAGCGGTGGTTTCTCAGGGCAACCAGCAATTGCAGCGCGCGCGAGATCAGAAAATCGCCCACCAGCACGCTGGCGGAGTTGCCCCACACCGCGTTGACCGTGGGCCGGCCCCGGCGCAGGCTCGATTCGTCCACCACGTCGTCGTGAAGCAGGGTCGCCGTGTGCAGGAATTCGATCACCGCCGCCACGTCCACATGCTGGCCACCCTGATAGCCCGCCGCCCGCGCGCTGAGCAGGCTGACCAGCGGGCGCATGCGCTTGCCGCCGGAATCGACGATGTAATCGCCCACTTCCCGAATCAGCGGCACCCCGGTGTCGAGATGGTGAGTGATGAAGCGGTTCACCGCCTCGAAGTCGTCGTCGACGATGGAGCTGATGGCCTTAAAATCCATGGGGGCGCTGACCGAGTGGTTGGTATTGGGCCCGCCGCCCCGCGCCGGCGGCTGGCGAGCGGGCCAGCGGGCAGGCGCGCGGGGAAACAGGGCGCGAACAGCGGGCAATGCTAGCAGCGGCGCCCGGCCAGTCAAGAAAAGCCCTGCAACGGTGTAAAAACCGGCCGGTGCCGCGAAAACACCGGTCTCGGCGGGCTTGAGCCGGGCCCGGCTTTGGCGTAAACTTCGCGGCCCGATTTGATCGTCCCACGGGCACCGAAAGCGACTCGTCATCGGAACGGTCTCACCGACCGTATTTCCGATCTGGTCCGCCCGCGAGGATTTACTGGAGCAAGTGTAGATGTACGCAGTCATCAAAACCGGTGGCAAGCAGTACCGCGTGGAAGAGGGTGATACCCTGCGCGTGGAGAAGCTGGAAGTGGCCACCGGTGAATCCGTGGACTTCGACCAGGTACTGCTGGTTGCCGACGGCGATAACGTGCAGGTGGGTCAGCCGCTTCTGGCCGGCGCCAAAGTGACCGCCGAGGTGGTCGAGCAGGGTCGTCACAAGAAGATCAAGATTGTGAAGTTCCGCCGCCGCAAGCACTATCGCAAGCAGCAGGGCCATCGCCAGTGGTACACGGCGGTGAAAATCACCGGGATCCAGGGCTGATCCGGGCAACAGAGGATTGAGACATGGCACATAAAAAAGCCGGTGGTAGTACTCGTAACGGTCGCGACTCCCAGAGTAAGCGCCTTGGCGTTAAGCGCTTTGGCGGTCAGGTGGTCCAGGCCGGCGAAATCATCATTCGTCAGCGCGGTACCCGCTTCCACCCCGGTGTGAACACCGGGATCGGCAAGGATCACACGATCTTCGCCACCGAAGCCGGCCGCGTGAAGTTCGAGGTCAAAGGCCCGCTCAGCCGCAAATACGTGGTGATCGAGCCCGTCGCCTGATCCCTCCGGGATGCGGCCACAAAAGCCCCGTGAGGCTCGCGCCCGCGGGGTTTTTTTGTGGGGCAAGAGGCAGCGAGTAGCATCGGCCCTTAGGGAAAGCCGTTTAGATAACGGGGCAATGGGTTGAAAGTTAAAAGTTAAAAGTTGAAAGGTCGTGAGTGCTCGGCGCTTGCCCGCGGCCTACGGCCGGGCGGGGATAGGGTGAATCTTTCCAGTAAGCGCGGGCATGGTCTTGCTGTCTCAGCGGAACATCGCTCGCGTTTCAACTTTTAACCTTTAACTTTCAACAGGCGTTCGGCCGGCACGGCCTTTCCGCCACGCAAGCCCTGGCGTACAGCGTGCAGCTTGCAGCTGCGCTAGAATATCCACCGATCCGTTCTGAAGAGCCTCCATCATGCAGTTTGTCGACGAAACCACCATTGATGTACACGCGGGTAAAGGCGGCGATGGCTGTCTGAGCTTCCGGCGTGAAAAGTACGTGGAGTTCGGCGGCCCCGACGGCGGCGATGGCGGGGCCGGCGGGCACGTCTACGTGCAAGCGGACAGCAATCTCAACACCCTGGTGGACTATCGCTACGAGCGCATTTTCAAGGCGCGCAGCGGCGAGGGTGGCAAGGGCCGGCAGATGACCGGCAAATCCGCCGAGGACGTGGTGTTGGTGGTGCCGGTGGGCACCACCGTGGTGGACGTGGACACCCAGGAAGTGCTGGCGGATCTGACCCGCGCGGATGAAAAGGTGATGGTCGCCCAGGGGGGCCGGGGCGGGCTCGGCAATGTGCACTTCAAGAGCAGCATCACCCAGGCCCCCCGCAAGACCACCAAGGGCACCCCGGGCGAGTCCCGTCGGTTGCGCCTGGAATTGAAGGTGCTGGCGGACGTCGGGCTGCTGGGCATGCCGAATGCGGGCAAAAGCACGCTGATTCGGGCCATTTCCGCCGCCAAGCCCAAGGTCGCCGATTACCCCTTCACCACCCTGGTGCCGAACCTGGGCGTGGTGAAAGCGGACCGCTATCGCAGCTTCGTGGTGGCGGACATCCCCGGTCTGATCGAAGGCGCCGCCGATGGCGCCGGCCTGGGCATCCGCTTCCTTAAGCATCTGGCGCGTACCCGCTTGCTGTTGCATGTGGTCGACATCGAGCCGGTGGACGGCAATCCCGCGGATCATATCGACGCCATCGCCGATGAGCTGGATCGCTTTTCCCCGGCACTGGCCGAGCAGGAGCGCTGGCTGGTATTCAACAAGATCGATCTGCTCCCCGACGAAGAGGCGGAGCAGCGTGCCGTGGAGATTGTCGAGGAGTTGGGCTGGCAGGGGCCGGTCTTCCGGATCTCGGCGGCCGCCGGGGTGGGCTGCGAGGAACTGGTGTACGCCTTGATGAATGCGATCGAGGACCGCCGCCGCCTGGAGCAGGAAGACCCGCAATACGCCGCCGCTCAGCGTCAGCTTCGCGGGCGCCTGGAAGAAGAGGCCCGCGAGAAGGTGCAGGAGATCAAGCGGGACGCCAAAGTGGCGCGCCGACGTGATGACGACGATGACAATGACGATGACGACGACCACGATGTGGAAGTGGTCTACGAACGCTGATCAGGAACCGATGGGCAATTCATGGCGGAACGCGCGCGCTGGGTAATCAAAATTGGCAGTGCCCTGCTGACCAACGATGGCAAAGGGCTGGACCGGGCGCTGATGCAGACCTGGGTGGACCGCATGGTGGCCCTGCGTCACCGTGGCATCGAGCTGGTGGTGGTGTCCTCCGGGGCGGTGGCGGAAGGCATGACCCGTCTCGGCTGGAGCCGCCGCCCGGAATCCGTGCATGAGCTCCAGGCGGCCGCGGCGGTTGGGCAGATGGGGCTGGTGCGCGCCTGGGAGACCTGTTTCCAGGGGCATGGCCTGCACACCGCCCAGGTGCTGCTGACCCACGATGACTTGTCCGACCGTAAGCGCTACCTGAATGCCCGCAGTACTCTGCTGACCCTGCTCGGCTTCGCGGTGGTGCCGGTGGTCAACGAGAACGACACCGTGGTCACCGACGAAATCCGCTTTGGTGACAACGACACCCTGGCGGCGCTGGTGGCCAACCTGGTGGAGGCGGATCGCCTGGTTATTCTCACCGATCAGGATGGCCTGTTCGACGCCGACCCCCGGCAAAACCCGCACGCCGGCCTGATTCGCGAAGCGCGTGCCTCCGACCCGGCGATCGCCGCCATGGCCGGTGGCGGCGGCTCGGCGCTGGGGCGCGGCGGCATGGCCACCAAGGTGCGTGCCGCTGGCCTGGCGGCGCGTTCCGGCACCCTCACCTCGATCGCCTCCGGCCGCCGGCCCGAGGTGCTCACCGAACTGGCCGACGGGCTCGCGCCCGGCACCACGCTGACCCCGGATACCTCACCGCTGAACGCTCGTAAACAATGGCTGGGCGGGCATCTGCGCATGCGCGGCCGGCTGGTGCTGGACGCCGGCGCGGTGCGGCGGGTGCGGGAATCCGGCTCCAGCCTGTTGCCGGTGGGCGTGGTGGATGTGTTCGGCCAGTTTTCGCGGGGCGAGATGGTGTCCTGCGAAGACGAAAATGGCGAGCGCGTCGCCTGTGGCCTGGTCAACTACGACGCCGCCGACGCGCGCCGCATCTGCCGCCGAAAAAGCAGCGAGATCGCCGATGTGCTGGGCTTTATCAACGAGAAGGAATTGATCCACCGGGATAATATGGTGGTTTTGGGCGCCTGACGCTAGACGCCTGACGCTGGACGCTAAACCCTCAAACGGCTAGTTCCGGCGTGTTTTCTGCGTGCATTGTCAATAACACCTCAGGAAACACGCCCTCGCTCTCCGAACCGGGTTTAGCGTCCAGCGTCCAGCGTCAGGCGTCCAGCATCGAGCATAAAAAAACCGGCCGAAGCCGGTTTTTTTATTTGAACACGAACAAGTCGATCAGGCAGCCAAAGCCTTGATCTTGTCGTTCAGGCGGCTCTTGTGGCGAGCTGCCTTGTTCGGGTGATACTTGCCCTTGCGGGTGGCCTTGTCCAGCACGGAGGTCGCCTTCTGGAAAGCTTCCTGAGCGGCGCCTTGGTCGCCGGACGCAATGGCCGCGTTCACCTTCTTGAGGTACGTACGCACCATGGAACGCATCGCAGCGTTGTGCTGACGACGCTTTTCCGCCTGACGCGCGCGCTTGCGTGCTTGCGGTGAGTTAGCCAAGGTCCTGCTCCTATAAATCGTAGATCGACGGTCGTATTCGGTTGCACCGGGGCGCCAGGATGGGCTGCGCCGGTCGATAAGGCGGGCAACTATGCCCATCCGGGTAGCGATTGTCAATGGTCGTGGGCGATCTTCGGCGGCGTGGCGGCAGCGGCCGCCGGCGCGGCGCGGGCATCGGCCACAGTGGCGGCGGCGGGGGGCTTTGGGTACTCTTGGCCGGTTTTCTGGGAGCCAAAATGGAACAGCAGGATACGCAGGCAAAAAAAGGCGGATTGCTGGCCTCGACCCTGGTGGTGAGCGCCATGACCCTGCTCTCCCGGGTGCTGGGGCTGGTCCGCGACGTGGTGCTGGCCCGCTTGCTGGGCGCCTCCGCGGGCACCGATGCGTTCTTCGTGGCTTTCCGTATTCCCAACTTCCTGCGCCGCCTGTTCGCCGAGGGCGCCTTTAATCAGGCGTTCGTGCCGGTGCTCAGCGAGTACCGCAGCCGCTCCCGGGACGAGGGCCATCTGGCCGCCAGCAAGCTGCTGATCGACCGGGTCGCCGGCACGCTGGGTGGGGTGCTGGTGCTGGTCACCGTGCTCGGGGTGATCGGCGCGCCGCTGCTGATCTGGGTGTTCGCCCCCGGGTTTGGCGACGACCCCCACAAACGGCAGTTGGCGGTGGAAATGCTGCGGCTGACCTTCCCGTATCTGTTCTTTATTGCCCTGACCGCGTTCTCCGGCGCCATTCTCAACACCTGGAACCGGTTCGCCGTGCCCGCCTTCACGCCGGTGCTGCTCAACCTCAGCCTGATCGGCAGCGCTTTGCTTCTGGCGCCGCATTTCGCGGAAGGCCGCATGGCGGTGGCCCTGGCCTGGGGGGTACTGATCGCGGGTGTCGTGCAGTTAATGTTCCAACTGCCGTTCCTGGCCCGGCTCAGCCTGATGCCGGTGCCGCGCATGGCCTGGCGCGACGAAGGGGTGCGGAAAATATTGCGGCTGATGGCGCCGGCGCTGTTCGGGGTGTCGGTGAGCCAGATCAATTTGCTGCTCGACACGGTGCTGGCCTCAATGCTGGAAACCGGCTCGGTGACCTGGCTGTATTATTCCGACCGCCTCACCGAACTGCCGCTGGGGGTGTTCGCCATCGCCATTGGCACGGTGATCCTGCCGAGCCTTTCCAGCAAGCATGCCAATGCCTCGCCGGACGCCTTTTCCCGAACCCTCGATTGGGGCCTGCGGCTGGTGCTGCTGATCGGCGTGCCGGCGGCGCTGGCGCTGGCGGTGATCGCCGAACCGCTGTTGTCGACCCTGTTCAACCATGGCGAATTCAGTGCCAACGATGTGCTGCGCTCGGCACAGTCGCTGCGCGCTTACAGTGTCGGGCTGGTCGCCTTTATGCTGATCAAGATTCTGGCGCCGGGCTTCTATGCCCGCCAGGACACGCGCACGCCGGTGAAGATCGGCATCATCGCGATGGTCGCCAACATGGTGCTGAACCTGATTCTGATCTGGCCGCTGGCCCATGCTGGGCTGGCGCTGGCCACGTCGCTGGCGGCCTGGTTGAACGGTGGCTTGCTGTACATCGGCCTGCGTCGCAGCGGCGCCTACACGCCGGGCCAGGGCTGGCTGGCGCACTGGTTGCGGCTGCTGGTGGCGGGCGCCACGATGGCCGGCACCATCTATTTCATGGCCCGCCAGGCGCAGGTCTGGTTGCACGGCCCGTTAACGGATCGCATTGTCTGGCTGACGCTGATCGTGGTCGCCGGCGTGGCGGTTTATCTGCTGACACTGGTGATTGTTGGTCTCAGGCCTCGCCACTTGAGGCGATGATTTCTATAATCGGCCTCTTTTCATCCGGATCGGTCGCCCGATGGCTCTTTCGGGGTGGTCGTTTCGGAGTAGCAATGAGGGCGGAATGCGACTGATTCGCGGCATCCACAATTTGCACCGGGCCCAGCGGGGCTGCGTGGCGACCATTGGCAATTTCGATGGCGTGCATCTGGGCCACCAGCGCATTCTCGATCAGGTGCTCCGTGAAGCGCGTGCCCGCGGGGTACCGGCCACGGTGATGCTGTTCGAGCCGCAACCCCAGGAATTCTTCGCCCCGCAGCGGGCGCCGGCGCGGCTCACCAGCCTGCGCGATAAGCTGATCGCGTTGCGCGATTGCGGCGTCGATCAGGTGCTTTGTGTGCGCTTCGATGAGGCGTTCCGAAGCCTGGACGCGGGCACCTTCGTGCAACGCCTGCTGGTTGAGGGCCTGGGCATCGAATACCTGGTGGTGGGCGATGATTTCCGCTTCGGTTGTGGCCGCGACGGTGATTTCCATTATCTGCGCGAGGCCGGTGAGCGTTTGGGTTTTGAGGTCACCGACACCACCACCTGTGAAGTGGCCGGCGAACGGGTCTCCAGCACGCGCGTTCGCGGTGCCCTGGAAGCCGGGGATTTCGCCCTTGCCGAGAGGCTGCTGGGGCGTGCCTACGCGATCAGCGGGCGGGTGCGTCACGGTGACAAGATTGGCCGCACCATTGAGGTGCCCACCGTGAATCTGGCCCTGAAACGGGCCGTTTCACCCCTCAACGGCGTGTTCGCGGTGACCGTGGATGGCCCCGATTTCAAAGGCCTGCCCGGCGCCGCCAACATGGGCACCCGGCCCTCGGTGAACGGCACCGAGAACCGCCTGGAAGTGCATCTTCTGGATTACAGTGGCGATCTGTACGGCACCCACCTGACCGTGCATTTCCATCGCTTCGTGCGGCCCGAGGAGAAATTTTCGGGCCTGGACCAATTGAAAGCCGCCATCCGGCGGGACCTGGATCAGGTACACGCTTTTTTCAACCAAGACGACGGACTATGACGGACTACAAGGCGACGCTAAATCTTCCCCATACCGACTTTCCCATGAAAGCCGGCCTGTCCCAGCGCGAACCGCAGCGGCTGGAGCAATGGCGCGAGCGTGAGCTGTATCGGAAGATTCGCGAAAACGCCGCCGGCCGTCCCAAATTCGTGCTGCACGATGGCCCTCCCTACGCCAACGGCTCGATCCACATCGGCCACTCGATCAACAAGGTGCTCAAGGACATCATCGTCAAATCCCGGGGTTTCGAGGGCTTTGACGCGCCCTACGTGCCCGGCTGGGACTGCCACGGCCTGCCCATTGAGCATAAGGTGGAGCAGAAGGTCGGCAAAGCCGGCCACAAGGTGGACGCGCGCGCCTTCCGGGCGGAATGCCGAGCCTATGCCGCGTCCCAGATCGAAGGGCAAAAACAGGACTTTATCCGCCTGGGCGTGTTCGGCGACTGGGACAACCCCTACCTGACCATGAACTTCGACACCGAGGCGAACATTGTTCGCGCACTCGGCAAGATCGTGGACAAGGGCCTGCTCACCAAGGGCTTCAAGCCGGTGCACTGGTGTCTGGATTGCGCCTCCGCTCTGGCGGAAGCGGAAGTGGGATACCAGGACAAGCAATCGCCGGCCATTGATGTCGCCTTCGCCGTGGTGGACCCCGCCGACTTCAGCGCCCGCGCCGGCGTCGAGGCCAGCGCCCCGGCCCTGGTGATCTGGACCACCACGCCCTGGACCCTGCCCGCCAACCAGGCGGTGGCGGTGCACCCAGAGGTGGACTATGTGCTGCTCAGCGGCGAGCAGGACGGCCGCGCCCGTGAACTGGTGGTGGCCGAAGCGCTGGCGGATGCGGTGATCGAACGTTATGCACTGAGCGGCGCTGAGCGTTCCGCGCCCTTCAAAGGCGAAGCTCTGGAACATCTGGTGTTGCAACACCCGTTCCTGGTGCGTCAGGTGCCGGTGGTGCTCGGCGAGCACGTCACCGTGGACGCCGGCACGGGCTGCGTGCACACCGCGCCGGGCCATGGTGAAGACGATTTCGTGGTCGGCAAACGCTACGGCCTGGAAGTGGACAGCCCGGTGCAGGACAACGGCGTGTTCCGTGAAGACCTGCCGGTGGTCGGTGGCCTGCACGTCACCAAGGCCAACGGCCCGGTGATCGAAGCGCTGCGCGAAAGCGGCGCCTTGGTGGCGCTGGAAACCATCACCCACAGTTACCCGCACTGCTGGCGGCACAAGACGCCGATCATCTTCCGCGCCACCGCCCAGTGGTTTATCGCCATGGGCGAGGGCGGCCTGCTGGCCCGCGCCCGTGAGGAAGTGAAACAGGTCACCTGGACCCCGGACTGGGGGCAGGCGCGCATGGAAGGCATGCTGCGCGACCGCCCGGATTGGTGCATCTCCCGCCAGCGCACCTGGGGGGTGCCGATCGCCCTGTTCGTGGACAAGGCCACCTCGGAGCCGCACCCGGACACGCCGCGCCTGATCGAAGAGGTGGCCAAACGGGTCGAGAAAGAGGGCATCGAAGCCTGGTTCCAGCTCGATCCGGCGGACCTGCTGGGCGCCGACGCCGAGCGTTACAGCAAGGCCACCGACGTGCTGGACGTGTGGTTCGATTCCGGCACCACGCACTTTTCAGTGCTGGAGCAGCGCTCGGAGCTGACGGTGCCGGCGGACCTGTACCTGGAAGGCTCCGACCAGCACCGTGGCTGGTTCCAATCCTCGTTGCTGACCAGCACCGCGATTCGCGGCGCGGCGCCCTATAAGGGCGTGCTCACCCACGGCTTCACGGTGGACGAGCAGGGCCGCAAGATGTCCAAATCCCTGGGCAACGTGATCGCCCCCCAGGAAGTGTGGAACGACCTGGGCGCGGACATCCTGCGCCTGTGGATCGCCTCCACGGATTATCGCGGCGAAATGACTGTCTCCAAGAACATTTTCAAGCAGGTCGCCGACAGCTACCGACGCATCCGCAATACCGCCCGCTTCCTGCTCTCCAATCTGAGCGGCTTTGACCCGGCGGCGAACCTGCTGGCGCCGGATGCCATGCTGGCGCTGGATCGCTGGGCGGTGGCCCGCACCGCCCAGCTTCAGGAAGAACTGCGCGAGCTCTACACTGGCTATCAGTTTCACCAGGTGTATCAGCGCCTGCACAACTTCTGCGCCAATGAGTTGGGTGGCTTCTATCTGGACATCATCAAGGACCGCCAGTACACCACCGCCGAAGATTCCGTGGCGCGGCGTTCCTGCCAGAGCGCTCTGTATCACATCGCCCAGGCGCTGGCGCGCTGGATGGCGCCGATCCTCAGCTTCACCGCCGAGGAGGTGTTCGAGCACCTGCCCGGCGACAAGCCGGAATCCGTTTTCCTGACCACCTGGTACGACGGGCTGTTCGATCTGCCGGCGGGCGCCGATATGGATCTGGCGTTCTGGGAGCAGGTGCAGGCGGTGAAACAGGCGGTCAACAAAGCCATCGAGGAGGCACGCAACCGCAAGGAACTGCGCGCCAATCTGGCCGCCGACGCCACCCTGTACGTGGACGACCGCCTCGCCGGCGTGCTGGAACGGCTGGGCAACGAGCTGCGCTTCGTCACCATTACCTCCACCGCCACCCTCAAACCGCTGGCGCAGGCGCCGGCGGGCCTTGAAGAGAGCGCCGTGCCCGGCCTCAAGGTGAGCGTGTCGCCGTCGCCGCACAGCAAGTGCGCGCGCTGCTGGCATCACCGCGAGGACGTTGGCGTTGACCCGGCGCACCCGGAGATCTGCGGCCGCTGCGTGACCAATGTGGAAGGCTCCGGCGAGGAGCGTCACTATGCCTGAGGCCATTAAGGCGCAGGCGCTGCGCAAGGGTCAGCTTGGCTGGCTGTGGTTGACGGTGCTGGTGATCGCTCTGGACCAGATCAGTAAACACCTGATTGTTGGCCGCTTTCAGCTTTACGAGCGGCTTGAAGTGAGCGGTTTCTTCAACCTGACCCTGGCTTACAACACCGGTGCCGCGTTCAGTTTTCTGGCCCAGGCGGGGGGCTGGCAGCGCTGGTTCTTCGCGCTGATCGCGGTGGTCGCGGCGGTGCTGATTCTGACCTGGCTGGCCCGGCTGAAACCGGCCGAGCGCCTGCAAGGGGCGGCCCTGGCGCTGATTCTCGGCGGCGCTCTGGGCAACCTGTATGACCGCATCGTGCTCGGCCACGTGGTGGACTTTCTCGATTTCTATTGGGGCGATTATCACTTTCCGGCCTTTAATATCGCCGACAGCGCCATCACCATAGGGGCAGCGTTGATCATTCTCGACATGATTCTGGGAGGCCGCCGTGTCCGCCAGCAATGAGTTACGCGCCGGGCCACAAATGCGGGTGACGCTCCATTTCGCCGTGCGCTTGATGGACGGCACCGAACTGGACAGCACCTTCAAGGGCGATCCGGCCGCGTTCACCTGGGGCGATGAATCCCTGCTGCCGGGCTTCGAACGCGCCATTCTCGGCCTGCGCGCCGGCGACAAGCGCAGTGTGTTCATCGACGCGCAGTCCGGGTTTGGCGAGTACAACGAGCAGAATCTGCAGCATTTTCAACGCAGCACCTTCGCCACCCAGGACGCGCTCGAGCCGGGCATGGTGATGAATTTCGCCGACGCCGCCGGCGCCGAGTTGCCCGGCGTGGTCGCCTCGCTGGATGACGACTGGGTGACGGTGGATTTCAACCACCCGCTGGCTGGCCGTGATCTGACTTTCGAAGTGGAAATCATCAAGGTCGAACACGATGCCCCCGAGCAAGCGGTGCGCCTGAACTGAGATGCGCCTGAACTGACGAGCGCCGGCCGGACGCGCTACACTGTTGATCCATTGCTACCGAGTTCGTTATGCAAATTCGTCTCGCCAACCCGCGCGGCTTCTGCGCCGGGGTGGACCGCGCCATCGAAATCGTCAACCGCGCCCTGGAAGTGTTCGGGCCGCCGGTCTATGTGCGCCATGAAGTGGTGCACAACCGCTATGTGGTGGAAGACCTGCGTGAGCGCGGCGCGGTGTTCGTCGAGGAGCTCGATGAGATTCCCGATGACGCCATCGTGATCTTCAGCGCCCATGGCGTCTCCAAGGCGGTGCAGGACGAGGCCGAACGGCGCGCGCTCAAGGTGTTCGATGCCACCTGTCCACTGGTCACCAAGGTGCACATGGAAGTGATCCGCTATGCCCGCGAAGGGCGTGAAGCGATCCTGATCGGCCACCAGGGCCACCCGGAAGTGGAAGGCACCATGGGCCAATATGACACCGCCCGGGGTGGCCGTATGTATCTGGTGGAAGACGAGCGCGATGTCGGTCGTTTGCAGGTCACCGACCCGGACAACCTGGCGTTCGTCACCCAGACCACGCTCAGTGTCGACGACACCGCGCGCATCATTGATGCCTTGCGCACCCGGTTCCCCAATATCCTCGGCCCCAAGCGCGAGGACATCTGTTACGCCACCACCAACCGTCAGGACGCGGTGCGCCAACTGGCGCTGGAGTGCGACCTGGTGCTGGTGGTCGGCTCGGTGAACAGCTCCAACTCCAACCGTCTGCGCGAGCTGGCGGAGCGCTGCGGCACGCCGGCCCATCTGCTGGATGATCCGGCGATGATCGATGCCGCCTGGCTGACCGGCAAAAAATCCATCGGGGTGACCGCCGGCGCCAGCGCCCCGGAGCAGCTGGTGCACCAGGTGGTGGCGCGTCTGCGCGAACTGGGCGGCGGTGACGCGGCGGAAATCCCCGGCCGTGAAGAAAACATCCGCTTTTCCATGCCCCGGGAACTGCGCAGCTGAGTACCTTTTTTGGGGCCCGCTCGTGGCCCCGGAATGTGATCGCCGTCACGTCTTCAATCCCCGAAAACGTCGTTTTTTCAATCGCTTATACCGCTTATTCCGGCCAGCGGTCCGTTTGTCCGCCGGGCATTGCCCGTGGTTAAGGCGCTGTTACAGTAAGCCTCCAAACGTAAAATCGCCGGCCCGAACACGGGACCGGCCAGCAGCATGCCAGGGGGCAAGAACAACATGGGGGGCAGGGGCAAACGCACACCGGTGGCCGCGCCATCGCACGGTTTTACCATCATCGAATTGATGGTGACGGTGGCGGTGGCGGGTGTGCTGCTGGCCATCGCCGTGCCGTCGTTTCGCACCCTCACCGCCAACAACGCCCTACGCAGCACCGCGTCGGATCTGGTCACCGCGCTGCACACCGCGCGTGCCCAGGCGGTGAACCTGCGCGCCGAGGTCCGGCTCAGTGCCAGCGGTGGCGATTGGAGTGACGGCTGGCTGATCGATTATCCGGCCGGCTCCGTGGAAACGGACCAGAGCTTCACCGCCGCCGGTGGCGTCGCCGTCAGCGAGGACAGCGGCCTCGACGAGCTGATTTTTGCTCCCTCCGGAATGATCGACAACGCGGCGTTGTTCATCGTCTGTGACGGTCGTAGCGGCGAGACCGGGCGGCGCATCCGGCTGGGCCGGTTCGGCCGTATCGAGAACGATTTCTTCGAGTGTGATCAGGGGCCGTGATGAGCATGATGAGACGCCACCAGCGGGGGGTGGGAATGGTGGAAATTCTGGTCGCGCTGCTGGTGCTGGCGATCGGCGTGCTGGGCTACGCCGGCCTGCAACTGAGCGCGCTCAAGGGCGCCGAAACCGCCCACATTCGTGCCCGCGCCACCGCTCTGGCCCGCGACACCCTGGAGCGCATGCTGGTGAACCCGGAAGCGGTCAGCGTTTACCTGGACGCGGATTCCTGGCCAGACACCCCGCCCACTGCCGGCGAAGAGCCTGATGGCTGGTCCGATTGCACCGGAGCCAGTGTCTGCGACAGCGACGCCATGGCGGAGTGGGACATCCAGCAATTGGCCTGGCAGGCCGCCAACATCATGCCGGCGGGCACCATCCGCGTGGACACCTGCGAGATGTCCGGTGCCAGCAATTGCGTGGTGGTGGCCTGGGGCGAGCAGGACGCGGACGACTGCATGGGCGATGGCGGTATCGAGACCGCCGCCGATTCCCAATGCGTGGTGATGGAGGTGATCCGATGAACCGGCGTGCGTTTCAGGGTGGTTTCAGCCTGGTCGAATTGATGGTGGCGATGGTGCTGGGGCTGCTGATTACCGCCGCCGCCGCCTCCCTGTTAAATACCAATCAGCGCACTTTTCAACTGCAACAGGCGGAATCCCGGTTGCAGGAGCAGGGCCAACTGGCCATGCGTTTTATCGTCGATGACGTACGCATGAGTGGCTTTCGCGATGACAGTGTCGCCGCCGCCTTGTTGCCGGCCATTATCACCACCGCCACCGGTGGCATCGCCGCCTCCGCCAACGATGACGACAACGGTAATGACCGCCTCACTGTCTCCCACCACGCCCGCCAGGATTGCGAAGGCAACCCGGCGCCGGGTGCCGGCGTTGATATCGAGGACATGGCTTACCAGGATGTGATCAATACCTACTGGGTCGACGACGACGGCAATCTGCGCTGCCGGGGCAATCAGGCCACGCCGTTGACCAGCGGCGTCACGCTGCTCGCCGGCGTGTCCAGCTTCCAGGTGCTGTACGGCATCGACACCACCAATCACGATGGCATCCCCTTTGCCGGTCGCTACGTGACCGCCGACGATATTGGCACTGAGGTGGTGCTGGCGGTGCGCTTGTCGGTGCTGCTGGGCGCTCGGGCTCCGGCGCTGGGGGATGGCGGTGAGCAGACCTTCTATGTGCTGGATGAAGACGTCACCCTGGACACGGGGCTGTCGTTATTCCGTCAATTCAACGCCAGCGTGGCGTTGCGCAACTATCCATGGGACACGATCTGATGAAAGTGTTGCACTCTCCCGGACGGACCAGCCAGAGCGGTGTGGCCCTGCTGGTGGCGCTGATGATTCTGGTGATCGTGTCGCTGCTTGGCGTCACGGCAATGAAGACCAGTATGTTCAGCGCCAAGATCGCCACCGGCAGCCAGGTGGACGCGATGGCGTTCGAGGGCGCCGAGTCGGCGGTCAACGCCTCGTTCGGGCAATTGGCGGCGGCCGGCAGCAGCGGTCTTCAGCCGCTGCTCAATGGGGCGACGCTCAACCGTTGCCTGACCGCCGCCCAGGGGCTGTTGGATCGTGGCTGTGCTGGCAGCGACCGTTCCGATTCCCGCGGTCTGGTGCGGGCCGGCTCCCGGTTGCGCCTGAATGGCATGGAGCCAATCTCCGGCGAGGCGGTGGGCTTCACCGGCAACTCCTCGGTAAAGGTGGATTTCCGTATCGAGATTCTTGGCCAAAGCGAAATCGACGATTTCCACGTTGACAACAATCACCTGCAGGAAGCGCTCAAGCGCGGCCCGGTGGCGTCATCCGACCTTCAGAATCTGGTCAACAGCGGCCAGACCAACCCGGGGGAGACACCATGAATCGCCTTCCTTTCTTTCTGTTCGCGCTGCTGGCGGCGATCGTGCTGTCTCCCACCCCGTTGTACGCGGACGACACGGAAATCTATTTCGGCAGAGCCGATGTCGGCAACAGTGAAAACGAGGCCGCCGCCAACGTGCTGTTTCTCATCGATACCTCGGGCAGTATGTGCGATCCGCCCAGTGGCAGCCGGGATTGTTCCAAGAGCAGCACCAAGATGTATCAACTCAAGCAGGCGTTCACCCAGGTGGTGGACGGCCTGGGTGAAGGCGTGCGCATTGGCGTGGGCAAGTTCAATGGCGGCGCCGACAACAACGGTTACGGCGGTTACGTGTTCTATCCGGTCAGTGAAATGACGGCGGCCAAACGCACCGAAGTAAAAAATCTGGTCAATGGTCTGCAGGGCACGTCGAACACCCCGACCATGGAAGCGTACTCGGAGATGGCGCGTTATATGCTGGGCAAACCGCCCTCCAATTACGCCAAGGCCGGCGAGGCGCTGAATAATGACCCCAGGCTGTCGGTGAACATCCAGTGCTATGGTTCAGGCCGCAATCGCCAGTGCTACACCGACTCCTACTATTCGTCGCCGATGAACATGGCCAACCAGTGCGAAAGCAATCACATCATCGTGATGACCGATGGCGACCCCACCTACGATTCCGACGAAGACGCGGTCAATGACCTGACCAACGGCCGCTGCTCGGTGTCCGGTGGCAGCAGCAGCGGTAACAGCTACAACTGCCAGGTGGATCTGGCCAACTGGCTCTATGATAAAGACAAGAACGGCAAGCGTTCGGTGAAGACCTGGCAGGTCGCCTTCGGTCAAAACATTAGCAAGCTCAGTGACATGAAACGGGTGGCGGTGAGCGGTGGCACCGATGAAGTGCGTCTGGCCGACAACGCCGAGGAACTGGCGGCGGAGTTCAATGACATTCTTGACCTGATCGCCGAGGACTCCCAATCGATTGTCTCGCCGGGGGTGACAATCAACCAGACCAACCGGCTGGAGCATCTGGACCAGCTTTATTTCGCCGTGTTCAAGCCGGAGAAAACCTCGGTCTGGGCCGGTAACCTGAAGCGCTACAAGCTCGACGACGGCGAGGTGGTGGACAAGAACGGCCGCGCCGCGGTGGATGACGACACCGGCTATTTCCGCGACGACGCCACCAGCTTCTGGTCGCCGGAAGTGGACGGCGCCGACGCCAAGAAAGGCGGTGCGCTGTCGCAATTGCAGAACCGCAAGCTGGTGATCGGCAACAGCGACGGCAACGGCGAAGTGCTGCTCAACGATGCCCGAATCGCCGATAATAATCTGACCAACAACGCCACCTTTGGCATCCCCGACAACAACGCCAACCCCGAATTCGACAATAAGTACAAAGTGTATAACGCCCTGAAAACCCTGTGGGCGGACCCGATGCACAGCGTGCCATTGCTGGTCAACTACGAGGTTGGCAGCGACGAGGACGGCTCGGACCAGACCAACTACCTGTTCGTCTCCAGCAACAGCGGCATGCTGCACGCCATTGATACGCAAAACGGTGAAGAAAAATTCACTTTCATGCCCGACGAAATGGTCAAGCGGGCCTACGATTTCGTGCGCTCACCGCCACTGGAAGAAGGGAATCGGCGCAGCCTCTACGGCATGGACGGCACCTGGGCGGTCTGGCGCACCCAGGACGACGATGGCGACGCGGATAACGTCTATATCTATGGCGGCATGCGGCGTGGCGGCAACGCCTACTATGGGCTGGATGTGTCCGATATCAACGATCCCGAGGTGATGTGGCGGGTGCACGGCCCGCGCGCGGGTGAGTCGGCCACCTCCGGTTTCGAACTGCTCGGCCAGACCTGGTCCACGCCCACCGTCACCCGGGTGAGAACCGGTGACGGCGTGAAAAACGTGCTGGTGTTTGGCGGCGGTTATGACCCGCAAAGCCATGACACCATCGGCCAGCGCGCCGGCACCGACGAGGTGGGCCGCGCCGTCTACATGGTGGACGCGGAGACCGGTGAGCTGATCTGGTCGGCCAGCAAGGGCCAGAACAATCAGGGCGAGCACACCAGCACCGGCAGCATGGACTGGTCAGTGCCGGGGGGCATGACGGTGGTGGATCTGAACTTCGATGGCCTCGCCGATTACCTCTATTTTGGCGATCTGGGCGGCCAGGTATTCCGCGTCAATATCAATAACTCCGGCGGCGATGATCTGGTGGACGGCGTGGTGCGCCTGGCGAAGTTCTCGACCAACAGCGCCAGTGGCTACCGGCGTTTTTATGAAGCGCCGGCGGTGGGTTACGTCAAGAGCGGCCTCAGCGAGACGCTCTATGTGGGGATTGGCTCCGGCTACCGGGCCCACCCGCTGGACGAAACGACCCACGAGGCGTTCTACATGATCGCTGACAGTGATTTCCGCCAGGCCTCTCAGCCCGACCAGGTGCTCGGCCCCAATGATCTGCCGGTGCTCAGTGCCGCCAACCCGTCCCTGGACGAAGCCGGCTCCGGCTGGCAGTTCAACCTTCGCGAGAACGGCGAGAAAGTGCTGGCGCAGGCGACCATTTTCCAGGGCGATGTGCTCTTCACCACTTTCGTGCCCAGCGTCGACGACCAGGATGACGACCCCTGCGTGGTGCGTTACGGCTCCGGGTTTGTTTACCGCTCCGACATGGTCACTGGCGAACCCCGGCAATTTAATAACGACGGTGTTCTGGAGGGCGGCGCCTGGGATGACCCGCTGGAAACGGACAACGGCGGCATTCCGCCACCGGTGGTTCCGTTCTATGACAGTGACGACACGACCAAGTTTTTGGTTGGTGCCGAGGTGATCGGCGGTGAACAAAATAAATTCAATAACCTGCGCAAACACCGCTGGTATCCGATGCAGAAAAACAAAGCCAACGAGTACTTCCCGCCCGTTCAGGAGGCCTCCGATGAATAGCCCGGCTTTGCGCCAGCAGCGCGGCTTCACCCTGATCGAGCTGATGATCGTGGTGGTGATCGTCGCCATTCTGGCGCTGATCGCCTACCCGTCGTACACCGAGCAGGTGCGCGAAGGGCGCCGCTCCGAATATCAGGGCAAGCTGATGGATCTGGCCACGTCGCTGGAAGGCTTCCGGGCGCGCAATTTCAAATACACCGACGACCTGTCCAAGGTCGGCCCCGGTTTGCAGAACGATTCGTACTACACGGTCGCCATCACCACCGACAACGACGACCAGGCCTACGTGATCACCGCCACCCCCAAGGGCGGCATGGACGGCGACGGTGTCATCAAGCTGGACAGCCAGGGGCGCACCTGTTTCGTTAAGGGCGCCGCCAGTTGCACGCTCAGCAGTACCTCGTCCTGGCATGATTGACCGGCAGGTTCTGTAAGGCAGGGTTCTGTAAGGCAGGGGACAGGTTGAAAGGAACAGCACGGGCCATGCCGGTTCAGGAGGCCAGGCTTTGTGGGTCGGGGTTGCGGGCTGCAAGCCGCAAGCCGCAAGCCGCAAGCCGCAAGCCGCAAGCCGCAAGCCGCAAAGAGAAGCGCCGGCTCCA
>NZ_NMQZ01000029.1 GCF_002864685.1 Alloalcanivorax mobilis
AGAGAAGCGCCGGCTCCAGCCGATAACCGGGGACCAGCTTTGGCCAGGCCGGTTGCGCGTAGCGCAAGGCGTGCTGCGTGCCAGCGTGTTGCCCGCCATCCGCTAGGGGCAGCCGCTGGCGTCGCCGGCTTCGATGCGGGCGGTGCCGAGCACGTTGATGACCACTTTGCGCGCCTGGCCCCGATTGCAGATCAGGAAGTGGCCGTTCTGATAGAACAGATTGCCACGGGCACCGTAATGCAGTGCGGTGCCGCGAAAGCGGTTCCAGGTGAGAGTGGTATTCGGTGGCAATGTATAGCGTTCGATAATGTCGTCGGCGCCGATGGCGCCACCGCCGGGTGGCGTTGTTGCCAATAGCAGGCGTCGGGTGGTGCCGAACGCATCGCATCGGGAGTTGCCATCGCACAGCGATACCGGCCCCGAGGTGTAAGCCTCGGCGCGGGCGCGCTGAATCAGCCCGAGTACTCCGTTACTGGCGGCGATCACCCGTTGCCGGGGCAGCCATTGCCGGTTGAAGTGGCTGGTGCCCATCACCAGTACCGCCATCACCATCAGTGCCGCCAGCATTTCCAGCAGCGTAAAGCCTTTGACATCCATGTCGTATTTCTCCGGTCCTGAGCATCATTGCGTGTGGGGTGTCGCGAAGCACTCGTCCGGTCGGTGCAAGCGTGGCGACAGGGCAAGTCTAGCGGTCCCAAGCGTCTCGCCCTGTGTTACTGTTGCTCCCTTTCCTGTAATCCGAATGCGCTGATTTCTATGGCTGATGTGCTAATCGCCGGCGCTGGAATCGTCGGTCTTCTGAGTGCGTTTGAGCTGACAAAGCGTGGGCGTCGGGTGACCGTGATTGATGCCCCCGCACTGTATCCCCCGGCTTCCTGGGCGGGCGGGGGGATTCTTTCGCCCCTGTTCGCCTGGCGCTACGCCGACCCCATGAACCGACTCACCGTGGATGCCCCGGCCCGTTATCGTCGCCTGGTGGATGAGCTGGCCGGTCACGCCGGGCTTCGTGGGGATGACCTTAACGACAGCGGCCTGTGGGTGGCGGTGGGTGAGGCCGAGCGCGAGCGGGCCCTGGCCTGGGCCCGCCTGTGGGAGGTGCCATGCCAGCGGGCGGACGAGCACGAGCACCTGAGCGGCGCCGGACGGCAGCCGGGGTTGTGGTTTCCCGAGATCGGCAATATCCGTAACCCGCGTATGCTCAAGGCGTTGCGCTCCTGGCTGAGCCGGCGCGGCGTGCGTTTTCGCACGGCGGCGGTGAAGCGCATCGAACCACGACGTCGAGGCGCATCGTTGTGGCTCAGCGATGGCGAGTGCCTGACGGCGCCGGCGGTGCTGGTCAGCAGCGGGGCCTGGACGGCCGGGTTACTGGCGCCGCTGGGCGTGCGGCTGCCGTTGTTTCCCGCCAAGGGGGAGATGCTGCTCTACCGGCTGGCGCCGGGGCGGGTGCCGGCGATCATTCTCACCGAACAGGGCTACCTGATTCCCCGCGCGGACGGCGCGGTACTGGTGGGTTCGACCCTGGAGGAAGGGGAGGGCAGCCACTACCGTTCGGTGACCGGGCGCTGGGCCCTGGAGCGCAAGGCGGCGCGGTTGTTGCCGGAGCTGGCCGATCAACGGCCGATGGCTCACTGGGCCGGGGTGCGCCCCGGTTGTGCCCGGGGCTGGCCTTATCTGGGTGAAGTGCCGGGCTGTTCCGGGCTGTTCGCCGCCGCCGGGCACCACCGCAATGGCCTGGTGGCGGCGCCGGCCAGCGCCGAATTTCTGGCGCGGTTGATGTGCGCGGAAACGCCGTCGTTGCCGGTCGGGGATTACTCGCTCTCGTCGTCCTGATCGAGTTCCAGCTTTTTCAGCCGATAGCGCAGTGAGCGAAACGTCATGCCCAGTTTTTTCGCCGCGGCGGTGCGATTCCAGTGAGTAGCGTCCAGGGCTTTGAGAATTTCGTTTTTCTCGATTTCCTGGAGGTATTCTTCCAGCGGCAGTTGCGGATGGCGAGCGCTGCCCGCGGCGGTGTCCGCCGGGCCGTCGCTGGCACTGGGCAGATGCAGATGGCGCGGTTCGATGCGCGCGCCGTCGCACAGTGTCATGGCGCGCTCAAGAATGTTTTCCAGCTCACGAACATTGCCGGGGAACGGGTAGCCGGCGAGGGTGCTCAGGGCGTCCGCGCTGATCAGTGGCGCGCGGGTTTCCCAGGCGTCGCCGAGCCGTTCCAGCACGTGCTCAACCAGGGCGGGAATGTCTTCCCGGCGCTCACGCAGGGGCGGCACATGGGCTTCGATCACGTTCAGCCGATAGTAAAGATCCTGCCGGAAACGGCCGGCGCTCATCTCTTCGGCCAGGTCCCGGTGGGTGGCGCACAGAATGCGCAGATTCACCGGTGACTCGCGGGATTCGCCCACCGGCCGCACGGTTTTTTCCTGGATCGCGCGCAGCAGTTTGACCTGCATGTGCAGGGGCAGATCGGCCACTTCATCGAGGAACAGCGTGCCGCCATCAGCCTCGCGGAACAGGCCTTTGCGGTCTTCCACGGCGCCGGTGAAACTGCCTTTGCGGTGGCCAAAGAACTCGCTTTCCATCAACTCCGAAGGAATCGCGCCGCAGTTGACCGCCACGAACGCTTTGTCGTTGCGCGGCCCCAGTGAATGGATCAGGCGTGCCACCCGCTCCTTGCCACTGCCGGATTCGCCACTGATATAGATCGGTGCCTGGCTGCGCGCCAGCTTGCGAATCTGCTCCTTGAGCTGGCGCATGGCGGCGCTCTCGCCGATCAGTGACTGCTCCTGGCCGGACTCACCGAGCTGCGCGCGGCTGATGCCCAGGCCGTCTTCGATCAACTGGCGCAGGCGGTCCAGGGCCACCGGTTTGGCGATAAAATCGTAGGCGCCGAACTTCATCGCCTCGGTGGCGGTTTCCATGCTGCCGTAGGCGGTGATCACCGCGATCGGCATGTCCGGCGCGCACTTCATGGCGTGGCGAAGCAGGTCCAGGCCGGTGCCGTCACCCAGGTTCATGTCGGTCAGGCACAGGTCGAACGCGCGTTCATCCAGCAACTGTCTGGCCTGGCTCAGCGAGCCGGCGGCGGTGGCGTCGAGTTTCATCCGCCCGAGAGTAATGACCAGCAGCTCACGGAGATCGGCTTCGTCGTCGACGACCAGTACGCGGGGAATGGTTTCTGTCATTTTATTCGGTCACTCGAACTGTCGGTCCGGGTGGGCACAGGTTAGCACAAAGCGCGCACCGGGTTGGGCATCCTCGAAATCCAACGTTGCCTGGTTGGCCTGGCAAAGCTGGCGACACACGAACAGACCCAGGCCATTGCCCCGGTCACTGGTGGTATAGAAGGGTTCGAACAGGTGCGTTTGCGCCTCTTCGCTGACGCCGGGGCCGTTGTCACTGACGGTGATCCACGGCAGCCGGGTGCGATCATGCAGCCCATAGGCGACGCTGACACGACAGCGCTCGCCGCCATGGTGAAAGGCGTTGCCAATCAGGTTGTCGATGATCTGAATAAACTGGCTGCGGTCGAATCGTATCGCCAGCTCTTCGTCGTCGTGGACAATCACCAGACGGCCCCGATCGACGCCGCGCTGATACCAGCCGGAAGCCAGTTCCTCGAGCGCCGGCGCCAGCTCGAAGCGCTCCGCCTGGCTGCGCGCGCGCCGGGACAGGTCGAGCACGTCCGAGATAATGCCGTTCACCCGTTTCACGTGCTTACGGATAATCTCCAGCAAATGGCGGTCCTGATCGTCCTGCGCGGTGTCGCAAAGCAACTCGGTGGAATGGCTGATGGCGCTCAGCGGGTTGCGGATTTCATGGGCCAGGGTGGCGGAGAGCCGCCCCAGCGAGGCCAGGTTGAGCTGCTGGGCTTCCTGGGCAACGCGAGCGGTGTCCTCAAGAAACACCAGGGTCAGGGTTTCGTGCTCGGTTTCCAGGCGAGCGAAGCGGGTGGTGAGTTGCGGTGATTGCCGGGACACACGCAGCGTCGGTTGCGGCAGATGGGGAGCCTGCCGCCAACGCTGATGGCGCTGGCCGAGGGCGTCGGGCAAGGTGGCGCCGGCCATGGTGGCGGCGAAGAAACTGTCCGCGGAGGGGTTGGATTGCAATATCCGACCGTGATCGTCAAACACCATAACGCCGGTGCGCATGCGCGCCACGATCTGTTGATTGAGGGCTTCCAGGCGTTCGATCGCGACCTTCTGCCGCGCGGCGATGGTCTCACTGCGTTCCAACCGGCCGGCAATCTGCTGAATAATCAGAGACACCATGAAAAAGGCGATGCCCAGCAGTCCCGCCTCGGTCAACTGAAAGGGGTTTTTTTCGCCGGTCTGAATGGCGAAATAAAACTGCTCGAACATCACCGTCAGTGTCGCCAGCGCCGCGATCAGAAACCCCATGCGCCCACGCAGCAGAATATTGCCGGCCGCCACGGTGACCAGGAACAACACCGCCAGCCCGCCTTCCAGGCCGCCGTTGGTGTGCACCACCATGCCCAGCACCAGCATGTCGATGATCAGCGCCAGGGGCTGCGCCCAGGAGGGTTTGTGCAGTTTTTCCGCGTAGTCGATGATGCTGGAAGCGAGCGTCAGCGCCAGATAGCCGAACACCGTCAGTTCGAACAGGCGCGGCATATACTTGCCGAGCAGTTGTTGATCGCTGTGATACAGCCCCAGCAACACGATGGCGATGGCGATTCGGTAAACGTTGTAGATTCGCCCCGGTGTCCAGTTAGCGCTCATGGTGCTCCAGATACTGGCGCTGGTGGCTCTGGCAGCAGAAGCTCAGGCCGTTGTGCTGGAAGGCCTCATGCTCGGGCACATGCACGCCGCACTGCTGGCATTTCAGCATGCGCTGGGCCGTTGCCTTGTCTGGCTCGGCAGGACGGCGAGCATCACCATGGCGTGCCGGCAGCAGGCGTTTGGCCAGCCGCCAGATCAGATAGATAAGTGCCGCGAAAACCAGCAGCCGGATTAACCCCATAAAATCCCCTTTCGTTGCCGGCATGGCCGGTACCGGTCGAGCAGTCAGCGGCTACAGAGTACAATCAGCGCGGCAGCGAGAAAAGACAAAGGGGCGCGCCGCCCAGCGCGATCCCGGCTGAACCGATTCATGCCGCCTTGGCGGCGATCCGATTCGTTGATACAGGCCCACGACATGCGAGTAGTAATGGCCCAGCGCAATCCGCTGGTAGGGGATATCGAAGGCAATGCGCAAGCGGTGGTGGCCGCCTCCGGGGAGGCCCGTAACCTGCTTGGCGCCGAACTGGTGGTGTTTCCCGAGCTGATGCTGACCGGTTACCCGCCAGAAGATCTGTTGCTGCGTCCGAGCCTGAACACCCGCATCGACGAGGCGCTGGCCCACATCGGTGAAGCGATCACGGTGCCGGTGGTGGTGGGCTATCCGGCGGTGCGCAACGGCATTCGCCGTAATGCCGCCGGGGTGGTGTTCCCCGGTGAAAGCCGCCCGCGCCACGAGTATTTCAAGCAATGCCTGCCGAATTACCGGGTGTTCGACGAGAAGCGCTATTTTCAGCCCGGTGAGCAGAGCTGCCTGTTTGAACTGGCCGGCCAGACCCTGGCCCTGACGATTTGCGAAGACATCTGGAACGCCGCCCCGGCGGCCCAGGCCGCTGAAGCCGGCGCCACCTGCCTGATTAACCTCAACGCCTCGCCGTTTCGCGACGGCAAGCCCAGTGAACGTTTGGAGCAGGTGGTGGCCCGGGCCCGTGAAACCGGCCTGCCGGTGCTCTATTGCAACCAGGTCGGTGGCCAGGACGAGCTGCTGTTCGATGGCGCCTCGTTCGCCGTGGACGCCAGCGGTGCTCTGCGGGTGCAGGGCGCCAGCTTCGAGGAAGCCCTGGTGCCGGTGGATCTGACCGCCACCGGGGGCGCCCTGGAAGTGCGCGGCGAAACGCTGCCGGTGCCGGCCGGCGAAGAGAGTCTTTATCGGGCACTGGTGCTGGCGACCCGCGATTACGTCAATAAGAACGGCTTTAAAGGCGCCCTGCTGGGGCTTTCCGGCGGCATTGATTCGGCGCTGACCCTGGCGGTGGCGGTGGACGCGCTCGGCCCGGACCGGGTCGAGGCGGTGATGATGCCGTTCCGCTACACCGCCGCGATCAGCATCGAGGACGCGGAAAAGCAGGCCCGCGCCCTGCGCGTTGATTATCGGGTGCTGCCGATCGAGCCGGCCTTCAACGGTTTCATGGAGATCCTCGCCGAGCCGTTCGCCGGGCAGGACACCGACACCACCGAAGAGAATCTGCAGGCCCGCTGCCGCGGGGTGCTGTTGATGGCGCTGTCGAACAAGGGCGGGTCGGTGGTGCTGACCACCGGCAACAAGAGTGAAATGGCGGTCGGCTACGCCACGCTTTACGGCGACATGGCCGGCGGCTTCGCGGTGCTCAAGGATGTCTTCAAAACGTCGGTGTATCGGCTGGCGCGCTGGCGCAATCAGAAAGCCGGTGCCGAGATCATCCCCGAGCGGGTGATTACCCGGCCGCCCTCGGCGGAACTGGCTCCGGATCAGAAAGACGCCGATTCACTGCCGGATTACGATCAGCTTGATGCCATTCTGGAGCGCTATGTGGAGCAGGACATGAGCGCGGAGGCGGTGATCCGCGCCGGCTTTGATCGGGACGTGGTGTATCGGGTGGTCAAACTCACCGACCGCAATGAATACAAACGCCGCCAAGCCGCCGTCGGCCCCCGCGTCAGCCGCCGCGCCTTCGGCAAGGACCGCCGCTATCCGATCACCAATGGCTGGCGGCCGGGGGATTAGGGCGGCGGGGCCGCCCGGTCGGACGTCTAACGTCTGACGTCCGACGCTAAACCCGATGCTGCGGCGCTTAGTGTATTTCGACAGGTATCTTCAGGCCTGACAGGAAACACTCCCGCCGTTTCAGGCCTGGGTTAAGCGTCGGACATCAGACGTCCGACGTCAGACACTAAAGCAAATCAAACGTCAACAAACTCAGCAAACCGTTTTTCTCGTCCGGCCACCAGGCCAGGTCGACGTTGCCGTCGTCTTCCAGGTAGTCGTTGTCGGGCCAGCTGGCGGCCAGGACGTTGCGGCTCTTTTCGGCCAGTTCCGGGCGGTCCAGGCGCTGGTAACCCTTCACCATGATGGCCAGGGATTCCGGCACCGCCGGGGTGCCCTGGTAGTGCTGCACCACATACTGGGCCCGGTTGATGGCGGCGATGTAGGCGCCCCGGCGGGCGTAGTAGCGCGCCGCGTGCAGTTCATGCTGGGCAAGCTGATTGCGGATAAAGACCATTCGCGAGCGGGCGTCCGGGGCGTAATCGCTGTTCGGGAAGCGCGTCACCAGGCGTTCGAAGTCTTCGAAGGCATCCAGCGCCGAAGACATATCCCGGGAGGACTTGTCCGAATCCATCAGCGAGTCAAACAGCCCCCGTTCCATGTAATAGTTGGCCAGCGCCCGCATGTACAGGGCGTAGTCCAGGTTGGCATGGGCCGGGTAGTTGCGGATGAAGCGCTGCGCCGCGACCACCGATTCCGGGTAGTCACTGGTGCGGAAATGGGCGTAGATCAGCTCCAGTTGGGCCTGTTCGGCGTAGCGGCCATAGGGAAAGCGCGCCTCCAGTTCCTTGAGCTGGTCCACGGCGGTGATGTAGTTGTTCGCCTCCATGGACTGCACCGCCTGGCGGTACTGTTCCGCCTCGGTGCGTTCCGGGCTTTCCGTGGGCTTGCTGGCGCAGGCGCCAAGCACCAGGGCCAACATCAGGGGCCAAAGCAATCGTGACATTTTTTCCTCGGTACGACGGGGTACAATGGTCGGCTATTTAATCACAGGATGCGGTATGGGACATCTCGGCGGGGAGAAAATTCAGCGCACCGAGCGGGTTGGCGAACAACATGCCGGCGGCCGGCTCGACCAGGTGGCGGCGGAACTGTTCGACGGTTTCTCCCGCTCGCGCCTGCAGGGCTGGATCAAACAGGGCGTGCTCAAGGTCAACGGACAGCCCGCCCGGCCCAAGGACAAGCTGATTGGCGGCGAGGCCCTGAGTCTTGACGTGGAGCTGGCGCCGGAGATCGACGACCAGCCCGAGGCCATTGATTTGCCAGTGGTTTACGAGGATCACGACCTGATCGTCATCAACAAGCCCAGCGGCCTGGTGGTGCACCCGGCCGCCGGGCACGCCGCCGGGACCCTGCTCAACGGCCTGCTGCATCTGGATGACCGCCTCTCCAGCCTGCCGCGGGCCGGTATCGTGCACCGCCTGGATCGCGACACCACCGGGCTGATGGTGGTGGCGCGCTCCGTGGAGGCGCACACCGGGCTGGTGGCGCAGTTGCAGGACAAAAGCCTGTACCGCGAATACGAGGCCATCGCCGTCGGCGTGATGACCGGCGGTGGCACCGTCAACGCGGCCATCGGCCGCCACCCGGTGGACCGCAAGCGCCAGGCGGTGGTGCAGCACGGCGGCAAGACGGCGGTGACCCATTATCGTGTGCTGGATCGTTACCGCGCCCACACCCGCATTCAGGTGCGGCTGGAGACCGGCCGCACCCATCAGATCCGCGTGCACATGGCCCACCGCCGCTATCCGTTGGTGGGCGACCCGCTGTATGGTGGGCGTCTCAAGCAGCCGGCCGGCGCCACCGAGGCGCTTCGCGAAGCGCTGCGAACCTTTCCCCGTCAGGCGCTGCACGCGCGCAAACTCGGCCTGGTGCATCCGATCAGCGGCGAGTATCTGGAGTTCGAAGCGGCGCTGCCGGAGGATCTGCAAACCCTGATTCGCGTCCTCGAGGAGGACCGGGAGGCCTGAGATGCCCCTGCCCGACAGCAGCCAATGGATCTGGCCGCAATGGCGCCCTCATCCACGGGTACGGTGCGTGGTCACCACGCGCCTGGGCCGGCATTCGCCGGCGCCTTGGGCGGGTTTTAACCTGGGGCAGAATTGCGGCGACGATCCGGCGCGGGTGGAACTGGCCCGGCGCCATGTGCATAAGCGGCTGGCGGTGGATCATCCGCCGGCGTGGCTGGAGCAGGTGCACGGCGACCGTATTATCCAAGCCGGCGACCCGGACAGCCGCGCGGATGGTGTATGGACGCCGCAAGCGGGCTGGCCCTGCGTGGTGCTCACCGCCGATTGCCTGCCGGTGTTGTTGGCGCGCGCCGATGGCACCGCGGTGGCGGCGGTGCACGCCGGCTGGCGTGGTCTGCACGCCGGTATTCTGGCGCGCGCGGTGGAGACCCTGGCCCCCCAGGGGCAAACCCTCTCAGCCTGGCTCGGGCCGGCCATTTCCGCCAATGCCTACCAGGTTGGCGAAGACGTTCATCGCGCCTTCGTGTCGCTGGGGCCTGAGTATAAGAAAGCGTTCCGCCGCGATGGCAAGCCCGGCCACTGGCGATTCTCGCTCGCCTACGCCGCCACCCTGACGCTCAACGCCGCCGGCGTCGCCGATGTGTCCGGCGGTGACCACTGCACCGCCAGCGATCCGGTGCATTTCTACTCTTACCGGGCCGAGGGCCAGACCGGCCGGTTTGCTTCGCTGGTTTGGTTGGATGCGCTGGACGCTTGACGCCGGACGCCGGACGCCGGACGCCGGACGCCGGACGCTAAGATCAAAACCCGGGCCGAAGAGCATTGCGGCTACGCAAGAGCCTTTTGCGCGTCCCCATCGTTGCGGTGCCAGGGTTGAGCGTCAGGCGTCCGGCGTCAGGCATAAAACGCCAGACGCTAAGATCAAAACCCGGGCCGAAGAGCATTGCGGCTACGCAAGAGCCTTTTGCGCGTCCCCATCGTTGCGGTGCCAGGGTTGAGCGTCAGGCGTCCGGCGTCAGGCATAAAACGCCAGACGCTAAGATCAAAACCCGGGCCGAAGAGCATTGCGGCTACGCAAGAGCATTTTGCGCGTGCCCATCGCCGCGGTGCCAGGGTTGAGCGTCCGGCGTCCGGCGTCCGGCGTCCGGCGTCTGGCGTCTAGCGCCCGACACCCCCCACCTCTTGAATCCCTCCCCCTCTGACCACATTTAATGTTCAGTTTTTGAACAGTCGATGATGGCCGGTGCCCATCCGGGGTCGGCCATGATGCGAACAGGAGAATCTCCCATGAGAATGGACAAACTCACCGCCCGTCTTCAGGAAGCGATTGGCGAGGCGCAGTCGTTGGCGGTTGGTCAGAGTCACAGCGCCATTGAACCGGTGCATCTGATGCTGGCGTTGTTGCAGCAGAATGGCGGCGTGGCCGCGCCCCTGCTGGAGAAGGCGGGCGCCAATCCGGCGGATGTGGTGACGGCCTTGAAGATGGCCATGGATAAGCTGCCCACCGTCGGGCAGTTCAATGGCGATGTACAGCTTTCACAGAATCTGGGGCGGCTGCTGAATCTGGCCGACCGGGAAGCCCAGCAGCGAGGGGATCAGTACATCTCCACCGAAGCGCTGTTGCTGGCGGCCTGCGACGACAACGGCGACATCGGCAAGCTGATGAAGAACGCCGGCGTGCGCAAAAAAATCCTGGCGGAAAAAATTCAGGAAGTGCGCGGTGGTGAGCCGGTGGACGATCCCAACGCGGAAGATCATATGGAAGCGCTGAAAAAGTACACCACCGATCTGACCGCGCGAGCCGAAAGCGGCAAGCTTGATCCGGTGATTGGCCGCGATGACGAGATCCGCCGGACCATTCAGGTGCTGCAACGGCGCACCAAGAACAATCCGGTGCTGATCGGTGAGCCCGGCGTGGGCAAGACCGCCATCGTCGAAGGGCTGGCCCAGCGCATCGTTAACGGCGAAGTGCCGGAAGGGCTCAAGGACAAGCGCGTGCTGTCACTGGACATGGCGGCGTTGATCGCCGGCGCCAAGTACCGTGGTGAGTTCGAAGAGCGCCTCAAGGCGGTACTGAACGAATTGTCCAAGCAGGAAGGCCGGGTGATTCTGTTCATCGACGAGCTGCACACCATGGTCGGCGCTGGCAAGGCGGATGGCGCCATGGACGCGGGCAACATGCTCAAGCCGGCTCTGGCGCGCGGTGAACTGCATTGCGTGGGTGCCACCACGCTGAACGAATACCGCCAGTACATCGAAAAAGACGCGGCGCTGGAGCGGCGTTTCCAGAAGGTGCTGGTGGACGAGCCGACGGTGGAAGACACCATCGCCATTCTGCGCGGCCTGAAAGAGCGTTACGAAGTGCACCACGGCGTGGACATCACCGACGGTGCGATCATCGCCGCCGCCAAGCTGAGCCACCGTTATATCACCGACCGCCAGTTGCCGGATAAAGCCATCGACCTGATCGATGAGGCGGGCAGCCGCATCCGCATGGAGATCGATTCCATGCCCGAAGAGATGGACCGCCTGGACCGTCGTCTGATCCAGCGCAAGATGGAGCGCGAGGCCCTGCGTAAGGAAGCCGACGACGCCAGCCGAAAACGGTTGGAAAAACTGGAATCGGACATCGACGCGTTGGAAAAGCAGTACGCCGATCTGGAAGAAATCTGGAGCGCCGAGAAGGCGGCGTTGCAGGGTGCCCAACAGTATAAGGCGGATCTGGAACAGGCGCGGGTGGACATGGAGCAGGCGCGCCGCGCCGGCGACCTGAACCGCATGTCGGAGCTGCAGTACGGCGTGATTCCGGATCTGGAAAAGCGCGTTAAGCAGGCCCAGGAGCGCGAGGAAGCGGCGCCGGTGGAAACCCAGTTGCTGCGCAACAAGGTCACCGAAGAGGAAATCGCCGAGGTGGTCTCCAAGTGGACCGGCATTCCGGTGTCCAAGATGCTGGAGGGCGAGCGCGACAAATTGCTGCGCATGGAAGAGGCGCTGCACCAGCGCGTGGTCGGCCAGGATGAGGCCGTGACCGCCGTGGCCAACGCGGTGCGCCGGTCGCGGGCCGGCCTCTCTGACCCGAACCGCCCGAACGGCAGCTTCCTGTTTCTGGGGCCCACCGGGGTGGGCAAAACCGAGCTGTGCAAAGCGCTGGCCGGTTTCCTGTTCGACACCGAAGAGGCGATGGTGCGCATCGATATGTCCGAGTTCATGGAGAAGCACTCCGTGGCCCGGTTGATCGGCGCGCCGCCAGGCTATGTTGGTTACGAGGAGGGCGGTTATCTGACCGAAGCGGTGCGCCGCAAACCCTATTCCGTGCTGTTGCTGGATGAGGTGGAAAAGGCCCACCCGGACGTCTTTAACGTGCTGTTGCAGGTGTTGGAAGACGGCCGCCTCACCGATGGCCAGGGGCGCACCGTGGATTTCCGCAATACGGTGGTGGTGATGACCTCCAACCTGGGCTCGGATCTGATTCAGCGCATGGCCGGGCAGGGCGACTACGAGGCAATGAAGAACGCGGTGATGGAAGTGGTGGGCACGCACTTCCGTCCGGAGTTCATCAACCGGGTCGACGAAACCGTGGTGTTCCATCCGCTTGGCCAGGATCAGATCAAGGGCATCGCGGTGATCCAACTCGACTATCTGCGCAAGCGGCTCGCCGAAAGGGACATGCGGCTGACGCTCTCCGACGCTGCCCTGGACAAGCTGGTGGAAGCGGGCTTCGACCCGGTGTACGGCGCACGGCCGCTGAAACGGGCGATTCAGCAGCAACTTGAAAACCCGCTCGCGCAGTCGTTGCTGAAAGGCGAATTCGCCGCTGGCGACACCATCGCGGTGGACGTGGCCGATGGCGTTATGAGCTTCAGCAAGAGGTAAGGGCGTTACACGCAGCACGCTTCACGCACGCGCTTCGCGCGACAGGCAAAAGCCATCGTCTTTCGGCGATGGCTTTTTTTATTCATCGCGGATTAGCGAGAAATCTATGCGGGAGGTCTCTATCCGGGACGCGAATCTGTGTGGGTGCCTTCCGGGATCGCTCAAGCCGTCCATGGGCGCTCCCGTTTATGGCATCCCTGCCAAAAAGGGTCCCGGAAGGCACCCACACAGCCCCGCTTCGAGGTAGCGGAACCGTTCCGGGTACCAACAACGATGAACCATGTGGGGTAGAGGGATGCAAGTAGTGTGAACAGGCCCTAATTCAGATTCGCACCCCTTAGCAACGAAGCCGCTGTAGGAGCGATCCTTGATCGCGAACCGGCGCAGCCGGGTGGCGCCACAGCCCCCGCCAGACGTATTTATTTGCCGGCCGAAATCTGGAAGAACATCCCGTCCTGTTTATGAAGGGAGGCGGGAAATGGATGGCTCAGGAAGATCGCCGAAACGGGAACAACACTTGCCGCACCACCCCTTCGGGCACCCGGGTGCTGGCGCGGGTGCCGTAGCGGGCGGCGAGGCGGTTGGGCATGAACAGGGTGCCGAACAGTTTGTCGTAGATCGGCAGAAAGGCGGCGTAGTTCTTGTCGACCGCTTCGTCTTCGGAGGAATGGTGCCAATGGTGAAATTCCGGTGTGGCGATCAGCCAGCGCAGGCCGGGAAAGCGCAGCCGCACGTTGGCGTGAATAAAAATGGCGTGGAAAGAAATAAACACCAGGTAGGCGTACACCGCGGAAGGGGCAAAGCCGAGCAGGAAGATCGGCAGGTAACCGGCGAAGCGGTTCACCACCACTTCCAGCGGGTGCAGGCGCGAGGACGCCATCCAGTCCATTTGTTCGGTGGAGTGGTGCACGGCGTGGAACTTCCACAGCCAGGGTATTTCATGAAAGGCCCGGTGAATCCAGTAGCTGGCCAGGTCCACCACCACCAGAATTTCAATGAACTGCAGCCACAGAGGTTGGCTGGCCACCGCCTGTTGGAAGCCGATGTGCACCTGGTCGTGCAGAAACACCTGGATCGGGATCACCGTGAAGAAACTGATCAGTTGCAGGCCCACATGGCTGAACATGAAGTACTTCATGTCGGTGATCCAGCCCCGGCGCAGCACTTTCTGGTCGGGATTTTTGGCGTAGATCCGCTCCAGGGGAATGAACACCAGCGCCAGCACCAGCAGGGTGAGGATAAAGTAGTCGAACCCGGCGTAGAGGCTGCGGCCCTCAATGGGAGAGACCTCCAGCCGGCCCGAGCCGAGCAGCGCCGCCATGCAGGCGAGCACCATGCCGGCCAGGCCGTAGCGGCGGTCCGGGTGTCTGAACACGCTGATAAAGCCGGCCACGAAGGCCACCGCGATGCCGGCGAACAACACGCCGCGCAGCACGGTGGCATTATAGAAAGCGCGAAACTCCGGCGTGGTGAACAGCTCGGGGTAAAGAAAGCAGAAGCTTCCAAGCAAGGACAGCAGCGCCAGGCCGATGGAGACAGTGGCGCTGATTTTGCCCTGGCCTGGGGTCAGGTCCACCTCTTCGAACCGTTGTCGCAGATAATCCGTCATCGTCTTTGCGTTTCCTTGTCGCGCCACCCGCACGCGGGGGCCGGATGTCGGTAGTGTTTAGAGAGGCCGTGATAAGAGCAAGACAGTCGCGCGGCGCAGAGGTAACAAGGCGTGACCGTGGAGGTCGGTTCAGTTACCCGAGGCATCGCAGAATTCCAGGGCCTTGCGGGTATCGGCGAGCATCTTCTCGCGACGCGCCTGGTCGATCACCTCCATCGCGCCGGTGTCCGGATTCTTGATGCGCAGGGTGGGCCGGTTGGTGAGCAGGTCCAGATTTTTCCGTTGCTCGGCGCAGCGTTCTTGTCTGACCTGATCCGGATGGTCGCGCTCACGGGCCTCCTGGCGGGCCTGCTCGCTGGCCTGCTGGTCGGCGCGGGCGTTTGCCTGGCGGCGCTGCTCCAGGCGTTCCAGCTCGGCGGCCTGATCGGAACTGGCCTTGCCGTAGGTGCGCACCGCTTCGCTGGGGCGCTGCCCCTGCGGTGGTTTGCTGTCGTAGTGGGTGACGCCCTGATCGTCCACCCATTTATAGAACTGCTCGGCGAGAACGGGCGTGGTGCTGGCCAGCAGCAAGGCCGCCAGCAGGGTTCCGGTTGTTTTCATGATGTTGATCGCTTCCCCCAATGGAGCGTTTAGCATGCCCGCGCGGCTTCCCGATATGCAACCCGATGGGCGCGCGGGGCTTTGAAAGCGTCCGCATTTCTGACAATATTAGCGGGTCGCCGGGTTGCCCTTCAGGGATTCGGCGGTTTTCCGGAGATCGTGACCCGCGGATGCTTACCGGTATCTGTGAGGCCGGGACCCGGGGCATCGTTACCGCGATGTCCTACGCAGTATCACTGCACGCCCGTTCAAACACCGGTGCTGTCGATGGCCGCGAACGAGCAACTCCCTCTCCGTAATATCCAGCCTGTGTCTGTCGCCGGCCACCTCCGCGCGGACTTCGGGACACCCAAGTAAGGCGTCCCCGTCGCAGGTCCAACGAATCACGCAATCCCTGTCGTCGGGTTCCGGCGGCGTGAATGCTATTTGCCTATCGAGGTAGCAACCGTGGAAATGTTATCCGGCGCGGAAATGGTGGTCCGCGCGCTGCAAGAAGAGGGAGTGGAGTACATCTTCGGGTATCCCGGAGGTTCGGTACTGCATATTTACGATGCGCTGTTCCAGCAAGATAAGGTCAGCCACATTCTGGTGCGCCACGAGCAGGCCGCCACCCATGCCGCCGACGGCTACGCCCGTGCCACCGGCAAGCCCGGCGTGGTGATGGTGACCTCCGGGCCCGGCGCCACCAACGCCATCACCGGCATGGCCACCGCCTTCATGGATTCGATTCCCATGGTGGTGCTTTCCGGTCAGGTGCGTTCCGACTGGATCGGCGATGACGCCTTCCAGGAGACCGATATGATCGGCGTCTCCCGGCCGGTGGTGAAGCACAGCTTTATGGTGCGCGACCCCAAGGACATCCCGGAGATCGTCAAGAAGGCGTTTTATATCGCCTCCACCGGCCGCCCTGGCCCGGTGTTGATCGATATTCCCAAGGACCACACCGCGCCCAATAAGACCTTCCCGTTTGAGTATCCGAAGAAGGTCAAGATGCGCTCCTACGCGCCGGTCACCCGTGGTCACTCCGGGCAGATCCGCAAAGCGGTGGAAGAGCTGCTCAAGGCGAAGCGACCGGTGATCTACGCCGGCGGCGGGGTGGTGCAGGGCGAGGCCAGCGAAGGCCTCACCGCCTTGGCGCACAAGCTCAACTTCCCGGTCACCAATACCTTGATGGGGTTGGGTGGTTTTCCCGGTGAGGACAGGCAGTGTTTGGGCATGCTGGGCATGCACGGCACCTACGAAGCCAACATGGCGATGCACAGCGCCGATGTGATTCTGGCCGCCGGCGCCCGCCTCGACGACCGCGTGACCAACAACGTGAAGAAGTTCTGCCCGGGCGCCAAGATCATTCATATCGACATCGATCCGGCGTCGATCTCCAAGAACATTCTGGCGCACATCCCGATTGTCGGGCCGGTCAAGCAGGTGCTCGATGACATGCTTGAGATGCTCAACGAGCACGGCGGCGAACCGGACCAGAAAGCGCTGGAGCGCTGGTGGCAGGAAATCGAAGGCTGGCGGGAATTCCATGGCCTGCGTTACGAGGTCGATGAGAACGGCCAGATGAAACCCCAGCAGGTGGTCCAGGCGTTGTACAAGGCCACCAACGGCGACGCCTACGTGACCTCCGACGTGGGCCAGCACCAGATGTTCGCGGCCCAGTTCTACAAGTACAAGCGCCCCCGCCAATGGATCAACTCCGGCGGCCTGGGCACCATGGGCTTCGGTCTGCCCTCGGCGATGGGCGTGCAGTTCGCCTATCCGGATGCGGTGGTTGCCTGCGTCACCGGCGAAGGCTCGATCCAGATGAACATTCAGGAGCTTTCCACCTGTCTGCAATATGGCCTGCCGATCAAGATCATCAATATCAATAACCAGGCCCTGGGCATGGTGCGTCAATGGCAGGACATGCAGTACGGCGGCCGTCATAGCCAGTCGAACATGGAATCGCTGCCGGACTTCGTCAAGCTGGCCGAGTCCTATGGCCATGTGGGCATCCGCGTGGACCGCTTCGAGGATCTTGAAGGCGCCATGAACGAAGCCTTCAGCCTTAAGGACCGGCTGGTGTTCATGGACATCTACGTGGACCCCAACGAGCACGTTTACCCGATGCACATCGCGGAAGGCTCGATGCGTGATATGTGGCTGAGCAAGACGGAGCGCACCTGATGAGACGCATTATTTCGATTCTGATGGAAAACGAACCCGGGGCACTGTCCCGGGTGGTGGGCCTGTTCTCCCAGCGCGGCTATAACATTGAAACGCTCACGGTGGCCCCCACCGAGGACGAAACGCTGTCGCGCCTGACCATGACCACCAATGGCGATGACAACAAGATCGAGCAGATCACCAAACACCTCAACAAGCTGATTGAGGTGGTGAAGCTGGTGGATCTCACCGAAGGGGCCCACATTGAGCGCGAAATCATGCTCATGAAGGTGAAGGCCACCGGCGCCCAGCGCGCCGAGGTGAAGCGCACGGTGGACATTTTCCGTGGCCAGATCGTCGATGTGACCAGCACCGTCTATACGGTGCAGCTCACCGGCACCACCGACAAGCTGGAAGCCTTTATCAACGCGGTGGGAGAAACCCAGGTGCTGGAAGTGGTTCGCTCCGGCGTCTCGGGCATCGCCCGTGGTGAAAAAGTCCTCAGTCTTTAGTCGTTTCCCGACCACTCATCCGCCCCGAACGGGGCGGGTGAGACCCGCCCGCTGATCTCTCCCGCCCTTGATGCGCTACCTGTGTCCCCTGGTGGCCCGAGAGCGTCTTTTTTATTAACTGCATTCATGCACCCGGATTCACGGTATTCATTGGCGGAATAATGCCGCCTGCGCCTAGTCTTGGGGCTGGCCTTTTTTCCGGTGTTGGCGCGGTGGCGATGAACTTGCCGCCGGCAGCCGCACCTCGCAGAACAATAAGCAGGAGTCAGCGTGTCCGACGTTGCCATCGTTACCGGGCAGTCGCCCGCCGCCGAGCAGTCCCCTTCGTTTCACGCCGAGCCGGTTTACCAGGTGCTTGAAGACAGCGCCGCGCGGGTTCCCCAGGCCGCCGCCCTGAACTTCATGGGCGCGGTCATCAGTTATGCCGACCTGCTTGATCTGGTGCACAGAATGGCCCTCGGCTTGCAGAAGCTGGGAGTGGGCCCCGGCGTGCATGTGGGGCTGTTCCTGCCCAATACTCCCCATTACACCATCGCTTTTATGGCGATCCTGCGTGCCGGCGGCACGGTGGTGAACTACTCGCCACTGGACGCCGAGCGTACCCTGGCCCACAAGATCGAGGACAGCCGCACCGATATTCTGGTGACCCTGGATCTGGCCGAGCTGTATCCCCGCGTCGCCGGCTTCCTGGACAACACCCGCTTGAAAACCCTGGTGATCGGGCGATTCGCGGAGATGGCCGGCGCTCCGCAGACGGTCTCCGCCTCGTTGCAGGCGGCCGGGCGGTTGGCGTCGGTGCCCGAAGACGAGCGCCATTTGCGCTTCGACGCTTTACTCGACAACGACGGCGCCTTTCAGCCCCACGCGATTGAGGACCCGGCCAGCGAACTGGCGGTGCTGCAGTACACCGGTGGCACCACGGGCGCCCCCAAGGGCGCGGTGCTTACCCATGGCAACCTGAGCTGCGCCTGTCAGCAAATGCTGGCCGCTTTCAGGGATGATCTTGAGTATGGCAAGGAACGGGTGCTGGCGGTGCTGCCGCCGTTTCACATCTATTCCATGGTGGTGAACATGCTGTTTGGCCTGCGTTTGGGGGCCGAGCTGTTCGTGCACGCCCGCTTCGATGCCGAAGCGGTGCTGCGCGATATTCATGAACACCGCATCAGCGTGGTGCCGGCGGTGCCGACCATGTTCATCGCCATGATTCATTATCCGCAGGTGCACACACTGGATCTGACCTCGCTGAAAATGTGCAACTCCGGGGGCGCGCCGCTGCCGCTGGAGGTGCAGCAGCAGTTCCACCGGCTTACCGGCTGCCGGCTGGGGGAAGGCTGGGGCATGACCGAAACCTCCGCGGTGGGCACCTACACGCCCATGCAAGGCGAGCGCCCGCCACCGGGTTCCTGCGGTCGGGTGGCGCCGGGGGCGCGCCTGAAAATCGCGCCGCTGGACGGCGAAGGCACACTGGCGCGCGGCGACCGTGGCGAGATCTGCATCGCCGGGCCCAATGTCACCGAACAGTATTGGAATAACCCCGAAGCCACCGCCGCGGCGCTCACCGAAGACGGCTTTTTTCGCACCGGCGATGTCGGCTATCTGGACGCCGACGGTTACGTGTTCATTGTTGATCGCACCAAGGACATGATTCTGTGCAGTGGCTTCAATGTTTATCCGCGCACCATTGAAGAGGCGATTTACGAATACCCGGGAGTCGAAGAGGTGTCGGTGATCGGCATCCAGGATCGTTATCGGGGTCAGTCGCCGATGGCTTTTATCAAGTTGCGTGATGGTGCCGATGCGCCTTCTCTGGATGCGCTGAAGGCGTTTCTTGCTGATCGCCTCGGCAAGCATGAAATGGTGCAGGCGATGGAGATTCGCGAGGCGCTTCCCAAAACCCCGGTGGGCAAGTTGTCCAAGAAAGAGCTCTACGACGAGATGGCGACCTTTTCTCTCTGAGCCGCCATCCCGACCCCGACCGGCGCACCGCGGCGCGCCTTTTTCCCTGGAGAATAACAATGCAATTGAACAGGACCGTGCTCGGTCTGACGCTGGCCGCTTGCACGCTGATCGTCGGCGTGGCCGGCGCCAGCACCTTGCGTTTCGCTTCCGGTTATCCGCCCAATTCCATTCCCACCGCGGCGTTGAATCAGTTCAAGAAGAATCTGGCGAGTTACTCCGATGGCGAGCTCGACGCCAAGGTCTATGAGTTGTCTTTGCTCAATCTGATGGAAACCTCCGCCGGCGTCCGTGATGGCATGGCTGATCTGGGCATCGTGCTCACGCCGTACTTCCCGGCGGAGTACCCACGCACCAATCTGGTGGCGGAAATTTCTATGTCCCTGGAGCTGGGGGATCATTCGCCGAAGCAGGCCGGGCTGATCTACACCGGCGCCATGTCCGAGTTCATCCTGTTGCATTGTCCGGATTGCGTGGCCGAGTTCGGTCGCCAGAATCAGGTGTTTCTGGGCAGCGCCGCGACGCCGCCGTATTCGCTGCTGTGTCGCTCCGAGGTCAACAGCCTGGACGATCTCAAAGGCAAGCGGCTGCGCACCTCCGGCGCGCAATGGGCGCGCTGGGCGGAATCCGTGGGCGCCAATCCGATCACCATGTCGGTGAATGAAATCTACGAAGGGCTGAGCCAGGGCGTGGTGGATTGCTCGGTGCAGTCCACGCCGGAGTTGTCGGTGTTTCGCCTGTTCGAGGTGATCAGCTCGATCACCCTGAACTACCCCGGGGGCGTGTTTGGCGGGGTCGGCGCCAGTAACGTCAATGCCGATACCTGGCGCGGTCTTGAACCGCAACAACGCCAGGCGCTGCTGCACGCCTCGTCGGATTTGTCCGCTTATTTCAGCTGGGGCTATGAAACCGCCGGCGTGGCCAACGAGGACACCGCCCGCAAGCAGGGCATTACCATTATCGAGCCCGACAAGGCCATGAAAGAGACCAATCGGGAATACATCCGCGCGGACCTGGCCAAGATCGCCAAATCCTATGAAAAGCAGTACGGGGTCAAGGACGGCGCGGCAATGATCACCACGTTCCGTGGCCTTCTGGATAAGTGGCAAGGCCTGATCAACGATGTGCAAAGCGCCGACCAGCTCGCTGATATTTACTGGAAAGAAGTGTTCTCGAAAGTCGATGTGAACACCTACGCTGACTGATTCGCCGCGCTGGCCCGGTCCGGCGCGGTCAGTGCAGTTGTGACCAGAACGCCTCGATGAGCGGATCGTCGAGGCGTTTTTCCAGTGCGAACAGACCCAGTTCATAAGGCTCCAGCGCCGGGCGTACATCCAGGGTGCGGGTGCGTGCCGCCAACGGGCTGTTGTCGAGCACGATGCGCGGCGCCACGCCAACGCCGAACCCCAGGCTGACCATGCTGACAATCGCCTCATTGCCGCTGACCTGGGCGTAGATGAGCGGGCGCAGCCCGAGCGCCTTGAACCACTCGTCCGCCCGTTGCCGGGCCAGGCCCTGCTCGGAAAGAATCATCGGAATTTCCCGCCAGGCCTGGGCGCTGGCCGGCCCCGACAGGCTCTCTTCCAGGCGGGGCTGATCCGCCGGGGCGATAAACAGCAACGGCGAGCGCAGGATCGGCCGGAACGCCACGCCACGGGGCAGGGTGTCCGGACGGGCGCCGATCGAGATGTCTTCCCGGCCGCTCATCACCCGTTCCACGGCGTGGGCGGGGTCGCCGGTGTGCAGCTTGATCTCGATGCGCGGGTAGTCGTGGCGGAACGTGCTGAGGATGTCATACAGGAAGCTGTAGCTGGCGGTTACCGAACAATACATGCTCAGCTCGCCCTGCAGTTCCCGGCCACTTTCCTGCATGGCGTGGCGCAGGCTGTCCCAGTTCGAGAGCGTCTCGCGGGCGTACTGCTGAAATCGCAGCCCCTCGCGGGTCAGTTGCACGCTGCGGTTATCGCGCTGGAACAGCGTTACCCCCAGCTCCGCCTCGAGCTGTTTGATGGCGCGGCTGAGGGCCGAGGGGCTTAGATGGCAACGCTCGGCGGCGCGGCCAAAATGCAGGGTTTCGGCGACGGCAAGAAACAGCCGCAGCGGACGGACGTCCATGGTGTTCTCAAAATCGGCATACAGTGTTGCGAATATATCATTTTACGCAACGCAGGGGATCGCCTATGTTGATCGGCGATAACGTGCCGGGATGCCGGCGCCCCCGCTTTCACTACTTCAATCCAGGGCGAGACCATGCAAGTTTACTACGATAAGGATTGCGACCTTTCCATCATCCAGGGCAAGAAAGTGGCCATCGTTGGCTACGGTTCCCAGGGCCACGCTCACGCCAATAACCTGAAAGAGTCCGGCGTTGACGTGACCGTGGCGCTGCGCGCCGGCTCCGGCTCCGCCGCCAAGGCCGAAGCCGCTGGCCTGACCGTGAAAAGCGTGCCCGACGCGGTCAAGGCCGCCGATGTAGTGATGGTGCTGGCCCCGGACGAGAACCAGGCCGCCATTTACGAAAACGAGATCGAGCCGAACCTGAAAGAAGGCGCCACCCTGGCGTTCGCCCACGGTTTCTGCATCCACTACAACCAGATCGTGCCGCGCAAGGATCTGGACGTGATCATGATCGCGCCCAAGGCGCCGGGTCACACCGTGCGCACCGAATTCACCCGTGGCGGTGGCATTCCCGATCTGATCGCGATCTTCCAGGACGCCTCCGGCATCGCTAAGGAACTGGCGCTGTCCTACGCTTGCGGCATCGGCGGCGGCCGCACCGGCATCATCGAGACCACCTTCAAGGATGAAACCGAAACTGACCTGTTCGGCGAGCAGGCGGTACTGTGTGGCGGCACCGTGGAGCTGGTGAAAGCGGCGTTCGAAACCCTCACCGAAGCCGGTTACGCCCCGGAAATGGCCTATTTCGAGTGTCTCCATGAGCTCAAGCTGATCGTCGACCTGATGTACGAAGGCGGCATCGCCAACATGAACTACTCGATCTCCAACAACGCGGAGTTCGGTGAGTACGTGACCGGCCCCGAGGTGATCAACGATCAGTCCCGGCAGGCGATGCGCAATGCGCTCAAGCGTATCCAGAACGGTGAATACGCCAAGATGTTCATCAGCGAGGGCAGCTCCAACTACCCGAGCATGACCGCGCGCCGTCGCAATAACGCCGAGCACCCCATCGAGCAGGTCGGTGAGAAGCTGCGCGGCATGATGCCCTGGATCAAAGCCAACCAGATCGTCGACAAGAGCAAGAACTGATTAGGGTCGCGGCACCGGAAGCCCGGTGCCCGGCGAATCACCAAAAACCGCGCCCTCCGGGGCGCGTTTTTTTTGGGCGACGCTGCGTTAGACTAGGGATCACCGATCCACTGGCGAGACACCATGGCTGAACCTGAAGAACCGAAAACCCAGACGCCCACCCCGGACACCTTCGAGGTGGTGGAAGCGGAGCAGCGCACCGGAGCCCGCCACAAGGGGGTCTACCTGCTTCCCAACCTGTTCACCACCGGCGCCCTGTTCGCCGGCTTCTACGCCATCGTCGCGGCGATGAACGGCCTGTTCGAGAACGCCGCGGTGGGGATCATCGTGGCGGGCATCCTGGACGGCCTGGACGGCGGTGTGGCGCGTTTGACCAACACGCAGAGCAAGTTCGGCGCCGAGTACGACTCGCTGTCCGACTGCGTCGCCTTTGGCGTCGCCCCGGGCCTGGTGGCGTACTCCTGGGGGTTGTCCGAGTTGGGCAAGTTCGGCTGGATGGCGGCCTTTATCTATGTCGCCTGCGCGGCGCTGCGGCTGGCGCGTTTCAATGTGCAGGCGGAAAGCACCGACAAACGCTTCTTTATCGGTCTGCCCAGCCCCACCGGCGCCGGCCTGGTGGCGACCATGGTATGGCTGGGGGCAAGCCGGGGCATCGATGGCACCGATGTGTCCTGGCTGGTGGCGTTCGCGGTGGCCGGCGCCGGGTTATTGATGGTGTCGTCGGTGCGTTACCACTCTTTCAAGGAATTTCATATTGGTCGCGTACCGTTCAAGGTGCTGCTGGGCGTGATCGTGGCGTTCGCCATCGTATTTCTTGATCCGCCATTGGTGTTGCTGACGGTGGCGGTGATTTATGTGGTGACCGGCCTGCTGCTCAACCTTTGGCAGTTGCGTAAACGGTAGCGGCGGGCTGAGTGGTATCGGCAAAGGGCGCTTCGGCGCCCTTTTTGGTTGCCGCCGGCGGGCCGGCCGTGATCGTCATGGGCCCGGCGTGCCGGGAGCGCACGAATTTCTCCGGCGGCGTCTCTGACGGCCTCGGGCGGGTGGTGAAATATCACTCTAAACGACTGAAAATTAAGCGATACAGCCCTCTGAAGGCGGCATAACGCGGGGTGTCGCTCAAAAGGTGACCGTTCAGTTAAAAAGTGATGAAAAAAGTGTTGACGGTTCCCCGCAAATCTCTAGAATGCGCCCCCACAACGACGGCACACGGCGACACGCCAACGGCCAGTCGGGAAGCGAAATCAGCGCTTCCAACGCTCTTTAACAATCAGGCAAGCAAACGTGTGGGACCTGTTTGGAGTAGA
>NZ_NMQZ01000003.1 GCF_002864685.1 Alloalcanivorax mobilis
CCCCGCAAGGCTCTAGTGAGCCTTGTCGGGGACCATAGAATCTCCCACAAAAACATCCGCTCCGAATATCGGACCCGGCTACAGCGCCGCCGTGGGAGCGGTCCCTGACCGCGAAATCGTTTGGTCGGATGGCGGGATGGCGGCCCCGAAGCCTACCGAGATCGATACAGGGCTGAGGATGCAGCGCGTGCGAGGCCGGGGCGGTTTTGGATCCGGCGTGTTGCGCCCAGCGCAAAGCGTGTAGCGTGCAAGCATGTGGCGATTTACAAAAGCGGGAGACACAGGCAGGGGGAGAACCCCGGCCGTGGGAGAACGGCCGGGGTAACAGGGAGGCTTTCCAGGGCGGAGTGTCCTTACTCCGCCGCCATCACCGGTTTCACGTAGGAAATGGGCGCGGCATCGGCGTCTTCGAAGGTGACCACTTCCCAGGCGTCCTCATGCTGGAGCAGTTCGCGCAGCAGGGCGTTGTTGAGAGCGTGGCCGGATTTGTGACCCACAAACTCGCCAATCAGGCTATAGCCGAGCTGATACAGGTCGCCGATGGCGTCCAGCATCTTGTGTTTCACGAATTCGTCTTCGTAGCGCAGGCCGTCCTCGTTGAGGATGCGGAATTCGTCCACCACGATGGCGTTGTCGACACTGCCGCCCAGCGCCAGATTCTGGCTGCGCAGGAATTCGATATCGCGCATGAACCCGAAGGTGCGCGCCCGCGCCACTTCCTTGACGAAGGAGGTGGACGAGAAATCGATGCTGGCCAGCTGGTTGCGGTCTTCGAACACCGGATGGTCGAACTCGATGGAAAAAGTCACCTTGAAGCCATCAAACGGTACGAAGGTCGCGGTCTTGTCGCCCTCACGGACGGTCACTTCCTTCTTGATCCGAATGAACTTCTTGGCGGCTTCCTGCTCCTTGATCCCCGCCGATTGCAGCAGGAACACAAAAGGCCCGGCACTGCCGTCCATGATCGGAACCTCCGGCGCCGACAACTCCACGTAGGCGTTATCGATGCCCAGGCCGGCCATGGCGGAAAGCAGATGCTCCACGGTGCCCACCTTGACGCCATTCTGGACCAGCGTGGTCGACAACGTGGTTTCACCCACATTCTCGGCGGCGGCTTTGATCTCCACCACCGGGTCAAGATCAACCCGACGGAAGACGATGCCGGCGTTCACGGGGGCCGGACGTACGGTCAGGTAGACCTTTTCACCGGTGTGCAGACCCACGCCTGTTGCGCGGATTACGTTCTTGAGAGTTCGTTGTCTGATCATCGATCCGTCACAAATCTGCCGGTATCCTTAAGGATACAGCCATCCTCATCGCGAAATAAGGGGACGAGTGTAGCAAAAATCACCCCTTGATCGCACCATTTCTCGCACCGGCGTCAGTCGGCCTGACGGCGGAGGAAGGTCGGGATATCGATAAAGTCCAGATCTTCCGCGGTATTCACGCCGCCCCGGGCACCGCGCGCCGCCTGTTGCTGAGCACGCTTGCGCTCCACGGCGGGCCGGTCCAGGTCATTGTAGTCCACCCGTCCGTCGCTACCCACCGGGGTTTGACGGCCGCGAACCACTTTCAGTTCCTGTTGGGCGCCCAAACCGGTGGCCACCACGGTGACGCTGATATTGTCACCCATATCCGGGTCGATGGCCGTGCCGATGATCACATTGGCGTCTTCACTGGCCAGTTCGCTGACGATGTCACCCACTTCGGAGAACTCATCCAGCGCGATCGACTCGTTGGCGGTGATGTTGATCAGAATGCCACGGGCGCCGCGCAGGTCCACGTCTTCCAGCAGCGGGCTGGAAATCGCCGCCTGGGCCGCTTCAGAGGCCCGGTTCTCGCCGCTGGCGACGCCGGTGCCCATCATCGCGGTGCCCATTTCGCTCATCACCGTGCGCACGTCGGCGAAGTCGACGTTGATCATGCCCGGACGCACGATCAGGTCGGCGATGCCTTTCACCGCGCCCTGCAGCACTTCGTTGGCCGCCTTGAAGGCGTCCAGCAGGGTGGTGGAGCCGCCCAGCACGGACTGCAGCTTCTCGTTGGGGATGGTGATCAGCGAGTGCACGTGCTCTTTGAGCGCTTCGATGCCTTCCTGGGCGGAACGCATGCGCTTACGGCCCTCGAACGGGAACGGTTTGGTGACCACCGCCACGGTGAGGATGCCCAGTTCCTTGGCGATCTCGGCCACCACCGGCGCCGCGCCGGTGCCGGTGCCGCCACCCATGCCCGCGGTGACAAACACCATGTCGGCGCCTTCCAGAAGCTCGGCGATGCGCTCGCGATCTTCAATCGCCGATTGACGGCCGATTTCCGGATTGGCGCCGGCGCCCAGGCCCTTGGTGACCTGGCTGCCGAGCTGAATCACGGTTTTCGCCGAGGAGTTACGCAGTGCCTGAGCGTCCGTGTTGGCGCAGATGAAATCCACGCCTTCCACGTTGGAGCGCACCATGTGATCGACCGCGTTGCCGCCGCCGCCGCCAACGCCCACTACTTTGATCACTGCGCCATGGGGTACGGAATCTTCCAGTTTGAATTGCATGTTGATCTCCCGTTAATGCTTCCCTGTTTACTGCTTTTCCCAATCCCGCCCGGACCATCCGGACGGGGTTGAAACCTTTGAATCACGCTGGACGCCGGACGCCTGACGCTGGACGCGAAACACCGCGCGGCGAATGCCGTGCAAAGCGTCCGGCGTCTGGCGTCCAGCGTCCGGCGTTTTCATCAAAAATTGCCCTGAAACCATTTCTTGAACCGTTCCATCCAGTTCACTTCGCCGCCACCGGCCTGGGCGCGGGGGCTGCGGCCTTCTTTCTCCATGCGCTGGCCGTACAGCAGCAGGCCCACGGAGGTGGAATAGATCGGGTTGCGTACCACGTCGGTGAGCCCGGCCACGCCCTGGGGGGTGCCCAGACGCACCGGCATGTGGAAAATCTCTTCCGCCAGTTCCACCGCGCCTTCGATCTTGGAAGAGCCACCGGTGAGCACGATGCCGCCGGGGATCATGTCCTCGAAGCCGGAGCGGCGGATTTCCGCTTGGATCAGGGTGAACAGCTCGTCGTAGCGCGGCTCCACCACCTCGGCCAGGTTCTGGCGGCTGAGGGTGCGCGGCGGCCGGTCGCCAACGCTGGGCACCTTGATGGTCTCGTCGGCGCCGGCCAGTTGCGTCAGCGCGCAGGCGTACTTGATCTTGATTTCGTCGGCGTGCTGCTTGGGGGTGCGCAGCGCCATGGCGATGTCGTTGGTGACCTGGTCGCCGGCGATGGGGATATTGGCGGTGTGGCGAATCGCCCCCTCGGTGAAAATGGCGATGTCGGTGGTGCCGCCGCCGATGTCGACGATGCACACGCCCAGCTCGCGCTCGTCTTCGGTGAGGGTGGAATGGGCGCTGGCCAGTTGCTCCAGGATCACGTCTTCCACTTCCAGGCCGCAACGGCGCACGCATTTCTCTATGTTCTGAACCGCGTTCACGGCGCAGGTCACCAGGTGCACCTTGGCTTCCAGGCGCACGCCGCTCATGCCCACCGGCTCGCGCACGCCCTCTTGGTTGTCGACCACGTATTCCTGGGGCAACACATGCAGGGTTTTCTGATCCGCAGGAATCGCCACCGCCTGGGCCGCGTCGATCACCCGGTCGATGTCCGCCTGGGTCACTTCCCGGTCGCGGATCGCGACGATGCCATGGGAATTAAGGCTGCGGACGTGGGAGCCAGCGATGCCCGCGTAGACCGAATGGATCTGGCAGCCGGCCATCAGTTCCGCCTCTTCCACGGCGCGTTGAATCGAGCGCACGGTGGCTTCGATGTCCACCACCACGCCTTTCTTCATGCCCCGCGAGGGTTGGGAGCCCAGGCCGACCACCTCGACAACGCCCGCATCGGTGACCTGACCGACAATGGCCACCACCTTGGAGGTGCCGATGTCCAGTCCCACGATCATGTTGTCTATTGCATTCGCCATTAGAGGTCTGTCCTCTGTCTCGTTACGCGTTCTTTTCCGCTTTGGGATCGCGCCAGGTCACCGCCATGCCATCGGCATAGCGCAAATCGACCCGCGCCACGCCCCGGCTGTCGGCGCTCAACACACCGCGATACAGGCGCACAAAGCGGCGCAGCTTACCCACATAGTTTTCCCGGTCGACCACCAGCTGCATGTTGTTGTCCAGACTCAGCCGGGCGGTCAGCCGGGCGTTCACTTCCATCCGATCGATGTTCAGGCCCACTTCGCGCAGCAGCTTGCTCATGCTGTGATAAAAGCCCATCACCTCGTCGAGCCGCTGCTCAGGGCCGGTCAGCCGGGGCAAACCGCTCAGGTCGTACTGCTTGAGCCCCTTGAACGGCTCACCGTTGCTGGACACCAGCACCGCTTCGTTCCACACCGCCACCGGCTCGCGCTCGGTGACCTGCAGTTTCACGGTGTCCGGCCATTGGCGGCGCACCGACACCTCCGCGACCCAGCTCAATCCGCGGGCGCGCTGGTAAATCTCATCCAGCGGCGCGGAGAAATAATTGGCGTCGCGCACCAGCGCGGCCAGCGCCGTCTGCACCTGCTGTTGCCGGCGCACGTCGGTGACGCCATCCACGCCGACCTTGCGGATCGGGTATTGATCCAGCACCCGTGGCAACCAGATCGCAGCGGCCATCACCACCACCGCCACCATGCTGACCAACAGCCAGGGCAACGCCGAGGCCAGGCGCTGGCGCAACGGCACGCCCGGCGCCTTGCGTCTGACGGTGGACGCCCTGGCGGACGCCCCGCGCGTGCGGCGCGCGGCGTCCGGGGCACGGCGGGGCGCTCTAGCCACGGGCCTTGCTCCCTTTTCGGGCGCGCCGGGGCGGGAAGCGGTCCACCGCTTCCAGCAGAATGCGCGCCACCAGCGTGGGAAAATCGTCGCCGTCCGCCTTGGCGGCCATCGGCACCAGGCTGTGATCGGTCATGCCGGGCACCGTGTTCACCTCCAGCAGTTGCCAATCGCCGTTCTGGTCGCGCATCACGTCAACGCGCCCCCAGCCCTGGCAACCCACCGCCCGGAACGCCCGCAACGACAGCTCGCGCAGCGCCTGTTCGTCGCTGTCGCTGAGCCCGGCCGGGCACAGATACTCGGTGGTGTTGGCCTGGTATTTGGCTTCGAAGTCGTAGAACGCATTGGGCGTTTTCAAACGGATCGCCGGCAGCGCCCGGCCATCGACAATGGCCACCGTGTATTCCGGGCCGTTCACCCAGGCCTCGACCAGCACTTCGCTGTCATAGCGGCGCGCGCTGTCCAGCGCCTTCGCCAGCTCCGATTCGCTGTCCACCTTGGCCATGCCAATCGACGAGCCCTCGTGGGAAGGCTTCACCATCAGCGGGTAGCCCATCGGGTGATCGTCGCGGCCGGCCACGTAGAAGTCCGGGGTCGGCAGGCCCGCGCCTTTCCACAGCTGTTTGGTGCGCACCTTGTCCATGCCGATCGCCGAGGCCATCACCCCGGAACCGGTATAGGGCAGCCCCAAATGCTCAAGCACGCCCTGGATCACGCCGTCTTCGCCGCCACGGCCGTGCAAGGCGATGAACGCCACCTCGAAGCCCTTGAGGGTGTCCACGTCCACTTCCGAGGGGTCGACCAGCTCGGCGATCAGGCCCAGTTTGCGCAGCCCCTGGTGCACCGCGGCGCCGCTCTTCAAGGACACCGAACGCTCCGCGGAGGCGCCGCCGGCCAGTACCGCCACCCGGCCGATCCGTGACAGGCGCTGTTTCAGGTCGTTATCCAACATGTTTGCCTCCCGGTTCACCGGTGACATGTTCCGCCAGATCCCGGGCGATACCGCCCACGTTGCCGGCGCCCTGAGTGACCAGCAGATCGCCGTCTTCCAGCAGACCGCTCAGCAACTCCGGCAGCCGCGCCGGGTCATCCACGAACACCGGCTCGACCTTGGCGCGCTTGCGGATGCTGCGCAGCAGCGCGCGCGCATCGGCGCCCGGAATCGGCGCCTCGCCGGCCGGGTAGACTTCCAGCATCAGCAGTTGATCGACGCCGCACAGCACGTCCACGAAGTCCTCGTAGAGATCCTGGGTGCGGGTATAGCGGTGCGGTTGGAACAGCATCACCAGACGCCGATCCGGCCAGCCCTCGCGGATCGCGGCGACGGTGGCGGCCACTTCGCGGGGGTGGTGGCCGTAGTCGTCCACCAGGGTGGCGGTGCCGGCGCCGAAGTTGTATTCGCCGAGCACATCGAAGCGCCGGCCCACGCCGGTAAAACCGTTCAAACCCCGCACGATGGCCTGGTCGTCGGCGCCCTCGTCGGCGGCCACGGCGATCGCCGCCAGCGCGTTGAGCACGTTGTGACGGCCTGGCATGTTGAGCGTGATGTGCAGCGGCTCGCCCTCGGTGCGCACCACTCGAAACGCCGTGCTCATACCGTTTTGCACTACCTGTTCAGCACGCAGATCGGCGTCTTCGCTGAAGCCATAGCGGATCACCTGGCGATTCACGCGCGGCAGCAGCTTGCGCACCACCGGGTCGTCCACGCACATCACCGCCACGCCGTAGAACGGCAGGTTGTGCAGAAATTCGATAAAGGTGTTTTCCAGGCGCGCGAAATCGCCGCCGTAGGTGTGCATGTGGTCCGCGTCGATGTTGGTGACGATGGCACTCATCGGCTGCAGATGCAGGAAGCTGGCGTCGGATTCGTCCGCCTCGGCGACCAGATAGCGGCTTTGCCCCAGGCGCGCGTTGGCGCCGGCGCTGTTCAGGCGGCCACCGATCACGAAGGTCGGGTCCAGGCCCGCTTCGCCGAGGATCGCCGCCACCATCGAGGTGGTGGTGGTCTTGCCGTGGGTGCCAGCCACGGCGATGCCGTGGCGGAAGCGCATCAGCTCGGCCAGCATTTCCGCGCGCGGCACCACCGGCACCCGGCGCTGGTGGGCTTCGGCGACTTCCACGTTATCGCTGTCCACGGCGGTGGAGGTCACCACCACGTCGGCGTGTTCGATGTTCTCGGCGCGATGGCCGATTTCCACGCGCACGCCCAAGCCACGCAGGCGCTCCACCACCGCCGATTCCTTGATGTCGCTGCCGCTGATCGCGTAGCCCTGGTTGGCCAGCACCTCGGCGATGCCGCACATACCGGCGCCACCGATGCCGACGAAATGAATGCCGCGAATGCGGCGCATTTCCGGCACCACGTGACTTTCCATTGCCGGCCTATTGCCCATTGGCCACCTCCTGACAAATTCGCGCCACCCGTTGGGCGCTGTCGGCCACGGCGAGCTGGCGGGCGCGCTGGGCGATCTGCGCCAGCGCGTCGCGTTCGGTCATGCCGGCCAGGCTGCGCGCCAGGGCGCCGGCGTTCATTTCCTGCTGAGGCAGCATCAGCGCCGCGCCGCGATCCACCAGCCAACGCGCGTTGAGGGTCTGGTGATCGTCCACCGCCGTGGGCAGCGGCACGAACAGCGCGGCGACGCCGGCGGCGGCCACTTCCGCCACCGTCAAGGCGCCGGCCCGGCACACCACCAGATCGGCCCAGCCGTAGGCTTCCGCCATGTCCTCGATGAATTCACTGACCCGTGCCTTGAGGCCCAGCGCCCGATACACCGGCGCCGCCTCGTCTTCACGGTGGGCGCCGCACTGGTGCCGCACTTCCAGATGGTTGCCCAGCGCCGCCAGCAGCAGTTCCGGCAGATCCTGATTCAGCGACAAGGCGCCCTGGCTGCCGCCCAGCACCAGTACCCGCAAGGGACCCCGGCGGGCGGCGTAACGTTCCTCGGGAGACGGCAATTCCGTGATCGCGGTCCGCACCGGATTGCCCACCCAGACGCCGCCGGGCATGGCGCCTTCGAAACCGACCAGGGTTTCGGCGGCGAAGCGGCTCAACAGGCGATTGGTCAGCCCCGGCACCGCGTTCTGCTCGTGCACCACCAGCGGCACGCCGGAGAGCCGCGCGGCAAGCCCGCCCGGAGCGCTGACGAAACCACCAAAACCGACCGCCAGCACCGGCTGTTCGCGGCCGATCAGACGGCGTGCCTGCCACAGCGCACGCAGCAATTGCAGCGGCCCGAGGATCTTGCGTTTCAAGCCGCCACCGCGCAGCCGCCCCACGCCCAGGATCGCCATTTCAAAGCCGTAACGGGGCACCAGCCGGGTTTCCATGCCGTTTTCCGCACCCAGCCACAGCACCCGGTAACCGGCCGCCGCCAACTGCTCGGCCGCCGCCAGAGCGGGAAAAACGTGACCGCCGGTGCCACCGGCCATGATCAGAACCGTGGCGCTCATCGCGGATTCCTCCCACGTGCCTGCAGCTGGGTCTGTTCGGCGCCGGCGCGCAACACCAGCGCCACCATGACCGCGGAAATCACCAGCGAGGAACCGCCATAACTGACAAACGGCAGCGTCAGACCCTTGGTCGGCAGCACGCCCATGTTCACACCCACGTTGATAAACGCCTGGGCGCAGAACACCAGCGCGGTGCCGTACACCAGGTAGGCGTGATAGAGAAAGCCGCGCTCTTCCAGCGCCCGGCCAATGCCGAACACCCGCCAGCCGAGCACGCCAAATCCGGCCACCATCGCCAGGGTGCCGAGCAGGCCCCACTCTTCGGCGAGCACCGCGAACACGAAGTCGGTGTGCGCTTCGGGCAGGTAGAACAGCTTCTGCACACTGTTGCCCAGGCCCACGCCCAGCCAGCCGCCACGGCCGAACGCGATCAGACTCTGGGTGAGCTGATAGCCGGCGCCGTACTGGTCCGCCCAGGGGTTGGTGAAGCTCATCAGGCGCGCCACCCGATAGGGCTCGGCCATGGCCACCACGCCGGCCAGCGCCACCGCGCCCAGGCCGATCAACAGAAACCGCAGAGTCGGCACGCCGGCCAGGAACAACATGCCCATGGCGGTGATGCCCAAAACCACCACGGCGCCGAAATCCGGCTCCAGCAACAGCATGAAAGTGAGCACGCCCAGCACCCCCAGCGGCACCAGGAACGCTTTCCAGCGGCTCTCGAGAGCGGCTTTGTGTTGGGCGATGTAGCCGGCCAGGTACAGCACGAAGCACAGTTTGACGATCTCCGAGGCCTGGATGGTCACCCCGGGGATCGCGATCCAGCGGGTGGAGCCGTTGACCTCGCGACCCAGGCCGGGCACGAACACCAGCACCAGTGCCACCAGCGCCACTGGCAACATGGCGAAGCGCAGCTTCTCAAGCAGCGCCATCGGCACGCAGCAATACACCAGCGCGCCCACACCCACGCTGATCAGCAAATAGATGCCGTGGCGCAGGCCATAATAGAAGGGGTTGCCCAGTTCGGTTTCGGCGATTTGCAGCGACGCGGAAGTGACCATCACCAGACCAGCCAGCGCCAGCAGCAGCACCGTCCACAGAAGCGGCCGGTCGAACCGGGCGCCGGGAGCCAGCAACGCGCGTGGCACTCTAAACATGGCTCACCTCCCGGGCGCGGGCGGTGAAGTCGTCGCCACGTTCGGCGTAACCGCTGTACATGTCGAACGAAGCGCACGCCGGCGACAACAGCACCGCGTCACCGGGCCGCGCCAGTTGCGCGGCGCGTTTGACCGCCGTGGCCATGTCGGCGACCCGCTCGCAGGGCACGCCATTGAGGCCGTCGGCGACTTTGTCGGCGTCTTCGCCAAGCAGCAGCGCGGCGCGCAGGTATTGTCGGGCCGGTTCCGCCAACGGCGAAAAGTCCTGGCCTTTGCCCTGGCCGCCGGCAATCAGGATCACCTTGCCGTGCACCGCCTCGCCAATGCCGGTGAGTGCCGCCAGGGTGGCGCCCACGTTGGTGGCTTTGGAATCGTTGAACCAGCGGACGTCGCCGGCTTCGGCGATCTTCTGGCAGCGGTGCGGCAGGCCGGCGAAGCCTTTTACCGTGGCCAGCGCGGTGTCGCGATCAAAACCCAGAGCGTGGCTCATGGCCAACACCGCCAGCACATTCATGGCGTTGTGGTGGCCGGTGAGCGTGAGCTCGTCGAGATGCAGCAGACGCTCGCCGTTGTGCAGCAATTCATGGCGCTGCGGGTCCAGGCGGTAATCGGCCTGTGGATGAGTGCCAAAGGTAATTTCCCGGGGCGCCGGCGCCTGCGGGCGGGTGGCGAGATCGTCACGATTCCACACCGCCACCTGACAGCCGTCGTAGATGCGCTGCTTGGCGGCCAGGTAATCGCTGAATTTGCTGTAACGGTCCAGGTGGTCCTGGGACACGTTGAGAATGCTGGCGACCTGGGCATTCAGGCTGTAGGTGGTTTCCAGCTGAAAACTGGACAGCTCGAGAATGTACAGGCCGGCGTCCAGGCCCAGCAGGTCCAGGGCCGGCGTGCCCAGATTGCCGCCCACGCCAGGCTGCTTGCCACAGGCCTGGGCGACTTCACCCAGCAACGTCACCACCGTGCTCTTGGCGTTGGAACCGGTGATGCCCACCAGCGGGCGGCTGGCGGCGCGGGCGAACAATTCGATGTCGCCGATCACTTCCTTGCCGGCGGCGATCTGCTCGGCGATGGCCGGCGTCGATACCGCCACGCCCGGGCTGACGATCAACCGCTGGCTGCGCTGCATCCAACTTTTCTTGAAGCCGCCGGTATGCAGTTTGAGTTTCGGATACTGCAGACGCAGATGGTCAATCCCGGCCGGCTCGGCGCGGGTGTCCAGAGCGCGCACGGCCATGCCCTGCTCCGCCAGATAGCGGATCACGGAGCGGCCGGAGAGCCCTAAACCAATGACCAGATCGAACGCGTCTTTCGGCATATACGTCTTATCGTCCTTCAGCGAATTTTCAGGGTCGCGAGACCCACCAGTACGAGAATCACGGTGATGATCCAGAACCGCACGATGATCTTCGGTTCCGGCCAGCCCTTGAGTTCGAAATGGTGGTGAATCGGCGCCATGCGAAAAATACGACGGCCGGTGAGCTTGAACGACGCCACCTGCAGCATCACCGAGACGGTTTCCATCACGAACACGCCGCCCATGATGAACAGCACGATTTCCTGGCGGACGATCACCGCCATCACACCCAGCACCGCGCCCAGCGACAGCGCGCCCACATCGCCCATGAACACCTGCGCCGGGTAGGCGTTGAACCACAAAAACCCGAGCCCGGCGCCACACAGGCCGGCGACGATCACCACCAGCTCGCCGGCGCCAGCGATGTAGGGAATCTGCAGGTAGGTGGCGAATTCGGCGTGGCCGGTGGCGTAGGCGAAGATGCCCAGAGCCGCCGCCACCAGCACGGTGGGCATGATCGCCAGGCCATCCAGGCCGTCGGTCAGGTTGACCGCGTTGGAAGTGCCGTTGATCACGAAATAGGTCAGCACCACGTAGAACCAGCCCATGTTCAATGCCACGCTTTTGAAGAACGGCACGATCAGTTGCGTTTCCGCCGGGCTCTGCGCGCTCCAGAACAGCGCCAGCCCGGCGCCCAGCGCGCCCACCGATTGCCAGAAGTATTTCCAGCGCGCCGGCAGGCCGCGGGGATTTTTCTCGATCACCTTGCGCCAGTCATCGACCCAGCCGACCGCGCCGAACACCACCATCACGCCCAGGGTGATCCACACGAAGCGGTTGGAAAGGTCCGCCCACAGCAGGGTGGCGATCAGAATCGACACCAGAATCAGGCCACCGCCCATGGTCGGCGTGCCGGCCTTGCTCAGATGGCTCTTCGGGCCGTCGTCGCGGATCGCCTGGCCGACCTGTTTTTCCTGAAGCTTGCGGATCATGATCGGGCCGATCCAGAACGCCAGGAACAGCGCCGTCAGCACCGCCAGAATGGCGCGCAAGGTAATGTACTGGAACACCAGGAATCCGCTGTAAATCTCACCCAGTTGTTCCGCCAGAAACAGCAACATCAGTGCCCCCTCCCCGTGTCGGTGAGCCGTTGCACCACTTGTTCCATGCGGGCACTGCGCGACCCTTTGATCAATACGCTGCCGCCCCGGGCCAGTGTTTCGGCGGCCCGTTCGGCGGCGCTGTTATGGTTTTCCACCGTGTACGCGCCGGCGCCGAACCCCTCGGCGGCGGGCTCCGCGCCGGGCAGCGTCACCAGCGTTTCGATGCCGGCGGCGGCGGCCTCGGCCCCCAGGCCGCGCATCAGATCGGCGGCGTCCGGGCCCAGTTCGCCCATGGCGCCCAGCACCAGCGCGCGCGGCGTCGGCCGGCAGGCCAGCCAGGTAATGGCGGCGCGCACCGAGCCCGGGTTGGCGTTGTAGGTGTCGTCCACCAGCGTGCCGCCCTGGCAGGGAATCACGTTCATGCGCCCGGGCACCGGCTTAAGCAGGGCCAGCCGGTCGGCGACGCTGCTCGGATCAAGGCCCAGCGCCTGTACCGCGCCCAGCGCCAGCACCGCGTTGCCAACCTGGTGAGCGCCCGCCAGGGGCAGCCGCACGCGCACCCCCGAGGGGCTGAGCAGGAACTCGGCGCCACGGTCGTCGAAACTGATGCGCTCGGCGCGCAGCTCACCGTCCTCACCGCCCACGCGCAGCACGCTCAGGCCGAGGGCGCGGGCTTCGCCGGCGAAGAAATCGGCGTAGCTGTCGTCGTTATTGATCACCGCGGTGGCACCGTCGCCGCAACCGCCGAAGATTTCGGCCTTGGCGCGGGCAATGCCGTCCATGGAACCGAATCCTTCCAGGTGCGCGCCGGTGACGTTGGTGACCAGCGCCACCTGCGGCGTGACCAGGGCGCTGGTCCAGGCGATTTCACCGGGGGCGTTGGCGCCCAGTTCAATCACCGCGCGCCGGTGGCCGGCGTTGAGACGCAGCAGGGTCAGCGGCACGCCGATGTCGTTATTCAGGTTGCCACGGGTATAAAGCGTGTCTTCGCCGAGCATCACGGCGATCATTTCCTTCACCGTGGTCTTGCCGGCGTTGCCAGTCACCGCCACGCGTGGCACCGGAAACTGCCGGGCGTAACCGGCGGCCAGGCGGCCCAGCCCCTGGCGGGTATCGCTCACGCGCACCACCGGGAAATCGCTGTTCGGCGCGCCGGCCTGATCCACCAGCGCCGCCACGGCGCCGGCCTGGCGGGCCTGGGCAATAAAGTCGTGGCCATCGAAACGCTCGCCGCGCAGGGCCACGAACAGATCGCCCGGCGCCAGTGAGCGGGTGTCGGTGTTGACCGCGCTGATGGTCAGGTCGCCGCCGATCAGAGTGCCGCCGGTCCAGTCACGGATTTGCGAAAGACGCATCATCGCGCACCTCCCGACGGGGCCGCGCGCCAGTGCTCCAGCGCCGCGCGGGCCAGCAGGCGGTCGTCCATGGGATAACGGTGGCCGGCCATGTCCTGATAATCCTCATGGCCCTTGCCGGCCAGCAGCACCACATCGCCGGGCTCGGCGGCCGCCACCGCGTGGCTGACCGCGCTGGCGCGGTCGGCGAGGCAGCGTACCCGCTCGGGGCGTTCGACGCCGGCCAGCATCTGATTGATGATCTGCTCGGGCGCCTCGCCACGGGGATTGTCGCTGGTGAAGATCACCTGGTCGGCGCCGCGCTCGGCGACCGCCCCCATCAGCGGCCGCTTGCCGGTATCGCGCTCACCGCCGCAACCGATTACGCAATGCAAACGCCCCGGGAAGTGATCCCGCACTGCCGCCAACGCCTTCTCCAGGCCGTCGGGGGTGTGGGCATAGTCGACCAGCACGGTGGGCTTGCCAGTGGCGCGCACCGGTTCCATGCGGCCAGGCACCGCGGTAAGCGCCCGTAGCGCCCGGCTCAGACGCTCGCTGTGCGGCTCCAGGCCATGCAGCACGCCGGCCACCGCCATCACGTTGCTGAGGTTGAACCGTCCGAACAGGGGCAGCGCCACCTCGACCCGCTCACCGCCCACCGACAGCGTCACGTCCATGCCGTGCTGGTGGGGCGAGAACGCCAGGCAGCGCACCGTGGCGCCGCTCTGATCGCCAAACGTAATGCAACGCACGCCGTCGTTGAGCCGCGCCAGCAGAGCCGGCGCCGCCGGGTCATCGTTATTGATCACCGCCTGCTTGAGTTCGGCGCGGGTAAACAGCGCCGCCTTGGCCACCAGGTAGGTGTCCATGTCGCCGTGGTAGTCGAGATGGTCGCGGCTGAGATTGCTGAACACGGCGATCGTCACGGGCGTATCGCCGAGGCGATGCTGGTCCAGGGCGTGGGAAGAGACTTCCATGGCAACGCTGTCGGCGCCGGCGTCGCACAATGCGCGCAGCGCCCGTTGCAGGGTGATCGGATCGGGTGTGGTGTGGCCGGTGGTCAGTTCCTGGCCCTTAAGGCCGGCGCCCAGGGTGCCCATCAGCCCACACGAATGGCCCAGCGCATTGAGGGCATCACGCAGGAACCAGGTAATGCTGGTTTTGCCGTTGGTGCCGGTGACGCCAATCACCCGCAGGGCCTGCCCCGGCTGGTTAAAGAAACGGGCCGCCAACACGCCGAGCTGGCGACGCAAATCCGGCACCGCGATGCATTCGACACCGTCGCAACGGCGCACCGTGAAGCGCTCACCCTCTTCCAGCACCGCCGCCGCACCGGCCTGAATCGCCTGATCGATATAGCGCCGGCCATCGGCCTGGTGCCCGGGCACCGCCAGAAACAGATCGCCGGGCTGCACCGCGCGGCTGTCCAGCCGCAGCTCGGCAATCAGGCGCTCCCGCAGGGGCGCCGGCAGCGGGGAATCGGGCAGCAAATGCCGCAGCGCGATCATGACGGACCTCCGCCATCCAAATTGCCGGCGATCAGGCCATCGGTCTGATCCGGTGGGATGTGCAGGGTGCGCAGCACGCCGCCGACCACGGCGGAGAACACCGGTGCCGCCACCAGGCCGCCGTAATAGGCGTCGCCTTGCGGGTCGTCAATCACCACGGCGGCGGCGATGCGCGGGTTGGAGGCCGGCGCCACGCCGGCAAAAATGCCCGTGTAGCGATCGTCCGCGTAGCCGTGGGCGGTCACTTTGTGCACGGTGCCGGTCTTGCCGGCGACCATATAGCCGGGAATTTGCGCCCGGCGGGCGGTGCCTTCCAGGCTGACCACGGTTTCCAGCATATCAATGATTGAATGGGCCACGTCGCGGCCGATCACGCGCTCGCCCTTCGGCGGCTTATCCACTTTGACCATCGACAGCGGCACGCGCTGGCCATCGTTGGCGAGAATCGCGTAAGCCTGGGCCAATTGCAGCGCCGACACGCTGACGCCGTACCCGTAGGACAACGCCGCCCGCTCCACGTCGCGCCAGCGCGCGCGTATCGGCAGCACGCCATCGCTCTCGCCGGGGAAGCGCACCCCGGTGACCTGGCCGAAACCGAAACGCTCCAGATACCCCGGCAGCACCGACGGGTCCATGGACAACGCCAGCTTGCTGGTGCCCACGTTGGAGCTCTTGGTGAGAATGGTGGTGACGTCGATGACACCGTAATCGCGGTGATCGTGAATGGTCTTGCTGCCCACCCGCAGGGAGCCGGGGTGGGTATTGACCATGGTGGTCGGTTCCACCAGGCCCTGCTCCAGGGCGGCGGCCACGGTGAACGGCTTCATCGTTGAACCCGGCTCGAACAAATCGGTCACCGCCCGGTTGCGCAAGCTGCCACGGGTGATGCCGGAGCGGTTATTGGGGTTGTAGCCGGGCTGGTTGACCATCGCCAGCACTTCGCCGGTTTTTACGTCCAGCACCACCACCGACCCGCCTTTCGCCTTGAAACGGCGGGTGGCGGCCAGCAGCTCTTTATAGGCCAGGTACTGCAAACGCAGATCCAGGCTCAGGGTCACGTCCTTGCCCGGCGCGGCGGGCTGGATCACCTCGATGTCCTGGATCACCCGGCCAAGCAGGTCACGCACCACCTTCTTACGGCCCGCTTCACCGGACAGAGTGTCCTGGAACGCCAGCTCGACGCCCTCCTGGCCTTTTTCATCGATGTTGGTGAAACCAACCACATGGCTGGTCACTTCACCGGCCGGGTAGTAGCGGCGGTATTCGGTGAGCGGATAGATGCCGGCCACTTTTTTGTCCAGCACGGTCTGCGCCTGTTCCGGCGCCAGCCCGCGGGCCAGATAAATGAACTCTTTGCTCTCGTGCTTCCTGACCCGGGCGGCGAAGTCCTGGCTGTTGATGATCGGGTTGCTGCCCAGGCTCGACCACTGTTCCGGGTGTTCCAACGCTTCTTTCGGGTTGGCCCACAACGTAATCACTGGCGTGCTCACCGCCAGCGGCCGGCCGTCGCGGTCACGAATCACACCACGGTGGGCGGCCACCGGCTCCACGCGCAGATTGCGAATGTCACCCTGGTGGGCGAGGAATTCGCGCTCCAACACCTGAAGATCCACCGCGCGAACCACCAACAAAGAGGCGCACACCGCCCAGAACGCCAGCACGAAGCGCCAGCGCAGGGTGGTGTTGGGTTTCCGTGTCGCCTTGCGGCGCGCTGCCCCTCTCATGGCTTTATCATCACTCTTTCGTCGGTGACCGGTAGTTTCATGCCCAGCTCTTCACGGGCCAGGCGCTCCACCCGGGCATAGCTGCCCCAGGTGCTGTGTTCCAATAACAACTGCCCCCAACGGGTCTCCAGCTGCGCCTGCTGGCGCTGCAACTGCTGAGAGCGGTCGGTGAGCCGGCGCGCTTCGTGCACGCTGTAGGCCACGCCCAAGGCGGACGCCACCATCAGTGCCAGCAGCACCACCGGCGCCCAACGGGCGGCCATCAGGCCACTTTCTCCGCTACCCGCAGCACCGCGCTGCGGCTGCGCGCATTGGCGCGCACTTCGTCTTTGCCGGCGCGCAGCGCCTTGCCCAGCGCCTGCAGCCGTACCGGCTTTTCAGTGCCCAGCGGCAAACCGCCACGCCCTTTCGGCGCTTGGCCCGAGTGATCACGGATAAACCGCTTCACCAGACGATCTTCCAGAGAATGGAAGCTGATAATGACGAGACGCCCGCCGATGGCGAGCGTCTCGAGGGTCTGGTCGAGCGCGTTTTCCAGCGCTTCCAGCTCCCCGTTTATATAGATGCGCAAGGCCTGGAAGCTGCGCGTGGCCGGGTGCTTGCCCGGCTCGCCGCGCCCCATCACCGCTTCGATCAATGTGGCCAACTCACCGGTGCTGCGAATCGCCTGCTCCTCGCGGCGCCGGCAGATGGCGCGGGCAATGCGCCGGGACTTGCGCTCATCGCCGTACTGGTAGAGCACATCGGCAATGCTTTTTTCATCGGCGCGCGCCAGCCAGTCGGCAACGCTCTCGCCGTGCTCCGGGTCCATGCGCATATCCAGCGGCCCGTCACGCAAAAAGCTGAAGCCGCGCGCCGGATCGTCCAGTTGCGGCGAGGACACGCCCAGGTCCAGCAGCAGGCCGTCAATGGCGCGGTCCTGCTCGGCCACCAGCGCCGGCAGGCAATCAAAACGGCTGCGGCAAATGCGAAAACGGCTGTCCTCGCGGGACAGCCGTTCACCCTCGGCCACCGCCTGTGGGTCGCGATCCACTCCGATCAGCGTGGCGCCGGCGTCGAGCCGGGCCAACAGCGCACGGCTGTGACCACCACGGCCGAAGGTGCCGTCCACGTATAATCCGTCCGAGCGGGTGGTCCACATTTCCAGTACCTCCTCCAGCATCACCGGCCGGTGTTCGTACTGCCCGTTGTTATCGCTCATCAGAAGGACAGCGCCTGCACGCTCTCGGGCATGGCGTCCTGGTCCAGATTTTGTTGCTCGAGCTCGATCCAGGTTTCTTCGGCCCAGATCTCAAAGCGGTGCATCAGGCCGACCAGCATGGCTTTCTTATCCAGCCCCACCACCGAGCGCAGCTCCGGGGCGACCAGCAAACGGCCACTGCCGTCCATATCGACCTCCACCGCCTGACCCAGAAAGCGACGCTTCAAGGCACGCACCTGGGCGTGCGCGTCACTCTGAGCGGCCACCTGCCGGGCGATGTCCTTCCACTCGGGCAGCGGATACATCACCAGGCAGGCGTCATAGGGGTGCTGAGTGAGCACAACACGGCCACCGCAAGCGCCGTTCAGCGACTCGCGGTACCGCGTCGGCACAGTCAGCCGACCTTTCGCATCCAGATTGAGCGCCGTACGCCCGTTGAACACTGGTCTTCCCCTCTCTTATAGGAAGCTGGGTCCATCCCACTTCCTGCCACGGGATAAGTGATTTTTCCCACTTCAACCCACTTCTAACCACAATGCGACACTCTATGGCCAGCCAAGAGAACAAGTCAAGCGGACGGAAACCGTTGAATGTAAAAGAAACTCTTTGAAAATCAGTTTGTTAGCTGAGTCACAAAGACAGGAGGAGGGGAATATCGCGAACACTTGTATAGAGAATCAGCCGCGTGCGGGTCGCAGCTCACAAGTTACTTTAAGTGTTAGATTCTTTTGGAATAAAAAACTGGAAAAATCGGCAAATATGGAAGAAAACGGGTGAGTACTGACTAACGCGGGAGAGGCTAGAAACAGGGGAGAGGATGAAGGGAACAGGATCGGTTGGGGGTGACGGGGCCCGCCGGGCTTCGTTGAAGGGGCTGCAAGCTACACGCTGCAAGTTACAAGGGCGGCTACGTAGCGGCCTTTGCAGCTTGCGGCTTGCAGCTTGCGGCTTGCAGCTTGCGGCTTGCAGCTTGCGGCTCGAATAAAGTGGGTCGGTCGATAAGCCGGGTTCTGTCGTGGACAGCCATTCATCTGGGACCCGCGTCGCCGCGAGCCTCTAGCGACCTACCCGAATCCAGCGCGGGCCGCGCCAATGGATTCCTATTTGGTCTTGCTCCGGGTGGGGTTTACCCTGCCACCGCTGTTGCCAGCGGCGCGGTGCGCTCTTACCGCACCTTTTCACCCTTACCCGATGATCCGAAAAACACCGGGCGGTACGTTTTCTGTGGCACTGCCGTAACCACGCCGTCACCAGCGCAGTCCCCAGGCGTTACCTGGCACCCTGCCCTATGGAGCCCGGACTTTCCTCCAGTGGTTCACACCACCAGCGGCTGCCTGACCGACCCGCCGCGGAGTGTATAGCAGCGCGGGGGAATGGGGAACAGGTTCAGGCCATGCCGACGGAGCGGCCGTGGTTTTCGGGATGCGGTTAAAAGTTGAAAGTTAAAAGTTGAAAACGAGACCGCTCAGCAAGCGCCATGCTGTCTGGAGCGTCTGTAACTTTTAACTTTTAACTTTCAACTGCTCACCACGGAGCCCACCGCTCGCCCAGCACACCAGGTCTTCGCCTGTGCGCTGGTTACTCCTGCAACCCCTCCAAATACCCATACAACGCCTGCCGTTTCAAACCCGTATGGCCGGCGAGGATGCGGGCGGCGCGGGAGAGGGGCAGTTCTTGCAGAAGGGCTCGGGCGAGAGCCTGGTCCTGGTCGCTGAGTTCGCTGCCACGGGCCGCCGGCGAGAGCACCAGCACCAGTTCGCCACGTTGCTGGTCGCTGTCGCCGCGCACCCACTCCAGCAGTTCGGCGACGGGCGCGCGGCGCACGGTTTCAAACCGTTTGGTCAATTCCCGGCACAGTGTCAGCTCGCGCTCCGGCGCGACGTGCGCGGCCAGGCTTTCCAGCAGCGTCAGCACCCGGTGCGGTGCTTCGAAGATAATGCTGGTGATGTCCAGCCGCGCCAACCGCTCGATCGCCTTTTCGCGCACCGCCCCCTTGGCGGGCAAAAAACCCTCGAACAGAAACCGGTCACTGGGCTGCCCGGACACCGCCAGCGCCGCCAGCAGGGCCGAGGCGCCCGGTATCGGCACCACCGCCACACCGGCTTCCTGGCAAGCGCGCACCAGCCGGTAGCCGGGGTCACTGACCAACGGCGTGCCGGCGTCACTGATCAAGGCGCCGTTCTCACCGGCCACCAGACGCGCCACCAGCTCCGGGCTGCGCTGCTCTTCGTTGTGGTCATGGCAGCTGATCAGTCGCTGCTCCAGGCCCAGTTGCTGCATCAATTTGTGGCTGTGCCGGGTGTCCTCGGCGGCCACCCAGTCGACCTCCGCGAGCACGCTTAACGCGCGGCGGGTGATGTCGTCCAGATGGCCGATCGGCGTGCTGACTACGTACAGGGAGCCGCTCATTTCGTGCACTGCCTCGCTGACTGGAACAAAGGCCTCCGGGGCGGGGGTGATTCGGAGGTTCCAAACCGCCTACAATAGCCGCTTCATTCGCGCAGTAGCAAAGGGTTGCACCAACGCCATGGAACTTCGACAGGCTCGTCTGGCCATCCTGGCCATTGTTTTCGCCGTCGCCGGCTGTGCCCAATTGCCAGCCCAGCAAAACACCGCTTCCAGCAAGGAGGTGGTGCCCGCCCGGCAGGCTCCCAGCCAGCTCAGCAGCGCCACCAATCAGCTCGACCAGCTCAGCGGCGCGGCGCGCGCCGACACGGCGCTGGCCTGGGCCCAGTATTACCTCACCCATGAGCGTGTCGAGGACGCCGGCGAGTTACTGGACCGGGTCGGCAACGGCAACCTGGATCAGACCCAGCGCTACAATTGGCTGCGCTTGAGAGCCCAGGCCTGGCTGGCCAGCCAGCACCCGGACCGGGCACTGGCCCTGCTGGATCAGTACAGCGGCACCACCAGCGGCTTCGACGCCCAGCGCCGCGCCGGCCTCAATCTGCTGCGCGCCGACGCCCTCTATCTGGATGGCCAGATGATGGCGAGTCTGGAAGAGCGGGTCGCGGTGGACCCGCTGCTCGGCAGCGGCGACCAGAGCTACAACCGCAAGCTCACCTGGGAAACGCTGATGGCGCTGCCGCTGCAAACCCTGGAAGAAAACAGCGCCAATGCCTCCGGCGATCTGCGCGGCTGGCTGGAGCTGGCGCAACTGTACCGGGACCCGCAGGCCAACCTGGACGGCCAGATCAATCAGCTTCAGGACTGGCGTTCGCGCTGGCCCAACCACCCCGCCGCCGAGCAACTTCCTGGCATGGTCAACGCCATGCAGACCGCGGCCCGCGAGCGCCCCAGCCACGTCGCCGTGCTGCTGCCCGAATCAGGCCCGCTGGCGGGCGCCGCCCAGGCGATTCGCGATGGCCTGATGACCGGTTATTACAGCGCCCGCGACGCCGGCAACTCGACACCGGAGCTGCGCTTTTACGATGTCAGCGGCGGCGATCCGCAGGCGGTCTATCAACGGGCCGTCACCGAAGGCGCCGAGTTCGTGATTGGCCCGCTGGCCAAGGACAACGTCGCCGCGCTGGCCGCCATGGGCACGCCGCCGGTGACCACCCTGGCGCTCAACTACCTGGACCAGAACAGCGAGAACGCACCGCTGTTCCAGTTCGGCCTGGCCCCGGAAGACGAAGCCCGCCAGGCGGCCCGCCAGGCGCTGCGCGAAGGCCACCGCTACGCGGGCGTGCTGTATCCGGAAACCGAGTGGGGCCTGCGCATCAGCCAGGCCTTCATGACCGAATGGCAACAGGGCGGTGGCCAGATCGCCGCGCAGAACACCTTCAGTGACGACAGCATCGGTGAATCGGTGAAGGCGCTGATGGGCCAGGCCCGCTCCCACCAGAGCCAGCAAGGCTATGGCGGCGGTGGCGGCGAATACGAGCCGCACGTGGGCCAGGACATGAGCTTTGTGTTTCTGGTCGCCAACCCCAATGAAGGCCGCCAGATCAAACCGGCGCTGAACTTCCACTACGCCCGTTATTTGCCGGTTTACAGCACCTCCTATATTTACGACGGCACCCCCGCGCCCCGCCGCGACCAGGACCTGGACGGTGTGCGCTTCCTGGACATGCCCTGGGTGCTCTACACCGACAGCCGTCTGCATCAGCGCGCCGCCGAAACCTGGCCGGAAGGCCACGGCCGCTATACCCGCCTGTTCGCCATGGGCGTGGACGCTTACCGGTTGCAAGCACGCCTGTCGATGCTGCGCCATCTTCCCGACAGCCGCTTACCCGGCATCACCGGCAACCTGCATCTCAACGGTGCGCGGCTGGTGCGCGAGTCCAACTGGGCGGTATTCCGCCACGGTGAGCCGACGCCATTGCCGCAAATCAGCGGCGCGTCGGGAACGGATGAGCTGGAGTAAGAAAGACACCGGCGACCGGGCGGAACGGAACGCCCGGGCCTGGCTGGAGCGCCAGGGCCTGCGCCCGGTGTGCAGCAACTATCGCTGCCGGCTGGGCGAGATCGATCTGATCATGGAGCACCAGGAAACGCTGGTGTTCGTGGAAGTGCGCTGGCGCAGCCGCCATGACTACGGTGGCGCGGTGGCCTCGGTGGACCGGCGTAAGCAACGGCGCCTGACCCAGGCCGCCCGGCATTATCTTGGCCGCCATCCGCAACAGGCCAACCGGCCCTGCCGCTTTGACGTGCTGGGCATGGAGCCGGACCACGATCAGGAAATTCGCTACCATTGGATACCCAACGCTTTCTACGCCAGCGATCATTAAACGGAGACAGACAATGAGTGTGGACCGCATCAGACAGTTGTTCGCCGAAAGCATGGAAACCAAGGCCAAGGCCGGCGAAGTGCTGCCCGAGGCGATCGCGGCGGCCGGCCAGGTGATGGTCGAGTGCCTGCTCAACGGCGGCAAGATTCTCACCTGCGGCAACGGCGGCTCCGCCGGCGACGCCCAGCATTTCTCCTCGGAGCTGCTCAACCGCTTCGAGATGGAGCGCCCCGCCCTGCCCGCCGTGGCGCTGACCACCGACTCCTCGACGCTCACCTCGATCGCCAACGATTACAGCTACAACGAAATTTTTTCCAAACAGGTGCGCGCATTGGGCAACGGCGGCGATGTTCTGCTGGCGATTTCCACCAGCGGCAACTCCGCCAACGTGATCCAGGCGATCCAGGCCGCCCACGACCGGGAGATGAAAGTGGTCGCGCTGACCGGCAAGGAAGGCGGTGAAATGGTGAACCTTTACGGCCCCGGCGACATCGAAGTGAGGGTGCCCGCCAGCTCCACCGCGCGCATCCAGGAGGTGCACCTGCTGGTGATCCACGCGCTGTGTGATTTCATTGACCAACAATTGTTCGGAGGCCCCTGATAATGCGCCACCCCTGGCTGATTCTCCTGCTTGGCGTTCTGCTATTGCCCGGCTGCGCGACCGTGTCGAAGAACATGGCCACCGATCCGGTTGCCAAGGACAGCGGCGCGCGCTCATTCGGTTTTTTTATTGAAGACGCCAACATCGAGCGCAAAGCCAAGCTGGCGCTGGCCCGCGCCAGCGTCGAACTGGACGACGCCCACATCGTGGTGGTCAGCTTCAACGGCAACCTGCTGTTGGCCGGCCAGGTGAGCAGCGATTCGCTGCGCACCCAGGCCGACAACATCGCCCGTGGCATTCGCCATGTGCGGCATGTGCACAATGAGCTCAAGGTCTCCGGCAATTCCGGGTTCCTGGCGCGCACCAACGACGCCTGGCTGACCAGCAAGGTGAAAAGCCGGCTGCTGGTTGATGGCAACACCCCCGGCGCGCGCACCAAGGTGGTCACGGAAAGCGGCGTGGTCTACCTGATGGGCCTGCTCACCCGCGCCGAAGCCGACGCGGTGGTCGCCCAGGTGCAGCAAGTCAGCGGCGTGCAGAAGATCGTCAAGATCATCGAATACATCGATTGATAATTTCCGGCCGCCGCCCTTGGGCGGCGACCGGACTCATCAATGTTCGCCGACCCGATACTGGCTCAGGTTTTCCAGCCCATCCAGATCGCCGATGCCGGGCGCTTCACCCAGACAAGCGCTGCCCTGCTCCACCCGATTGAAACAATCGCACAACTCACTGCGTAACGGGTTCGGGTTGGCGTCGACTTCCAGCGCGCCGTCACCGCCCACCGCGGCCAGCAGATGCCCCGACGCCAACAGCCCGAGCCCGCCGCCAAGGTAGTGCGGGTAATAGTGCAGCCCGGCGTCGTTGATCGCCTTGGCCACCGGCAAGCACTGGCTGATGCCGCCCCACTTGGCGATGTCGGGCTGAATAATCGACAGCGCACCGCTGTCGATCGCCTCTTGGAAACGTTCTTCGCCCAACAAATTTTCACCGGCGGAAATCGGTATCTCCGACAACTCGCTGACTTCCCGCCAGTGCTGCCAAGGCGCCGTGCACAACAACGGTTCCTCGATCCACTTCAGGCCCAGGCCGGCGAACGCCGGCAGGTTGTCCCGCGCCTGTTCCAGGCTCCAGCCTTGATTGACGTCGATCATCAGTTCAGCGCTCTCGCCCAGGGTGTCGCGCAAGGTGCCCAGATTGCCGAGATCCCGTTCCATGCCGAACCCGACCTTCAGCTTAAAACGTGTGTAACCGCGTTGTTGCATGTCGCTGGCCAGGCGCTCCGGGTGCGTCGGGTTGAGACCGCTGGCGTACACCGGAATGCGGTCCGACTGACCGCCCAGGTAACGCCACAAAGGCTGCCCCGCGCGGCGCGCGCACAGATCCCAGATCGCCAGATCAATGCCGGCCAGGCACTGGGCAAAAGGCCCTGGCTCCGCCGACTGCAGAGACAACACCCGGGTTTGCCGCGCCAGGGTGGCGTACGCCTGTTGCGGCGAATCGTAGCGGGTCCCGCGCACTAACGGCGCGAACACGCTGGCCACCAGCCGCGCCCGATGTTCGGCGCCGACCATGGGAAAATTGCACCAGATTTCGCCCCACCCTTGATTGCCGTCCGTGTCCACCACCCGCACGGCGACCATCGGCCGGTCGGACATGGTGCCGAACGAGGTTTGCACCGGGCTGTCCAGTGGGCAGCGGTACACAAAGGCGGTGATGTCACGAAGGGCGACTGCGTCGTTCATGCTTTCAAATCCATTTCAAGGTGTATGTAGTCGCCCCGGTACGTGGCTTCCGCCACATAGATGATGTTTTTGTCCGGGTCCACCAGCACCCGGCGCACGTTGGCGATGGGATCACCCAACGGCAGGTCGAGCAGGCGGGAAACTTCCAGATCCGCTTTCGAAATGGTGATGCTCTGCTTCGCCTGGGCCACCGTGATGTCCTGCGACATCAACACCGGAAGAATGATTTCGTTGCGGAAGCGTTTTTCCGCTTTCTTGAACAGCTTTTTCTCAAGGTAAATGGAGATCACGCAATACTTCACGCCATCGCGGGCGTGCACGCGCCGCAAATGATGATAAGACTGAGCGGGAATGCCATCGCTTTCGGTCAGGCACAACGGCGCGCTGGAGTCGGAGATATTGGTGACCACCGGCTTGTCGCCACGGTAGGCCTCCACCATGGCGTCCAGGGTGGTCTCCATCTTCACCGGGCTGTGCCGGGTGGTGCCTTTAAGAACAAGGGTGCCGATGCCCCGCTGCACTTGGATCAGCCCGGAACGGCTCAGCAATTGCAGCGCCTGGCGCACCGTGACCCGCGACACCGAGAACTCTTTCATGAGCACCTCGATGGAAGGCAGCATGCTGCCTTCGGCCCATATTTGCCGCTCTATGCGATAGCGGAAAATGTCCGCCAGTTGCAGGTACAGCGGGATCGGACTCGCGTTGAGCAGCCCTTTTTGTTCACCACGGTCAGCCATTTAAAAATCCCGGGAGCCATCTGAAAAGGCGGTCGCGTATAGGCTGAAGCGTGGTCGCGCATCGCAATGCACTGCCCGCGCCAGACGTCAGCTTCCCTGAAAATAGCGTTATATCGTCGCGCTCCCCGGTGATGCGGTCCATGCCTGATCAGTCTCCCTGGCCAGCCCTGGTCGCCGCTCTCTCGCTTTCGATTCCAGCTCGCGATCCTGCTGTTCATGCCATGAGGTTTTCATGGCAATGGTCCCGGCGCCTTTTGAGCGCGAGGGCAGTGTCGTCTCCGGGAAACGCTTGACATCAACGCTAGCATATGAAAACGTCCGCTTCAACACATGTCCTAACATTAGGACTTCATGACATTAAGCGCGAAAGGCCGCGCTATGGAATTGAGCCACGATCGGCGCTTTCGCCGGCCGGGCGCTTTGCTATTGCGCGCGGCGCATCGCGACCGGATTCAATGAAAAGAGAACCGAGGAGTAAAACGGTGTCGGAAAAAAAATACGATTACATCGTGGTGGGCGCGGGCTCCGCCGGGTGCATTGTCGCCAATCGCCTGTCGGCGGACAGCAACCACAACGTTTTACTGCTCGAAGCCGGCGGCTGGGACCGCAACTTCTGGTTGCACTTCCCGGTGGGTTATTACCGCTCAATCTACAACACCCGGGTCTCGCGGCTGTTCGAAACGGAGCCGTCGGAAGGCACCGGCGGGCGCAAGATTGTCTGGCCACGGGGCAAGGTGATGGGCGGCTCCAGCTCCATCAACGGTCTGATTTTTATTCGCGGCCAGCAAGAGGATTTCGACGGCTGGGCCAAGCAGGGCGCCACCGGCTGGTCCTACAACGAGGTGCTGCCCTACTTCCGCAGCCTGGAACGCTACAGCGGCAAGGGCGATGACCACCGCGGCCACGACGGTACCCTGCATGTGTCGGACATGCGCACCGATCACCCTTACTGCCACGCCTGGCTGCGCGCCGCCGAGCAATATGGGCTGCCGATCAATCCGGACATGAACGGCGCCGACACCCGTGGCGTGGGCGCCTATCAGCTCAGCTTGAAAGGCCGCTGGCGGTGCAGCTCGGCCACCGCTTTTATCAAACCGGTCAAGCATCGCGCCAACCTGAGCATCGCCACCCACGCGCCAGCCACGCGCATCCTGTTCGACGGCAAGCGCGCCATCGGCGTGGAGTGGCGGGAAAACGGCGTGCTCAAGACCGCCTTCGCCAACAAGGAAGTGGTCCTCAGCGCCGGTGCGATCCAATCGCCTCATCTTTTGCAGCTTTCCGGCATCGGCCCCGCGGCGTTGCTGCGCGAGCACGGCATCGAGCCGATTCATGATGCACCGGAGGTGGGCGCCAATCTTCAGGATCATTACCAGGTGCGCATTATCTACCGTCTGAAGAAAAAACTGTCGCTCAACACCGATGTACGCAACCCGATAAAGCTGGCGCAGATGAGCCTGGAATGGCTGCTGCGCTCTTCCGGCTCGCTGACCGTGGGCGCCGGCCAGGTGGGTGGCAGCGCCCGCACCCGCTACGCCGAAGGCGAGCGCCCGGATGTTCAGTTCAACGTGCTGCCGCTGTCGGTGGACAAGCCCGGCACCCCGCTGCACCCCTACCCCGGTGTCACCGCCTCGGTGTGGCAATGCCACCCGCGCTCGCGGGGCACGGTGCGCCTGGCGTCATCCGACCCGATGGCGGCGCCGCTGATCGAGCCGCGCTACTTCTCCGACCCCTACGACCGCAAGGTGATCGTGGAAGGCGTGAAGATACTGCGCGAGATCGCCAGCCAGCCGGCGTTTCGTGAGCTGTGGGATTGCGAGATGGAACCCGGCGACGACGTCAGCTCCGACGCGGCGCTGTGGGACGCGGCCCGCCATAAAGGCGGCACCGTGTTCCATTGTGTCGGCACCTGCCGGATGGGCAGCGATGAGAATTCAGTGGTCGATCCGCAACTCAGAGTGCGCGGCGTGCAGGGGCTTCGCGTGGTCGACGCCTCGGTGATGCCGACGGTGACCTCCGCCAACACCAACGCGCCATCGCTGATGATTGGTGAAAAAGGCGCCGCCCTGATCCTCGAAGGCGGGCCGGCCTGACGCCAGCGGAAGCACACAACAACGAGAGACAACTCGGGAGCAAGCGCTATGAAATTTGATTACAGAAACCGGCACGAAGGGGGCCAGCCCTTCGAAACCCGCAATCCGGCGCGACCCGCGGAGATCGTGGGCGCCTACTCGGACGTCACCGACCCGGCCAGCGTCGACGCCATCCTGGGCAAAGCCCGTCAGGCGCAAAGCGAATGGGCGCAGGTGCCGTCGGTGGAGCGAGGCGACCGCCTGGTGCGATTTCTCAGCGAAGTGGAGCGCCAGGTCGACGCGATCGCCGAGGCGATTACCCTTGAACAGGGCAAGGCCTTCAAGGAAGCCCGCAACGAGATTCTGAAAGGCTGCGCCGAGGGCAAGTTCATTGCCGGCGAGGCGGCGCGCCAGCAGATGCAGAGCGTGTCATCGGCGCGCCCGCAAGTGCGCAATTTGATTCTGCGCCGTCCGCGCGGCACCATTTTCGCCATCTGCCCCTGGAACTTCCCGGCGATGACGCCGCTGCGCAAACTCAGCCCGGCGATTGCCTTCGGCAACGCCATGGTGCTCAAACCTTCCCAGTTCACCCCCGCCGCCGCCTTCATGCTGGAACAGATCGCCGGCGAATTTTTCCCCGAGGGTCTGCTGCAGGTGATGCCCTGCCCGGGTGCCTTCGCCAGCGAGCTGACCGCGTCCGGCCGTTTCGACGGCGTCAGTTTCACAGGCTCGGTGGGCATCGGCCGCAAAGTCTACCAGGCCGCCGCCACCAGCCTGATTCCCGCGCAACTGGAGCTGGGCGGCAAGAACGGCGTGATCATCAACGACACCTCTGATCTGGACCACTGTCTCGACCAGGTGTTCGCCGCCGCCTTCCAAACCGGGGGCCAGCGCTGCACCAGCATCAGCCGCGTGATCGTCAACCGCGCGTTGCACGCCGATGTGGTGGCGGGCCTGGTGGCCCGTGCCAGCCAGGTACGCCTGGGCGATGGCATGGACCCGACCACGACCATGGGCCCATTGTGCAATCAGGCCCACTTCAAGACCGTGCAAGCGATGACCGACAAAGCCGTCGCCGAAGGTGCCCAAGTGGCGGCGGGCGGCAAGGTGAGCAACGTCGCCGGCTGCGAGCACGGCTATTTCTATCAGCCCACCATTCTCGACAACGCCGACGCCTCACCCACCGCCAGCCAGGAAGAGATCTTCGGGCCGGTGCTGTCGGTAATGGCCTACGACCACGTCGATGACGCGATATCAATGTTGAACGATACCGAGTACGGGCTCACCTCCAGCTTGTTCTCCGATTCCCACGCGCTGGTTCAGCGTTTTCTGGACGAAAGCCGTAACGGCATGCTGCATGTGAACAACGGCACCGTGCCCGACGTGAACATGCCGTTTGGCGGTATGAAACATTCCGGCGTGGGCCCGTATTCCGTGGGTGCCTCGGTGGCGGCTTTCTACACCATCGAGCAATCGGCCTATCTGGCCTGGTGAGCCAATAGCGATCAACAAAGACCGGCGCCGTCACCACTAGCGGGCCGGTCTTACGGAAACAACCACAGGATAATAAATCATGAAAAAAATCATGAAAGCACTCATCAAACTGCCGGCTCTGGCGGTGCTTGTGATCGCCAGCGTCGGCAACGCGGCCACCCCCAACCCCTTTGACTGGCAAACCGTCCCCAAGAAAGACGACCAGATCACCATGCGCCTGGCGCACTCGCTGAACATGGAGTGGAGCTCGCAAACCGTGGCGCTGAAGCGCTTCGCGGAACTGGTGGCGATCTATTCGGACAACCGCATTCGCCCGGTGATTTTCCCCGGATCGCAATTGGGCGGCGAGAAGGAAATGTTGCAGCAGGCCCGCCAGGGGGTGATTCAAGTCACCATCCCGGCCACCAACAACATGGCCCAGGTGGCGCCCAGCCTCAATGTTCTGCTGTTGCCCTACCTGACCCAGAGCACCGAGGAATCCAACTACCTGTTGGATAAGATCACCCCCACGCTGGTGCCGCGGGTGATCAAGGAGTCGGGCGTGCGCATTGTTGGTTGGGAAAACACCGGCTGGCGGCACTTTTTCTACAACGCGCCCGAGGCGATTGAGAACCCCGCCGATCTGGCGCCGCTGAAGATGCGCGTTCCCCCCAACGCCATCATGCTGGGCACCTACAAATCGTGGAACGCCTCGCCAGCACCGATCGCCTGGAATGAATTGTACAGCGCCCTGCAACAGGGCGTGGTGGAAGGCGGTGACAGCCCGGTCAGCGATATCATCGGCATGAAGTTCGATGAAGTGATCAGCCGCATCACGCGCCTGCACTACACCATTCTGACCCATCCCATCGTGGTCTCCGAGCGCTGGTTCCAGAGTCTTGACGAAGATCTTCAGAAAGTGGTCTTGCGCGCCGGCCGCGAGACCACCGAATACGTGCGCTGGTGGCAGCCCCAGGATGAAGCTCGCTGGTGGGAAAAAGCCGAGGAAGCGGGCGTCGAGATCACCGACATCGAAGACGAAACCCCGTGGGCGGAAAAAGCCCGTGCATCCTGGCCGAACTATTACCACCTGATTGGCAAGGACGGCGAGCAACTGACCAAGACCGCCACCGATATCCTTGAGTCTTTCAAGGCCAGCCAACAATAAAACAAACCAGCCCGGGATCAGGGCGCCTGACAGCGGCGCCACTGATGGGAGAAAGCTATGTTGAACATACTGAAAAAAACACAATTGGCGCTGTGCCATCTGCTGCTGGCATCGATGGTGCTGGTGCTGTTTCTTCAAGTGATCGGCCGAAGCTTCGGCATTGGCGTTTCCTGGACTGAAGAGCTGTCCCGCTTCGCGTTTATCTCCTTCGTTTTCATCAGCGCCAGCTATTCCTCGCTGATGAAATCGGACCTCAAGATCGGCGTCTTTTCCGACTGGCTGAGCCGGCGCATTGGCGCCCGGCCGGTGGAACTGATGATCACCGCGCTGCTGGTGTTGTTCGATTGCCTGATGATCGTTTACTGCTACAAGAACGTTCTCGACGGCCAACAATACCCGAGCGTGTCGCCGGTGCTGGGCTTTAACACCAATTACCTGTTCGTGGTGCTGGTGTTCGCCTTCGTGCTCTCCGCGCTGTCCCGTTTGCTGGGACGCAACGCCGCTGAGCATTCCGCGGAGGAACTGATATGACCAATGTGCAACTGGCGTTGGCGATCCTGCTGCCGGTGCTGTTATTGCTGGGTGTGCCGATCTACGCCGCCCTCGGCCTGACCGGTTTCCTGGCCGCCTATTTCCTGGGCGCGGACCTGGTGTTCGCGGCGCAGAGCATCTTCAACGGCGTGGACAATTTTGCGCTGCTGGCGATTCCGGCGTTTATTCTGGCCGGCAACATCATGGAAAAAGGCGGGCTGACCCACGACATCATCCGTATTTTCCGGCGCATGTTCGGGCACATACCCGGCAGCCTGGGCATCGTCACGATTCTTTCGTGCATGTTCTTCGCCGCCATTTCCGGCTCCGGCCCGGGCACCGTGGCCGCGATCGGCTCGATCATGATCCCCTCCATGGTGCGCTACGGCTACCCGGCGCCCTACGCCGCCTCGGTGACCGCCACCGGCGGCACCCTGGGCATTCTGATCCCGCCCAGCAACCCGATGATCATCTACGCGATCATAGCCAACGTGTCGATCGCCGATGTGTTCGCCGCTGGCCTGTTGCCTGGCCTGCTGATGGGCTCGGTGCTGGTGGGTACCGCGTACTTCATGGCCAAGCGCTCCGGCGCGGTGGTCGCTCCGGTTCCGGAGCAGGAAGAAACCGAGAGCGTCTCGTGCCTGATCTGGAAAGCCAAGTTCGCCCTGTTTCTGCCAGTGCTGATTCTCGGTGGCATCTATTCCGGGCTGTTCACGCCAGTGGAAGCGTCGGTGGTGGCGGTGGTCTATGCCCTGGTGGTGGCCCGCTTCGTTTACCGCAAGCTGGATGCCCGCGCCATGCACGAGGCCTTCGAGCAAACCCATCGGATATCCGGCGCGCTGATGATCGTGGTGGCCTGCTCCGCCTTGCTCGCCAAGGTGATCACCCTGGAAACCATCCCGCAGCAGATCTCCGCGGCCCTGGCCGGTGTTTCCACCGACCCGCTGGTGATTCTGCTGCTGATCAATATTTTCCTGATCGTGGTCGGCACTTTTATGGAAACCATGTCGGCGATCATCATTCTGGCGCCGATCCTGGTGCCGCTGGTCACCGCCCTGGGCATCAACCCGGTGCACTTCGGCATCATCCTGGTCACCAACATCCAGATTGCCTTCCTGACGCCGCCACTGGGGGTCAACCTGTTCGTCGCCAGTCAGATATCCAATGTGCCGGTGGAGAAAATCGTTCGCTCGATCTGGCCGTTCCTGCTGGCCCTGCTCGCGGTCCTGGCGGTGGTGACCCTGGTCCCGCAACTCAGCCTGGCGCTGCCGGAGTTACTCAGATCCTTGCGTTGATTTCCCTGCGTCGAACCTGACGACGACCCCGCCGGCCAACGCCGGCGGTTTTTTTTGGGGGGGGGGAATTTTCAGTTTTCAGTTTTCAGTTTTCAGTTTTCAGTTTTCAGTTTTCAGTTTTCAGTTTTCAGTTTTCAGTTTTCAGTTACTGAACACTGAACACTGAAAACCGAACACTGCTTTTTCAAGGTTTATTGTGATGAAACATATACCGCGCCGCCTGGTAGAGCCCTTCCAGCATGGCTTTGCGGTCGGCGGTGATGTCCGGGTGCTGGTCGTTGACCGGTGCTTCCAGGTCCGGGTGCTCAAGATCGTACAGGCGCGTGTTCTCGCCGTTGTAGTACATGCCCAGGTGGTAGTCCTTGCCGAGCAGGCCGATCAGCGGCCGCTGGCTGCGGTTGCCGCCAAAGGTGAGGGCGTAGAAGGGCTCCTCGGTGTTGAGCAGGTCGCGGCCCAGGGTACGGTTCTCGTAGGGCAGACCGGTGATGCCCAGCGCGGTGGGCATCAGATCCACCAGGCTGGCCGGGTGCTCGATCACCCGCGGTTCGCCGAGCACACCGGGGCCGTAGATGATCATCGGCACGTGGTGCTTGTCCAGCTGCAGCGCTTCGCTGTAGCCCATGTGCTGTGAGGTGCTGGAGCGGTCGTTGTGGTCGCCGTACATAATGTAGATGGTGTTGTCCGCGTAATGGGAATGAGCGGCCAACTGGTTGATGTAATAGCCCACGTTGTAATCGAGCAGGCGCACCGCGTTGTACTGGTCGTTGCCCAGGAAGCTGTGTTTCTGCACCTCGCCTTCCGGCGGGTTGTTCACTTCGAACTCGGAGTCATCTTCCGGGATGGTGAACGGCCGATGGTTGCCGGCGGTCTGGATAAAGGCCACGAACGGCTTGTCCGGGTCGAGCGCGTCCAGGCGCCGGTGGGCGGCTTTGAACAGGTCACGGTCGGAGATGCCCCACACGTCCACGGCCGGCGCGTCGTAATCACCCGCCTCCCACAGTTCCAGGTCCTTGATGTTGTTCTTCAGCAGGCCACCGATGTTGGCCCAGCCCGCCGAACCGCCAATAAAGTACAGGCGCTGATAATTTTTGAAGCTGTTGACCAGCGTGTACTGATCGACGATCTGCGGATTCCGTGATGCCGTTGAACCGCCCCAGGACACATCCGGAATACCGGTGACCAACCCGAACACGGTGCGCGCGGTACCGCTGGCGGGCACCATGAAGTTGGGGAAGAAGTAACCGTGGCGGCCGAAATTGTCCACGTTGGGGGTGGCGTCCATGGGGTTGCCGAACAACCCGACCCGGTTGGCGCCGAGCGATTCGAGATGGATGAACACCACATTGGGCGGGCGGGTCCGGCCAGTGTCGTGGCCGGCCACTTTGCGAGAGAAGTCGAGCGTCTTCGGATCCGGATGGTCCACGCCCAGATAGTCAGCGACCCGCCGGTAGCGCTCCTCGAGCAGGCCTTCGTCGTGTTCACGGGTGCCGGCGATCAGGGTGTCGTAGAAGAACACCGCCGGGTTCAACCCCAGCGAGGCGATCTGCTGGTTGCTGGCGAAGTAAGCATCGCTCCAGCGCAACGGCACCTCGCCGAACTGGCCCATGATGCCCAGCGCGTACAAATACGTGCAGGCGACCACCGCCACCGTGCCACGCAGCCAGCCACGCCGGGGCCGGGGCCGCTGAACAAACATGCGCACCACCCGCGCGCCCAACCAGGCGCCAAACAGAGCGCCGGCGATCAGCACCAGCACCAGCGGGATCACCGGGTAGCTTTCCCACACCATGCGCAGGCTGTCGCCACTGTTTTGGAAAAAGCGCAGCACCGAAGCGTTGAGGCGTTCTTCCAGATAGCTGTAGTGGGCCCAGTCGGCCACGTAGGTGAGCGCCACCGCCATCCCCGCCAGGGCCATCCAGAGCACCGCCAGGGCGCGGCTGATGCGCCCGGTGCGCAGGCCGAAATGGCCCGGCAGCAGGCTCAACAGCACCACCGGCAGAGCGATCAACAAGGCAATGCGCAAATCGAAGCGCAAACCAATGCCGAACGCCTGCCAGGCCTCACCACTGTCCAGGCCCTGGCCAGCCAGAAACCACCAGAAGAAGGCGACGCGCAGAACAGCGAAAATCACGAACCAGGTGAGCGTGATACTTAATACCAGACGCAAACGGGGAGAAAGCAGCATGCGGGCTCCAATGGCAAAAGGGGCGGCGCCGCCGGGGATGACCGTCAGCGACACAGCCCCGGCACGCTGCCTGTTGCGGCTATTTTACGACTTTCAGATGACTGCCCCGGCTGGCCGCGTTGTCCTCGGGCTGATCCGGCGACGACGGTGGCTCCGGCGGCGGTTCCACCGCGTCAAACGCCATGCCCTGGCCGTTTTCCCGGGCGAACACCGCCATCACCGCGTCCACCGGGACACGAATCTGCCGGGGCACGCCGCCAAAGCGGGCGGAAAAGCAGATCTCGGTGTTGTCCGCTGAAAACGCGGTGACCGCGCGCGGCGCAATATTGAGCACGATCTGACCATCCTGCACGAACTCCTGGGGCACCTCGGTACCCGGGTAGCCGGCGTTCACCGCCAGGTGCGTGGTCAAACCGTTGTCGCAGATCCATTCGTGAATCGCCCGTATCAGATACGGGCGATTGGAGGTCATGGCATCACTCATGGCTTACGGCAGGCGCATTTCGCGCTCGGCTTCGGTCAGGCTGGCCTGGAAGCTGTCGCGGTCGAACAGGCGGTCCGCGTAATCCAGCAACGGCTTGGCCTGCTTGGGCAGTTCCACGCCCAGCACCGGCAACCGCCACATGATCGGCGCCACCACGCAATCCACCAGGGTGAACTCCTCGCTCATGAAGAACGGCAGCTCACTGAAGATCGGCGCGGTGGTGATCAGGCCGTCGCGAAGCTCCTTGCGGCGCTTGTTGAGGGAGGCTTCTTTCTCTTCACCGGCCAGAATCGCGTCCACATGGGCGCACCAGTCACGCTCCACGCGGTGAATCAGCAGCCGGCTTTGCGCCCGGGCCACCGGGTACACCGGCAGCAACGGCGGGTGCGGAAAGCGTTCGTCCAGGTATTCCATGATCACCGTGGACTGGTACAGGGTCAGTTCCCGGTCCACCAGGGTGGGTACCTCGTTGTACGGGTTCAGCGACGCCAGATCTTCCGGCTTGTCGGCGCGGTCCACGTCGACGATGTCCACGGTCACGCCTTTTTCGGCCAGAACGATCCGCACCCGGTGGCTGTAATGGTCATCCGGGGAAGAGAAGAAAGTCATTGAGGAACGCTTGGTCACCACACCCATGGTCGAGATATCTCCAGCTCGAAACTTCACCAGTCCGTATCGGGCGCTCTGGCGCCCGGATTGCGCACTAGCCTAACACAAACAGGGTAGCCGCTTGCGCGGTTACCCTGTTCGCTCATGAAAAGGACGTTCCGATGGTCAGTGAACGTCTTTCCAATATTCCTTTTTCAGCAGATACGCCGGTATCAGCAGAATCGCCAGGAACAGCAGCACGTACACACCCAGGTGTTCGCGCTTGGCGGCGATCGGCTCGGCGGCGTAGGTCAGGAAGTTGGTGATGTCGCCCATGGCGGCATTGAACTCTTCCTCACCCAGCTCCTGCTTCAACGAGGCCATCACATTGGGCATGCCCACACTGGGGAACACCTTGTTGTTGTAGCCATAAGGGCGGGATTCGTCTTCATAGAAGCCGATCAGATAGGAATACACCCAATCCGACCCTTGATAACGCGCCTCCAGGCTCAAATCCGGCGGCGGGTTACCGAACCAGGCTTTGCCGTCTTCGGCGTGCATGGCGTTGCTCATCGGGTCGCCGATCTTGTCGGAGGCGAAGTTCAGATACTTCGCCACCGCCTCTTCCGGCATATTCAGGTCTTCGGCCATGCGCCCGTAGCGCAGGTATTCCAGGCCGTGGCAACCCATGCAGTAATTAACGAACAGCTTGGCGCCGTTCTGCAGGCTCACTTTGTCCTGCAGATTGACCGGCGCCTTGTGCAGCTCCACGTCGTGGCCTTCGGCGGCCAGACCGAGCGCGGGCAGAACGCTGATAAGAACAATGGCAACTAGCTTCTTCATCAGTGACCCCCCGTCACACGCTCAGGAACCGGCTTGGACTTCTCGAAACGATGGCCAAAGGGCAGCAATACGATGAAGAAGAAGAAGTAATACACCGTACCAATCTGCGCCAGGGTCTTGGCCAGACCGGTGGCCGGCTGGGTACCGAAGTAACCGAGCATCAGGAAGTCGAGTACGAACAGCGTCAGGGCGATTTTGCTGACCAGGCCCTTATAGCGGATCGACTTGACCGGATGGCGGTCCAGCCACGGCACCAGGAACAGGATCACAATGGCACCGGCCATGGCGATCAGACCCCAGGCTTTCGAAGACATGCCCAGGAATTCCAGGGTGGTGGCGCGCAGCATCGCGTAGTACGGGCCGTAGTACCATACCGGCGCAATGTGATCCGGGGTTTTCAGGGCGTTCGCCGGAATGAAGTTGGGCTTCTCGATCAGATAGCCGCCGCCGGTGGGGAAGAAGAAGATCACCGTCGCGAAGATCATCAGGAAGATAATCACCCCGGGCAGGTCTTTCACCGTGTAATACGGGTGGAACGGGATGCCATCGCGGGGAATGCCGTTCTCGTCCTTGTTCTGCTTGATCTCAACGCCATCCGGGTTGTTGGAACCCACTTCGTGCAGCGCCAGAATGTGCAGGAACACCAGCGCCAGCAGCACGATGGGAATCGCCACCACGTGCAGAGCGAAGAACTTGTTGACCGTGGCGGTGGAGAGCATGAAATCGCCCCGCACCCAGGTGGTCAGCGCTTCACCGATTTCCTTGGCGTCCTTGGCGTCGATGAACGGCAGGACATCGAAGGGAATCGCACCGGCCAGGGAGATGATCACCTGCGCCCCCCAATAGGACATGTTGCCCCAGGGCAGCACGTAACCCAGGAAGCCTTCGGCCATCAGCGCCACGTAGATCAGCATGCCGAAGATCCACACCAGCTCCCGCGGCGGCTTATAAGAGCCGTACATCAGGCCACGGAACATATGGATGTAGACCACCGCGAAGAACGCGGACGCGCCCACCGCGTGCATGTAGCGAATCAGCCAGCCCCACTGCACATCACGCATGATGTACTCAACGGAAGCGAAGCCGTCGCTGGGGGAATAGAACATGGTCAGCCAGACGCCGGTCAGCAACTGGTTGACCAGCACCACCATGGAGAGCACCCCAAAGTAGTACCAGAAGTTGAAGTTTTTCGGAGCGTAGTACTCCGACATATGCTTCTTGTAGGTATTGACCACCGGCAGACGGGCGTCCACCCAGTCGATCAGACCATTCACCATTCTCATCATGCCTTGGTCTCCCCTTCTTCAGAGCCAACCACGATTACCGTTTCGCTCGTGTAGGAGTGCGGCGGGACCACCAGGTTGGTCGGTGCCGGAACGTTCTGGTACACCCGGCCCGCCAGATCAAAGCGGGAACCGTGGCAAGGGCAGAAGAAACCGCCCTCTTTCAACTGCACGGTGGGCTCCGGCTCATACAGGGGAGAACACCCCAGGTGGGTGCAGGTACCGATCAGTATCAGATATTCTTTCTTGATCGAGCGCCACGCGTTTTTTGCGTAAGGCGGCTGCTGATCCACGGAAGAATCCGGGTCTTTCAACTGATCGTCGTGCTTGGGCAGGCCGGCGAGCATATCGTCGGTCCGGCGAATCACCCAGATCGGCTGTCCGCGCCACTCTTCTACCACGCGCTGGCCCATTTCCAGCTTGCTGGCGTCGACCGTGACCGGTGCGCCGGCATTTTGCGCCTTGGCGCTGGGTTCCCAGGACTTCACAAAAGGCACAGCCACGCCCACTGCACCTGCAGCGCCGATCGCCGACGTCAGGCCGATCAAAAAGGTGCGGCGGCTGGTGTTTACGCCGTCATTATTCATTGAGATGTTCTCCCCTTAGATCCCACGCTCGGGGGTAATCCGAGACTCGAGGTCAGTCCTCGTGCTCCGGGCGGAGTCAGGCGGCGCAAATGGTAATGAAAAAGCCCACATCTGACAACCGGTTATTCCCGCTGGCGCGGTCGCTAACCCTCTGATTTGGACACAAAAAAAGCCCGGCAAAGCCAGGCTTTTTTGAGGGATGGGCAGGCCACCGGAATGGCCCCGGCAAAGCCGGGCCTGGCAACGCTGAACATCCCTGGCGTTCCGGCGTGGCCGGATTAACGCTTGGAGTACTGCGGACGCTTACGGGCTTTATGCAGACCGACTTTCTTACGCTCCACCTCACGGGCGTCGCGGGTCACATAACCGGCGCGGCGCAGCGCGCCCCGCAGCTCACCGTCGTACTCCATCAGAGCACGGGTGATGCCGTGGCGGATGGCACCGGCCTGGCCGTTGTTGCCACCACCGCTGACGGTCACGTAGACGTCAAAGCGCTCGGTGGCATCCACCAGCTCCAGCGGCTGACGCACGACCATGCGGTTGGTCTCGCGACCAAAAAACACATCCAGGGGACGGCCATTCACGGTAATGTTGCCGCTGCCCGGACGGAGAAAAACGCGTGCGGAAGCAGTCTTGCGGCGACCAGTCCCGTAGTCGGCGTTTGCTGTTGCCATCGACTAAACCCCTTAAATTTCCAGCTGCTGCGGCTGCTGAGCAGTGTGCGGATGCTCGGTGCCGGCGTAGACTTTGAGTTTGCTGAACATGGCGCGGCCCAGCGGGGTGCGCGGCAACATGCCCTTCACGGCCTTCTCAATCACCATGCTCGGCTTGGCGCTGATCAGGTTTTCGAAGTTCGTTTCCTTGATACCGCCCGGATAACCGGTGTGGCGGTAGTACATCTTATCGGTGGCTTTTTTGCCGGTCACCGCCACTTTCTCGGCGTTGATCACCACGATGTAATCACCGGTATCCACGTGCGGCGTGAATTCCGGCTTATGCTTACCGCGCAGACGGCTGGCAATCTCAGTAGCCAACCGACCCAGCGTTTTGCCGGAGGCGTCTACCACATACCAGTCGCGCTTTACGCTTTCCGGTTTGGCGCTGAAGGTCTTCATGGGTCTTCCCTAAATTTGTGCCCTGAATTCAACTCGTTACGGGTCTGAGCGACCCGCCGGCGTGAGCCCGCCGGGCAAGAGGGTGCGAATTGTACTGAACGCCCCTGGCAAAGACAAGCGGGAAAAGACGCCACAAGCCAAAAGCTCCAAGCTCCAAGCTGCAAGCTGCAAGCTGCAAGCTGCAAGCTGCAAGCTGCAAGCTGCAAGCTGCAAGCCAGAAAAGGATCGCGACCCCGCAAAGCCTGTCAAACCTTCCTGGAGGTGTTTTTGAAGCTTGCGGCTTGAAGCTTGCAGCTCGAAGCCGGTGACCGCTGGCGTGTCGCCGCCGTCCGCGGCCCTGCTATAGTTGCCCTTTCCGCCGGCCCGGGCCGGCATCTTCGAATCGGAGGGAGCACATGGAGTACCGTCCGCTGGGCGACACCGGCCTGAATGTCAGCGCAATCTGCCTGGGCACCATGACCTGGGGCAACCAGAACAGCGCCGAAGAGGGCTTCGCGCAAATGAGCATGGCGCTGGACCACGGCGTTAACTTTTTCGATACCGCCGAAATGTACGCCGTGCCCGCCAGCCCGGAGACCTCGTTCCGCACCGAGGAGATCATCGGCCGCTGGTTCGCCGACACCGGCAACCGCGACAAAGTGGTGCTCGCCACCAAGGCCGCCGGCCCCGGCGATTACGTCAAACACATCCGCGGCGGCCCGCGCCTTAACCGCGAAAGCCTGCAAAGCGCCGTGGAAGGCAGCCTCAAACGCCTGCAAACCGACGTCATTGATGTTTACCAACTGCACTGGCCCGAGCGCACCACCAACTACTTCGGCAAACTCGGCTACCAGCACCGCGACGACGACCAGGCGGTGCCCATCGCCAAGACCGTGGCCGCCCTGAAAGCCCTGGTCGACGCCGGCAAAATCCGCCATTGGGGCCTCTCCAACGAAACCCCCTGGGGCGCCATGACCTTTATTCGCGAAGCCGAAAAGATCGGCCTGGCGCGGCCAGTGTCGATCCAGAACCCCTACTCGCTGCTCAACCGTACCTTCGAAATCGGCCTGGCGGAGATCGCCCACCGCGAGCAACTCGGCCTGCTGGCCTACTCGCCGCTCGCCTTCGGCATGCTCAGCGGCAAATACCGCCACGGCCAGCGGCCCAGCAACGCCCGACTCACCCTGTTCAAGCACTTCGCCCGCTACAACAGCGAGCAGTCCATCGCCGCCACCGAGGCCTATTGCCAGCTCGCCGAGCAGCGCGGCGTCAGCCCCAGCCAACTGGCGCTGCAGTTCGTCACCACGCGGCCGTTCGTGACCAGCAACATCATTGGCGCCACCAACCTCAACCAGCTCCGCGAGAACCTGGCCAGCGCCGACCTGCCCTGGGACAAAGAGCTGGAGAAAGAGCTCGACGCCCTCCACGCCCGCTTTCCCAACCCGGCGCCCTGAACCGCCACCCACGGCCCCTGCGCGCCCTCGGCACATCGCCCTGGGCGCGGCTTCCGCCACGCAGCCCCTCACCCTCTTGACGACGACCCATTCCCGGCGCAATGTTAACCCTGTTAACTTTGCCGGAGGCCGCCATGGCCAACGCCTATCATCACGGCGATCTGCGTCAGCAAGCCCAGCACCACGCCCTGGCCGTGCTCCATGAACACGGCGACGCCGCGCTCAGCCTGCGCGCCCTGGCCAAGCAGCTTGGCGTTACCACCCCCGCCCTGTACCGCCATTTTCGCAACCGCGACAGCCTGCTCGCCGCCCTCGCCACCGACGGCTTTCAACGGCTGCGCCAGGCCCTGCTGGCGGTGCCCGGCGGCCACCCCCGCGACATCCTGATCGGCATCGGCCTGGCCTACATCGGCTTCGCCCAGGCCCACCCCAACCTGTACCGGCTGATGTTCGGCGGCCAGCGCCTGCCGGCCGGCCAGCACCCCGAACTCGACGCCGCCGGCCTGGCCGCCTTCGCGGTACTCGAAGACGCCACCGCCGCCGGCCAGCGCAGCGGCTACCTGGGCGACACGCCGCTGAACACCCTCACCGCCGCCGCCTGGGCACTGGTGCACGGCTTCGCGCAACTGAGCATCGACGGCCACTTGCCGCCGCCCGAGCAAGCCCCGCACCTGGCCCGCGCCATCTCCGCCCTGCTGATCGACGGCACCCGCGCCCCAGCGCCCACCCAAAACAACAACAGCAACAACCTATAAAGGAAAGGAGAGCACCATGAGCAGCCCCACCCCCAGCACCCTGCGCATCGGCCGGCGCTACCGCGCCAACCGCCTCGACGGCCCCTACGACGCCCTGGTGATCGGCTCCGGCATCGGCGGCCTCAGCGCCGCCGCCTGCCTCAGCAAGCTGGGTAAAAAGGTGGCCGTGTTCGAGCAGCACTACACCGCCGGCGGCTTTACCCACAGCTATGAGCGCAACGGCTACGAATGGGACGTGGGCGTGCACTACATCGGCGACGTGGGCCACGACACCACCCTGACCAAGAAGCTGTTCGACCACATCACCGACGGCCAACTCAAGTGGGCGCCCATGGACCCCTGCTACGACCGCATCCACCTGGGCGAGCGCCAATACGACCTGCTCGCCGGCCCGGACGCCTTCGCCGCCAGCCTCAAGCAGGCCTTCCCCGACGAACACCGTGCCATCGACCGCTACATCACGCTCACCGGCAAAGCCGCCCGGGCGATCAAGGTGCACACCAGCGCCAAACTGCTGCCCCGCCCGTTCGCCGCCGCGCTCACCAAGGGCTTCGCCCTCACCGGCGCCGGCAAACTCAACCGCCCCACCGCCGAAGTGCTCGGCGAGCTCACCGACAATAAAGAGCTGATCGCCGTGCTCACCGGCCAATGGGGCGACAACGGCCTGCCCCCCGAGCAATCCAGCTTTCTGATCCACGCCATCATTGCCCGCCACTACCTGTATGGCGGCTACTACCCGGTCGGCGGCGCCTCCAGAATGGCCGCCACCATTATCCCCGTGATCCAGCAAAGTGGCGGCGACGTGTTCACCTACGCCGACGTGCGCGAAATCCTCATCGAAAACGGCCGCGCCACCGGCCTGCGCCTCGCCGACGACCATGAAATGCGCGCGCCGCTGATCATCAGCGACGCCGGCGTGTTCAACACCTTCGGTGAGCTGCTCCCCGAACACAGCCCGCACCGCCGCCACTACCAGCAAAAACTGGAAACCGTGGAGCGCTCCATGGCCAGCGCCTGCCTTTATATCGGCCTGAAAGGCGACGCCGCCGACCTGCGCCTGCCGAAAACCAACCTCTGGATCTACCCCGACAACCGCTACCAGCAACAGCTCGACCAGGCCCTCGCCGACCCGGACCACCACGACATCCCACTCACCTACATCTCGTTCCCCAGCGCCAAGGATCCGGACTTCGCCCGCCGCTACCCCGGCCGCGCCACCATCGAGATCGTCGCCGCCGCCCCCTACCACTGGTTCCAATCCTGGGCCGACACCCCCTGGGGCAAACGCGGCGACGACTACGAAGCGCTCAAGGAAAAATTCGCCCAACGGCTGCTGGAAAAACTGTTCGAGAAAATGCCCCACCTGCGCGAACACCTGGACTACTACGAACTCTCCACGCCGCTCTCCACCGCCTATTTCTGCCGCTACCCGAGCGGCGAAATCTACGGCCTCAACCACGACCCCGCCCGCTTCGAACAACGCTGGCTGCGCCCCAAAACCGAAATCCCCGGCCTCTACCTCACCGGCCAGGACATCCTCAGCTGCGGCGTCGCCGGCGCCATGGTCGCCGGCCTGCTCACCGCCGTCGCCGCCTCCGGCGCCCGCGGCCTACCCCTGGCCAAGCGAATGTTCGTCGACGCATGAAATTCTGGCTGGCCTTTATCCTGCTCTCCCCCCTGCTGCTCTGGCAGGCCCGGCGCACCCGCGCCACCACCCCACGCCTGCCCGAGGCCCAAGGCGACGCCTTTGGCCTCGCCCCGCCCACCAGGGCGCGCCCCTGCGTCTGTGGGTGATCGGTGAATCCACCGCCGCCGGCGTCGGCGTGCAACACCACCACCAGGGCCTCGCCGCCCACACCGCCCGCGCCCTCGCCACCCGCCTGCGCCGCCCGGTGCACTGGCACACCCTGGGCGTCAACGGCATCCGCGCCGCCGCCCTGCTCGAACACCTGCGCCAGCACCCTTTTCACGAACCGGCCGACCTGGCCATCATCAGCCTCGGCGTCAACGACACCACCGACCTCACCACAACCCGCCAATACCGCCGCGCCCTGAACCAACTGATCGACACCCTGCGCCAGCATCAACCCGGCCTGCCCGTTTACCTGCTCGCCCTTCCACCCATGCAACACTTCACCGCCCTGCCCGCCCCCCTGCGCCAACTGCTCGGCCACCGCGCCACCCGCCTCGACCGCGAACAACACACGCTTGCCGCCCGGCTTAACGGCGTTTATCACCTGGCCTACCCGGCCGTCCAGGAAGCCGAATATCTAGCGGAAGACGGCTATCACCCGTCGGAGAAAGGGTATCGGTATATTGGGGAGCGGGTGGCGGCGCGGGTTGTTTAAAGGCCGCCCATCCGGCAAGAAAATTTGACCCGAGACGACAAAGGCCCATGGTGATCTAGATCACCGAAGCAGCGGTCGCTATAGTAGCCGAGACAATAATACTAAAATCGGGAAAATGATGATAAGAACCACGCTCTTAGCGGCCACCTATATCTTTCTCACGGGATGCACGACAGCAGGCCCATACGTCACAAACATTTCCAGTGATGGTGATTATGGGCTAAACGGAGAAAAGTGCGCCGTTAAGCTGAATGCCTTTATGGGTACGGTCTCGACAACCGACTGCACCTCCACCCACCTTCGGCTGACAAAAAGCAACAACAAATCACGCTACAACAACCCCTATAAAAAATAATAATACTTCATATCTATAGCGAAGAAGCGGAGGACAACATGGAATTCGAAGAAAAAATATCCTGGATCTCATCAAAAATCGAAAGCCAGAGCGCGATCATCGAGACGGAAGAAGCCACAAAAACTGCTCTGGTAATGCCTTTTATAAAAGATATTCTCGGCTACGACATCTTCAATCCAGCAGAGGTTGTCCCCGAATTCACGGCTGATGTAGGAACAAAAAGAGGCGAAAAAGTTGATTATGCCATTCTGAAGGACGGCGAAGTTCAGATTCTTATCGAAGCAAAAAAATATAACGACCCTCTTAGCATTAACCACGCCTCACAGCTTTACAGATATTTCTCCGTAACGTCAGCAAGAATCGCCATTCTCACCAACGGTAAAGACTACAAGTTCTACACTGATCTTGATGCCCCCAACAAAATGGACGACCGGCCATTCTTGGAATTCGACCTTACCAGCATTGACGATCACTCGGTGCCCGAGCTACGAAAACTCACAAAGTCCTCGTTCGATTTACACTCAATCATTAATGCGGCGAGCGAACTTAGAGACGTGAGACTCATAAAAAGAGAAATTGACTCGCAATTCTCCAACCCGGACGAAGAGTTCGTACGATTTTTCGCTTCACGAATCCATAGTGGCACGATTACTCAGCGAGTTCGTGACCACTTTCAAAGCCTCACCAGGAAAGCACTCCGACAATACTTAAACGACAAAATCAATGAGCGCCTGAAATCGGCCATATCAAGCAATGTTTATATCGAGCAAGTCGACGAATCCATGGCCTTAGAAACCTCTTCCCCTGAAGAAATTCAGGACAATATTGACCGCGAAGATGGCGTAATTACCACCATGGAGGAAATAGAAGGCTTCAACATAGTTAAGGCGATCATCCGTTCAGAAGTCGACGTAAAGAGGATTGCAGCCAGGGACACAAAGAGTTATTTCGGCGTACTCCTCGACGACAATAACAGAAAACCAATATGCCGGCTTCACTTCAATCGGACACAAAAATACATCGGATTATTCGACGCCGAAAAAAAGGAAACACGGCATCCCATTGAGTGCCTGGATGACATCTTTGGCCTCAGCGATCACCTAAAGGACGCGGTAAAAAAATATGTAACCCCAACCACGGAAAGACAGGAAGCGACGCTCTAGGGTGTTTCAGCCTACACGCGATCGGCCTCATTTCTCGGAAAAAAAGGCACAAGCTCCAATGGGTAAAAAAATCTCGTTGCAAAATGGGATGTGATTGAATGTCTGGGAATGGATGAGGGCATGGTGCTTTATTTAAATGTCTGCATCCAGTAAGACCCCGGCGACGGCTCCCTGGTGCGCGCGGCGCTGAATGACATCACCCGCGCCAACGGCATCTCTCAAGCGCCGCCTGGTCCCGGCGCGGCCGGCACGAGATAACCATCCCGCCCTGACGTTAAGGTCCCCGGTTTGAAGGCCTCGGCGTGCGTCACCCACGGGAACCGGCCCGTGGGCGGCGCCTACCCGCGTCGGCGAACGTCTCACGAACAAGCAGGAGTCACCCCATGAACGCAATGACCCACAAGGGCTATGCCGCCCGCATTGAATACAGCGATGAAGATCGCCTGTTCGTTGGCCATATCGCCGGCATCCGTGATGTGGTGGGTTTCCACGGTGAGTCAGTCCAAGAGCTGCGCAGCGCCTTTGAGGAAGCGGTCGATGACTACCTCGACACCTGCGTCAAACTGGAGCGCCCGCAGCAAAAGCCCTACTCGGGAAAACTCAGCCTTCGCCTTGAGCCCGAGTTGCACGCTACGGTGGCCATCAGAGCCGAAATCGCGCACAAGAGCATCAACCAGTGGGCTGCCGATGTCTTGAGTCGTGAGGCTCATATCTAAATGAAGAAAGCCCCAGCTTGCGGAGCTGGTGTGTTCCCGGGAGCCTCCTCCCCCCGGGGGCGGTCCAGAAGAGTTTTTTATCACCGGCAGCACCGCCGGCAACTGGCGGCTTACATTCTGTTTCGAGGGCGGCGATGCCGTCCTCGTGGATTACCAGGACTATCATTAGGGGGTCGCCAATGGAGAGGTTCAATCCGCCTCACCCCGGGGAAACCCTTCGCGAAGATGTGCTGCCCGCACTGGGCCTCAACGTCACGCAGGCCGCCCGGCAACTTGGCGTATCTCGCGTGGCGCTGTCTCGGGTCCTCAACGGCAAAGCTGCTATCTCTATTGATCTGGCCCGCCGCCTGGAGATCTGGCTTGGCGGCCCGGAGCGAGGGGCGCACGCCGAAACCTGGCTTCGCGAGCAGCTCCAGTATGATCTGTGGCAGGCCCGACAACGTGGCGATATTAACGACATCCATACCGCCGTGTGATCGATAAAGAACAGTGGCGAGCGTGGCCGGGAGCAAAAGACCGCAGGGACGGGCGCGGATATCCTCCGATACGCTTAACCACAGCGACAGTGGTTGGCGGCTGTTATTGAACGTGGTGAACTTCCGGGGAAACCCCGTCAAAAACAGGGCCCTAACCTCACTCAACAACTTAATCGTCGAGCAGTGAGTCCGCGTAGAGGCAGTCAAACACCTTGTCGGACTGCCCCTTCATCGCCTCATAGGCAGCCATCGTTCCTGCCCCTATCCACGACCCGAGCGGACCAAATCCTGTATTTTTCACAACGCCGGTGGACTTCTGGGCTTGCTCAATGTCTTTGAATTGAAGCACTGTCTTATCTTCAAGAGGCGTCACCGACAATCTGTATCGAACCGCCTGCGCAAGGGGAATAAGTGGACCCGAGCGATACTCCGTGACGCCTCTCGCAATCACCACACCTGATTTGATATCGGCATACCGCAAGACTGACCCTCCGCCCACTGTTCGGATCGAGCCCCTGCTGTAATAAGTGCCCGTGACAGGACCAACGAACGATCCTGCAGAATCACTCAACGTGACTTCGCTGTTTTCGACGGTAAGGGAGACGCAAGTGCTCGGGTTTTGCTTTACCTTTCCCGCCCGCTCAAAGGTGACTGCCTCAACCATTTGCACCTTTGAGCCGTAATGAGGCTGAGGCTTCGTTAAGGTCACATTTGATGGCAAATTTGAAATCGGCGCATTGGTACAGCCCGCCAACATCGCTGCCCCCAGCAGCAAAAAAACACTCGTCTTCATAGGCTGTTCATCCTGGTTCATTATTATTTTTCGAGCCGGTTTTGTTACTGGCATCCCCATCAAGGTTGCGGGGCATCAACCTTCCGCAGCCAATGTTTTATAAGAAAACATACTTCGCCGCAAACTCCATTGGCCAGGGGGCAAAAAGCTGCCGCAATGGTGGCAGCCCTTTCCAGCCGCGAATGTCCCCGCCCTTTTCACGGCGCCGGCGGCGAATAGTATCGCCGGCGCGGGGCCTGCTCCGCGTCGACGTTGAACGACCGCGCGGCGCTGACAACGGCGTCGTCGCAGTCCGGGCCGCGGGTGTCGTTGAACGGCAGCCCGGTGCACAGGGGTTCCGGGTCGAGGGCGGCGAGGTGGGCGCTGGCGTCGGCGGCGGCTTCGGGGAGCAGCCGGCTTACCAGGTAGTCGGCGAACGGGGCGATGGCGTCGTCGCCGACGCGGTTGCGCTGGCCTTGCACCACGGGGTAGCGGGTGTCGCCGTTGTTGGCGGCGGGGGCGCGCACCACGGCGAGGTCGGTGTCGAGTTGGTAGCGCAGGCCCATCATGGTTTCTTCGAAGAGCATGGCGACGTCTTCGTCGCGGGTGGAGTAGTTGTAGAAATCGTTGGCTTCGTCGTTGAAGAAGCGGTCGGCGAAGGTTTCCGGGGTGGTCGCTTGTTGGGCGTCGGTGGGGTCGAGGCCGGCGTAGAAGATTTGCGCCAGGGCGGTGATGTCCGCGTCGAGGTCACGGCCCTGGGTGGCGTAGAGCTCGCTGGAGACGGTGCGGTCACGGTCGATCTGCGAGTACAGCGGGCGCAGGGGGTCGAGTTGGTCCAGGGTGCCGGGGGGCAGGTCGTCGTTGGCGTGGGCGAGCTCGTGGTAGAGCAGTGCGCCGAGCGGGGCGATCAGGTCGTCTGGCTCACGGCTGGCGCGGGCCAGGCGATTGGCCGTGGGCGTGGCGAGGTGGGTGCCGCGCAGGTAGCGGACAAACACGTCGAACTGCATGGTGGTGCCGAAGTCGCCGCGCGCGTCGGGGCGTTCGTTGATCAGGTCGCGCTCGTCGGCGGTCAGCCAGAGTTTGTCCGGGTCGAGGTAGATGGCGCCGGTGAGCGACCAGTAGAACGAGGGGCGGATGTCGTCGGAGAGCACCACGGCGGTGGTGGCGCGCAGCAGCCTTCGAAAGTCACCGTGCGGGTCCTGTTCGGTGAGAAAATCGCGGAAACGTCGGCCCATCCAGTCCTGGGACACCAGCACCCGGCCCATCACCTGATCGACACTGGGCAGGTCCGTATCCAGCCCCAGCGGCGGCAGTGTCGCCACGCTGCACAGGGTGGCGGCGGTGAGGCGGTTGCTGAACACGCATTGCTGCAGCGCATTGGCGTAGGGACTGGCGGCCAGGTAGGGGTGCAGCGCGCCGAGGGAGCGGTTGGTGGCGCACAGGCGGCCGTTGGCGCCGTCGCAGAAATAAGGGCTGTTGCCCGCAGCCCGGTTTTGCACCACCAGATAGGCGCGGTCGCTGACCGGTCCGGCGTCGGTGTCGGCGCTGGCTTCGATCACCAGCACCCGGTCGCCGGGCACGGTGGGCGCGGTGAGGTAGAGCAGCCTGGGGTCGCTGCCGTAGGCGAAGTCGGCGGCGGGGCCTTGGATCTGACGGAAGCGGATATTGCGCGGGTTGAGCGCGCCGTCCACCCAAAAACGCAGCGAGGTCTGGCCTCGGGCGCTGAGCGCGCGGTCGCGGCGCAGGGCGCCGGCGGGCGGCGCGCCGTCGGAGACGGTGATTTCAAAGGTGTCGGAAAGGCCGGCACCGCCGTCGGTGCGCGCGGTGAGGCTGAAGCGGTACACGCCCTGTTCCGGTGCCTCGAAGCCAATGGCGGCGCTGCGCGGTGTCAGCAGGGCAACATCCGGGCCGGCGAGCTGGGTCCATTGAAATCGGGTGTAGGCGTCGGGGACGGTGGCGACGATGCCAACCGCCTGACCGGTGACCGCCTGCGGGTCGCCGTGCAGAGTCAGGCCGGTGATATCGTCAACGGGTTCTGGCGCCTTGCCATCACCGCCGCCGCCGCAGGCGGCCAGAGCCAGTGCCCACAGCAGCGCACCCAGCGCCGCCGCTGCGCGGACACTTGATCCGGCCCGCCGGCGTGCGTGTGCCATCGTCCTTCCCCAAGGCGTTTTTAATAAGGCCTTTAGCGTCGGAGGATCGGGCTGTCAGCGCAAGCTTTTTTACCGCCGTCAATTTGCCGCCCGCCAACCGGGTTGGCCTGCCCACACCGCCGGACGGCGCCCGACGGTGCGGGTCGCGGGGTCAGGCCAGCAGGGCGCGGCTGATGATGGTCTTCATGATCTCGTTGGTGCCGCCGTAGATGCGCTGCACCCGGGCGTCGGCGTACATGCGCGCGATCGGGTATTCCCACATGTAGCCGTAGCCGCCGTGCAGTTGCACGCACTCGTCGATGATCTCGCACTGCAGGTCGGTGACCCAGTATTTGGCGCCGGCGGCGGTGGGGATATCGAGCTCCTTTTTAAGATGCATTTCCAGGCAGCGGTCCACGTAGGCGCGGGCGACGTCGAGTTTGGTGCTCATTTCCGCCATTTTAAACTGGGTATTCTGGAAATCGGCGACGCGCTGGCCGAAGGCCTTGCGCTCTTTCACGTAGTCCAGGGTGTGCTGGAACGCGCTTTCGGCCATGGCCAGGCCGTTGATGGCGATGCCCAGGCGCTCCTGGGGCAGCTCCTGCATCAGGTAGACAAAGCCCATGCCCTCTTCGCCGATCAGATTGCCGGCCGGCACTTTGACGTCCTGGAAGAACAGTTCGGAGGTGTCCTGGGCCTTCATGCCCACTTTCTTCAGGTTCTTGCCCTTCTCGAAGCCTTCCATGCCCGCTTCGACGATGATCAGGCTGGTGCCCTTGGCGCCCTTACTCGGGTCGGTCTTGGCCACCACGATCACGATGTCGGCGTTCTGGCCGTTGGTGATAAAGGTCTTGGAGCCGTTCAGAATGTAGTGGTCGCCGTCTTTCACGGCGGTGGTTTTCACGCCCTGCAGGTCGGAGCCAGCGCCGGGTTCACTCATGGCGATGGCGCCGATCAGCTCGCCGGTGACCATTTTCGGCAGCAGCCGCTGTTTCATTTCCTCGGAGCCGTAGTGCTCAATGTAGGGCGCCACGATCTCGGTGTGCAGGCCCCAGCCGATGCCGGTGAGCCCGGCGCGGGACACCTCCTCGCTGATCACCACACTGTAGAGAAAATCCGCGTCGATGCCGCCGTAGGCCTCGCTCACCATCGGGCACAAAAAACCCTGCTCGCCGGCCTTGCGCCACAGTTCTTTGGGCACCTGCCCGGTCTGTTCCCACTCTTCATGGTGAGGCACGGCCTCGTTTTCCAGGAACTTACGCACGGTATCGCGAAAGGTTTCGTGGTCGGAATTGAACAGGGTACGGGGGATCATCGCAGTCTCCGGTTGTCTCAGGCAGGGATACAGAGTGTCCAAGCCAGGCGGGCGAGGCAATGACCAAAATGATCAACGCGGCTTCGCCGCGAGTGGCAAGCTTCAAGCGACAAGCTGGCCGTGCCGGCGGCCACCGCCCTCCGCCCCGACATGGCTTGCTTGTAGCTGTAGCTTGAAGCTTGAAGCTGCACCTAGCCTAGGCGAGGTGCTCCCGCGCCAGGTATTCCTGCGATTGCATCTCCAGCAAGCGCGAGCGGGTGCGTTCGAATTCGAAGTCCAGGCGGCCGCCGGCGTAGAGGTCTTCGATCGGGGTTTCGGCGGTGATCACCAGCTTCACGGCGCGGTCGTAGAACTCGTCGACCAGGTTGATAAAGCGCCGCGCGCGGTCATCGCTGCCAACGCCCATGCGCTCCACGTTGGAGACCAGCACGGTCTGGAATTCGCGGGCGATTTCGATGTAATCGCTCTGGCTGCGCGGGCCGTCGCAGATCGCCTCGAAATCGAACCAGACCACGTCGTCGGCGGATTTCACGGTGGCGATTTTGCGGCCCTCCACCAGCAGGTTGCCCTGCTCGCGGTGGCGGCCGTGTTCGCTGGCAAGCGCCGCGAAGCGATCGCTCATAAAGCGGTCCGCATCGGGGCCGAGCGGGCAGTGAAACAATTCCGCCTGCTCGAGCAAGCGCAGGCGGTGGTCCTTGCCGCCGTCCACGTTGAGCACCCGGGTGTGCTGTTTGAGCAGCTCGATGGCGGGCAGGAAGCGGGCGCGCTGCAGGCCGTCTTTATAGAGGCCGTCCGGTTCGATGTTGGAGGTGGCCACCAGGGTCACGCCCTGCTCGAACAGAGTCTGCATCAGGGTGGCAAGAATCATCGCGTCGGTGATGTCGGTGACGAAGAACTCGTCGAAACACAGCACCCGGTAGCGGCCCGCGAATTCCCGGGCGATGCTCTCCAGCGGGTTTTTCTCGCCCTGGCGCTCGCGCATCTGGCGGTGCACTTTCTGCATGAAACGGTGGAAATGCATGCGCCGCTTTTGCTCGAACGGCAGGCAGGCGAAGAACACGTCCATCAGGTAGGTTTTACCCCGGCCGACGCCGCCCCACATGTACAGGCCGGTGAGCGGCTTCGGTTTCGCCTTGCGCAACCGCGCCAGCAGACCGCTGGGGGCCGGCGGCGCGTCCACCAACCGGTGATAGAGATCATCCAGCGCGCGCACCGCCTGTTCCTGCGCGGCGTCCTGCACGAACTCCGGGCGGGCCAGATCGGCCCGGTACTTCTCAAGGGGCGTCATGATTCACGGGCGTGGCAAAAGAAAGGGGCGCTCAATGTAGCGTTGAGCGCGCGGGGTTACAACAAGGCTGGCGCCGACGCTGTGCCGATCAGGACGATCCCGGCAGCCGCGAGGCGGCCACTTCCTTGAGATCGGGAAGGTTGCCGTGAAAGAAATGGCCGCTGTCCGGAAAGCGGATCAGATCCGGCGCCAACGGCGTTTGTTCCACCCAGCGGAACACCTGTTCGGCGGGCACCACTTCGTCGTCTTCGCCCTGCACCACGGTCACCGGGCAGCCGACCCGTTCGATGCCGTTAAAGTCGAAGTGATGCACCGGTGGCGCCACCAGCATCAGCGCCGCCGGCGCATCGCCATTGGCGGCCAACACCTCGGCGCCATGGGCGGCCACGTAACTGCCAAAGGAAAAGCCGGCCAGCCACAGCGGCAGGCCCGGGTAGCGCCGCGTCAGCCAGTGGTGCACGGCGATCAGATCCTCGGCTTCGCCGGCGCCTTCGCTGTACGCGCCCTGGCTGTTGCCCACGCCCCGAAAGTTAAAGCGCACCACCGCGGCGCCGGCATCGCGGGCCGCGCGGCTGAGGGTGGTGACGACTTTGTTGTCCATGGTGCCCCCGAACAGAGGGTGCGGATGGCAAACGATGGCCAGCAGCGAAGGCGTGTCGGTTTCACCTTCGAGAACCGCCTCAAGATTGCCCGAGGGCCCTTCCAGGGCCAGTCGTTCTCGGCTCATGGTTTTCTCCCGATACAATTTCCGTCGCGTCGTGCTTGGCGCGGCGATGGCGACTGTGCTGCAATGAGCAGGCTAAGGAGTATGACATGGATATGCTGACAACCAATGTGATCTGTTTTCTCGCCGGCCTGGTGGTCGGCGCCGGCCTGCTGTATTGGTTCCTGCCCGCTCGCCGCCAGTCCAGCGCGGTGATGCGCGAACGCGACGATGCCCGCAACGCGCTCAATCATTACCGCGATCAGGTCGACCATCACTTTCTGCACACCGCCGAACTGGTTAACGACATGACCCAGGCTTATCGGGCGGTGCATCAGCATCTCTCCCAGGGCGCCCAGGCGCTGTGCAGCGAGGGCGGCCGCAAGCGCGCCGCCGCCAAGAGCCTGGACAGCGCCTACGACGAACCGGAAGCGCCGCTGTCCCAACCGCTCGATTACGCCCCTAAGGCCCAGGGCACGCTGTCCGAGGATTTCGGGCTGCGCCAGAAAGCGGATGGGCCGTTCAGCCCGCTGGAAGTGGACGAGGAAGGCCCGGAGATCGTGATCGAGCCGCCGCGTGACTACGCCGACGCCGGTGATGAGGAGAACACGGACAGCAAACGCCGGGCGTAACGCCGGACGCCGGACGCCGGACGCTAAAGATAAAAAAACCTGTCGCTGGCTGGGCCTGCTCCTACGTGGCCCTATGCAAGGGTCGCGCAGGAGCAGGCCCAGCCAGCGACGCCCCGGCGCGCCGCCAACGCCACCTCGCGGCACGGCCACCCGTCACATGGGGGCTCTTCCCTCCCTGTTCCCCCATAAAAAAACCGGCGCGAGGCCGGTTTTTTTATGGCTTGGCGACGATCAACGCGCCGAGTGGCCTTTCAGTTCCACTTTCACTTTCTCGTGCTCCTGCAGGCCCTGGTAGTAGGCACGCAGTACGCTGAGCACCTCGGGCCGGCTGAAGTTGTCGGGCACTTCGCCGCCTTCGCTGAGCAGTTTGCGCAGCTTGGTGCCGGACACCAGCACGCGGTCTTCGGCGTCGTGCGGGCAGGTGCGCAGGCTGGACATGGTGCCGCACTTGTCGCACCAGAACGTCCAGTCGATTTTCAGCGGCTGGGTGATCAGCGCGTTCTCGGGGATCTCATCGAAAATGTGGTGGGCGTCGAACGGGCCGTAGTAGTCACCCACGCCGGCGTGGTCACGGCCCACGATCAGGTGCGAGCAACCGTAGTTCTGGCGGAACAGGGCGTGCAGCAGCGCCTCGCGGGGGCCGGCGTAGCGCATGTCCAGCGGGTAGCCCGATTGCACCACGGTGTTTTCCACGAAGTAGTTGTCGATCAGCGTTTTGATCGCTTCCTGGCGCACTTCCGCCGGGATATCGCCGGGCTTCAGGTTGCCCAGCAGCGAGTGCACCATTACGCCGTCGCAGATTTCGATGGCGATCTTGGCCAGATGCTCATGGGAGCGGTGCATCGGGTTACGGGTCTGGAACGCCACCACCGTTTTCCAGCCGCGCTGCTCGAACATGGCGCGGGTTTCGGTGGGGGTCATGTAGATGCCGGCGTATTTCTCCGGGAATTCGCCCTGGCTGAACACCTTCACCGGGCCGGCCAGGTTGACGTCGCCCTGGGCCAGCACCATTTTCACGCCGGGGTGCTCTTCGTCGGTGGTTTTGAACACCTGCTGGCACTCATGGGCCTTGTCGATGGTGTACTTCTCATCGAGGCGCATGGAACCCATGATTTCGCCGCTGTCGTCCACCAGCGCCACTTCGCTGCCTTCGGAAAGGCCGTCGGCGGTAGCCTGGTCGGTGGACAGGGTAATCGGAATCGGCCAGAACACGCCATTGGCAAGAGCCATGTTGTCGCACACGCTCTGCCAGTCGGCTTTGCCCATGAAACCATCCAGGGGGGTGAAGCCGCCGATGCCGAACATGATCAGGTCACCGCGCTCCCGGGAGCTGAGGGTGATTTTCGGCAAGGACCGCGCCGCGGCCAGCGCCTGCTCACGCTCCGCGCCTTCCAGCAGCAGAATGTTCAGCGTTTCGCTGCCATGGGGTTGCACCAGTTGCGACATGTTCACTCCCTAGAATTAATCGTCGATGGATTGGGCGGCGCATTATACCGGGGCCACCTGCCCCGGCTCCACCGCTGCTAAGATCGTTCGGTTTGGGGCTTATGCTTTGGGACGTCGGACGTCTGATGTCGGACGTCTGGACGCTTAACATTCATCTTCCAGGCCATGGCGTGTTTCCTGCCAGGCTGTTCCGGTCTGGCAGGAAATATTGCCAACTTCTCAGGCCCGGGCTTAGCGTCGGACGTCCGACATCAGACGTCCGACGTTACAACCCTCATGCCCACGGCACCCGCATCAGCACCGGCTGCTCTTCCATGGCGATGTCCGCGGGCAGGAAACCGGTCGGGTCGCCGTCGGTTTGCACCGGTTCCAGCCCCGGCGCGCTGACGGTGACCCGTTCGGCACTCAGCGAGGCGACGCCGGGCACCCGCTCCATGCGGCCCAGCGGCAGTGCCGCCAGGCAGCGCAGCAGAAAGGTGATGCCCGGGCGCTGGAACATCAGCACCTGCAAGCTGGGCCGGGACAGGCTCGCCTTGCGGCTGAGCAGAAAGCTGCCGCCATAATAACGGCCATGGGTGATCACCGCTGAGAAGCAGTCGAGGGGCCGGCCATCCACGGTGATCCGATACCGCACCTGGCCGTAGCGAAACAACTGCCGGATCATACTGATCACATAGGCGAGCTTGCCGACCCGGCGTTTGAGAATCAGATCCACCTGATCCACCACCCAGGCGTCATAGCCGATGCCACACATCACCATGAAGCGGCGCCCGTTAAGGCGCGCCGGCGTCACCGGCAGGGTGCGCCCTTCAAGAATCACCCGGGCGGCGGCGTCCGGGCGTTTCGGCATATTCACCTCGCGCGCCAATACGTTGGCGGTGCCGATCGGAAACAAGCCCAGCATGACCCCGGGGTTCAGACCGTTGATGACGTCGTTGGTGGTGCCATCGCCGCCGGCGGCGACCACGCATTCGCCCTGCTCCTCCAGCGCCCGCAGATAACGCGTGGCGTCGCCGGGGGCCTTGGTGTAATACAGGCGCACCCGCGCGCCGCCCGCTTCCAGGGCACGCACGAAGTGGCGCAAGCGCCGCACCCTGCCGCCGCCGGCGGTGGGGTTATAGATCACGGTGATGTTCATTGAATTCCTTGAGGCCGCGCCGTGCGTCAGCACGGATCGCGGTTAAATCCCGACCGTTTCCACCCGCCTTGGAGCCCTCGGCTCAGACCGGGTTATCGATATCGATGAAGATGTGCTCCAGCCCGTATTCGTTGGCCAGCCATTCGCCCACCGCCTGCACGCCGTAACGTTCGGTGGCGTGGTGGCCACAGGCGAAATAGTGGATGCCGGTTTCGCGGGCGAAATGAGTGGTGGGCTCGGAAATTTCACCGCTCAGATAGGCGTCCACGCCCAGCGCCTGGGCCTGCTCGATAAAGCCCTGGGCGGCGCCGGTGCACCAGGCCAGGGTCTCGATTTCATCCTCGGTGTCGCCAATGTGCAGCGCTTCGCGGCCCAGTACCGCTTCCACATGGGCAGCGAAATCCCCGGCGCTCATCGGCTCTTCGAGGCGGCCGATGTTGCCCACCGACAGCGGGTTGTCCGGCTCGAGACCACCTTCTACCCGCAACCCCAAGCGGCGGGCGAGCTGGGCATTGTTACCCAGGCGCGGGTGCGCATCCAGCGGCAAATGATAGGCGAACAGGCTGATGTCGTGGCGCAACAGACTTTGCAGGCGCTGCTTTTTCATGCCGCGCACGCGGGCGTCTTCGTTTTTCCAGAAATAGCCGTGGTGCACCAGAATGGCGTCCGCTTCTTCGACCACCGCCGCGTCAATCAGCGCTTGGCAGGCGGTAACGCCGGTCACCAGCCGCCGCACCTGGTCGCGCCCTTCCACCTGCAAGCCGTTGGGGCAGTAATCGCGAAAGCGCGGCGTCTGCAGCTCGCCGTCGAGCACGGTGAGCAGATGGTCTCGTTTTAACATGGGTGCCCCCTGCCAGTGAGTCCGTGGCGAAAGCGGCGCTCGGCGCGGGTGGCCGGTACGCCGTTTTCAGGATCGCGCTGCGGCAGCCCCAAGCCGCCGCCGATCTGCTAATATTGCGCGCAGTTTACATGATTCTTGGGGGCAAACTCAGTGGTGAAGCTGTTCCGGTTTCTGGCCTTGCCGGTTCTGGCCGGGCTGATTGTGGGTCTGGCGGTGCTGTGGTGGTTTCAACAGGGGCCCGGCGCGCACGATGCGCGGGGTGTCCGGGCACCCACCGCGGACAGCTACGCCGACGCGGTGTCGCTGGCGGCGCCGGCGGTGGTGAACATCTACACCACCCAGATCGTCACCAATAACGACAGCCTTTCCGACAACCCCATGTTCGACCGTTTCATGGAACGCCCGCGCCGCGAGCGCGCGCTGGGCAGCCTGGGCTCGGGGGTGATTGTCTCTTCCGAGGGTTACATTCTCACCAGCTATCACGTGATTCGCGAGGCCGACGAGATTCTGGTGGCGCTGCGCGACGGCCGCGACGCACCGGCACGGGTGGTCGGCACCGACCCGGAAACCGACCTGGCGCTGCTGCAGATCGCCCTGGAAAACCTGCCGGAGGTGAAACTCAACGGCCCCAAACCGGTGCGCGTGGGCGACGTGGTGCTGGCCATCGGCAACCCGCTGGGCATCGGCCAGACCGTGTCCATGGGCATTGTCAGCGCCACCGGCCGCAGTCATCTTGGCATCGCCACCTTCGAGAATTTCATCCAGACCGACGCCGCCATTAATCGCGGCAACTCCGGCGGCGCGCTGATCGACACCCGCGGCCACTTGATCGGCATCAACACCGCCATTCTCTCTTCGGACGGCAACTGGCAAGGCATCGGCTTCGCCACGCCGGCCTCCATCGCCGCCGAGGTGATGTCCGATCTGATCGAGCACGGCCGGGTGATTCGCGGCTATCTGGGCGTCACCGTGCAGGACATGAACCCCAATCTGGCGGAAAGCTTTGGTCTGGAGGAAGTGCACGGCGGCGTGGTCACCGAGGTGGTCGCCGGCAGCCCGGCGCAAAAAGCCGGCCTGCAGGCCGGCGATGTGCTGGTGGGTGTAAACGGTGAGGCGATGCCCGACGGCTACGCGGCGATGAACCTGATCGCCGGTACCGAACCGGGCACCAAGATCATTCTCAACGTGCTGCGCAACCGTCAGGAGCTGGGACTGGCGGTGACCGTCGGCACCCGCCCGCCGGCGAAGGAATAAAAAGTTAAAAGTTAAAAGTTAAAAGTTAAAAGCACGATCGAAGGGCCTGCCGTGCGAAAAGGCCGTGCACGCGAACCGGGCTTGCCGTGCATCGCTGCCAGCCTCCGCGCCCTATCAACGAAGCCGCCTTTAACTTTTAACTTTCAACTTTCAACTTTCAACTCAAAATATCCCCCAACGCCTGCACCAGTTCCCGGTTCTGCTCCGGGCGGCCAATGGTGATGCGCAGGTAATCCTGGATGCGTTCGGGTTTGCCGAAGTGGCGCACGATGATGCCGCGTTCGCGCAGGGCCAGGGCCAGGTCGGCGCCGCTGTGATCGGGGTGGCGGGCGAACAGGAAATTGGCGGCCGAGGGCAGCACCTGAAAACCCAGGCCGTTGAGAACAGCGCTCAGGCTTTCGCGCTCGTCGATCACCAGCTTGCGGCCCTGCTGGAACCAGGCTTCGTCTTCGAAGGCGGCGCGGCCGGCGGCAATGGCGAGGCGGTCCAGAGGGTAGGAGTTGAAGCTGTTTTTGACCCGCTCCAGCCCTTCGATCAGGCCTTCGTGGCCAATCGCGAACCCCACCCGGATGCCCGCCAGGGCACGGGATTTGGACAACGTCTGCACCACCAACAAATTGGCGTACCGGTCCACCAGGGCGATGGCGGTGTCGGCGCCGAAATCCACATAGGCTTCGTCCACCACCACCACCGAATCCGGGTTTGCTTCGGCCACCCGGGCGATCGCGTCCAGCGACAACGGCTGTCCGGTGGGGGCGTTGGGGTTGGGGAAAATCAGGCCGCCGTTGGGGCGCTGATAATCGGCCAGATCGATGGCCAGATCGTCGTTGAGCGGCACCGTCTGATAGTCGATGCCATAAAGACCGCAATAGACTTTATAAAAACTGTAAGTGATGTCCGGGAACAGAATTGGCCGATCCTGCTTGAACAAGCCCAGAAACAGATGCGCCAACACTTCGTCGGAGCCATTGCCGAGAAATACCTGGCTCGGCTTGAGCCGATAGTAGGCGGCGATGGCGTCTTTCAGCTCGCTGGCGTCCGGGTCCGGGTACAAGCGCAAACGCTCATCCGCGGCGTCACGGATCGCCTCGATCACCCGCGGCGACGGCCCCAGCGGATGCTCATTGGTATTGAGCTTCACCAGCCGGCTCATCTTCGGCTGCTCGCCGGGCACGTAAGGCTCCAGATCGCGAACGAACGGACTCCAGAATTTGCTCATGAGTACTCCTGGGTCGGACGTCTGACGTCGGACGTCGGACGCGAAAACCTAAACCACGACTCGACGACCGGATGGGCTAGCGTCCGACTTCAGACGTCCGACGTCAGACCAACACCCGGCCGGAAGCGTACCAACATCGGTTCCGGTCGCACGGACACCGGTGCGTTTATTCCTTCTTTATGCGCAACTCAGCGCTGCGGGCGTGGGCGGTGAGGCTTTCGGCGCGGGCCAGTACCGAGGCGGTTTTGCCCAGTTCGCTGGCGCCTTGCGGTGAACAGCCGATCAGCGAGCTGCGCTTTTGGAAATCGTACACCCCCAGCGGCGAGGAGAACCGCGCCGTGGCGCTGGTCGGCAGCACGTGGTTGGGGCCGGCGCAGTAATCGCCCAGGGCTTCGGGGGTGTGGCGGCCGAGGAAGATGGCGCCGGCGTGGCGCACCCGTGGCGCCCAGGCCTCGGCGTCGTCCATGGACAATTCCAGGTGCTCGGGGCTGATCAGGTTGATCACCTCGAACGCCTGCTCCATGTCCGCCACTTCAATAAAGGCACCCCGGTTGGCGATGGCGGTGCGAATGATGTGTTCGCGCTCCAGGCTCGGCGCCAGACGCTCCATGGCCTCGGCCACCCGCTCGATAAAGGCGCCGTCCGGGCTGACCAGAATCGACTGCGCTTCTTCGTCGTGTTCGGCCTGGGAGAACAGATCCATGGCGATCCAGTCGGGATCGGTTTTGCCGTCGCAAACCACCAGGATTTCGGAGGGCCCGGCGATCATGTCGATGCCCACCTTGCCGAACACCTGGCGCTTGGCCTCGGCCACATAGATGTTGCCCGGGCCAACGATCTTGTCCACGCCGGGCACCGTGTCGGTGCCGTAGGCAAGCGCCGCCACCGCCTGGGCGCCACCGACGGTGAACACCCGGTCGATGCCGGCGATGGCGGCGGCCGCCAGCACCATGTCATTGACTTCGCCATCCGGCGCCGGGCTGACCATGACGATTTCGCCGACACCGGCGACTCGTGCCGGCAGAGCATTCATCAGCACCGAACTGGGGTAGGCGGCCTTGCCGCCGGGCACATAAATGCCGGCCCGGTCGAGCGCCGTAACCTGCTGACCCAACAGCGTGCCGTCGGCGTCGCGGTAGCTCCAGGAGTCCTGCTTCTGGCGCTGGTGATAATCGGTGACGCGCTCGGCGGCAGCTTCCAGGGCGCGGCGCTGATCGGCGGGCAACCGCGCCAGGGCCGCCAGCAGCTGCTCCCGGCCCACGGTGAGGTCGGCCATGGAGGTGGCGTCGCGGCGGTCAAAGCGATTGGTGTATTCCACCACCGCGGCGTCGCCACGGCGGGCCACGTCGCGCACGATGCCGCGCACGCGCTCGGCCACTTCCTCGTCGCGTTCTTCGCTCCAGGCGGTCAGTGCCGTCAGGCGCTGCCGGAAGTCCGCGTCGTTGGCATTGAGACGGGTGGTTTTCATTGCTGCGTCCGCTTCTCGATCACCGCTTGTTCCAGTTTATCCAGAATGGTCTGAATTTCCCCGTGGCGGGTTTTCATGCTGGCCCGGCTGACCACGATTCTCGACGACACCTGGGCGATCACCTCGGTGGGTTCCAGGCCGTTGGCGCGCAACGTGTTGCCGGTGTCGACGATGTCGACGATGCGGTCCGCCAGCCCCACCAGCGGCGCCAATTCCATGGCGCCGTAGAGCTTGATGATCTCCACCTGTTTGCCCTGCTGGGCAAAATAGCGGCGCGCCACGTTGACGAACTTGGAGGCCACGCGCAGCCGGCCACTCACCGGCGGCGCGTCTTTCAGGCCCGCCACCATCAGCTTGCAGCGGGCGATTTCCAGATCGAGCGGCTCGAACAACCCCTCGGCGCCGTGCTCCATCAGCACATCCTTGCCGGCCACGCCCAGATCGGCGCCGCCATGCTGCACGAAAGGCGGCACGTCGGTGGCGCGAATGATCACGATCTTCACGTTCGGATGGCTGGTGTCGAAGATCAGCTTGCGCGAGGCGGCCGGGTCTTCCAGCATCTCGATGCCCGCGTGCTTGAGCAGCGGCAGCGTCTCTTTCAGGATTCGCCCTTTGGAAAGCGCGATGATCAGGGGTTTCTCGGACATGGTTTTTCCGTTCAGCCGGGCACGCGACGAATCACGGCGCCCAGCGATTGCAGTTTCTCCTCGATGCATTCGTAGCCACGATCAATGTGGTAGATACGCTGCACGGTGGTGTCGCCATCGGCGACCAGGGCGGCGATCACCAGCGACGCGGACGCCCGCAAATCGGTGGCCATCACCGGCGCGCCGGTGAGGCTGGCGACGCCGCGACAAATGGCGGTGTTGCCCTGCACTTCGATTTCCGCGCCCATGCGGTTCATTTCCTGCACGTGCATAAAGCGGTTTTCGAACACCGTCTCGACAATCGTGCCGGTGCCTTCCGCCACCGTATTGAGGGCGGTGAACTGGGCCTGCATATCGGTGGGCATGGCCGGGTACGGCGCGGTGCGCAAATTCACCGAGCGGGGGCGCCGGCCTTGCATGTCCAGGCTGATCCAGTCGTCGCCGGTTTCAATCACCGCGCCGGCTTCTTCCAGTTTCTGCAACACCGCGTCAAGCAGACTCGGGTCGGTGCCCTTGCACTTGATGCGCCCGCCGGTGATGGCGGCGGCGATCAGATAGGTGCCGGTTTCGATGCGGTCCGAAATCACCTCGTGGTGACAGCCCTTGAGCCGCTCCACGCCTTCCACGGTAATGGTGTCGGTGCCGGCGCCTTTCACCTTGCCGCCCATGCGGTTGATGAAATTCGCCAAATCCACCACTTCCGGCTCACGGGCGGCGTTTTCCAAAATGGTGGTGCCCTCGGCCAGGGCGGCCGCCATCAGCAGGTTCTCGGTGCCGGTCACGGTGACCGTGTCCATGACGATGCGCGCGCCCTTGAGGCGGCCATCCACCCGCGCTTTCACATAGCCGTTGGTCACCTCGATCTCGGCGCCCATGGCTTCCAGGCCGCGCAGGTGGATGTCCACCGGCCGCGAACCGATCGCGCAGCCACCGGGCAACGACACCTCGGCCTCACCGAAATGCGCCACCAGCGGCCCCAACACCAGAATCGAGGCGCGCATGGTCTTGACCAGGTCGTACGGCGCCACCAGGGATTCGATGGTGGTGGCGTTGACCTCCACATTGAGCTTGTCGTCGATGACCACGTGCACGCCCATGCGGCCGAGCAACTCGATCAGGGTGGTGACATCCTGCAAATGGGGCAGATTGCCGATCGTGACCGGTTCGCTGGCCAGCAGGGTGGCGGCAAGGATCGGCAATGAAGAATTCTTCGAGCCGGAAATGCGGATCTCGCCATCCAGGCGTTTCCCACCGGTGATAATCAGTTTATCCATGGAGGTCTCTCGGGGCGGTCACGGTGAGCCGATGGCGCGCACGCCTCAGGCGAGGCCCATCTTCTGGGCTTTGTCCCACTCGGCGCGGGTAAAGGTCTTGATGGAGACGGCGTGAATCGAATTGTCGGCGATCCGCGGATTAATGCAGCTGTACACCAATTGCTGCTTCTTCACCGGCATCAAGCCTTCGAAGGCATCGGATATCACGCGGATCAGAAAGCGATCGCCTTCCCCTTCCACGGCCACATCGGCATCCTCGAAACCGGCTTCCACCAGCGCCTTCACGTCTTCCGACTTCATGATCACTCCTCGTTCCAATGAACGGGCAATGATACGCGAGGGCGCGGTGGCTTGTCATTGCGGCCCGCAACCGTGACCCCGGAATCAAGCAGGCTCTTATGACAGCCCGGCTCGCCCGGCCGGGCGGCACGTTCCGCTGTCGCCGCCGCCCACGGACCGTATGCCCGCCAGACCGGCCAGCACATTGCTATCGAGTCAGTGCTAATTTAAAATTGACTCCAGGCCAACCGCGTGCCCCGAGGCGAAGGAGAAGATCAATGCAGTGGAGCGAGCTGGGTCAGCAATCTTGCTCAATGGCGCGAACCCTATCGGTCATTGGTGACCGTTGGACGCTGCTCATCCTTCGCGACTGCTTTCTGAAAGTGCGCCGCTTCGACCACTTTCAGGATCGCCTCGGAATTGGCCGTCCTATTCTGGCGGATCGCCTTCAGAAGCTGGTCGACAACTTCATCCTGACTAAGGTTGCCTATCAGGAGCGGCCGACGCGCTATGAATATCGGCTGACGCAAAAAGGTCTCGACCTCTATCCCGTGATAATATCCATCGTTCATTGGGGCGATGTGCATATGGCCGGCAAGAAAGGTCCACCCGTTTTGCACCGTCACAAGAGCTGTGGCCAGCTCTTTTATCCCGTGCAGGTCTGCTCCGAGTGCCAGGAGCCGCTCGACCCTCGCCATGTACATGTGGAGATCGGCCCCGGCGCCCGCAGTCCGTCGCACCTGCCTATCGATGAACCTGCCGGGAAGGCGGCGCCGGAGAAAAACAAGGCGGCAAAGTAGCCAGGCCAGGCCGACCCGAAGCGCCACCGGCGCCAGAATCGACCCGCTCTGCCCGGGCCATGATTGGCATCAGGAGCCTTGACCGGATTCCACGTCGACCTTCTCTTCCACATCGGCGTTTTTGGCGGACCAGTTATCGATCACCTTATCCAGGTCGCCGTACTGCTGCATGGACTGGGCGAACTGCAGCTGATAGACGTTGCGCAGATCCAGACCATTGACGTAGACGTTGATGACCTTCCACTGGTCGTTGTCCAAAAACAGGGTGAAGAACACCGGCACGGTCTTGCCGGTATTGGTGTTCATCTCCACGCGCACCCGGGCGTAATTGCCCTTGCGGTCCTCCTCGCGCATCGGCAACACCTTGATCTTCTGCCCCTCGTAGAGGGTCACCCCGGAGGCATAGGTGTTGATCAGGCTTTCCTTGAAGATATCCAGGAAACGGTACTTCTGCTCTTTACTGGCCTGATCGAAATACTCGCCCATCACCATGCGGGTGATGCGCTTGAAATCCACCAGATCCACCAGTTCCTCACGCACCAGCTGCTGGGCGTAGGCGGGGTCCTTGTTGAGCTTGTCACGCTCCGCGTCGATGCGGCTGGTCATCCGCTCCACGGTCTGCTGCACCAGTTCGCGCGGGTCCTGGGCCGCCTGGGCCAGCCCCGAGCTCAGCATCAGCAGCACGGCGATCATGGAAACAAAACGTTGTTTAACGGTCATTCGTCACTCCCTTGCGGTTCACGCCCTGATTGGCCCCGGTTGTACGGCTTTCATCACAGGGTGTCCAGGCGTATTCCTGACTGTCGGGTATTGCCCGCTTTCAAGGATTGGAACACGGCGGCGGCGTCAGGTTCCGGGAACGGGGCGCCACCACCATGGTCTGAATCGGCGGCGGGTCAGGTTGCGCCAAAAAGGACCACGGCCGCCGATGAGGTGTATAATCGCCGCCGCGACGACCAGGAATTGTGAACAGGCCCAATAGATGAGTTTTGATTACCTCGCCACCGCCCGCCGGGTGCTGGATGTGGAAGCCCGGGCGGTCACCGCCCTCGCCGACCGCGTCAACGATGATTTCCGCGCTGCCTGCGACACCATCATGGCCTGCCAGGGCCGGGTGATTGTCACCGGCATGGGCAAAAGCGGCCATATTGGCAGCAAACTGGCCGCCACCCTGGCCAGCACCGGCACGCCGGCGTTTTTCGTGCACCCCGGCGAAGCCTCCCACGGCGATCTGGGCATGATCACCAGCGACGACGTGGTACTGGCGCTGTCCAACTCCGGCGAAACCGCCGAGGTGCTGACCATCGTGCCGGTGATCAAGCGCAAGGGCACGGCGCTGATCAGCATGACCGGCCGGCCCGACTCCTCACTGGCGCAGCTTTCCGACGTGCACCTGGACGTGGCGGTGGCCGAGGAAGCCTGCCCGCACAACCTGGCCCCGACCTCCTCCACCACCGCCACTCTGGCGATGGGCGACGCGCTCGCCATCGCGCTGCTGGAAGCGCGCGGCTTCACCCCCGAGGATTTCGCGCTGAGCCACCCCGGCGGCAGCCTGGGCCGGCGGCTGCTGCTCAAGGTCGAGGACGTGATGCACGCTGGCGAGCAACTGCCGGTGGTGCGCGAACAGGCCAGCCTCAGTGAAGCGCTGCTGGAAATGACCCGCAAAGGGCTGGGCATGACCGCGGTGATCGACGCCAGCGGCCGCCTGATCGGCATCTTCACCGACGGCGATCTGCGCCGCACCCTGGAAAAGGGCCTGGACATCCGCCAGGCCGGCATCCGTGAAGTGATGTCATCGGAGCCGATCACCCTGGCCGCCAACCACCTTGCCGCCGAAGCCCTGCAGATCATGGAAACCCGCAAAATCAATGGCCTGATCGTGTGCGACGAACGGCACCATCCGGTCGGCGCGCTCAATACCCAGGATCTGCTGCGCGCCGGGGTGATGTGAATGACCGCCAGCCCCAAGCCCCTGACAATCCCGGTCGCCGACGCGCGCGCCTTGAAACTGATGGCGTTCGACGTGGACGGCGTGCTCACCGATGGCCGTCTTTACTATGGCCCGGAGGGCGAGCAATTGAAGGTGTTTCACACCCTGGACGGCCATGGCTTGAAAAAGCTCGCCGCCAGCGGCGTGACCCTGGCCCTGATCACCGGCCGTGACACGCCGATGGTGGCGCGCCGCGCCCGTGAGCTGGGCATAGAGCATGTCATTCAGGGCCGCGAAGACAAAGGCGAGGCGCTCGCCGAACTGGCCACCACGCTGAACGTGCAGCCCGGGGAAACCGGCTATATGGGCGACGACGAACCGGACGTCTCGGCACTGCGCTGGGCGCGGATCACCGTCGCTCCGGCCAACGGCCACGCCTGTGCCCGGCAAGCCGCCGATCATGTTACCGCCGCACGCGGTGGCGAAGGCGCCGTGCGCGAAGTGTGCGACGCTCTGCTCGCCGCCCGGGGCCAGCCATGAAACGCCAGGGCCTGCTCAGCGTCACCGGCATCGTGCTGCTCGGCCTGATCGTGCTGATGACCCTGCACGAATGGGACAACCCCCTGGACGAAAACCAGCAGGCGTTTCTCAGCGCCCCGATGATCGTGGCGGGCAACGTAATCGCCAAGACCTTCAACGCCGACACCGGCGAGGTCCAGTACCATCTGACCGCCGATCATCTGGAGCAGTACGACCACGACCCGCTCACCCTGCTGGACAAACCGGTGCTGACCATGGACAACAAGGACGGCGCCTGGACGATTCAGTCCCTGCATGGTGAAGTGCGCAACAACGGTGATCTGATCGTCTTCCAGAACAAGGTGGAGGCCCGCAACGAGAGGCGCGGCCTGACCCTCAACACCAATGAATTGCAGTATTTTGGCGACGCCCAGCGGGTGCTCGCCCCGACCGATGTCGACATTCGCCAAACCCAGGGCAGCACCCGGGCCGGCAAGATGGAAGTGCAGCTCGACAGTGGCGAGATGACCCTCAGCGAAGGAGTGGTAAGTGACTTCAAAGGCACCCGATAAACCCGGCCGCACGGCGCTGCTCGGCGCCCTGTTCGCCGCCAGCTTGTTGGTGCCCGTGGCCGATGCCGCCCAGCCGCAAGGCCCGGTGGAAATCACCGCCGACAAAGCGGTGTTCGAGCAAAATGCCGGCACCGGCGTATACCAGGGCAACGCGGTGCTGGTGCAAGGCAACCGCCGCATGCGCGCCGACGTGATCCGCCTGTTCACCGAAAACGAGCAACTGGTGCGCGTGGAGGCCAGCGGCAACCCGGTGCGCATGAACGAAGGCACCGATCTGGAAGCCCACGCGCAAAACCTGGTCTACGACCTGCGCGGCCGGCAACTGATCCTGACCGGCAACGCCTATGTGAAACACCAGGGCAACACCTTTGAAGGCGCCAAGGTGGAATACAACCTGGATTCCCGCCGGGTCGACGCCAGCAGCGAAGGCGACAAACGGGTGCGCCTGGTGATACCAGCCAGCAACTCCGAGAAGGTCGAAAAAGGCGAGAGCCTTGAGAACGGTGACGCCAACAAGACGGAGACCCCCTGACCATGGCACATCTGAGCGCCCACAATCTGGCCAAAAGCTATAAAGGCCGCCGGGTGATCGAGGACGTTTCCCTGGAAGTGGAAGCGGGGCAGATCGTCGGCTTGCTGGGCCCCAACGGCGCCGGCAAGACCACCTGTTTTTACATGATCGTCGGCCTGGTCGGCGCCGACGCCGGCCGCATCGAGATCAACGGCAACGACATCACCCACCTGCCCATGCATGGCCGTGCCCAGCGCGGCATCGGCTATTTGCCCCAGGAAGCGAGCATTTTCCGCCGCCTGACCGTGGCCCAGAACATCATGGCGATTCTGGAGACCCGCAAGAGCCTGTCCAAGGCGGAGCGCAACGAACGCCTGGAAACCCTGCTCGAAGAGTTTCATATCGGCCACCTGCGCGACAACATGGGCATGAGCCTCTCCGGCGGCGAGCGGCGCCGCGCCGAGATCGCCCGCGGGCTGGCCACCGACCCGGATTTCATTCTGCTCGACGAACCCTTCGCCGGCGTCGACCCGATCTCGGTGAACGACATCAAGGGCATCATCCGCCACCTCAAGGAGCGTGGCATCGGCGTGCTGATCACCGACCACAACGTGCGCGAAACCCTGGACATCTGCGACAACGCCTATATCGTCAGCACCGGCCACATCATCGCCGAAGGCGATTCCGAGATCATTCTCGGCAACCAGCAGGTCCGCGATGTTTATCTGGGCGCGGATTTCAGGCTTTGAGGCTTTGATGGGGACGTTGAAAGTTAAAAGTTAAAAGTTGAAACGCGTTCGAAACCTTCGCCAACGGAGCCGTAGCGGGCCGCGCCAAAGCGCTTGAGCGCGGCCCGTCGCCCGTCCACCCGCGCGGCGCTCTGCCCGCGTTTTAACTTTTAACTTTTAACTTTCAACTGCTCCCCCCCCCTACATCTTCCCCTCCCAAAATAAAAAATATGGCATGATTATTGCTTAATCATTAACTATATTGCTATGCTGCCCCGCTCCAGTGTCAGCGACGTTTAGCCAGCATGAAACCCACCCTACAACTGCAAATCGGTCAGCAGCTCACCATGACGCCCCAGTTGCAACAGGCGATTCGCCTGCTGCAATTGTCGACGCTGGATCTGCGCATGGAGATTCAGCAGGCGGTGGAGACCAATCCGCTGCTGGAGCTGGAAGAAGGCAGTGAAGAATTCGGCGACGACGATCTGGACAGCGGCGACGACAGCGAGCTGGATCTGGAGCGCGAGGACGCCCTCGAGGAAATGGTCGATTCGCCGGTGGAGGCGGACAGCGAGTGGGACGATCTGTACTCCGGGCAAAGCAGTTCCAGCGGCGCCGGCGAAGGCGATGACGCGGACGCCTGGCAACAGCGCCACGCCGCGCCGGTGACCCTGATCGACCATTTGGCCTGGCAGCTGAACCTGACCCCGATGAGCGACCGCGACCGGGTGATGGCGCAGATCGTGCTGGAGGCGCTGGACTCACGTGGTTACCTGTCTCTGCCCCTGGACGACATCCTCAGCACCGCCGAGGCTCAGATCGCCGACCCGGACGACCCGGTGGAAGAAGACGAGTTGATCGCCGTGTTGCACCGCCTGCAGCGTTTCGACCCGGTCGGCGTGGCCAGCCGCGACCTGGCCGAATGTCTGGGCGTGCAACTGGACCATCTGAGCGCCGACACCGAGCACCTGGCGCTGGCGCGCGCCCTGCTCAAGCATCTGAGCCTTCTGGAAAAACACGACTACGCCGCCCTGCGCCGCCAGCTTGGCGTCGGCGAAAGCGAGCTGCTCGACGCGCTTGGCCTGCTGCGCACCCTGGACCCGGCCCCCGGTGAACGGATTGGCGGCGAAGTGGCGGATTACGCGGTGCCCGACGTGGTGGTGCGCCCGCATCGCGGCGGCTGGCGGGTGGAGCTGAACGAGGAAGTGCTGCCCAAGGTCAGCCTGCACGCCCAGTACGCGCGGCTGGCCCGGCAGACCGGCGGCGACGATGGCCAGTACTTGCGCAACTGCATGCAGGAAGCGAAGTGGTTCCTGAAAAGCCTGCAAAGCCGCAACGACACCCTGCTCAAGGTGGCCACCCGCATCGTCGAGGTGCAGGAGGATTTCTTCAATTACGGCGAAGAGGCAATGAAACCCCTGGTTCTGGCCGACATCGCCGAAGCGGTGGGGATGCACGAATCCACCATCAGCCGGGTCACCAACCAGAAGTTCATGCTCACCCCCCGGGGCGTGTTCGAGCTGAAATACTTCTTTTCAAGCCATGTGGACACCGATGGAGGCGGTGAGTGTTCCTCCACCGCCATTCGTGCCATCATTAAGAAGCTGGTCGCCGCCGAGAACCCTCGCAAGCCGCTCAGCGACAACAAGCTGGCGAGTCTGCTCAATGATCAGGGGATCAAGGTGGCGCGCCGCACGGTCGCCAAGTATCGCGAGGCGATGCGGATTCCCTCCTCCAGTTCGCGCAAGCGGCTGGTGTGAAGGAGCAACACTCAATCTCGGAACGTTCGGATCAAGGCTCGAAATGCATGATTCGAAATTGGGAGCAGGAGCCAGCTTATGCAGATCAATCTCAGTGGTCACCACCTGGACATCACCGACGCCCTGCGCGATTACGTGGATGAGAAATTCGCCAAACTGGAGCGGCATTTCGACCAGATCACCAGCATTCAGGTGATTCTCTCCCCGGAACCGAAATCCCATAAGGCGGAATCCACCATCCATATTGGCGGTGCCGATGTGTTCGCCACGGCGCAAGCCGACGACATGTACGCGGCCATTGATGCCCTGACCGGCAAGCTGGATCGACAGATTCTTAAACACAAAGAAAAGACGATGGACCGGAATCACGGCCATTGAGCGGGCAGTAACCGAACTATGAGAGTAAGAGAACTCCTCACCGAGGACCGCACCTACAATCAGGTGGCGGTTGGCAGCAAGAAACGGCTGCTTGATCAGATCGCCCAGCTGGCCGCGGCCAGCTGCGGCGGCCTTAACGAGCAGGAAGTGTTCGATGCCCTGGTGGCCCGGGAGAAACTGGGCTCCACCGGCATCGGTGAAGGCATTGCCATTCCCCACTGCCGGCTGGGCCACTGCGACAAAGCGGTCGGCCTGCTACTGAAACTGGAGCAACCGGTGGATTTCGACGCCGTCGACAGCCGCCCGGTGGATCTGGTGTTCGTGCTGCTGGTGCCGGAGCAGAATCCGGAACAGCACCTGAAAACCCTGAGCCATCTCGCCAACCTGTTCAACGACGACGATTACCGCGCCGAGCTGCGCCGCACCGAGAGCGACCATCAGCTCTACCAGGTGGCGGTGGAATCGGAAGCGGAACTGCGTCTGGCTTCCTAGGGCCGGTTCTCACTGGACAGTTATGAAAATCACCATTCTCAGCGGACGTTCCGGTTCGGGCAAAACCACGGCCCTGCAAGCCCTGGAAGACCACGGCTACTACTGCGTGGACAACCTGCCCCTGGGGCTGCTGCCCACCCTGGTCACCCAGCTGGAAGCCGAGGAACACCCGCTTAATCGGGTCGCGGTGGGCATCGACGCCCGCAACCTGCCGCGCCAACTGCTGGCCTTCACCACCACTCTGGACGAATTGCGCGCCAGCCAGGTGGACACCGAGATCATCTTTCTGGAGGCCGAGCCGGCCAGCCTGCTCAAGCGCTTCAGCGCCACCCGCCGGCGCCACCCGCTGAGCGGCGACAACCGCACGCTGGCCGACGCCATCGAATACGAAGCGCAACTGCTCGCCGACATTCGCATGCGCGCCGATCTGGTCATCGACACCAGCAGCCTGGACGTGCACAGCCTGCGCAATATGATCCGCCAGCGGGTGGCCCGTCGCGACGTCAGCCTGTCGCTGCTGATCCAGTCGTTCGGCTACAAGAACGGCCTGCCCTACGACTCCGATCTGGTGTTCGACGTGCGCGCCCTGCCCAACCCCCACTGGCATAACGATCTGCGCCCGTTCACCGGCCGCGACGAAAAAGTGGCGGAATTTCTGCGCGGGCACCCGGAAAGCGGCGCCCTGCTCGACGACATCTTCAATTACCTGACCCGCTGGCTGCCGGTCTACGCCGCCAATGACCGCAGCTACGTCACCGTGGCGATCGGCTGCACCGGTGGCCGCCATCGGTCGGTGTACATCACCGAACAACTGGCCCAGCGTTTGCGCGACGACGGCATTCCCCTGCACGTGCGGCACCGGGAACTGGACGGATGATCGAACAGGATCTGACCGTCATCAACAAGCTCGGCCTGCACGCCCGCGCCGCCGCCAAGGTGGTCAGCGTCGCCTCGCGCTACAGTTGCACCATTCAGGTTCAGCACCAGCAACGCCTGATCGACGCCAAGAGCATCATGGGCTTGCTGACGCTGGGCGCCGCCAAGGGCACCACCCTGCGGGTGCGGGTGGACGGCGCGGACGAACAGCCAGCAATGGGCGAACTCACCGACCTGTTCGCCCGCCGTTTCGACGAAGACGAATAGCCCGCCACGCTTTTACCTCCCTTTTTCAGCATGCCGACGCTGCCTGCGGTAAACTCCCGAGTCCCCGGGAAGGAGCGGCAGCGTGGACACGCAACGACATAAACAGAACCTGAAAACGGTGAATCTGGCGCTCGCCGAGGGCACCTTTTCCCAGGTGCGCCTGTTGCTCAACAGCCTGCCCGGGGCGGAAGCCGCCCACTTGCTGGAATCCTCGCCGCCGCGCGAACGGGAAATCCTCTGGAAGCTGCTCAACCCCGAGCAGGAAAGCGAGGTATTGCAATACCTGGGCGAGGAAGTGCGCCTGGAACTGCTGCGCGACCGCTCGCCCCAGGAGTTGATCACCCTGGTCGCCGACCTGGACACCGATGACCTGGCCGACCTGCTCCAGGAGCTGCCCGAGCACGTGACAGAGCAGGTGCTGGCCGGTTTGGACCAGCAAAACCGGGAACGCCTGGCGCGGGTGATGAGCTACCCGGAAGACACCGCCGGCGGCCTGATGAACACCGACGTCATCACCGTGCGGCCGGACATCACCTTCAGCGTGGTGCAGCGCTACCTGCGCCGGCTGGGGGAAATCCCCAGCACCACCGACAACCTGCTGGTGGTGAATCGCAAAAACCAGTTCGTGGGGGTGCTGCCACTGACCCGGGTACTGATTTCCGACCCGGGCACCACCGTACGCGAGGCCATGGACACCGACGTCACCGCGATCCCGGTGGACCAGGACGAGCACGAGGTCGCCAAGCTGTTCGAGCGGCTCGATTTGATCACCGCGCCGGTGGTGGACGAAGAAGGCGTACTGGTGGGGCGCATCACCATCGACGACGTGGTCGACGTGATTCGCGAGGAAGCCGATCACTCCCTGATGAGCATGGCGGGTCTCGGCGAAGACGAAGACACCTTCGGCTCGGTCTGGCAGACGGTACGCCGCCGCGCCCTGTGGCTGGGCATCAATCTGGTCACCGCCCTGGCCGCGTCGGCGGTGATCAGCCTGTTCGAAGACACCCTGGAGCGGGTAGTGGCCCTGGCGGTACTGATGCCGATTGTCGCCAGCATGGGCGGCATCGCCGGCAGCCAGACCCTGACGCTGGTGATCCGCGCCATGGCGCTGGGCCAGGTTCAGGAGGGCAACAGCCGTTATCTGCTCACCAAGGAACTGGCGGTGGGTTCGCTCAACGGCCTGTTCTGGGCGCTGGTGATCGGCGCCACCGCGGCCCTGTGGTTCGACGACGTCATGCTCGGCGGCATCCTCGCCTGCGCCATGGTGATCAATCTGGTGATCGCCGCCGGTGCCGGCGCCCTGCTGCCAATGATCATGAAGCGCTTCGGCATCGACCCGGCCCTGGCCGGGTCGGTGGTGCTCACCACCATCACCGACGTGGTCGGCTTTTTCGCCTTCCTCGGGCTGGCCACCCTGCTCTACACCCAGGTGGCCGTTTAGCTGCCAGAGCTGAGCTGATCGGGCTCGCGGGCTGGCGCCGCCGTGGACTCCGCGGACGGCTCATCCATGGCGAACACATCCCGGAACGAGGTGTAGATCGAGACCATGCACAAGGCCATCAGGAACAACATCGCCACGATGCCCGCCAGCACCAGCACACCATAGAGAATCGCCGCCAGCACGCCCTGGCCCAGCACCAGAGAGACGAAACCGACATACAACGCGGCCACCACACAGAGCACCAGTACCAACAGCAGCGGAATCACGCCGTACCAGAGCATCGGCAGCCAGTTGATCGCCACCGCCACCAGACTTTCCCACAACGCAGCGAACGGCTTACGTTTTCCCAGATAGACCAGCGGCAGCTGGAACCAGAGCGCCGCCGCGTACGGCAACATCAATGCCAGGATAATCAGCCCGGCCAGGGCCACCCTCATCATCCCGGTGTTGGCCAGATCCGGGGGCGCGACGATGTCCTCGCCAAGCGCGCCGGCGGACACCAGATCGGCGATTTCGCTGCCGAACATCAGCAGCACCAGCACCGCGATCAACACAAAAAAAGTGATCTGCGCCGCCACCTGGGCAACACCGGTAAGAAACAGCTGCCCGGTGGAATGGGAAAAACCCGCGAACAGATTGCCGAATTCAAACGCCTCGCCCCGCCAGCGGCGATGGGCGAGATCAAATACCCCGGCGGCGAACACCGGCGACAACAGCGCCGGCACCAGATTGCCAAGCAGCGGCACCAACAGGCTGCTCAGGCTGATGCCCATCAACACCGCCATCAACACCAGCACCGCCAGCGACCACTGCCCCCAGTTACTGACAGTGATTCGCCACGCCTGTTTCCACCACAACCAGCCATGCCCCAACGGTCGCGCCCGGGCGCGGCCCACTTCGGCAATATCGTCTTGCGCCACCACCGGCGCCCGCGGTCCCTGATACGGATTGTTCGGTTCCATCCCCATTCCTTTCTTGATAGACGCTACACGCAGCACGCTTCACGCATGCACGCTTAAAAACCGGTTTTGACTTAGCTTGCAGCTTGCAGCCGCTCTTTACCGCCCCGCGATCTTCATCGGCGCGAGCAGCAGTGAGCCGCAGCGGATGTTGCCGCGCGCGTCCACATCGGTGCCGCTGCCCTGCAGGCCAGCGAACATCGCGGCCAGATTTCCGGCAAGGGTAAACTCCTGCAGCGGTTTGCCCAGGACCCCGTTCTCAACCCGGAAACCGGCCGCGCCCCGGGAGTAATCGCCGGTCACCAGATTGACGCCCTGCCCCATCACCTCGGTGATCAGAATGCCGTTGCCCATGCGTTTCAACAGCGCCGCCTGATCCTCGCCGGTGTCGCTGATGATCAGATTGTGCACGCCACCGCCATTGCCGGTGGGCGCCATCTCCAGGCGGCGGGCGGCGTACAGACCCAGCACGTAACGGCGCAAGACGCCGTCTTCCACAAACGCCTGATCAAAGGTCGGCAGCCCGTCGCTGTCGTAGGGCGCGGAGCCGTTGCCGCCGGGCAAATGGGCCTGCTCGCGCAGATTGATGCCGGCCGGGAACAGGCGCTCGCCAAGCCGATCACGCAGGAACGAGGCACGCCGATACAGCGAGCCGCCACTGATCGCCGACACAAAATGCCCGAGCAAGCCGGCCGCCACCTCCGGCGCGAACATCACCGGCAGTTCGCCGGTTTCCGGCACCTCGGCGCCGAGCCGCGCCAGCGTGCGCAGGCGGGCGCGCTCACCGACGCTCTCCGGGCTGGCAATGCGGCTTGGGTCGCGGCTGCCGTCGTACCAGTAATCGCGCTGCATGCCCGCCTCGTCCTCGGCCAGCACCGCGCAACCACGGGAATGAAAACTGCCGGCGTAGCCTTGCAGAAACCCGTTGCTGGTGCCCAGCACCCGCAGCGACGTGCCGGTGGTCACCGACGCGCCCTCGGAATTGACGATGCGCGGATCATCCCGGGCCACGCTTTCACTGCGCAGCGCCTCGGCGATGGCCTGTTCGGTGCTGATCTCCCACGGGTGATACAGATCCAAGTCGGGCAGGTCGGTGGCCAGCAGACCGGCCTCGGCGATGCCGCCAAACGGATCTTCCTCGGTGTGCCGGGCGATGGCACAGGCGGCGGCCACCGCGTCACGCAGGCTCTGCGGGCTGTCGTCGGAGGTGGTCGAGGCGCCCTTGCGGTTGCCCATGTAAACGCTCACCGCCACGCCCCGGTCGCGGTGAAACTCCACCGTTTCCACCTCGCCCAGGCGTACGTTCACCGACAACCCCTGGGCCAGGCTGAGGTGCGCCTCGGCACTGCTGGCGCCCTGCCGGCGCGCCTCTTCGAGCACGAAGGCCACGGTGTCGCGGGCGGAATTCAGTTGCCGGGGGTCGAGATTGGCTGACGCGCCATGGGGTTCGGACATAGAATGAGCCACCTTGATTAACCGAATTCATTGAAACGACGCCTGGGATCGCCAGCGCCGGGAAACCATGACTGAGTATAACGACACCCCCGCCAGCAAGACACGCCGCAAGCAGGACATGCAGGAGCTCCAGGAAGTGGGGTTGACTCTGATGGAGCTGAAACCCGCCCAGCAGGCGCGTCTGCCGCTCAATGACCCACTGCGCAACGCGCTGGACGAAGCCCGTCGCATCAGCAACCTGGACGCGCGCCGCCGCCACGCCCTGTTTGTCGGGCGGCTGATCAGCGATTCCGGCCCGGACGCCCTGCTGCAGGCGCTGGCCACGCTCACCGACCCAACCCGCCAGCAACGTCTTCAGCAATGGACCGAACAGGTGATCGCCTGCGAGAACGTCAAGGAACTCGAACCGATTCTCCACCAGGTGCTCGAATTCCACCCCCACGGCGACCGCCAAAGTCTGCGCAACCAGGCCCGCAATCTCGTGAAAGCGCGCCTGGACAACCCCGCCGACGCCAGCACCGAGCAACGTGACCGTTTCAAGCGCGAACGCAAGAAGTTCCAAGCGTTGTTGAACGACCTGGAAAAAACCGCGCCGTTGTATTAGGGGAGGGGGACGGGTTGCAGTGAACAGGCAGGTTGGCGCCGGAGTTCGATGCCGGTGTGGGAGCGGTCCTTGACCGCGAAATGGCGCTGCCAGGCCCGCCTCGCCTTTCGGCTCGGCTCGCGGTCGAGGACCGCTCCCACAGGGGCGTTGTAGCGGGCCTGAAACAGGTTGCAGGGAACAGGCGGCGTTGTAGTGGGGTTACCCTTACCGCGTCACGGCGCGGGCATGACCTTTCCGCCAACGCACGGCCCGCCCCGTGCTGCCCCCTGCATCCTGTTCCCTGATCCGTCTTAATCTTTCTCTTCCCAGGGCCGGGGCGGCTCCACCACCGTTTGAATCACCGGGTCGTCCAGGTCCCAGCCGCCGCCGAGGGCAGCGGCGAGCTGGATGGCGGCGTCGAGGCGGTCGCTGGCGATGTCCAGTTGCGCGCGGCGCGCTTCCAGGGTCAGGTTCTGGGCGGTGGCGACTTCCAGAAAGGTCACCATGCCGGCCTTGTAACGGTTGGTGATGACCCGTTCATTGTCCTGCGCCAGCGCCACCAGGTCGCTCTGCTGCTGGTCTTTTTCGCTGAGGATGCGCGCGGTGGCGAGGGCGTCTTCCACGTCACGCAGGCTCTCCAGCACGGTTTGCCGGTAAAACGCCACCTGCTCGTCGTACTGGGCGATGGCCAGGTCGTTGGCGGCGCGGCGGGCGCCGCCGTCGAACAGGGTTTGCGCCAGGCTCGGGCCCACCGACCAGACCCGCACCGGGGCGTCGAACAGGCGCGAAAAGCTGTCCGCTTCCACACCCCCGGAGGCGCTCAGGGTCAGGTCCGGCAACCAGGCGGCGCGGGCCACGCCGATGTTGGCGTTGGCGGCCGCCACCTGCCGTTCGGCCACCACCACATCCGGGCGCCGCGCGATCAGTACCGAGGGCAAGGTGGCCGGCAGCGAGGGCAGCGCCGGCAGGCCCTCGGCCACCGGCAGCGAGAATTGCGAAGGGGCGCGGCCGGTGAGCACGGCGATGGCGTTCTCCTCGGCGGCGCGCTGGTTTTCCAGGTCGTAAAGTTCGGTACGCAGCGATTGGCTCTGGGTCTGCGCCTGGATCACATCGGAGCGCGACACGATGCCGGCGCGGTATTGATTCTGCGTCAGCGTCAGGGAGCGCTCATAGGCGTCCATGGTCTGGCGCAGCAACGACACCTGCAAATCCAGCGCGCGCAAACGCACGTAGCTCTGCGCCAGCGACACCCGGATGCTCAGGCGCACCGCCGCCAGGTCGGCGGCGCTGGCCTGCAGATTGGCGCGCCCCGCTTCCACTTCCCGGCGCACCCGGCCCCACAGATCCGGCGCCCAGCTCACGTTCAGTTCAGCGCTGTAGGATTCGCTGATGCGGCTGTTGCTGACGGTATTGCCGGTGACCGTGCTGCGCGCCTCGTCACTGCCGCGACGCTGGCCTTGCACCGAGGCGCCCAACACCGGGCTGTAACCGGAACGGGCGTCGACCCATTGCGCTTCGGCGGCGCGGAAACGGGCCTGCGCCTGGGCCAGGGTCTGATTGGCGGCGGCGGCCTGATCCAGCAGGCCGGTGAGCACCGGGTCATGGAACGCCAGCCACCACTCGCCGCCGGCCATCCAGCTCCGTGCCGGCACGGTTTGCCAGCCATCCTGGTATTTGAACGTGTCCGGATAGGGCGCGGCCGGACGCTGGTAGTCCGGGCCGACGGTACAGCCGGCGAGCAACACGGCGAGCAGGGCGGAAAGCGGAAGACGTCTCATGGCGCGGGCTTCAGGGTGTCGGGAGAGTGAACGTTGGCGCGGCGCAGCAGGCGCTGGCGCAGCCGCTCCAGGTAAAGGTAAACCACCGGCGTGGTGTACAGCGTCAGCAACTGGCTGAACGCCAGCCCGCCGATGATGGTGATGCCCAGCGGCCGGCGCAACTCGGCGCCCTCGCCCAGGCTCAACACCAGCGGCACGGCGCCCAGCAGGCCGGCCAGGTTGGTCATCAGAATCGGCCGCAGACGCAACAGCGCGGCGCGGCGGATCGCCTCGGTGGGGCTCAGGCCGTCGCGGCGTTCCGCCTCGAGGGCGAAATCGATCATCAGAATGGCGTTCTTCATCACGATGCCGATCAACAAAAACAACCCCAGCAGCGCGATCAGACTGAACGGCGTATTGCTCAGGCGCAGCGCCAGCAACGCGCCCACGCCGGCGGAAGGCAGCGTGGACAGGATCGTCAGCGGATGCAAGGTGCTCTCGTAGAGCACGCCAAGCACCAGATAAACCGCCAGCAACACCGCCAGAATCAACAACGGCTGGCTGATGCCGCCGGTCAGGCTGGGGCCGCCGGAGTCCGGCGCCACGTGCACGCTGGTGGGCAGCATAATGCGATCCAGGGCGCGGTCGATGGCGGCCTGGGCCTCGGGCAGCAAGACACCCGGGGCAAGCGCGTAACCGATGCCCTCGGAGGCGAACTGGCCATCGTGGCGCACCCGGTCGTTGGCCATGCCGTAGTGCCAGCTTGCAAACGTGGACAGCGGCACCCGGGCGCCGTCTTCGGTGAGCACTTCAAGCTGCTTCAGCACCGCCGGGTCACCGGTGTAGCGCGGGTCCAGCTCCATCACCACCCGGTACTGGTTCAGTTCGTCGTAAAGGGTGGCCACCTGGCGCTGGGAAAACGAGTTATTGAGCACCGAGGCGACCGTCTGCATGTCGACGCCATAGCGGCGTGCCGCCTCGCGATTGATCTCCAGCACAATTTGCCGGGTTTCATCGCCGCCGGCGGAATCCACATCGACCAGCTCGGGCAGCTTTTGCATCGCCTCGGACACCTTGATCGCCCAGGTTTTGAGGGCCTCCAGGGAATCCGAGCGCAGCACCAGCTCATGGTCACTGCGGCTGAACGGCCCGGAGAGCATGATGTCCTGATCCACCATCAGGAACAGAAAGCCGCCCGCCACCGCCGGCGAGTTGGCGCGCAACCGGTCCAACACCTGCTGAGCGGTGACGCCGCGTTCCGCCAGCGGTTTCAGGCTGATGGTGAGCTGGGAATTGGTCAGGCCACGGTCACCGCCGGCGGTGCCGGTGACGTCCTGCACCGCCGGGTCGGCGAGAATCAGTTGCCGGTAGGCTTCGATCTTGGGCTGCATCACCTGGAAAGAAAAACCGTCGTCGCCGCGTACGAAGCCACGAATCTGGCCGGTGTCCTGTTGCGGCAGGGTGGTTTTCGGGATCGCCACGTACAGATACAAATTGCAGCCCACCACCGCCGCCAGCACCAGCATGGTGATGCGGCGATGGCGCAGCGCCCAGTCCAGCGTGTCCGCGTAGGCGCTTTGCAGATCATCGAACAGCGCCGCGCTGTGGCGCGCCAGCCGCCCGGGCGCCACCTTGGCGCGATCGCTCAGCCAGCGCGCGCACAGGCTTGGCGTCAGCGTCAGCGACAGAGCCAGGGAAATCAGCATGGCCGCCGCCAGGGTGATGGAAAATTCCCGGAACAGCTTTTCCACCACGCCGCCCATGAACAGAATCGACACGAACACCACCACCAGCGCGGTGTTCATCGCCAGCAGCGTAAAGCCCACTTCGCGGGCGCCTTTCAGGGCTGCCTCCGCGGGCGGCAAGCCCGCCTCAATGTGGCGCTGAATGTTCTCCAGCACCACGATGGCGTCGTCCACCACCAGCCCGGCGGCCACGATCAGCGCCATCAATGACAGGTTGTTCAGCGAAAAACCGTAGAAGTACATCACCACGAAGCTGCCGATCAGCGACACCGGGATCGCGATGGAGGGGATCAGCGCGGTGCGCGCGCTGCCCAGAAACAGCCACACCACCAGCACCACCAGCAACACCGCGATCAACAGGGTGCTTTGCGCGTCGTCCAGGGAGGCACGAATGCCCGGCGAGCGATCCATCACCACCGAAAGCTGGCTGTCGGCGGGCATCAAGGCGCGCAACGCCGGCAGCTCAGCGCGGATCGCATTGATGGTTTCAATGATGTTGGCACCGGGCTGGCGGCTGATTTCCACGATCACCGCTGGCCGGTCGTTGTGGAAGCCGCTGGTATAACGGTTCTCCACCGAATCGGTAACGCGCGCCACATCGGTCAGGCGCACCACCGAGCCGTCCTGTTCGCGAATCACCAGCGAGCGGTATTCGCTGGCGCGGTTGAGCGCGTCGCTGGTGCGCACCTGCCAGCGTTTTTCGCCCTGCTCCAACACACCCAGCGGTTGCAAGGCGTTGGCGTTGCCGATCGCCTGGCTGACCTGATCCAGGGCGATGCCCCGCGACAACAGCGCGCCCGGGTCCAGTTGCACCCGCACCGCTGGCAGCGAGGCGCCATCGACGCTGACCTCACCGACCCCGCGCACCTGCGAGAGTTTCTGCGCCAGCACCGTGGAGGCGGCGTCGTAAAGCTGCGCCGGCGACAGATTCGGCGAGCTCAGCGCCAGGCCCATGATCGGCGCCTGGGACGGGTTCACCTTCAGGTACTGCGGGTTGCTGGGCATGCCCGAGGGCAATTCGCCGCGCACCGCATTGATCGCCGCCTGCACATCGCGGGCGGCCTCATTGATATCACGGTCGAGTTCAAAGAACAGCACGATCTCGGTGGAGCCCTGGCCGCTGCGCGAGGAAATCGAAGTAATGCCGGAAATGCTGCCCAGGGAACGCTCCAACGGCGTCGCCACGCTGGACGCCATGCTCTCCGGGCTGGCGCCGGGCAGATTGGCGTTCACCATGATCACCGGGAAATCCACCTGCGGCAGCGGCGACACCGGCAACAAGCGCCAACACAGCAACCCGGCCAATACCAGCGCCACCGCCATCAGGGTGGTGGCGATGGGCCGGTGAATGAACAACCCGGACGGGTTCACGTTACCGGCCCTTGCGCCTCGGACGGCGCCGCGTCCCGCCGCGCAGCGCGTTGGGCAAGGCGGTCAAAGAACAGGTAGACCACCGGCGTGGTGAACAGGGTCAGCACCTGGCTGACCAGCAGCCCGCCCACCATCACCAGACCCAGGGGCTGGCGCAACTCGGCCCCGGAGCCGCCGGCCAGCATCAACGGCACGGCGCCGAACAACGCCGCCAGGGTGGTCATCAGAATCGGACGGAAGCGCAATATGGCGGCGCGGTGGATCGCCTCGCGGGGCGCCATGCCCAGCGAGCGCTGGGCGTCCAGGGCGAAGTCCACCATCATGATGCCGTTCTTTTTCACCAGGCCGATCAGCAGCACCACGCCGACCACCGCGATCAAATCCAGTGGCCGGCCGGTGATCAGCAGCGCCAGCAGCGCCCCCACCGTGGCCGAGGGCAAGGTGGAGAGAATCGTGATCGGGTGGATGGTGCTCTCGTAAAGCACGCCGAGCACGATGTACATCACCAGCACCGCCGCCAGAATCAGCCATAAGCTGTTGGACAACGATGCCCGGAACGCCTCGGCGGCGCCCTGGAAACGGCTCTCCACCTCCGGCGGCAGACCGATCTCGTTCTGCACTGTCTCGATCGCTTGCACCGCCTGCCCCAGGGATACGTCCGGCGCCAGATTGAACGACACGGTGGCGGAGGGGAATTGGCCCTGATGGTTGATTTGCAACGCCGCGCTGCGCTGGGTGACCCGCGCCAGCACCGACAGCGGCACCGGCTCGCCATCGGCGGTGGACACATAGGTGCTCTGCAACGCCTGCAAACCGCTGGCGTACTTCGGGTCCACTTCGAGAATCACCCGGTACTGATTGGACTGAGTAAACAAGGTCGCGATCTGTCGCTGTCCAAATGCGTTCTGCAGCGCGCCGGCGATGTCCGCCACGGTAATGCCCAGCCGCGCGGCGATGTCCCGATCGATATCAATGTAGGCCTGCAACCCCTCGCTCTGCAGGTCCGAGGCGACGTCCGCCAGCTCCGGCTGCTTGCTCAATTCACGGATCAGCAGCGGCACCCACTCGGCCAACGTAGCGCTGTCCGGCGTGGTCAGAGAGAACTGATATTGGGTGCGGCTGACCCGATCCTCGATGCTCAGTTCCTGAACCGGCTGGAACCAGGCTTTAATGCCGTCGACCTTCTCCGCTCTCTCGGCAAGGCGGTCGATGACGTCCTGGGCGGAGTCGTCCCGGTCGGCGTGGGCGGGCAGGTTGATCAGCATGCGGCCGCTGTTGAGCGTGGTGTTGGTTTCGTCCACGCCGATAAACGACGACAGGCTCTCCACCCCCGGGTCGTCCAGCAGCGCCGCCGCCAGCGCCTGCTGACGCTCGGTCATGGCGGCGAACGAAATGCTCTGCGGCGCCTCGGTGACCACCTGGATCACGCCACTGTCCTGCACCGGGAAAAAGTCTTTTTTCACCGCCAGATACAACACCGCGGTGAGCGCGATGGTGCCGAGCATCACCATCAGCGCCGCGGTCTGGCGTGCCAGCACCCAGTCCAGGCCCCGCCCATAGCGCTCGATAATCCGATTCATCAGGCCCGGGCTCTGGTCGTCGTGCGTGAGCGGTTGGCGCAGCATGCGCGCGCTCATCATCGGCGTCAGCGTCAACGAGACCAGCAGCGACAGACCAATCGCCACCGCCAGAGTCACGGCGAATTCATGGAACAGGCGCCCCACCACATCGCCCATGAACAACAGCGGAATCAACACGGCGATCAACGACACCGTCAGCGAGATCAGGGTAAAGCCGATTTCCCGGGCGCCCTTGAGCGCGGCATCCAGCGGTGAGGCGCCCTGCTCCCGGTGGCGGGCGATGTTTTCCAGCATCACGATGGCGTCGTCGACCACGAAGCCGGTGGCAATGGTCAGCGCCATCAGACTCAGGTTATTGATCGAAAAACCGGCCACGTACATAAACGCAAAGGTGCCCACCAGCGACAGCGGCACCGCCACGCTGGGAATGATGGTGGCCGGCACGCTGCGCAGAAACACGAAGGTCACCAGCACCACCAGGATAATCGCGAACACCAGTTCTTTCTGGGTGTCGCGCACCGAGGAACGGATGCTGTGGGTGCGGTCGGTGAGCACCGCCACGTCCACCGCCGCCGGCAAGGTGCTGGTCAGTTGCGGCAGCAAGGCACTGACCCGGTCGGCGACCTCGATCACATTGGCGCCGGGCTGGCGCTGCACGTTCAGCAATACCGCTGGCTCCCGGTTGGCCCAGGCGGCCAGAAAGCGGTTCTCGGCGCCATCGACGATCACCGCCACGTCGCCCAGGCGCAGGGGCACGCCGTCACGCCAGGCGACAATCAGGTCCCGGTAATCCTGCACCGAACGAATCTGGTCGTTGGCCTCCAACATGGTGCTGCGAAACGGGCCGTCGAAGCTGCCCTTGGGTTGATTGGTATTGGTGGCGGCAATCGCGGTGCGCACTTCCTCCAGGCTGACGCCGTAGGCGGCCAGTGCCATCGGGTTAGTCTGCACACGCAGAGCCGGGCGCTGGCCGCCGGCCAGGGTCACCAGGCCGACACCGGAAAGCTGCGCCAGTTTTTGCGCGATGCGGGTGTCCACCAGATCGTGCACTTCCGGCAACGGCAGGGTGTCCGAGGTGATCGCCAGAGTCAGAATCGGCGCGTCCGCCGGGTTTACCTTGCGGTAAATCGGCGGCGTCGGCAGGTCCGCGGGCAACAGGCTGTCGGCGGTGTTCATCGCCGCCTGCACTTCCTGCTCGGCGACCCCCATCTCCATTTCCAGATCGAATTGCAGGGTAATGATCGAGGCCCCGCCGGAACTGGTCGAGGACATTTGCTTGAGGCCGGGAATCTGCCCGAGCTGGCGCTCAAGCGGCGCGGTAATGGTGCGCGCGGTGACCTCGGGCCCGGCGCCGGGCTGAAAGGTGAACACCTGAATGATCGGGTAATCCACCTGCGGCAACGCCGCCACCGGCAGCATCCGCCAGGCCAGCAGGCCGGCCAGCAACAACGCCACCATCAGCAGCGATGTGGCCACCGGCCGCAGGATAAAAGGCCGGGAAATGCCGCTCACCCGGTACGCTCCATGACGCGGTCAGTGCTCATTCGCCCGCCCCTTCGGCGGGCACCACTTCGCGGCCTTCGCGCAGCCGGTCCAGGCCTTCCATGACCACCTGCTCACCGCCTTCCAGACCCTCTTCCACCGCCACCCGGTCGCCTTCCACCGGGCCCAGGGTAATCTTGCGCAGGGTCGCTTTGCCGTCTTGGACCAGGTACACATAGGTGCCCTGGGAGCCGTACTGCACCGCGTCCGAAGGAATCACCACGACGTCGTCCAGGGTTTTCAAACGCAGGCGCACATTGACGAACTGGTTGGGAAACAGCACCGACGCCTCGTTATCGAACCGCGCTTTAAGACGCAAGGTACCGGTGGCGGTGTCGATCTGGTTGTCCAGGGTGGTCAATACGCCGGTGGCCAGCACCCGGCTCTCGTCACGGTCCAGCGCTTCCACGCGCAGCGGCTGATCGCCGTCGCGCACTGCCAACAGCTCCGGCAAACGCCCTTCGGGGATGGTGAATTCCACAGCGATCGGTCGCATCTGGGTAATGCTCACCAGGCCGTCGGTGTCGGCGCTGGTCACCAGGTTGCCGGCGTCCACTTTGCGCAACCCCAGCCGGCCCGAGATCGGCGCTTCGATGCGGGTCCAGGAGAGTTGCAAGCGGGCGTCCGCCACCGACGCCTTGTCGGTTTGCACCGTGCCTTTAAGCTGATTGACCAGGGCCACCTGCTGATTGAGCTGCTGGCCGGCGATGGAGTCTTGCTCATCCAGCAATCGATAGAGCTTGAGATCCTCCTGGGCGCCGTTCAATTCGGCCAGGTCACGCTGGTATTGGCCCTGGGCCTGATCCAACGCCACCTGATAAGGACGGGGATCGATCTCGGCGAGCAGATCGCCCTTTTCCACTTCCGCGCCTTCTTCGAAATGCACCTTGGTGAGCTGGCCGTCCACGCGGCTGCGTACCGTCACCGTGTTCAACGACAGCACCGTGCCGATCGATTTGACCTGCACCGCCAACTGGCCCTGCTCGGCGGCGACGGTGCTGACCGCCACCGGGCCATCCCAAGCGGCGCGCCGCCCGGCCGGCGCCGAAGCAGTGGGCGAGCGCCACAGCAGAAACCACAAAGCCACCAGCACCAGAACCAGCACCACGGCCAGCAGCCAGCGACGCCGGGCCGGGCCGGACAACGAGAAGCGAGAAGAATCGGTCATTGGATCAACCAGCAAGGGGGGCGAAACCGGCGCGCCGGTCCGACCGTCACAACGACCCGCTGGCGTGTCCCTTTGCAAGTGTTTTGCAAGTGCCGCGCCGGGCGGGATAGATGATAATGAATCGCATTTTATGAGTGCCGGTCGCGCCCGGGCAACCGCGCACCAGCAAGGTTCACAATTGTTCCACAGTTTCACGGCGCGACGCACTCACCAGCGCCTCGCGGGTCAAGCGCGAATCGGCTCGCCGTCGGCGGAATACAACGCGGCGGCGAACTGCACCACCAGCAACCCCACCAGCACCGTCATGGGCCAGCGCCATTGGCCCAGCGCATCGTGCAGCGCACCGATCAGCACCGGGCCGCAGGCGGCAAGCAGGTAACCGAGCGACTGGCACAAACCGGACAGCCCGGCGGACACCCGGGCGTCGGCGCCGCGCACGCCAATCAGGGTGAGCCCGACACTGATCATAAAGCCCTGCCCGATGCCCACCAGCACCACCCACAGCATGGGCGCCTGGAGCGTGGCGAAGGCCAGCCCCGGCACACCGATCAGCAGCGGCAAATGCACCAGGGTCATGGCCAGGCGTTTGTTGCCCATGCGCGCGTACAGAATCGGCCCGAGAAAGGTGGCCGGCACGCCGCACAGATTAAACACGGTGAGCAGTTCACCGGCGCGGGCATCGCTGGCACCGGCGTCGATGAAGACTTTCGCCAGCCAGGCGGTAAAGGTGTAGAACAACAAACTCTGGGTGCCAAAAAACAACCCCAGCATCCACGCCTGGGGGCGCCGCCACAACGACAGTTTCGGGCCAGCCAGCGCCTGCCCGCGATCCCGGTAGCGCAGCAGCGGCAGCCAGATCAGCGCCGCCACCAGGGCCAACACCGCGCACGCCGCCAGCGGGTAGCGCCAGTCGCCATCGAAATGGCCGCGCAGGGGCACCGCCAGCCCCGCCGCCATGGCGGCACCGCCGGCCATGGTCACCGAATAGAGCGCGGTGACCGCCGCCACCCGTTCGGGGAAACGACGTCGCACCAGCCCCGGGGTCAGCACATTCATCACCGCGATGGCGCAACCAAGAATAGCGGTGCCCAGCACCATCAGCGGATAGCTGCCCAGCGAGCGCAATAACAGGCCGGCGAACAACACCCATAACGCACAGGTCAGCGCGCTCTCCAGACCGAAGCGCTCGCCCAGGCGCGGCGCGAACACCGACAACACGCCAAAGCAGAACACCGGCAGCGCGGTCAGCACGCCGAGAGCGGCGCCACTGAGACGCAGTTGCTCACCGATGCCATCGGCCAGCGGCCCGATCACCACGATGCCGGTGCGCATGTTGGCCGCCAGCAGCAAGATGCCGATCAGCAGCCCCACAGGCAACGCCGCGCGCCGCATGCCAGCGGGCGGGGGAACAGCATTACTCATCGACTTTCCCAACAAAAATTCCCAACGAGGAGGAACGCCTCTCAGGTTCACATCTGGCAAACAACCAAGCCACCGTGGGAGCGGCTCTCAAGCTTGGCTGGGCTCTTGATGGTCAAGCCTCGCCTTTCAGGCTCGGTTCGCGGTCAAAGACCCGCTCCCAAAAAAAATCAAAGGACGTCGCTGGCAGGGCCTGCTCCTACGCGGCGCTGTAGCAGGGCTGTCGGCGTTACGATGCGCCGGTACCGATCTGGAGGGCCCTCCCCTTGTTGTGTCGCCGAGGCGCGGGACATTGATAGGGTCAGTTGGCCAGGGACGGCCAACTGAGGCGGCGAACAACAGGATGCCGTCTCGTCGCCGACCCGGCCATCAATTTCCCGCGACTCGGGTACCCGAAGGGCGACACAACGGGGTGTCCTTCTTTGTCTACTTTCTTGGACAAGCAAGAAAGTAGAACGCCCAACAGGGCGTCAGCGGCGATGGGAGACACCTCATCACACCCGTTACGCTTGCGGACACCATAGAATCTCCCACAAAAAAATCAAAGGATGTCGCTGGCACGGCCTGCTCCTACAGCGGCTGCGTAGCAGGCCGAGGGGCAGACAGAGGAACAGGGAACAGGTCATGCCGTGCCGCCCACGGTCAGCGCGTCCACGCGCAGGGTCGGCTGGCCGACGCCCACCGGCACCGACTGGCCGTCCTTGCCGCACACGCCGATGCCGGAATCCAGGGCCAGGTCGTTGCCGACCATGGAGATGTTGTTCATTACTTCGGCGCCGCTGCCGATCAGCGTGGCGCCCTTCACCGGGCACACGATTTTGCCTTTCTCCACCAGATACGCCTCGCTGGTGGAGAACACGAAGCGCCCGGAGGTGATGTCCACCTGGCCGCCGCCGAAGTTCACCGCGTAGATGCCACGGTCCAGGCTGGCGAGAATTTCCTCCGGTTCGGATTCGCCGGGCAGCATGTAGGTGTTGGTCATGCGCGGCATCGGCAGGTGCGCGTAGGATTCGCGCCGGCCGTTGCCGGTGGGCGCCACGCCCATCAGGCGGGCGTTGGTTTTGTCTTGCATGTGGCCAACCAGCTTGCCCTTTTCGATCAGCACGTTATAGCCACTGGGGGTGCCCTCGTCGTCGACGGTGAGCGAGCCGCGGCGGTCCGGCAGGGTGCCATCGTCGACCACGGTGCACAGACTGGAGGCCACCGGTAAGCCCATGCGCTTGGCGAACATGGACGTGCCCTTACGATTGAAATCCCCTTCCAAGCCGTGGCCCACCGCTTCGTGCAGCAGCACGCCCGGCCAGCCCGGCCCGAGCACCACCGGCATGGTGCCGGCGGGCGCGTCCTGTGCCTCCAGATTCAGCAACGCCTGGCGCACCGCGTCGCGGGTCCAGGTTTCCAGGCGGCCGTCCTGGCGCAGCCAGTCGTAGGCGACGCGGCCACCGCCCCCAGCGCTGCCGCGCTCGCGGCGGCCGTCGCGTTCGGCGATCACGGAAATACTGAAGCGCACCAGCGGCCGCACATCGGCGGCCAGGGTGCCGTCGGTGGCGGCCACCAGGATCACGTCCTGCTCGCCGCTCAGGCTCACGGTGACCTCTTTGACCGCCGGGTCCAGGGAACGGGCCAGGCGGTCCATTTCCTGCAACAGCGCCACCTTGATCTCACTGCTCCAGCCGGGCAGCGGGTCGAGCGCCGCGTAGCGCGCCGGTATCGCCCGGGCCGCCTCGATTCGCACCGGTTTGTCGCCGCCCTGGCGGCTGATCGCCGCCGCCGCGCCGCCGGCCTGGCGCAGGGTATCCAGGGAAATATCATCGCTGTAGGCGAAACCGGTTTTGTCGCCACTGACAATGCGCACGCCGGCGCCGCGCTCGAGATTGAAGCTGGCGTCACGCACCAGGCCGTCTTCCAGCACCCAGGCTTCGTGACGGCTGTGCTGAAAATAGATGTCCGCGTAATCGGCGCTGCCGGCCAGCTTGCCGCCCAGCAGGCTTTGCAAGTGGTCGGTGCCCAGTTGCGCCGGGCCCAGAAGGATGTCGGAGGCCAGCGCGAGATGGTCGTCGCTGGACAATCGCTGTTCGCTCTCAGAGATCATGGGGGCCACTCACTGTGAATCGTTGATGGGTATGCACCGGCAAGCCGGCGCGCACGTCTTCGAGCACTTTCGGGTCCACCGGCCCCAGCACCACGCCGGGCTGATCGCCGGTTTCCGCCACCACCCGTCCCCACGGATCGACCAGCATCGAATGGCCAAAACTCTCGCGGGTGTCGCTGTGCCGGCCGCATTGGTTGGCGCCCAGCACATAACAGCCGTTTTGCACCGCGCTCGCGCGCAATAACAACCGCCAATGGGCGGCGCCGGTGGTGGCGGTAAAAGCACTCGGATAAACAATCAGACCGGCGCCGCGCTCCGCCAGTGCCCGCGCGTGCAACGGGAAACGCAGGTCATAGCAGATCGCCAGGCCCAGCCGCAAACCGGCGGCGTCCGCCAGCACCACCTGATCACCGGGCTCGAACACGTCGGATTCCCGATAGCGGCCCTGGCTGTCTTTCACGTCGGCGTCGAACAAATGCAGTTTGTCGTAGCCGGCACGGACCTCGCCGTCCGGGTCCACCAGCACGCTGCGGGTGCGCACCCGTGGCGCCGGTACCGGGCTGCCGTCGCCACGGCGCAGCGCCGGCACGCTGCCGCCGACGATCCAGAGATGGTGACGGCGGGCCTGTTCCGCAAGCCAGCCGAGCAGTTCGTCGTAACGCGCGCCGAGTACCCGATAATCGACGCCGTAACCGGCGAAATTTTCCGGCAGCACCGCCAGAGCCGCGCCGCCATCGGCGGCGCGCGCCAGGGCATCGGCGGCCAGGCGCAGATTGGCATCGGTGTCGGTGCCGCTGGTTATCTGTACGGCGGCGACGGTAACCGGGGAAGGCATGATGGAACTCCTGACGGCATGACGAGCGGCTATTGCGCCGGGGGGCTGGCTTCTTTCACCTGCGGGTCTTTCCAGGGGCCGGAAACCCGATATTCCACGCTGGTGGTCTTGTCCAGCTTATCACCCCACAGGCGCTCCACCACAAAGATTCCCGCGCACACCGCCGGCCCGGCCAGGCAGCCGGCGTACAGATTACTGGAAATCGGCAGCGTCATTTTGACCCGCTGATCCAGGCTCTGGCGGGCCAGATTCATCTGCCCGTTGACCTCGAACTCAGCGGACGGTGAATCGATCTTCAGTTCGGAAACCTGCAGCGCCGGCCCATTGAACGCGAACCGGCCGGTGATCGAATCGCAACTCAGGCCTTTCTTGTACAGGTCGGAAAAGTCCAGCCGCAGCCGACGTTGCAGGGTGCCAATATTGAGCACCCCCAAGACGCGCAGAAACGAGGTGCGGCGGTCCATCTCCGGAATCCGGCATTCGCCGATTTTCAGGCCGGCGTCGCCATTCAGGGCCAGATAATCCGGCTTCAATGGCCAGTTGTCCCAGGCCAGATCCACCTTCGCGTTGGCGTCATTGGTCTCCAGCAGCTCCGGCAATTGAAACGCCTTGAACGCCGCCGCCAGATCGTTGCTGCTGACGTTGCCCTGAAACCGGCTGCGTTGCGCGCCCTGTTCCTGACCGGTCCAGGTGAGCTCGCCGTTAACCGCAACGTGGCGCCATTGGCCGCGCAGATTATGCACCACCACGCCCTCGGCCGTGGGCCGGACTTGGCCGGCCCAGTTGCCATAATCGACGCCGCCAATGTTCAGGTTGCGCAGATCCGCATCAAGAATCGGCACCTTCACCGGGGCGATCGGCGGCCCGGCCTTGCCCGCCTGTTCCGGTTTCTTGCCGGTCGCCGCTTGCACCAGTTCATCGCTGGCGCGCAGCCGGTCCACACGGATGGTCAGCGGTTTGTCGCCGCGCGCCTGATAGCCGTCCGGCAGAGTCAGGGTGCCGGCCACCAACGGGCTGGCCAGCCCCAGCTCCCAGCCGGCGCCGGCCGGCGCCGCCGAGAAGCGGACGTCGTCCAAGGGCACGCCGAACAGATCCAACCGGCCCACCGTGAGCGCCACCCGGTTAATCAGATCGCGGCCACCACTGCCTTGCTGTGCGCCGCCACCGGGCGCGCCGGTGCCCGTGGCGGGCATCAGACCGGTGACGAATTCAATCCAGTCGGCGGCGCTGGCGGTGTTCGCGCGGCCCTCTATGGCCAGCCCCCGCGCCGGCATGCCGGGCAACGCGCCATCGCCGAAGCGGATCGCGCCGGCCAGCGGTTGACCCAAGCGCACCCGCCCCTGCCCCAGGTCACCATAGGAGAAACGAACTTCCCCACCGCCACCACGGGTCGAAAGCGACAGTTGCGAACCACGCACCTGGGATGCGCTCTTGCCCAGCGGCGCCGGCGCTTTCACCGCCACGCCCTTAAGCGTGGAGCGCGCCTCCAGACGGAACGGGCTGCCCTGCCAGGGCATCCCCAGGTCCAGCTCCAACGGCAGGGTGCCCGACACCGGGCTCAGCCAGTCAAAGCCCAGCCATTCGCGCAGCCGCTGCGCCGGCACGCTGCCGGTCAATTGCATCTGGCTGTCCGGGCCCCGGGTCAGCCAGGAGCCCTCGAAATGCCCGCCCAACGCATCGCCCTTGACGCTGCGCAGGGTGATACCTTTTTTCAGGTGAAAATAAACCGGCGCGCTGACGTGGCTGATCAGCAATTTGCGCTTGGCGTTATTGAGCGTGACATCGCTGGCCTGGCCATCGACGATCACCATCGGCGCCACGCTGCCCTCTTTAGCGAGGGGCATGTCCAGCAGTAAATGACCGTTCATGCGGCCTTTCTGGAAAGCCCAATCAAGCAGTTCGTCTGGCAGCTTCTGCTTCAGCGGCGTGTCTTGGAACAATTGATTCAGATCACTGGCCGGGCCCTCGACCTGCCCCTGGATCACGATGTGCCGGGCGTTTTTATCGTCCACGTCCGGCACGTCCACGCTGACCGCGCTGACCCGGCTATTGAGCAGCTGGCCCTGGCTGGCGCTGGCGCTCACCTGGCGACCGTCGATCAGAACATCGGCGTTGACGCCGCCGGCCAGCGGCCAGCCAGGCAAAAACGACAAAGCGATGTCGCTGCCCTGAAAGCGCATCTGAAAAGTGCGCTCTTGCTGTTGGTCGGGATCGATCTTGACCGGACCCCGGTAGAGAAAGCGACCATGCTGCAAATGACCGTCGCGCACCGCCTGGCCCAGCCAGTCGCTGAGCCCGTCGGGCAGTTTTTTCAGGGGAATGTATTGGCGGGCGCGGGCGCCATCGCCGTCGAGCACGTCCGCCATCAGGCGCAGTTCCGGCACCGACTCACCGCCGCCGCGCAGACTCAACATGGCCACGCCGCGGGCATCGCTGTTCTGCGCCATCAGCGTGCCGCTGTCCACACGCCAACCGTCGTCTTTCATCCGCCAGCGCATCGGGCCATTAAAGGTGGCACTGAGCGGATGGTCATAGAACCGGGTGAGGGTCAGCTGCAACGGCTCGCCTTGCAGCCGAGCGACCCCCTCGGCGGGGGTGCCGGCGATCCAGCCGGTAACGCCAGAAACGCCGGGAATCTTGCCCTTGGCGTCCATCGACAAGCCGGCGAAACGCGCCTGCAAAGTGCGCAGGGTGCCGTCCACCCCACTCAGATAAACACTTTGCAAAAGACCCCGCGGGTCCTGGGCACGAAGCTGCTCGCGGGCGGCGCGCAACCCCGCCGGCAAGGGGAACGGCCACTGCGCCAGTTGCTGGGTGAGTGCGTGCACCGCCAGATCCTCACCGTGGGCCCGCCAATGACGCTGCTCGCCCTCGGCGCGCCAGCGCAGCGCCACCGGCCCGGGCGCCACCGCGCCGGCGGGCGTGGTGCCGGTCAGGGTGGTCAGCGACAACTGACGCTCGCCGTTGCCGGCCAGGCCATGGACCGCCGCGTCCAGTTTGACATCGTTCACCGGCCAACGTTGTTCACCGTCGGTCAGTTCGATGTTCGGCGACGCCAGGCTCACCGTGGCGTCGCTGGGCCGGCCCTGTTGGATGCGTGTCCACAGCCGCACCCGGCCGTCCAGCCGTGCCACGTCCAGCGGCCACTGGCGCTGCGTCGGCAACCATTCCTGCAAGCGCTCGCCGTGCACATCCAAATAGCCATCCGCGTTCACCTGTTCCAGCGCCAGCGGCTCGCCCTCTACCCGCAGGCGCGCATCCACCGAGAACGGCCGATCACGGGCCTGCACGCGCACCGACAGCGCATGTTCGTCGCCGTCGTTGAGCAGCGCCAGGTTCAAGGACGACGCCGCCAGCGGCGGCAGGCCCGGCCAATCCAGAGAGAAGCGCGCGTTCTGAATGACAATACGTTGCTGGTGATAAAGGGTGCGCAGAGCGTCTTCCAATGCCGTCTCTTGGCGCTGGCGTTGCAGTGCCTCGAGGCCACGCAGGCGAATGCGGCCCTGCTCGTCACGCACCAGATGCACATCCACACCGTCGATCAGCAGCTCGCGCAGATACGGCTTGCGATGCAGCAGCGTCGGCAGTACTCGCACGCTCAATTCGACCCGCTCCAGGGTCAGGGGGGATTCGCCTTCGGTGGCGGGCAACGTCAGACCACGCAACTGAAAGCGCGGCCACAGGCCGTCCATACTGCCCTGCAACTGCTCGATCTGGATGGCGACACCGAAGCGCTCTTCAACCAGCGTTTCAAGTTGCTCGCGGTAGTCCGGCACCAGCAGCATCAATTGCCGCGCCACCACCACATAGGCGGCCAGCAACAGCACCGGAATCGCCACCAGCCACCACAGCCGGCCACGCCACAATCCCAACCAGCGGGTGGTTTTGTTGTTGATCGCCATTCACGCTACCAAGGTGTTCCGGCCTGACCGGGGGAAATCAACGGGGCTGCCAATAGGGAATGTCCGCCCACTCAAGCAGCGGCAGGGTGTGCTCCAGCGGCAGCCCGACCACACCACTGTAACTGCCTGTCAGGGAAGCCACCAGCGCCGCACCCAGGCCCTGGATGCCATAGCCACCGGCTTTGTCGCGCCCTTCGCCGGTGGCCACGTAGGCGCGAAGCCGGGCCAGCGGCAACTCGCGAAAGCACACCCGGGTCACCGACAGCGCCGCGCGGCGCTGCCCTGCCAGGCACAAGCAGACCGCGGAGATCACCCGGTGTTCCCGGCCGTTGAGCGCCTCCAGCATGGTCAGGGCGTGTTCGTCGTCATGGGGTTTACCGAGAATGCGCTCGCCCAGCACCACCGCGGTGTCCGCCCCCAGCACCGCGCCGGCGGGCCGGTGCGCGGCCTGCCCGGCGAGGGCCTTGGCCGCCGCCAGCCGGGCCACGTAATCCAGCGGCGCTTCGCCGGCGTGCGGCGTTTCATCCACATCCGGTGGCGGCAGCACCGTGAACGGCACCCCCACCTGGCTCAGCAGCTCGGCACGGCGCGGCGATCCGGAGGCCAGCAACAACGCCGTCATCAGCGCACCAGAAACCGCAGCTGAGTCCAGCGCAGGGCGGCGCACACCAGCCGCCACAGCACCGCGCTGGCGGCGGCGGAATAGAGAATGGTATAGGGCGGATACAGGGTGCGGCCCACCGACTCCTGCACCAGAAACGCAAGCAGGTTGGCCGAACCCACCAGCAGGAACACCACCGCGCTCTGCTGCAACAAGGGGAACACGCGCATGCGTTTATAGGCCGCCAGCATGAAATAGGCACCGAAAGCGTAGGCCAGCGCCCACTGGCCCAGCGTGGTGCCCACCAGCACGTCGTGATACAGCCCCAGGAAGAAGCCCCACAACACGCCAATCCGGTGCGGCAATACCAGCACCCAGTAAAGCAGCACCAGCAGCATCCAGTCCGGGCGCACCCAGTTGAGGCTGTCGCTGAGCGGCATCACTTCCAGCAACGCCGCCACGATAAAGGTCACCAGGATCACCCCGGTGCCCGCCGGCCGCTCGTTATTGAGCCGCATCGGGCACCTCCACATTGTCGCTGGTGGTATGGCCCGGCGCCGGCGACGTTTCGGTGCTGCCGCCCTCCGGCAGGCGAGCATCGGGCAGGCTCACCGGTTCCATCGATTGCACCAGCAGCACATGGCTGACCCGGTCCAGGTGGGCGTTGGGGCGCGCCTGGATCTCGGCGAACGCGGCGCCGGACTGGTGGCTGACACTGACCACCTGGGCGACCGGATAGCCACGCGGATAAAGCTGCCCCAAGCCGGTGCTGACCAGCAGATCGCCCTTTCTCACATCGGCGGTGTCCGGCACGTACAGCAACCGCAGGCGATTGCCCTGGCCAGTGCCGGCAAGGATGGCACGCACCCCGTTGCGGTTTACCTGCACGCTCATGGCGTGGCTGGCATCGGTGATCAGCAACACCCGGGCGGAGAGCGGGCCAACCTCCACCACCTGACCGATCAGCCCCTGGGAATCGAGCACCGCCTGACCTTGTTTGACGTCGTCGCGGCCACCCTTGTTGATCACCAGCTCCTGGCGGTTGGGGTCCGGGTCAATGCCGATGATCTCCGCCACCAACACCGAGGCGTCCAGGTTGGCCGATGAGTTAAGCAGCTCACGCAATCGCACGTTCTCGGCTTCGAGCACCGCCAGGCGCTGCACTTTCTGCTCCAGGATCAACACCTGGCGCTGCAAGCGCTGGCTCGATTCAACCAGCTCCTGGCGGCTGTGGGTCTGGCTGCCGACCCAACGCGCGGTGTCCACTGGCAGGTGGGCCAGGTAGTGCATCGGCGCGGCCAGATAGCCAAACGCATAGCGAATCGGGTCGCCCCAGCGGCTGCGCTGGTCCAGGGCCATCAGAGCGACGGCCAGCACCAGGGCGATGAGCAGGCGGTAGGTGGGGTTGGCGGAGGACATGCCGGCGGCCGGGACAGGCTCAGCCCATGGCCAGCATGTCCAGCCCTTGCGTATCCATCAGCTCCAGGGCTTTGCCGCCGCCCCGCGCCACGCAGGTCAGAGGATCGTCGGCGATGATCACCGGCAGGCCGGTTTCCTCGCTGATCAGACGGTCGATGTCGCGCAGCAGCGCGCCGCCGCCGGTCAGCACCAGGCCACGCTCGGCGATGTCGGAGGCCAGCTCCGGGGGAGACGCCTCCAGGGCGTTCTTGACCGCGTTGACGATCACCGCCAGCGGGTCCTTGAGCGCCTCCAGAATCTCTTCGGAATTGAGGGTGAACTGCCGTGGCACGCCCTCGGCCAGGTTGCGGCCGCGCACGTCGATCTCGAGGATCTCGGAGCCCGGGTAGGCGGTGCCGATTTCATGCTTGATGCGCTCGGCGGTGGATTCGCCGATCAGCGAGCCGTATTCCTTGCGCACGAACGCCACGATTGCCTCGTCGAAGCGGTCACCGCCGGTGCGCACCGATTCCGAGTAGACCACGCCATTCAGGGAAATCAGGGCGATTTCGGTGGTGCCGCCGCCGATGTCCACCACCATCGAGCCGCGCGCCTCTTCCACCGGCAGGCCGGCGCCAATCGCCGCGGCCATCGGCTCTTCGATCAGATACACGTCACGGGCACCGGCACCGAACGCGGAATCCTGGATCGCGCGGCGCTCCACCTGCGTGGATTTGCAAGGGACACACACCAGCACCCGGGGCGCCGGCGGAAAGAAGCCGGTGTCGTGCACTTTCTTGATAAAGTACTGCAACATCTTCTCGGTAACGTCGAAGTCGGCGATCACGCCATCCTTCATCGGCCGGATCGCGGTGATGTTACCCGGGGTGCGGCCGAGCATGCGCTTGGCATCGGCGCCCACCGCCGCGACACTTTTCTGGGCGCCATGATGGCGAATTGCCACCACCGACGGTTCGTCCAGAACGATGCCGCGTCCCCGCACGTAAATAAGGGTGTTGGCGGTGCCAAGGTCGATGGAAAGGTCGGTGGAGAACATCCCCCGAATACGCTTGATCACGGACATCCTGGCTTATTTCCTGAGAGATCGTGGAGAAAAGGAGGTTGATGCCAGCATACCACGGCACGCAAGCAACAAGATGGCGCAACTCTAGCAACGGCAGGGGAAATCGGCAAGGCGCCATGGCGGTCTCCGCAACCGGCGCCCGGGCCGCTCCCACCGGCACCGCCACCTTGGGCGGCGGCCCCGGGTATGGTATTTTTCCCGCCTTTCCCGACTCATGGAGACTCCCATGGCGATTGATACCCGGGTGGTGGCTCGCGCCGCCCATCTCGCCCGCCTGCAGGTGGACGATAACGAGAGCGCCGAGCTGTGCGGCCGCCTCAATGACATTCTTGCCATGGTCGACCAACTCCAGCAGGCGGATGTGGACGGCGTCGCCCCCCTGGCCCATCCCCTGGAGGTCCACCAACCGCTGCGCGAAGACCGGGTCCGCGAGCCCGACGTGCGCGACAAAGTGCTGCCCAACGCGCCCGCCAGCGAAGACGGCTGTTTCCTGGTACCCCGGGTGATCGACTAAGGTGGTCAATTAAGCCATGCATACCAAAACCCTCACCGAACTGAAAGCCGGCTTGCAGGCGAAGGACTTTTCCGCCCGCGAGCTGACCGAGCACTTCCTGGCCCGCATTGAGCACCATGATGGCACCCTGAACAGCTTCGTCACCGTCACCGCCGACCAGGCGCTGGCTCAGGCCGACGCCGCCGACCAGGCGATCGCCGCCGGTGATCACCGGCTGCTGACCGGCCTGCCGATCGCCCACAAGGACATTTTCTGCACCGAGGGCGTGCGCACCAGCTGCGGCTCACGAATGCTGGACAACTTCATTGCCCCCTACACCGCCACGGTGGTGGAGAAAATGGCCGATCAGGGCGCCATCATGTTGGGCAAAACCAATATGGACGAGTTCGCCATGGGCTCCTCCAACGAAACCAGCTTCTATGGCCCGGTGAGAAACCCCTGGGACACCGAGCGCGTGCCCGGCGGCTCGTCCGGCGGCGCCGCCGCCAGCCTGGCCGCGCGTCTCACTCCCGGCGCCACCGGCACCGACACCGGCGGTTCGATCCGCCAACCGGCGGCGCTCAATGGCGTCACCGGCCTCAAGCCCACCTATGGCCGGGTCTCACGCTGGGGCATGATCGCCTTTGCTTCCAGCCTCGATCAGGCCGGTCCGCTGGGCCTGTCCGCCGCCGACTGCGCATTGATGCTGACCGCCATGGCCGGCCACGACAGCAAGGACTCCACCTGTGTCGACGAGCCGGTGGGCGACTACCTGGGCGGCATCAACCAGGACATCGCCGGCCTGCGCATCGGCGTGCCGGAAGAATTCTTTCCGGAAAACCTGGACGGCGCCATCGCCGACAACGCCCGCGACGCTCTGCGCGAGCTGGAAAAACAGGGCGCCAAACTGATCAAGCTGTCGCTGCCCAGCGTCACCCTGTCGGTGCCGGCGTACTACGTGATCGCGCCAGCGGAAGCCAGCTCCAACCTGGCCCGTTTCGATGGCGTGCGCTTCGGCTATCGCTGCGACGATCCGGTCGACCTGGAAGACCTCTACAAGCGCTCGCGCTCGGAAGGTTTCGGCGCGGAAGTGAAACGGCGCATTCTGGTCGGCACCTACGCGCTCTCCGCCGGCTACTACGACGCCTACTACAAGCGCGCCCAACAGGTGCGCCGGCTGATCCGCGACGACTTCGCCCGCGCGTTCAAGGACGTGGACGTGATCATCGGCCCCACGTCCCCGGAAACCGCCTTCAAACTCGGCGCCAAAGCGGACGACCCGGTCAATATGTACATGGCCGACGTGTTCACCATCGCCGTTAATCTGGCCGGGTTGCCGGCGCTGTCGATGCCCAGTGGCCTGATCAACGGCTTGCCCGCCGGCGTGCAGGTGATCGGCAACTATTTCCAGGAAGGGCGCATCCTCAACGTGGCGCATCGCTATCAGATGGCGACCGACTGGCACCAGACAATCCCGGGAGGCTTCGCATGAGTCAGTCGTCCATGAATGGCGGATGGGAAACCGTCATCGGCTTGGAAGTGCACGTGCAACTGGCCACCGAATCGAAGATTTTCTCCGCCAGCAGCACCCGCACCGGCGATGAGCCAAACCGCAACGCCAGCCTGATCGACCTGGGCATGCCCGGCACCCTGCCGGTGGTGAACCGGGAAGCGATCCGCCACGCGATCCGCTTCGGCCTGGCGGTGGGCGCGGAGATCGGTCGCCGTTCCGTGTTCGAGCGAAAAAATTATTTTTATCCGGATTTGCCCAAGGGCTACCAGACCACCCAATTGGCCGAGCCCATTGTCGGCCCCGGCGTGGTCGACATTGAATTGGCCCCGAAGGGCAATGAAGGTGGGCAGGGCGAAAAAAAATCGGTGCGCATTCACCACGCTCATTTGGAAGAAGACGCCGGCAAATCCCTGCATGAAGACTTTCATGGCATGACCGGCATTGACCTCAACCGCGCCGGCACGCCGCTGATCGAGATTGTCTCCGAACCGGACATGAGCAACTCGGAAGAGGCCGTGGCCTTCGCCCGTAAGCTGCATTCCATCGTTACCTCGCTGGGCATCTGCGACGGCGACATGTCCCAGGGCAACATGCGTTTCGACGTCAACATTTCCGTGCGCCGCCCGGGCCAGCCCCTGGGCATCCGCACCGAAACCAAGAATCTGAATTCCTTCCGCTTCATGGAAAAGGCCATTGCCCTGGAAGTGGCGCGGCAAATCGACGTGCTCGAAGACGGCGGCGAGATCGTGCAGGAAACCCGGCTCTACAACGCCGACACGCACACCGCGCGTTCCATGCGCACCAAGGAAGACGCCAACGATTACCGCTACTTTCCCTGCCCGGATCTGCTGCCGGTGCTGGTCAGCGAAGAAGAAATCGCCGCGCTGAAAGACGCCCTGCCGGAACTGCCGGATGTACGCAAGGCGCGCTTTATCAACGACTATCAGTTGTCCGGTTACGACGCCGATCTGCTGTCCGGATCGGTGGCCACCGCGCGGTATTTCGAAACCGCCACCGCCGCCAGCGGCGACGCCAAGCTCACCGCCAACTGGGTCATGGGTGAGCTGACCGCGCGCCTCAACGCCGAAGACCTGGGCATCGAACACAGCCCGGTGAGCGCCGCGCAACTGGGGCAACTGATCCAGCGTTTGCAAGACGGCACCCTCAGTTCCAAGATCGCCAAGCAGGTGTTCGAGGCCTGCTGGAACGGCGAAGGCGACCCGGATCGGATCATCGAGGCCAAGGGCCTCAAACAGATGAACGACAGCGGCGAACTGGAAAAAATCGTCGATCAGGTGATCGCCAACAACCCCGCCCAGGTGGAAGATTACCGAGGCTCCGACGACGCCAAGCGCAAGAAAAAAATCGGCTTCTTCGTCGGCCAGATCATGAAAGCCACCCAGGGCAAAGCGAACCCGCAGCAGGTCAATCAGCTATTGCAGCAGAAGCTGCAATAGCGCCAGACGCCGGACGCTGGACGCCAGACGCTTACCGGTTTTAGCGTCCGGCGTCCGGCGTCTGGCGTCTGGCGTCTGGCCCATCAGGAACCTTCAATGAAACCGCAAACCGCTCGAGATCGCGTCACCCTTTCCATCGAAGACCACATCGCCACCGTCACACTGAACCGGCCAGACAAATACAACGGCCTGGATCTGGAGACGCTTCAGGCGCTGGTGCGCACGGCGAAGGCGTTGCGCAAGAACCGCGATGTGCGGGTGGTGATTCTGCGGGGTGAGGGCAAGGCGTTTTGCGCCGGGCTGGATTTCGCGACGGTCACCAGAACGCCGCTGAAAATGCTGCTGGCGTTCACTAAATTCGGCGTCAGGAAAACCAACCTGTTCCAGCAGGCCTGCTGGGCCTGGCGGCAACTGCCGGTGCCGGTGATCGCCGAACTGCACGGCTATTGTTACGGCGGCGGCTTGCAACTGGCCCTGGCGGCGGATTTTCGTATCGCCTCGCCGGAGTGCGAACTGTCGGTGATGGAAATCAAATGGGGCCTGATCCCGGACATGACCGGCACCGCCACCCTGCGCGAACTGCTGCCCATGGACGTCGCCAAGGAACTGGCGATGACCGGCCGCCGCTTCGACGCCCGCGAGGCGCTCAGCCTGCACCTGGTCACCCGCGTCGCCGAGGACCCACACGCCGAAGCCCTGACCCTGGCCCAGGCCCTGCTGGAACGCTCTCCGGACGCGGTCAGCGCCAGCAAAGCGTTGTTCCAGCGCACCTGGCACCAGGCCGAGGACCAGGCGTTCGCCGAGGAGTCACGGTTGCAATTCACACTCCTGCGCGGCCGCAACCAGCGCGAGGCGATGAGCGCCAACCTGAAGAAACGCGCCCCCGTCTTTCGCGCCCGCCAACGCGAGTACTGACAGCCGCGACCCACACCGATCAGAGCGCGCCTGTTCGCCTGCCGTTGCCGGTCACTGTCACTGTCACTGTCACTACAGTGGTGATTTTTTTCACCGGCACCACCGCTGACGCGATAGCGACCAACGCCACGCCATTGTATTGTCCTGTCGGTACTTGGCCCCTGGGTACTTGGCCCTGCGCCGTCGCAGCCCTGGCATGACATCTGCTTGGAAGGGTGTGAACTTTCCCGGATGTCCGTTCTTTTCTGTTCGCGGAACCGCACTCACCATGATGACTCTCAGCGACGCTCTTCCCGGCTTCACGGCCCTGGCGCGGGATTACAAGAAACTGGGCAGCGAATTGAGCGCGCCGGTTTCCGCGCTGGCCAGCGCGCGGGCCTGCGCGGCGGGTGAGCGGCTGACGCCCAACCCGGACTGCCTGTATCTGGTGCGCGGCGGCACGCTGGTGGCGCATCACGGCGAGCGTCGGCTGTTCGCGTGCGACGAAGGCGACTGGCTGCCGTTGATGCCGGAGGTGGGCTATCACGCCGAAGGGGCGGTGTTGTTGGCGGAGTATCCCCGCCCGGCGGTCCAACAGCGCTGGCGTGACGACCCACGTCTGGCGTGCCGATGGGAGCGCCTGGAAAATCTGCGCAGCCGCCTTCTGGTCTGCATGCTGGCGGCCCGCGTGGGCAGCGAACACCACACCGACTCGACGTTTGTTTACGCCCGCCCCGGCGACGATCTGATCCGCCAGGGCGAACGCGCCGATGACGTCTATCATCTGTTCGAGGGGCAGGCACAGGTGTTGGTGAACGGCGTCGCCGTGGGCCAGGTCGGCGAAGGGGAACTGCTCGGCGCCATCGCGGTACTGACCGGCGCACCACGCAACGCCACGGTGCGGGCGCTGACGCCCTGCTCGGCGCTGCGCGTACCCGGCCAGCAGTTTCATCAGTTGATCAGCAGTCATCCTTCATTGATCGAACGGTTGCTGGGCGACATGGCGCGCCAGATCACCGGTTTGAACGATCGTCTGGTGGCGCTCTCGGAACCCGCTCAGGGCAATGGCGCGGGCTGATCGCCGGCGGCCAGCCACTGGCAAAGCACGGCATGCAGTTGCGCCGGTTGCAGCGGCTTTTGCAACACCAGGTAACCCTCACGCTCGGCGTGTTCCAGTGTTGGCGAACGGAATTCGCCGCTGACCATGGCGCCACTGGCGTGCGGGCAGGCTTCCAGCAACGCCTGCAACACCTGGAAACCGCTCTCGCCGGAACGCAGACGCTGGTCACACAGAATCGCCCGCGGACGAAAACCCCCGCGCAACAGGGCGAACGCCTCATCGCCACCCGCCACGCAACGCACCGATACGCCCCAGGCCCGCATCAGGCTCTGCCAGGCCTGAGTCACCATGGGGTCATCGTCCACCACCAGACAGGCGCCGGTGAGCGGCGCCAGCCGGATCTCCGCTGCAGTGCCACCACCGGCCGCCGCCAACCCGGCGGCGCCATGCAGGCGCGCCGCCGCCGGCAACGACAACCAAAAGCGCGAGCCCCGCCCGGGCACCGAATCAAGGCCGTAGCGGGCGCCCATCAAATTGGCGCTGCGCGCCACCACCGCCAGCCCCAAACCGTGGCCGGCACTGTCGATGTTCCAGGCGTGGGCGTTGCGGTAAAACAGCGCATAAATGTTTTTTTGTTCGTCGCTGGCGACGCCAATACCAGTGTCCCACACCTCCAGCATCCAATCCGGGCCGCGCCGGCGCGCCGACACCAGCACCCCGCCGCGCGGCGTGTACCGCAACGCGTTGTGCACCAGGTTGACCAAGCAACGGCGAATCAGGCCGGCGTCGCCAAAGGCGACCGCGCTGGTGGTGGCCAGGCGCATGCGCAATTCAAGACCGCGACTGTTCGCCTCGGCGCGGAACATCGCCACCACATCCTCGACGATGGCCTTCAGCCGCACCGGCTCGCGTTGCGGATTGACCACGCCGGCTTCCAGCTTGGACAGATCCAACAGCGAGTTGAACATCAGGTTCATCGAACGCACGCTCTGTTGAAGATCACGGATCGGCGCCGCCAGCGTTTCGTCGCGATTGCGCTGCGCGATCGCCTGAATCAGAAACCCCATGGCGTGCACCGGTTGGCGCAGATCGTGGCTGGCGGTGCTCAGAAACTGGTTCTTATCCTGCAGAGCGCGCTGTGCCTCATCCCGTGCCATGCGATAGCGTTCCGCCAGGCGCGCGCCCTGCTCTTCCAGATTCACCTGTTGTACGAAGAAGCGGTGCGAGGTGACACCGTGGCGATACAGGGCCACCGCGAACAGCACCGCCATCGGCAACACATACGGCCAATGCTGGGGAAAGCTCCAGGGCACCAGGATCAGTAGGAACAGCCAGCAGGTCAGAAAGAAGCGTTGAAACACCCCCCATAGCGGCGTCTGGTGGGCGGCGTTGGCGGCCATGGTGCCGGCAATGGACGCGTGCAGCACGGCGGTGTATTCGAAGCTGACCCTGCCCGCCGTCAGCGTCAGCATCGCCGCCAACCCGAGCCCATGCAGCACGGCGATCCGGTTAACGATTGGAATCCATTTTTCCAGCAACGCCAGGGCAGCGTATTGGCAGCGGTCGCGTCGGTAACGCCGGGCCAACACGAACAGCGCCAGCGCCGCCAGGCAGTATATCGCCAGCAACAGGCCCATCCAGGCGATGTCCCGGTTGAGCAGGTAAAACCAAACGGTATAGGGGACGCCGGCCAGGGGCGTCATCGACACACTGTAGAACAACCGCGAGCGGGTCATGTCCAGCAGGCGTACCCGGCCCGCGGCGCTGAGATCGTTGATTCGCGGCGGCGTACCCGGCGCCGGCTCCGCCTCGACATTCACAATCGCAAGGCACGGCCGTGCAGCAAGGTAATCACCTCGATGCGGTTGCTGACGCCCAATCGTTGCAGAATGGCGGTGATGTGTTCCTTGACGGTCTGCTCGGTGACGTTTAAGGCGCTGGCGATGCGCTTATTGGGCAAGCCGCGCAGCATCATCGCCAGCACTTCGCCCTGGCGCCGGGTCAGCCCCAGATCCACGGGGCTGACCTGCAACGGGTGGCGCCCCCGGCCCGGCGCGGCGGCCTGCCCATCGGCGTCGGTGAACCAGGTTTTGCCCCGCCGCACCGCCCGCACCGCGCGGGCGAAGGTTTCCGGCGGATCGTTTTTATGAATGAATCCCCGGGCTCCCGCCGCGCGCACCTGGCTGGCGATGCCAACGCCATCGTCGCCGCTCATCACCAGCACGTTCGCTGCTGCCCGTGCCGCCGAGAGCGTTTTCAATAAGTCCAACGCGGAACCATCAGCCAGCCAGAAATCGACGATCACCAACTCCGGCTGGCCATGGCGAGCGATCCAAGCCAGGCATTCCGCACCGCCGGCCGCGCAGTGCACCCACGCGTAGCCGCAGTGCGACGACAGGTAACCGGCAACGCCGCGCATCACCAGCGGGTGGTCATCCACCACCAGAGCATAGCCGGCATGTCCGTCACCCTCGTTCATTGCTCGCATCCCTTCATTGTGCTGCCTCGCCCATGCACGAAAACCCTACCACGGTAGGGTGGTCGAGCGCGGCGGCCGGCGATAGCGTTCCGCTTATGTCGCCGAAGCGCCCGTTGGGGGGAATTGGACGGTATCCGGGCCCTGCCGGTCCGCGCACCAGGTCCCATTATCGGCGTGTTGGCCTAGTAACCTCATTCTTTGGAGCACACCAATGAAACTCAAAAACAGCCTTATCGCCGCCGTCGCCGCGTCCGCCCTCGGCGTTTCCGTCAGTGCCCAGGCCGGCTTCCTGGACAAACTCAATGAAAAGATGGATCAGGCTTCCGAGGCCGTCGCCTCGGTGCAGAAAAAAACCGACGACACCATGAACTCCGTGCAGAGTACGGTGAAATCGGTTCAGGACACCGGCCAGTCGGTGCACGACACCAAAGAAAGCGTCACCACCATCGGCCAGCCTGACCACTGACCGCCGGCGGCGGTGACAGTGGCGAGGGCGAGGGCGAGGGCGAGGGCGAGGGCGGTCAATCGATCCCCAGGCGTCGATCCAGCGAGACAGCACCGGCGCCACGGCCGATCAGATACAACAGCAAAGCGGCCCACGACAGATGTGTGACCCAGGCATCGGGATAAACAAAGATCTCGATCACCAGCGTCATCGCCAACAACGCCATCGCCGACAGCCGGGTGAACAGGCCCAGTATCAGCAGTAACGGCAACACATGCTCAGCGTAGGTGGCCAGATGGGCGGCGATCTCCGGCGCGATCAGCGGCAGTTGGTATTCGTAGCGGAACAGCGCGTAGGTGCTGTCTTTGACGGTCAGCAGGCCACTCACCTTGGTACGCCCGGACAACAGAAAGATCGCCGCCACCGAGACACGCGCCAGTAACGCCAGCAGCGTCGGTGTGATCACTCTGTTCAGGCCTTGTGCAAGCCGGTTCCAGCGCCCGGTCAGGCCGCGCGCCGCCGGCGGTGGGCCGTCGGCATCATGGTGCGCGGCGGCCTTGCCGGCGCCCGTGCTTTGCATGCTTGTGCGATTCATGGCGGGTTCCTTTTCAGTGACAATGGGGTAACGGCTCGGCGGCAAAGGCGCCGGCCTTCAGTAATGTGGCCAGTAACGTGGCCAGATCGGTGCCCGGCTTGTGCTTTAATGCCCGCTCGGCGGCGGCCGCCAAGGGCAGCCCTTCGGCGCAGGCATTCAGAAAAAACACACCGGCGACCCCCAAAGCCTGCCAGCGCACCTCTGCGCCCGGCCGGGTTAACAACGCGCCTTCTCCGCGCCAGTGCAGAGGCTCGGGCACGGCCCGTTGTTCCCGGTTGGCGCTCCACAGGGTGAACACCGGCTGATCGTCAAACCAATGCCAACGCGCCGCCGGGTGAGGGCTCAATACCCGCGCCGCCAGGGCGTCCGGGGTTTGCTCAGCCACCAAGGCGGCCGCCAGGCAGCTCCGGTCGGCGGCCACGTGGGCTTCGCTCCAACCGCGATCCAACCGGGCCACGCCCGCCAGATAAGGCAGGCCGGCGGCCGGCTCGAAACCGGCCAGGAAATCGGCGAAGCCGTCGCCGTACAGGTACAGCCGCGGGTCATTGGGCGGCGAGGTTCGCGCGTATACCAACGCGGCGGCCCGGAACCAGGGTTCGCCGACCAGTCGCGCCACCGTCGGGAAATTCGCCTGCAGGGCGTCCACGCAGGCTTTCAATAGGGTGTTGCGGTAAACCCGCACGCCGGCGCGGCCACCGTCGGCATCGTAAAGATTCCGCAGAAAATCCCGCTGAAAGCCCGCCAGCGCTGTCATGGCATGCTCTCCAACCGCTCCAGCAACGCCTGGGCGCGTGCCCGTTCCGCCAGCAAAACGTCGAAGCTGGGGATGTTGCCATCCCGTTCGATCAGGGTAGGCACCGGCCCGGCGCGTTCAATAACGGCGCGATAAAGCTCCCATACCGGGTCCGCCACTGGCTGATCGTGGGAATCGATCAGCAGCGTTTCGCCCGTGTCCTCGGCCTGGTCTGGTGCGTCCACGCTGTGCCCGGCGAGATGGATTTCCATCACCGCCGAGAGCGGGAAATCCAGCAGATAGCGTTGCGCGTCAAAACACAGATTGTGGGCGCTGATGAACACGTTATTGATGTCCAGCAGCAAACCGCAGCCGCTGCGTTCGCACAGTTCGGCCAGGAACGCCTGCTCGGTATACCGGTGCCCCGGCACCGGCAGGTAGTGGGTGGGATTTTCGATGGCGATGCGCCGACCAAGACTGTCTTGAACCCGGGCGATGTTGTCGGCGATCACCGCCAGCGCCTCATCGCTGCGCGGAAACGGCAACAGATCGGGGTAGTAATGGCCGCCGGTCGCCGACCAGGCCAGGTGCTCGGAAACCAGCATCGGATCGACCCGTTCGACCAGCTTTCTGAAGCGCCGCAGGTGCCGCGCATCCGGCGGCGCCGGCGCCGCCAGTGACATCGCCACGCCATGCAGCGACAACGGATGGCGCTCGGCGATGGCGTCCAGCCACGCCAGGCGCGGGCCGCCGTCGACCATATAATTTTCCGGGTGCACCTCAAACCACAGGCCGCCCGCGCGACAATCGCGGGCGGCCTGAAAGTAATCCGGCTTAAGGCTCAGACCCGCCCCCGGCCGTATCGGTGCGTTCATCCGCGATCAACGCCGTGCGTGGCTCAGGATTCCATCGGCTTCAGAGAGCCGTGGCCGTTCGGCGTCTTGATCGACGTGCAGGTGCCTTCCGGAACCAGGGTCCAGGCGTTGCCCTGATAATCCATTTTGGAGGTGCCGGCGCAGCTGGTGCCCGGGCCTGCTTTGCAGTCGTTGTGGCCGGCCAGGGAAACGCCGTAGCATTTTTCCATCGGCTGGTCGGCGGCGTGATCCTGGGCGGCCAGAGCCACGCCGGACGCCAGGGAAGACACGATCAGAGTGGTGGCGGAAAGGGTCAGTTTGTTCATTTCGATAACACCTCTAACGAATCAAAAGGAAGGAAGCTCACCGTGGCGGCGATCAACCGATGATCGCCGCCACCCTTTCCAATTCGTTGTCGGTGTGTGTCCGGTTACAGAGGCGAGAAAAAAGGTTCATCGCGGAATAGCGGGAATTGACTCATGCTGATCCACTTCCCATCGCCGCTGACGCCCTGTTGGGCGTTCTACGTTCTTGCTTGTCCAAGAAAGTAGACACATCCCGCGCAGCGGGTGAACGCACGCAGTGCGGGCCGTAGGCCGGAGCGAAGCGGAGTCAAGAAGGACACCCCGTTGTGTCGCCCTTCGGGTACCCGAGTCGCCGGAAATTGATGGCCGGGTCGGCGACGAGACGAGCCTGCGGCCCCGGCCCCGAGCCGGCATGCTCGGGGCGCTACGCCGGGCGAAGCAATGCTTCGCTTGATCCGGCTTCGCCCTGTCGTCCGCCGCCTCAGTTGGCCGTCCCTGGCCAACTGACCCTATCAATTTCCCGCGCCTCGGCGACACAACAAGGGGGAGGGCCCTCCAGATCGGTACTGGGCGCGCCGTAACGCTGACAGCCCCTCTACAGCGCCACGTAGGAGCAGGCCCTGCCAGCGACATATTTTGATCTTATGGCTGAGCGGTCCTCGACCGCGAACCGGCGCAGCCGGACGGCGTTCCAGTCCTCGCCAGGCTTATTTCCCTGCCGCAACCCGGCGGTGTGATGACCCGTGGCGGTGACGCTGCTCAGTGAGCGGGGCAAGGGCGGGGCCTGGAGGGAGCAGTTTGGCCAGGGATGGCCAAACAAACAGCGGCCTTGGGTGAGGCAAGCAGGTTGCGAAGCACTGCTTCGCGCGCCGCCGAACGCCGCCCATCTGCGATGGGTGGCCGGGCCCGCTCGCGGGGCTTGAGCGGTCCCGGAAGGCACCGCCCTTGCCCCGCGCCCCAATGGAGCGACCCAGCCGCGAGCCAAAAAAGGCTTCCCGTCAATCCGCGATGAACCCAAAAAACCGGCAACCGGCATTACAACGCCGAGTGATCCCGCACCGCCTCTTCCAGGTCCGCTTTCATGCCCAGAAAGCGCTGATCCAATGCTTGCGGGTTTTCCCGGTTCATGGCGATCATGGCGGCGCGGGCCTCGCCACCACGAATCACCTGCAAGGCACCCTGCTGCATGCCCGCGATCATCGCCTCGGCCACCGCGCCGGGGGATTCCTTGTTGAAGCCCAGGTCCGGCCCGGCCCGGGATGACCCCATCATCGGCGTGTCGGTGGCGCCGGGGTACAGGGTCATCACCTGAATCCCTTCGCCGTTCAACTCCCGGCGCAACGCTTCACCAAAGTGCGACAACCCCGCTTTCACGGCGGCGTAGGTGGTGTAAAACGGCATGCCGATCAGAGCGATGCCGGACGCCACATTGACCACCATCGCCTCGCCGCTGGCGCGCAGCGCGGGCAAGGCGGCGCGGGTCAGCAAAATGGGCGCCAGCAGATCCACGGTCAGCATGGTGCTGATCTCGTCCTCACTGGTGTGCTCCAGGCGTCCAGCGCGCACGCCTCCGGCGTTGTTGATCAGAATGTCCAAGCCGCCGAGACACTCCAGGGCTTTGTTCAAGGTCGCCTCGCGGCCCGCCGGCGTAGCCAGATCGGCGGCCACGCCCTCGACCTGGCCACCGCCGGCACGCAACCGCTCCACCGCCTGGCTCAACGCCTCCGGTCGGCGGCCGCTGATCACCAGGCGCGCCCCCGCCGCCGCCAGCGCCTCGGCGGCGGCCAGGCCGATGCCACTGGAGCCACCGGTCAGCAATACTCGTTTATCGGTGAGATTCATCATGCCTCCGGCTTTTGCACAGGGTAATTGGAGGGAAACAAGGCGCGGCGGGTTTCTTCGTCCATGTCCTTTTTAAACGAGTGATCCTTACCGACGGCCCGCGCCCGCGCCACGGCGGGCCGGCTGTCGACGCGCTCAAACCAGGCCCGCAAATGGGCAAACGCCGCCAGCGGGTCGTCCTCTCCAGCCAGCGCCACCGGCGCCCGGTCCAGCCATCCCCAGGCGGACATATCGACGATTGAGTAGTCCTCACCCAGCAGGTAATCGCGGCCCTGCAGACGTTCATCGAGCACCTGATAATGGCGCTGCACTTCGCGCCGATAACGATTAATGGCGTAGTCGTTCTTTTCCGGCGCCATGTGCTGGAAGTGCACCGCCTGCCCGGAATACGGCCCCACGCCAGAGGCGATAAAAAACAGCCAGGACAACAATTCCGGCCGGATCTCCGCGGGGCCCAGGAAACGGCCACTCTTTTCCGCCAGATACAACAAAATAGCACTGGAATCGAACAGCCGCGCCGGCGCGCCGCCAGGGCCGTCGTGGTCAACGATGGCCGGCACCTTGGCATTCGGATTGATGGCACGAAACGCCGCCAGGTGCTGTTCGCCCTTGCGCGTATCCACCGGCTTGAGCTGGTATTCAAGGCCGGCCTCTTCCAACATCAAGGCGACTTTCGCCGGGTTCGGGGTGGGGTGAAAATAGAAGTCAATCATGCTGTCTCCACGAGCGATTTTTCATTTTAGATCGATCGTTTTAGAATAGGCACAATCGCTACCCCGTGACAATACAAAAGCCGCCTCGCCAAGGAGCCGCCATGGCACGACCGAGACAATTCGACGAGCGCACCGTGCTCGACGCCGCCGTGCAATGCTTTTGGAAGCACGGCTATGAAGCCACCTCGATTCGCGATCTGGCTCATCACATGAACCTGACCGGCGCCAGCCTTTACAACGCCTTCGGCGACAAGCGCGCGCTCTACCGGCGCGCATTGGATCACTACCTCGCCAACAGCTTCGGCGAGCGGGTCGGCCGGTTCGAAGACAAGCTGCCGCCCGCCGAGGCGATTCGCTCGTTTCTCAACGAGATCGTCGAGCGCTCGCTGAGCGACCCGGACCGCAAAGGATGCATGCTGGTCAATTCCGCCCTGGAGGTGGCCCCCCACGACGCCGATTTCCAGCGCGTGGTGAGCGACATGCTGACCCAGGTGGAGGGCTTTTTTTACCGCTGTGCACTGGCCGGACAGCGCGATGGCAGCATTGCCGACGACCAGTCCCCCGAGGATCTGGCGCGCTTTCTGCTCGGCGTTTTAATGGGCATTCGGGTGCTGGCGCGCAGCCGCCCGGAACCGGCCTTGCTGCACGGCCTGGTGAAGCCGGCGTTCGCTCTGCTCAAGGCGCATCGATGATTTTTTTCCGGCACGGCGTAACCGGTAGCCACCATGCAGCGAACTGAGAAAGACGCACAACAGCGAACCGAGGCGCGCCTGCGGGATCTTTTCCTGGCCGGTCTGAACGGTGAGGCGCGCCTCTACCAGCAGTTTCTGGAAAGCCTGAGCGGCCATTTGCGCGCGTTCCTGCGCCGGCGCCTGTTCCATTCCCACAACGACGTGGAAGATCTGCTGCAGGAAGTATTGATGGCGGTGCACAATGCGCGCCACACCTATCGGCCAGAGCAACCGCTGACCGCCTGGGTGTACGCCATCGCCCGCTATAAGCTGATGGATCACCTGCGCGCGCACGCGCGCCGGGACACGTTCAACGATCCCCTGGAGGATCATCAGGCGCTGTTCGCGGCGGACGACGACGAACCGGCCCGCGCCCGCCGTGATCTGCACAAACTGCTGGAGGCGCTGCCCGAACGTCAGCGGTTGCCGATTGTGCATGTTAAATTACAGGGGCGTTCGGTGGCGGAAACGGCGCGCCTGACCGGGTTGTCCGAATCCGCCGTGAAAATTGGCGTGCACCGGGGTTTGAAGGCCCTGGCGGCACGCATGCGAGAGGATCAATGAAAACCGACGAGCTGATCACAATGCTGGCCACCGGGGTGGCCCCGGTACAGCGCCATTCGGTCGGCCGGCGCCTGGGTCTGGCCTTCGCGGTCGGGCTGGCCGGCGCATTGGCGTTGATGGCGCTGGTGTTCGGGCCGCGCCCGGATCTGGCCAGCGTGGCGGCGACGCCGGTGTTCTGGCTGAAACTGGCGTTTCCGTTCAGCCTTGTCCTGATCACGCTGTGGGCGAGCAGCCGTCTGGCGCGGCCCGGCGTGCCCGCCACCCGGGCAGTGGCGCTGATTGCCGTGCCCGTGATCGTGGTGCGGGGAGCGGCCCTGGTGGCGCTATTGCTGGCCCCGGCAACGGCCCGTTCGGAGCTGATTTTCGGCCATACCTGGCGCAGCTGTGTGTTCAATATTCAGTTGCTGGCGATTCCCACTTTCGTCACCGCCTTTGCTGCCTTGAGGGATCTGGCGCCGACGCGTCCGCGTCTCGCCGGCGCCGTCGCGGGGCTGTTCGCCAGCGCCACCGGCACGCTGGTCTATTGCCTGCATTGTCCGGAAATGGCCACGCCATTCTGGGCGGTCTGGTATCTGCTGGGCATGGCGGCGCCGACACTGATTGGCGCGGCACTCGGGCCACGGCTATTGCGCTGGTAGGCGCGTTCTCCAGGCTTTTTCCCCGCGCACTTTATCCCCCACACACCGCGCAGCGGGAGTCCTTGCGGAAACGGATTTCCCGCCAACTCACGGTGCGGCCGTCGAACAGCCGCAACACCGGCGCCATTTCCTGGCCGGCGATCACCTGTATGGCAAGCAACGCCTGCAGGGTGCCAATGGCGCCGACCACCGGCCCCAGCACGCCAGCCTCGCTGCAGGCGAGATCACCGTCGGTGCCTTCGCCATACACGCAGGCGTAGCAGGCGTTGCCGGGATCGCGAAGATCAAACACCGCCAACTGACCGTCCATGCGAATGGCCGCCCCGCTGACCAGTGGTTTGGCGTGGCGCACGCAGGCCGCGTTGACGATCTGGCGAGTGGCGAAATTGTCGCTGCAATCCAGCAACACCGTGGCGTCGGGGAGATGGCGGTCAAGCCAGTCGGCGTCCGCCCGCGCCACGAAGGCGTCAACCCGGCTGTCCGGATTGAGCGCGCCGAGCCGGCGCGCCAGGGCGACGGCCTTGGCCTCGCCCAGGTCATCGCCGTGGAAGGCGATTTGCCGGTGCAGATTGCTCAGCTCAACGCGGTCGTCGTCCACCAACAGCAGCCGGCCAACGCCGGCGCCAGCCAGATACAGGGCCGCCGGGCTAGCCAGGCCACCGCAACCGACGATGATGACGGTGGCGGTGCTCAGCGCCTGCTGGCCATCCAGGTCGAATTCCTCGACCAGCAGTTGGCGGCTGTAGCGGAGCAGTTGCTGGTCATCCAGCGTGCGTTGGCGATCGGTGGAGTCAGACATGGCCCAAGGTTACCCTGTCATTGCCGCCCAGGTCGCGGTGGGTGGCCACCGCCTGGAAGTTTTTTTCGGCGAGTAGGGTGCGCACCGCGCCGCCCTGATCGAAACCATGCTCAAGCACCAGCCAGCCGCCGGCATTCAGGGCATCGCCGGCCTGGGCGATGATCACTCTTAAATCCGCCAGACCATGGTCGTTGGCGGCCAGGGCGGCGCGCGGCTCGAAACGCACGTCGCCTTGCTGCAGATGATGATCGTCCGGGTCCACGTAGGGCGGATTGCTGACAATCAGATCAAAGCGGCCACTCACCCCGCTGAGCCAGTCGCCACACACCAAGCCCACCTCGGCGCCGAGCCGCTCGGCGTTGTCCCGGGCCACGCGCAGCGCGGCCAGGCTGGCGTCGGTCAGGATCACGTTCCAGGCCGGGCGCTCCAGCGCCAGGGTAACGCCAATGGCGCCGCTGCCGGTGCCCAGATCCAGCGCCCGGCGCGGTGTGTCGTCAAGCAGGGCCAGCACCGTTTCCACCAGGGTTTCGGTGTCCGGCCGGGGAATCAGGGTGTGCGGACTGACCAGGAAGGCTCGCCCGTGGAATTCGCGCTCGCCGGTCAGGTGGGCGACCGGCTCGCCCGCCGCGCGACGCGCCAGCAACGCCCCGAACAGCCGGGTTTGAGTCTCGTCCAGGGTGCGCTCGGGCCAGGTGTACAGATAGGCGCGCGTCTGCCCGAGGGCGCGACACAGCAACAATTCAGCGTCCAGCGCCGGGCTCGGCGACTGGCTTAGCGTCTCGCGGGCGTCGCGCAGCGCCTGATCAATGCGCATCGTCAGTGGCCGTCGGCCAGCGCCGCCAGTTGCTCGGCCTGGTGCTCGGAAAGCAGCGCGCCGACCACTTCGTCCAGATCGCCGGCGACGATTTCGTTCAGCCGGTACAGGGTCAGATTGATGCGATGGTCGGTGAGCCGGCCCTGGGGAAAATTGTAGGTGCGAATGCGCTCGGAGCGGTCTCCGGAGCCGACCAGGGATTTCCGTTCGGCGGCTTGCTCGGCGTGGGCGGCGCTTTCGCGGGCATCAAGCAACCGGGCTTTCAGCAGCGACATCGCCTTGGCCTTGTTCTTGTGCTGGCTGCGTTCATCCTGACATTCCACCACCACGCCGGTGGGCAGGTGGGTCAGACGCACCGCCGAATCGGTGGTGTTGACGTGCTGCCCGCCGGCACCGGAGGAACGGTAGGTGTCCACGCGCAAATCCTCGGTGCGGATTTCGATGTCGCCGGCGGCCTCCGCTTCGGCAAGGATCGCCACCGTGCACGCCGAGGTATGAATGCGGCCCTGGGATTCGGTGGCCGGCACCCGCTGCACCCGGTGCGCGCCGGATTCGAATTTGAGCCGCGAATACACGCCGTCGCCGGCAATGCGCGCGATCACTTCCTTGAAACCGCCGTGCTCACCCTCGCTGGCGCTGATCATTTCCACGCGCCAGCCGCGCTGATCGGCGTAACGGGAGTACATGCGGAACAGGTCACCGGCGAAAATGGCCGCCTCGTCGCCACCGGTGCCGGCGCGGATCTCCAGATAAACACTGGCGCTGTCACGGGGGTCGCGGGGCAGCATCAGCGTCTGCAGTTGCTGTTCCAGCTGTTCCAGCCGCTGCTCCGCGTCGCGCGCCTCCTCGGCGCCCATTTCCCGCATCTCCGGGTCGCTGTCGTTTTGCAGGGCGCGCGCCGCGTCGCGATTGTCCAGGGTTTCGCGATAGCGGCGATAGGTGCCCACCACCGGCTCCAGTTCGGAATATTCCTTGGACAATTCGCGAAAGCGGTTCTGCTCGCCAATCACCTGCGGGTCCGAGAGCAGCGCACTGAGTTCCTCGAACCGCTCGACCAGTTTTTCCAGCTTGGCGTTCAGCGACGCTTTCATTGCGTGAACCTCTGAGATAATTGCATGGACGTTACCTAATCGTCGCCGGCGCTATCGCTGTCCTGGTCGAGCAGAATCTGGCGCGCCATCATCAGGGCGTCGCTGTGGCCCTCGGCGGCCAGTTGACGCAGCGTGACGCTGGGCTGGTGCAGCCATTTATTGACCAGATTGTGCTTGAAGCGGCGCAGTACCTGCTCGGGATCGCCGCCCTGCTGCAACTGGGCCAGGGCGCGCTGCAATTCCTGGTCGGCAAGATCGGTGCGCTGACGGCGGTAATCGCGCAGCACGCCGGCGGCCCGTTGCTCGCGGCGGCTGCGCCGGTGCAGGCGGATCGCTTCGGCGATCAGCACGGTGGCCTGATCGGCGGCTTCGCGGCGGGCCCGCACGTTTTCCTGAATCGCTTCCTGCAGATGATCGACCGTGTACAGATACACGTCATCCAGCTCGCCCACCTCCGGTTCGATGTCCCGGGGCACGGCGATGTCGACCATGAACATGGGCTTATGGCGACGGCGCTTGAGCGCGCTTTCCACGGTGCCCTTGCCGAGAATCGGCAACGGCGCGGCGGTGCAGGCGATCAGAATGTCGGCGTGCTCCAGCGCCACCGGCAATTCCTCCAGCGCGATGCCACGCCCGCCCACCGTCCGCGCCAACGCTTCGGCCCGCTCGGGGGTGCGGTTGGCGATCACGATCTCGCGCACCTGCTGTTCCTGCAGATGGCGCGCCACCAGTTGGATCATCTCGCCGGCGCCGATCAACAGGGCCCGGCTTTTCTTCAAATCCGCGAAAATATGTCGCGCGAAGGACACCGCCGCGTAGGCCACCGACACCGGATTGGCGCCAATGCCGGTTTCCGTGCGGATGCGCTTGGCCACCGAGAAGACGTTCTGGAATACCCGCCCCAATTCGCCGTTGAGCAAGCCGGCTTCGTGGGCGCGGGCATAGGCTTCGCGCATTTGTCCGAGAATCTGCGGCTCGCCGAGCACCAGGGAATCCAGCCCGCCGGCCACGCGCATCATATGCTCCAGGGCCTGCTCGTCACGATGGTGGTAGAGCGCCGCGCTGATCTTATCCACCGGCATGCGCCGGGTGCGGGCCAGCCAATCGCCGAAATCCGGGGCCTCGCCCTCGATCAGGCAATAGATTTCGGTGCGGTTACAGGTGGAGAGCAGCGCCGCTTCACTCACGCCAGGCAGCTCACGCAACGCCAACAGCGCCTGGTCCGCCTGGTCGGCGGAGAACGCCAGTTGCTCACGCAACTCCACGTCCGCGGTGGTGTGGTTAACGCCGACGGCGATGAGATTCATAGTCAAACGAGGACAACCCGGCAAAGGGGTTCTGCCTGATACGCGCAAGGGTGTCGCATTTTGCGCGAATCCGCCCTGTAAAACAATGTCAGCGCCGGCGAGCCCGGCCTCTCCAGCCGGCCGGGCCAGCGCCGCCGGGTCCACTGCATGGCCACGATCTGGCGGAGCGCCCGCGGCGGTCGGAAAATGGGTTCAAGGCTCCCTTGGGTGCACCCCGGCGGTGTGCCATGATAGCCGCTCACTGAGACCTCGATTGGCAGCCGATGAAATCACGTCCGTCGCTTATTATTGTCGCGCTCGCCGCCCTGGCGGGCTGCGCGCACACCCCGCCCGCGCCCAAACCGGCCACGCCGCCGCCCGCCAACCTGCCGCCGATCCGCTACGATGGCGAAACCCTGGGCGACCTGCTGGTGGCCGAAGTGGCCGCCCAGCGGCAAGCGCTGGATGTGACCATGGCCTATTACGGCAAGGCCGCCTCCCGCACCCATGATCCCGAGGTGATCGGCCAGGCCACCCGCCTGGCCACTTTCCTGCAGGACCCGGACCAGGCCCGGCGACTCGCCGGCCTGTGGCTTGAGCGCGAACCGGACAACGAGGACGCCCTGCGCCTGGCGGCGCTGGCGGAGATCGAACTGGGCAATGGCGACGCCGCCGCCGTGCACATCGACCGGCTGGTGAAACGCTCCGGCAGCGACGCCCTGGTGCCTCTGGTGGCCGAGGCCCAAAGCCTGGATGAAGAAGGCAACCGGCAATTGCTCAGCGCTCTGTCCGGGCTGGCCGAACGCTACCCCGACGAAGCCCCGCTGTGGTATGCGCGGGCCCTGGATCTGCGCCAGCAAGCGGACCTGGAAGGCGCCATGGAGGCGGTGGAGCACGCTCTGGACCGGCAACCCGGGCACCAGGAAGCGCAGCTGCTCAAGGGCCAGTTGCTGTTCGAACAGGGCGAGCACAAAAAAGCCCTGCGCCATCTCAGCAAGCTGGTGGACGAACGCCCCGAGGCGCGCCGCCCACGGGTCGCCTACATCCGCCTGCTGCTGGCCGCCCGGCAGACCGAAAAGGCTGAGCAGCAATTGCGGATTCTCGCCGAGCAGAACCCGGACGACCTGGATCTGCAATACTCGCTGGCGCTGATCGCCCTGGAATCCGGCGCCGGCGACGCCGCCGAGGATCTGCTGCGGGGCTTGCTGGCCCAAGGCTATCGCAGCGACGAGATTCGCCTCAACCTGGGCCAGGCGGCGGAATTGCGCGACGCCCCGGACCAGGCCATCGACTATTATCTGCAGGTCCAGGGCAGCGACAGCCTGCGCGCCCAGGTGCAGGCGGCCCGCCTCATGTACCGCCAGGGACGCAGCGCCGAAGCCCATGCCCTGATGACCACCCTGATCAACCAGAATCCGGGCAGCACCGACGTGCTGGTGATCAGCGAAGCGGAAATGAAAACCGAAAACGGCGACGCCGACGGCGCGCTGGCGATGCTCAAAGAGGCGCTCGCCAACCAGCCGGACAACGCCGACCTGCTTTATTCCCACGGCATGACCGCCCAGACCATGGGCCGCTTTGAAGTCATGGAGCGCGACTTGAAACGGGTGTTGGAACTGCAACCCAACGACGCCGGCGCTCTCAATGCGCTGGGCTACACCTGGGCCGACCGGGGTGTGCACCTGGATCAGGCGGAACAAATGATCCGCCAGGCGCTTCAGCAAAACCCGGACGACCCGGCGATCCTCGATTCCATGGGCTGGGTGCTGTACCGACAGGGCCGGCTGGACCAGGCGCTGCGTTATCTGGCGCGCGCCCACGCGCTTTATCCCGATTCGGAGGTCGCCGCGCACCTGGGCGAGGTGCTCTGGCAACTGGGCGAGCACGATAAAGCGCGGCTGGTCTGGAAGAGCAGCCTGGATGCGGAACCGGACGCCCCGGCGGTGCGCAACACCCTGAAACGCCTGGAGGTGGAGCTGTGAAATACCTGTGGCCCCTGCTCGCGGTGCTGCTGGCGGCCTGCCAGAGCCAGCCCGTGGTGACCACCGATTTCAGCCGCGCCGATCAGATTCAGCGCTGGAACATGAGCGGCAAACTCGGTTACCGCACCGCTGAGGACGGCGGCTCCGCCACCTTTGACTGGCACCAGACGCCGCGCAACGGTGAAATTCACTTTTCCGGCCCGCTCGGCTTTGGCAGCGCCGAGTTGACCTGGCGGCCCGGCGTCGCCCGGCTGCGCACCGGCAAAGGCGAATGGCAGGCGCGCAGCCCCGGCGAGCTGGCCTGGCACCTGACCGGCTTCTGGCTGCCGGTCTCGGCGCTGCAGTACTGGAGCCGCGGCCTGCAGTGGCCGGGCGCCCCCGGCGAAGCGCAGACCAACGACGCAGGCCAGATTACCGGCCTGCGGCAATTGGGCTGGCAACTCGAGTTCGACCGCTATGAAAAGGTCGGCCGGGTGGCGTTGCCGCATCGCATCAAGGCGGTCCAGGGCGACGATCGCTTTACCCTGCTGATCAGGGAGTGGCAACCGCTGCCATGACGCGCTTCTCTCTGCCGGCGCCGGCCAAGTTGAATCTTTTTTTGCATATCACCGGCCGTCGGCCGAATGGCTTCCACGAACTGCAAACCCTGTTCGCGCTGCTCGATCACGGTGACACCCTGACCTTCGAGAGCGCCGAGCGATTGAGTCTGCGCTGTGACGACCCGGCCCTGGCCGACGACGACAACCTGGTGCTGCGCGCCGCGCGCCTGCTGCGCCAACAGACCGGCTGCGCCGCCGGCGCCCGCCTGACCCTGACCAAGCGGCTGCCCGCCGGTGGCGGCCTGGGCGGTGGCTCCTCCGACGCGGCCACCGCCCTGTGGGGCCTGGACCAGCTGTGGGGGCTGAATCTCGGTGAACAGCGGTTGGCCGAATTGGGCCTGATGCTGGGCGCCGACGTGCCGGTGTTCGTGCGCGGCCGCAACGCCTGGGCCGAGGGCGTCGGTGACCGGCTGACACCGGTGCCGCTGCCGCAACAGTGGTTTCTGGTGGTGGAACCGGGCATTAGTGTTTCAACCGCTCGAATTTTCAACGACCGGCAATTGACAAGGCACACCCCCACCATTAAATTACCGGCCTCGCTTGGGGCGGCCACCCTGGAAACGCTGCACAACGATTGTGAAGCCGTTGCCAGACGCCACTTTCCCGCCATTGGGGAAGCCCTGGACTGGCTCCAGCGAGAAGCGGGTAACGCCCGCATGACCGGCACCGGCGCTTGCTGTTTCGCACGCCTGACCGGAGAGCAATCAGCGCAGCCATTGCTGCAGCGATTGCCACAACACTGGACAGCTTTTGTAGCTCGAAGCACTCAAATCTCACCTCTTCATGAGGCACTGGCGACGCTTCGAGCCACGCAGAATTCAGGTCAAACCTGAGGCAAGTTAGTGTTGGGGTATAGCCAAGTTGGTAAGGCAGCGGGTTTTGATCCCGTCATTCCCAGGTTCGAGTCCTGGTACCCCAGCCATATTTTCCCGCATCATACCCAAACTCATTAAGCCATTCCCCAGGGGGCGCCAGTGTCCAAACTCGTCGTTTTCACCGGGAACGCCAACCCGGAACTGGCCGAGGCCATGGTCAAACAGCTGAACCTGCCCATCGGCGACGCCGAAGTGGGCACCTTCAGCGACGGCGAAGTGGCCGTGGACATCCAGGAAAACGTGCGCGGCAAGGACGTGTTCATCGTCCAGTCCACCTGCCAGCCCACCAACAACAACCTGATGGAACTGCTGGTGATGGCGGACGCCCTGCGCCGCTCCTCCGCCGGCCGCATCACCGCGGTGATGCCCTACTTCGGCTACGCCCGCCAGGATCGCCGGGTGCGCTCCGCGCGGGTGCCGATCACCGCCAAGGTGGTGGCCGACATGATCACCGCCGTGGGCATCGACCGGGTGGTGACCGTGGACCTGCACGCCGACCAGATTCAGGGTTTCTTCGACATTCCCGTGGACAACGTCTACGCCACGCCGCTGATCGTCGCCGACATCGAGCGCCAGAAGCACGACGACCTGATGGTGGTGAGCCCGGACGTGGGCGGCGTGGTGCGCGCCCGCGCCCTGGCCAAGCAACTCAACGACGCGGACCTGGCGATCATCGACAAACGCCGCCCCAAGGCCAACGAATCCCAGGTGATGCACATCATCGGTGAAGTCGAAGGCCGCACCTGCGTGCTGGTGGACGACATCGTCGACACCGCCGGCACCCTGTGCAAAGCCGCCCAGGCCCTCAAGGACCACGGCGCCGCCAAGGTGTTCGCCTACTGTACCCACCCGGTGCTCTCCGGCCCGGCGATCAAGAACATCGCCGCCAGCGCCATGGACCAGCTGGTGGTCACCGACACCATCCCTCTCAGCGAAGAAGCCCGGCGCTGCGGCAACATCCGCGTGCTCAACCTGGCGCCGATGCTCGCCGAGACCATCCGCCGGGTAAACAACGAAGAATCCCTGTCCGCCATGTTCGACAGGTTGGAGTTGGTTTAAGGCGGTTGAAAGTTGCAGGTTAAAAGTTGAAAGCGCGGCCAGGCTCTTCTGCCCGCGTTCAGCATCGGAGGCCGCGCCCATCGCCTGGACGCGGCCTCTTGCGTTTCGGCGACGCCCCTCTGATCACGCGCCTTCAACTTTTAACTTGTCACTTTTAACTTCCAACCCCAACGTCTGGCCTCCTGGCCAGATTTCCGGCATAATCCGCCCCCTTCCGGGCATCCGTCCGGGGTTATCAATCTCTTCGTCGCGCCTGGTCGCGGGGTGGCGGGGGGCATAACGGAGACATCATCATGTCCAATGCATTTACGCTGACTGCTGAAAACCGCAGCCACGCGGGGAAAGGTGCGAGCCGCCGCCTGCGTCGTCTGCACAATAAAGTCCCGGGTATCATCTACGGCGGCGAAGCCGAGCCGGTGATGGTTTCCCTGGAAATGCGCGAACTGAAGAAAGCCCTGGAAACCGAGGCCTTCTACAGCCACGTGCTGACCCTGAAACTGGATGGCAAAGAGCAGCAGGCGGTCCTGCGGGATCTGCAGCGCCACCCGGCCACCGGTTTCCCCGCCCACATCGACTTCCTGCGTGTGGATCAGAGCCACAAGATCACCATGGTGGTACCGCTGCACTTCACCAACGAAGAGAAGTGCATTGGCGTGAAGAAACAAGGTGGCGAAATCCACCACAACATCGCCGAAGTGGAAGTGAGCTGTCTGCCGCAGAACCTGCCGGAATACCTCACCGTGGACATGACCGCGGTGGAGCTGGACCAGGTGATTCACCTGTCCGACGTGAAACTGCCCGCCGGCGTGGAACTGACCCAACTGGCCCTGGGCGAAGACCACGACCAGCCGGTGGCCGCGGTACACACTCCGAAAGTGCGTGCCAGCGCCGACAGTGACGAAGAAGAAGCCGCCAGCGGCGGTGACGCCGAAGCCTCCGACGAGGATTGATCAGCGTCGTGGCGGAGTCGGTTCGACTGATCGTGGGCCTGGGTAACCCGGGCCCCGAATACGACGCCACCCGCCACAACGCCGGTGTCTGGTACATCGACGCCCTGGCCCGTGCCCAGGGCGTTTTTCTGAACGAAGACAAGAAGTATTTCGGCCTGACCGCCACCTTCCAGTTCGACGGTGAAACGGTCCGCCTGCTGGTGCCCAACACCTTTATGAATCGCAGTGGCCAGGCCACCTCGGCCCTCGCCAACTTCTTCAAGATCCCGCCTTCGCAAATGCTGGTCGCCCACGACGAACTGGATCTGCCGCCCGGTGTGGCGCGCTTCAAACAGGGCGGCGGCCACGGCGGCCACAACGGCCTGCGCGACATCATCGCGCGCCACGGCAACAGCCGTGATTTCCATCGTCTGCGCATCGGCATCGGCCACCCCGGCAGCGCCGACCTGGTGACGCCTCACGTGCTCAACAAACCCTCAAGACACGACCGCGACCTGATCGACAAAGCCATCGACGAAGCGGTCCGCCACACACCGGACCTGTTACGCGGTGAGCTGAACGCGGCGATGAATGGGTTGAATGGGTTTCGGGCTTAACTGAATAAAACCGTTGAAAGTTAAAAGTTGAAAGAACCCGCCCCCTGCGATGCAGCGCGGGCAGCACGGCGCCGGCGGGATCTCGCGCCTTCCCGCGTTTTAACTTTTAACTTTCGGTTTTTACCGGTCGGTCCGATAGCGCTCCAACACCCAACGGCCCACCGGCCGCTCACGCAAATCCGCCAGTTGTTTGTCCAGCGCCGGCGGCAGGCTGCCTTCGGCGAACATGTCCCAGGGTGTGCCGGGCGGCGCGACCAGTGGCGCCAGCAGGCTGGCGGCGGCGATGTCCGCCAGGCTCAAGCGCCCGCCCACCAGGTACTCGCCGCCGCTGCGCGTCAATTGCGCCTCCAGCATGGCCAGCCCCTCTTCCAGACGCTGCTCCGAGCGCATCACCGCCTTCGGCTCGATGCGGTAAAGCCGCCGCGTCCCCTCGCGGGTGATCGGCGTCAGCCAACGCTGAATCGGTGCCGGCAGCCGGTAAGGATCGAGCATCGCATTCATCACCTCCGGGCGATCAATCACCTGACCATAGAGCCAGCGGCGCACGTGCACGCCGTAACGGTCCATCTGCTGTTCAAGCTCGATCATCGCGGCGCGCTGGTCGGCATCGGCCGGGGTCAGGCTGCGCTCCGGGTAATACTTCTCCAGGTAATAGGCGATTTTGGTGGAATCGCCCACCACCCGCTTGCCATCACGCAGAATCGGCAGCGTGTTGATGCGCGCCAACCATTGGCTGCGCAGCCGGTGCGGGCCGGGCAGCAGGTTGCGAATGCGGTATTCCAGCCCCTTGTGGTCAAGCTGCCAGCGCGACTTCTCGCAGTAGTGAGAAATCGGAAACTGATAGAGGATACGCTCGCTCATGGTGTCCTTCCCTCCTTGACTGGCCAGTCTAGCCGCGCCCGCCCCGCCGAGGGACGGCGCCAGAGCCTGTGCCGGCGGTCTCCCCAGCAACCCGGGGCGAGAAACAGTTCTGGCAAGTGGCGGAACAACCGCCGTGCCGGTCGCTTTTTGGGCACGCCTTGAGTAGCATTGCGCCCTCGAAAACGGAGGTGCGGATATGGGTATTCAATGCGGCATCGTGGGCCTGCCCAATGTGGGCAAATCCACGCTTTTCAACGCCTTGACCAAGGCCGGCATCGACGCCGAGAACTTTCCCTTTTGCACCATCGAGCCCAATACCGGGGTGGTGCCAGTGCCCGATCCGCGCCTGGACCGGCTCAGCGCCATCGTCAGCCCGGAAAAGGTGATTCCGGCGACCATGGAATTCGTCGACATCGCCGGCCTGGTGGCCGGTGCTTCCAAGGGCGAAGGCCTCGGCAACCAGTTCCTGGCCAACATTCGCGACACCGACGCCATCGCCCACGTGGTGCGCTGCTTCGATGACGAGAATGTGATTCACGTGGCCGGTAAAGTGTCGCCGCTGGACGACATCGAGATCATCAACACCGAACTGGCGCTGGCCGATCTGGATTCCGTGGAACGCGCCCACCAACGCGCCCAAAAAGCCGCCAAGGGCCAGAACAAGGAAGCCCAGGCCCTGATTCCGGTGTTGGAAAAACTGCTGCCGGTGCTCAACGAAGGCCAGCCGGCCCGCGCCGTCGACCTCAGCGACGACGACCGCAAAACCCTGCGCAGCCTCAACCTGCTCACCCTCAAACCGACCATGTACATCGCCAACGTGGACGAGGACGGCTTCGACAATAACCCGCTGCTGGACAAGGTCCGCGAACTGGCCGCCCAAGAGAACGCCTCGGTGGTGCCGATCTGCGCCAAGATCGAATCGGAAATCGCCGAACTCGACGACGAGGAAAAGGCCGACTTCCTCGCCGACCTGGGCATGGAAGAGCCGGGCCTGAGCCGGGTGATCCGCGCCGGTTACCAACTGCTCGGCCTGCAAACCTACTTCACCGCCGGCAAAAAGGAAGTGCGCGCCTGGACCGTGAAAGTCGGCGCCACCGCCCCGCAGGCCGCCGGCGTGATCCACACCGACTTCGAGAAAGGCTTTATCCGCGCCGAAGTCACCGCCTACGACGATTTCATCCAGTTCAATGGCGAACAGGGCGCCAAGGATGCCGGCAAGTGGCGCCTGGAAGGCAAGGAATACATCGTCCAGGACGGCGACGTGGTGCACTTCCGTTTCAACGTGTGATCACTGCCCGAGGCGCACGCTCAAGAGACGGCACCGGCCTCGAACAGATTCTGAATGATCGCCAGCAAGCCACGGTGCATGATGCGCCTCTCCTCTTCGGAGAGGCCGCGCACCGCCACTTCGTTGAGTTCCTCGGCGATCGGGATCAACTCGTCCTTAAGCGCGCGGCCTTTGTCGGTCAGGTAGATGTGCAGGTTTTTGCGATTGCCATCCTGATGCCGCCGCTCGATCAGCCCCTTTGCCTCCATCGCCTTGAGCGCGGTAAACGTGGTCGGCTCCATCAGCCCCACCTGCTCGCTAAGCTCCCGCTGCGTCAATCCTTCGGAATACCAGAGCACGCGCAAAAAGGACCAGTGCCCGAAACTGACCGAATACTCGGCCAGCCGCACTTGTAAGCTCTTTGCTAATACCCGTGCCGCGTCGCGCACCAGGTGGGCGAGGCGGTCCTCGGGGAATTCGCTTTGCCAGTGTTCCAGTATACGTTGTGCGGCGTGATCGTCTCGTCGGCCCATCAGAGAGTCCGTCTCCTTTTCCGATTGCGGTCAATTGTCCCGTGCATGATAGTGGATTTTTAAGTTAGTTTGCTAAGTAAATTGTCTTGCCGCTGCCTCGTCCTGGGCGGCGCGCCGTGCCGCGCATAGACTTGCCGTTCCCCGCAGTTCGCTCCCCGTTCACGAAACTTCTCCCGCCTGAGCCCGCCAATCCGCACCCCGGAAAATCGTCATACCAGCACGAGCCGCGCCCTTTTTGTCGTTTCCGGTGCCAGAAAAACCCAAAAAAAAGAAGTTGACAGCCCACTGGCAATTTATATTAGATATCTAACTTAGATAGCGAAGCATTTGTCCGCAACGCTTTCCAAACCAGTATTGGCCACCCCAGTTTGGTGGTCAGGCGGACCTTTCCAACGGCCTGCCCGAAGCAACGAAAACAGCGGTTCCGCGGGTCGATCCGGCCCGCGTTTTTTCCGCCTTAATCAATTATTGAGAGGCCATCTCAATAGTTAAGAACAACAACGCACGGCATCGCGATGCGCTCGCGGTGCCGGCAGACGGAGCCAGCCATGCAACAGATCAGGCACTTCATCAACGGCGAGTATGTGGAGTCCTCCAGCGGCCGCCGTTTCGACGATATCAACCCCGCCAATGGCGAGCGCATCGCCGAAGTGCACGAAGGCGGCCAGCGCGAGGTGGATGCCGCGGTGGCGGCGGCGCGCGCCGCGTTACAGGGCGACTGGGGGAGCATGCCGGTGGAACAACGCATGGCGCTGTTGCACAAGGTCGCCGACGGCATTACCGCGCGCTTCGATGAGTTTCTTGAAGCGGAGTGCCTGGACACCGGCAAACCCGCCGCCCTCGCCTCGCACATCGACATTCCCCGTGGCGCCGCCAACTTCAAAGTGTTCGCCGATCTGGTCAAGAACGTCGCCACCGAGAGCTTTGTGACCGATACCCCGGACGGCCACGGCGCGCTCAATTACGCGGTGCGCAAACCCCGCGGCGTGATCGCGGTGGTGGCGCCTTGGAACCTGCCGCTGCTGCTGATGACCTGGAAAGTGGGCCCGGCGCTGGCCTGCGGCAACACCGTGGTGGTCAAACCCTCGGAAGAAACCCCGCATACCGCGGCTCTGCTTGGCGAGGTGATGAACCAGGCCGGCATTCCCAAAGGGGTCTATAACGTGGTGCACGGCTTCGGGCCGCAATCCGCTGGTGAATACCTGACCCGCCATCCGCACATCGACGGCATCACCTTCACCGGCGAAACCGGCACCGGCCGCGCCATCATGCAAGCCGCTTCGCAATCCCTGCTGCCCCTCTCCTTTGAACTGGGCGGCAAGAACAGCGCCGTGGTGTTCGCCGACGCCGATCTCGATAAAGCCATCGAAGGCACCCTTCGCTCGGCCTTCGCCAACTGCGGCCAGGTGTGCCTGGGCACCGAGCGCGTGTACGTGGAGCGCCCCCTTTTCGATGCCTTTGTCGCCCGGCTCAAACAAGGCGCGGAACAACTGCGGCCGGGCTGGTGGCGCGACGAAGGTGTCAGCTTTGGTCCGCTGGTCAGCCACGCGCATCGGGACAAGGTGCTCTCTTACTACGAAACCGCGCGCCGCGACGGCGCCACCGTGGTCACCGGCGGCGGCGTACCGGAGATGCCCGAGGCGCTGGCCAACGGCGCCTGGGTACAACCCACCATCTGGACCGGGCTGCCGCCCCACTCGGCGGTGCTCAGCGACGAGATCTTCGGCCCGTGCTGCCACATCCAGCCGTTCGATGACGAAGACGACGTGATTGAACAGGTCAATGACACCCCCTATGGCCTGGCCTGCGCGCTGTGGACCGAAAACCTCGCCCGCGCCCACCGGGTGGCACCGCGTATCGACGTTGGGCTGTGCTGGGTCAATAGCTGGTTTCTGCGTGATCTGCGCACTCCGTTTGGCGGCAGCAAACAATCCGGCATTGGCCGCGAAGGTGGCGTGCACGGCCTCGAGTTCTACAGCGAGCTTTCCAACGTCTGCATCAAGCTGTGAGCGTAACCCGCGCCCATTGAGCCACCAGGGCATGTCACGCACCGGCATGACAAGAATCGAGATGACACGAGTCGATATGAAAAGCACGGATATGGAAAAAAACCGCATTGAACACTATGGCGATGAGCTGTTTCAGGCATTGCGAGATCGGCGCGCGATCGCGCCGATCACCGAGCGGCAAGCGGACCTGAGCCTGGAAGACGCCTACCGCATCTCGCTGCGTCTGCTGGAACGGCGCCTGGCGGAAGGGGAAAAAGTCATCGGCAAGAAAATCGGCGTCACCAGCACCGCCGTGCAACGCATGCTGAACGTGCACCAGCCGGATTTCGGCTATCTCACCGACACCATGGTGTATGGCCACGGCGATGCCCTGCCCATCGGGGGCGAACTGATTCAACCCAAAGCAGAGGGCGAAATCGCTTTCGTGCTCAAACGTGACCTGAGCGGTCCCGGCATCACCAACGCCGACGTTCTCGCCGCCACGGAATGCGTGATGCCCTGCTTCGAAATCGTCGATTCCCGTATTCGCGATTGGAACATCACGATTCAGGACACGATCGCGGACAACGCCTCCTGTGGGCTGTTCGTGCTCGGCGACCAGGCGGTGTCGCCGCACCGCGTGGACCTCGCCACCTGCGGCATGGTGGTGGAGAAAAACGGCTCGGTCATCAGCACCGGTGCCGGCGCCGCCGCCCTCGGCTCGCCCGTGAACTGTGTTGCCTGGCTGGCCAATACGCTGGGCCGGCTTGGCACCTCTTTGAAAGCCGGCGAGGTGATTCTTTCCGGCTCCCTGGTACCACTGGAACCGGTGCGCCCGGGCGATCACATGCGCGTTGATATCGGCGGTATTGGCAGCGCCTCGGTACGCTTTATTTAAAGGATTCTCGGTAATGAGTAAGAAACTGAAAGCAGCGATTATCGGTTCGGGCAATATCGGCACCGATCTGATGATCAAGATTCTGCGCCACGGGCAGCATCTTGAAGTGGCGGCCCTGGTTGGCATCGACGCCGCCTCCGATGGCCTGGAGCGCGCCCGGCGTCTCGGCGTGGCGACCACCCACGAGGGCGTGGAAGGCCTCGCCCGCCTGCCCGAATTTGACCAGATTCAGGTGGTGTTCGACGCCACCTCCGCCGGTGCCCACCTGCACAACGAGGCGTTTCTGCGCGCCAGGAAACCCGCTCTGCGCATCATTGATCTGACCCCGGCGGCCATCGGTCCTTATTGTGTGCCGGTGGTCAATCTGGAACAGAACCTGAACGCCACCAACGTCAATATGGTGACCTGCGGCGGCCAGGCTACCATTCCCATGGTGGCGGCGGTGTCCCGGGTCGCCAAGGTGCACTACGCCGAGATCGTGGCTTCCATCGCCAGCAAATCCGCCGGCCCCGGCACCCGCGCCAACATCGACGAGTTCACCGAAACCACCTCGAAGGCCATTGAGGTGATCGGCGGCGCGCAACGGGGCGCGGCGATCATCGTCCTCAACCCGGCCGAGCCGCCGCTGATCATGCGCGACACCGTCTATGTGCTCTGCGAAGCCGCCGACCGCGCGCGCATCGAAGCCTCGGTGCGGGAAATGGCCCAGGCGGTGGCCGCCTATGTGCCCGGATACCGCCTCAAGCAAGCCGTCCAGTTTGACGACATTGCCGCCGACGCCCCGCTCAACCTGCCCGGCGTCGGCCGCTTCCATGGCCTCAAGACGTCCATCTTTCTGGAGGTGGAAGGCGCCGCCCACTATCTGCCCGCCTACGCCGGCAATCTGGACATCATGACCTCGGCGGCTCTGGCCACCGCCGAGCGCATCGCTGCGGCCATCGCAGGGGGAGCCTGAGTATGTATTTCGATCCTGGTAAGAAACTGTATATCTCCGACGTCACCTTGCGCGATGGCAGCCACGCCATTCGCCACCAATACTCCATCGACAACGTGCAAGCGATTGCCCGCCAACTGGACCGCGCTGGCGTGGACAGCATCGAGGTGGCCCACGGCGACGGGCTGCAGGGCTCCAGTTTCAATTATGGTTTCGCCGCGCACACCGATCTGGAATGGATCGAGGCGGTCGCCGACGTCATCGAGCGGGCCCGCATCGCCACCTTGTTGCTGCCGGGCATCGGCACCGTGCATGACTTGAAAGCGGCCTATCGCGCCGGTGCAAGGGTGGTGCGCGTGGCCACGCACTGCACCGAAGCGGATGTCTCCAGGCAGCACATCGAAGCGGCTCGCGAGCTGGGCATGGACACAGTCGGCTTTTTGATGATGAGCCACATGACCAGCGCCGAAAACCTGGCGACACAGGCCAAACTGATGGAGAGCTACGGCGCCACCTGCATCTATGTGGTGGACTCCGGCGGTGCGCTCGGCATGCAGGACGTGCGTGATCGTTTCCGTGCGCTGAAATCGGCGCTCAAAGCCGAAACCCACACCGGCATGCACGCCCATCACAACCTGGGGCTGGGCGTGGCCAATTCGATCGTGGCGGTGGAAGAAGGCTGTGATCGCGTCGACGCCAGCCTGGCGGGCATGGGCGCCGGCGCCGGCAACGCGCCGCTGGAAGTGTTCATCGCCGCCGCCGAAAAGCTCGGCTGGCAGCACGGATGCGACCTGTACACGCTGATGGACGCCGCCGACGACATCGTGCGCCCCTTGCAAGACCGGCCGGTGCGGGTAGACCGCGAGACCCTCGCACTGGGCTATGCCGGCGTCTATTCCAGCTTCCTGCGCCATTCCGAAGTGGCGGCGCGAAAATACGGCCTGAAGACCGTGGACATTCTGGTTGAGCTGGGCAAACGGCGCATGGTCGGCGGCCAGGAAGACATGATCGTCGACGTGGCACTGGATCTGCTCGCCGAGCAAGGCAAGGAGGCGCGCGGATGAGAACGCTGACCGAAGAGCAGATGCTGGCCCTGGCGGAACGGGTGGAAAACGCGGAACTGAACCGTACCGCCATCGCCAAGGTCACCGGAGATTACCCGGACATGACGTTCGCCGACGCCTATGACGTGCAGTGGGAAATTCAGCGCCGCAAACGCGAGCGCGGCCATCGTTTGGCCGGCATGAAGATGGGGCTGACGTCGCGGGCCAAGATGGCGCAGATGGGCGTCGAAACACCGATCTACGGCTTTCTCGCCGACTATTTCGCAATCCCCGAAGGCGGTGAAATCCGCTGCGACGAGTTGATCCATCCCAAAATCGAGGCGGAGCTCGCGTTCGTGACCAAGGCGCCGCTGCGCGGACCCGGCTGCCACATCGGCGATGTGCTGGCCGCCACCGACTTTGTCATTCCAGCGGTGGAGGTGATCGATTCGCGCTACCAGAATTTCGATTTCGATCTGGTCAGCGTGGTGGCGGACAACGCCTCCTCGTCGCGCTTCGTCACCGGCGGGCGCAGCGCCGACGTCGCCGGCCTGGATCTGACCACGCTGGGCGTGGTGGTGGAGAAGAACGGCGAAGTGGTGGAAGTCGGCGCCGGCGCGGCAGTGCTGGGCCATCCCGCCGCCAGCGTGGCGATGCTCGCCAACCTGCTCGCCGAACGGGATCAATACCTGCCCGCCGGCAGCTTCGTCATGACCGGCGGCATCACCGCCGCCATCGCCGTGCAACCCGGCGATGCCATCCATGTGCGCTATCAGGGCCTGGGGTCGATCTCCATGCGGATCGCTTAGGGCCGGGAGAAAAAAATGCCTTTACTACAAGTCACCATCGTCGAAGGACGCGACGCGCAACTCAAGGAACAACTGATCGGCAACCTCACCGATACCGTGGTGCACACCCTATCGGTGAAGCCGGAAGCGGTACGCGTGTTGCTGCAAGAGATGCCCAAAACCCACTGGGGCACGGCGGGCCAGTCGATGGCGAAGCGCGATGCGACATTAACCAAGGGAGATGAGCAATGAGCGATGAGAACCCTGAACTTGGCCTGCGCATCAATGCCGGCGGCATCGAAACCAATTACCACGACGCCGGCGAACACGACGGCGTTCCGGTGCTGCTGCTGCACGGTTCCGGCCCCGGCGTCACCGCGTGGGCGAACTGGCGGCTGAACATCGCCGAGCTGGCGAAGCAACGCCGCGTACTGGCACCGGACATGGTCGGTTTCGGCTACACCGATCGCCCCGATGGCGTTCAGTACAACCTGGACACCTGGGTCAAACACGCGGTGGATTTCCTTGATGCGCTGGGCGTGAAGCAAGCCGACGTGGTGGGCAATTCCTACGGCGGCGCGCTGGCCCTGGCATTGGCCATCCGCCACCCGCAACGGGTCCGGCGCCTGGTGTTGATGGGGGCCGCCGGTGTCGACTTCGAGCTGACCCCGGGCCTGGACGCGGTGTGGGGCTATACGCCCTCGGTGCAGGGCATGCGCGAATTGATGGAAAGTTTTGCCTACGACAACAGCTTGCTCAGCGACGAACTGGCGGAGCTGCGCTACCGGGCAAGCGTGCGTCCCGGCTACCAGGAGGCCTTCTCGCGGATGTTCCCGGCGCCACGGCAACGCTGGGTACGGGCGTTAGCCAGCAACGAATCGGATATCCGCGCCCTGCCGCATGAAGCGCTGATCGTGCACGGCCGCGAAGACCGCATCGTGCCGCCGATTACCTCGCGCACCTTGTTCGATCTGATCGAGCGCGCGCAACTTCATTTGTTCGGACGCTGCGGTCACTGGACACAGATCGAGCACGCCGCGCGGTTCAACAAGCTGGTGAACGACTTCCTCGGCGAAGCCATCGCGCAATGAACAAGCGGCCGGCGAGCCGCACAGTGAACCCATAAGGACACAGCAATGACCACGCTGATTGCAACCAGCCGCGACTACGGCGCCTTGATTAAAGAAGATCGCGTGCACAGCGCCATCTTTACCGACGAACAGATCTTTCAAGATGAGATGGAACGCATTTTCCATCGCACCTGGCTGTTCGCGCTGCACGAAAGCGAAGTCCCCAAGCACGGCGACTTCAAACGCCTGCAACTGGGCCGTTTTCCGATCATCGCCACCCGCGACGGTGACGGCCAGATTCAACTGCTTATCAACCGTTGCCGGCATCGGGGCGCGCAGGTGTGTGAGGCGATGCGCGGCAACGCCAAGCGCTTTCAGTGCTGGTATCACGGCTGGACCTACGACAGCAAAGGCGATCTGGTCGGCGTCACCGGCGCGGAAGCCTACGATCAGAAATTCGATCCCGAGCAGCACGGCCTGACCCGCGTGCCACGGGTGGACAGCTACCGAGGCTTCGTTTTCGCCAGCTTCGACGAACAGGCCATGGACCTGCGCCAGTATCTCGGCGCCACACTGAAATACTTCGACATCATGGTCGATGCGTCCCCCACCGGAGAATTGCAAGTGAAGCCCGGCGTGGTCAATCGCACCCGTTACCGTGGCAACTGGAAGCAGGTGGGCATGGACGGTTACCACCCGCACTACGTTCATATGTCGGTGTTCAAGATTTTCAGCAAGAGAGAGAACACCACCGGCTCGGCGGTGGGTGCCCTGCATCTGGAGGACCCTTTCGCGGACAGCTCCTCAAGCCGTACACGCGGATTTGAGTATGGCCACGCCTGCCTGGATTTCCGTGCCCAGCGGCGGCCTCATGCCGAGCAATCCATTGAGGACCTGCGCGCCAGCGACGACGGCCGGCGGTACGTGGAGGATATGATCACCGCCCACGGCGAAGAGCACGCCAAGGAACTGATCGCCTGGCACGGCGACCCGCACCTGGGCGTGTTTCCCAATCTGCAGCTGATCCACGACCACGTTCGAGTGGTGGTGCCGATCAGCCCGGGGGAAACCGAAGTACTGATGTACCCGGTGTTTCTTAAAGGCGTCGGCGACAGCATTAATGAAAAGCGACTGCGCGCCCATGAAGCCTTCTATGGACCCGCCGCCGCCGGCTCGCCGGATGACGCGGAAATCTTCGAGCGCACCCAGCGCGGGCTGATCGCCGACGCCGATCCCTGGGTGTTGCTGGGCCGCGGCCTGGGCCGCGAAGAACAGGACGAGGACGGCAGCGTCGCCGCCTGCATAAGCGATGAAACCACCCAGCGCGCGCAAATGCAGGAATGGAAACGACTGATGACCCGGCGTTGAAGCCGGGCATGCACGCACAGATTCGGAGCACAAGAGAATGGCAAAACAGATCGTGAACGCGGCACCCGAGGCAGTCACTACCGGCCTTGTCGATACCGCGACCCAGCAACGTCTGGAGAGATTTCTGACCTATGAGGCGGCGCTCATGGACGAGCATCAGTACGACACCTGGATGGCCCTTTGGGAAGGCAATGACATCCGCTACTGGGTGCCGTGCAACGATGACGATCAGGACCCCTCTTCCGGCATCGCGATCATCTATGACGATCGCAGCCAGCTGGAAGAACGCATTATGCGTCTCAAGGACAAGACCGCTCACGCCTATCGGCCACAGGCCAGGCTGAACCGAAATATCGGCGGCGTGGTGGCGGTATCCCGCGAGCAGGACATTGTCGAAGTGGCCAGCAATTTCGTACTCGGTGAAATCCGGGTCGGAGTGCAGAACATCTGGTTTGGCAAATGTCTGTATCGACTGCGCGACAGCGGGGAAACGTTCCGCCTGCTCAGTAAAAAGGTGATGTTACTGAACAACGATGAGGCGATGCCGAATCTGACTTTTCTGGTGTGACCGGAAAGGCCGGATCGGGCAACCGAGGGCAATGGGGCCAGTCCACCCCATCGCCATCGCCTTGCCCGAAAACGGAAACGGGCGCTTTGCGGCCCGAAAATAACGACACAGAGCAATTTATACAATAATCACGGAGGCTCACTATGATCCATTCATTACGGCGGCTGACCCGCCCTCGTTACGTCCGTTACGCCTTGATCGCCTTGTTCACCGGCGCCAGCGCGGTGGCGACGGCGGCGCCCGATGTCGATGACTCGCCGGTGGACGTCACCATCGCCGGCTATTCATCCGGCGGCCAGGTGTCGGTGTTCGGCGAAGGCGTCATCGATGCGGTTCGTCGCACCTACGACAACTCCAGCATCGTCTATGAACCGGGCAACCCAGCCGGCGCACTGGAATATCTGCGCACCGGCCGCCGGCCGTTCGCTCTGGAAAGCATGATCGAACCGCGCATGGCCTTTAATGGCCGTGCTCCGTTCCGCCAGAAATACGAAAAGGGAACGATTACCGGCGTGTTGAACGGCTCTCCGGACGTGTTCGCCCTGGCGGTATACGCACGTCAGGAATTCCTCGATAAGTACGACATCAAGAGCTTCGACGATCTGATCAAAAAGCAGGTACCCATGCGGGTGTCGGTAAACCAGCCGGGGAACCTGTGGGTACGCGAGCACGTGCGCTCGTTGCTTTCTTACTACGATAAGCAAATGAGCGACATCGAGAAATGGGGCGGCAAACTGGTGGCCTTGCCCACCGGCGCCTCCAACGATCTGATGCGCGATGGCCGTCTTGACGTGGTGATTACCGGCGGTGTCACGCCGGCCGGGTCCATCGTCGAGTTGGGCAGCGTGCAAAAGATCGGCTTCGTGCCGCTGGGCAAGAAGCTGGCGAGCTATGTCGCCGACGACCTGGGCCTCAAGGTCGGCGAAATTCCCGCCGACTCCTACGAATTCCAGAAGCAACCGCTCTACGTGCCGTTCACCAGCTTCGTGATCGTAGCCGGCCCCGAAGCCACCTTCGAGGATGCCTACAAGCTGGCTAAATCCATGTATCAGCAGATTGATCGCTATCAATCGCTGCACCCGGCCTTGGCCAAGGCAAGCCGTGAGCGTCTGCCGGATCTCGGCTACCTCAAGCTGCATCCAGGTGCCGAAGCGTTTTATCGGGAAGTCGGTTTAATCAAGTAAACAGGCGGCGTTCAAGGTAGCGGCATGAGCCGCCGTGACAGGACGGCACCCCGTTGAAGCGGGTCGCGGTAGAGATTTCAGGGAGAGAAAGAAAAGGGCCAAAACCTGCTGCAACAGGTTTGGCCCGGTACTGCCTTACGCTTTTCAAATACTGAGAAAGGTTATCAATCTCAGAGAAAAAGAACAAGGACACTAACAATGAAACAGACAATCAACAGCACCCGCACACCGCTGGGTACCGTGGCGATACCAGCATTGGTGATTGGTGCCCTGGCCGTGGCCATGGGCTTGCAAACCGCGCGCGCCGACAGCGATCTGGATCAGAGAGTGCGTAAGCTGGAGCAGGAACTGGAAGCCGTGAAAGCTGAGAAAGCTGAAAAGGCCAGCGACGGTAACCTGGTGACCATCAAACAGCGTGGTGGCCGCATGCTGCTCTCCAGCGGCGATGGCAACTTCACCGCCCGGGTCGGTGGCCGCATTCTGATGGACACCGCGTGGTACAACGAAGACGGCGAACCGATGGGCAATGGCACACGCTTTCGGCAAGCACGCCTGGAAGCCGCCGGCACGCTCTACAGCGACTGGTCCTACGTGTTCCAGTACGACTTCACCAACAGCGGCGAGGGCGGCATCAAGGAAGCCTACCTGGGTTATAACGGCTTTAAGTTCGCCAATACCGACCTGCATTTATCGTTGGGGAACCGCTTTCTGCCGTTCGGCTTCCTGGGGCAGCAGAGCCCCAAGTACACCATGTTCATGGAGCAACCCACCGCCAGCCTGGTGCTGGGTGCCGGCGCGCGGCGGCTTGGCTTGCGCAGCGATCTGATCGGCAACCGCTGGCGCTGGAGTATCGCCGCCACCCAGGCGCCACTGGGCAGCCGTGCCAGCGACGCCAACGCGGACGACCCGGTGGACATCGCCACGCAGTTCACCTTCAACCCGATCCAGGCAACCAACCATGTGCTCAACCTGGGGGTCTCCTTGCGGCGCCAATCCGCTAAGGGCTCCGATGATTTCCGCCTGCGCGCCCGGCCGCAAACCTACTTGAGCCCTTTCCGGCCGGTGGACACCGGCGCGTTCGTCTCCGACGGCTTCACCGCCGGTGGCGTTCAACTGATGTACCTGCACGGCCCGTTCGAACTGGAAACCGAGTATTTCCAACAGAAGTTCGATCAAATCGAAGGCGGCCCGGGCGATGGCGAGAAGCCTGAATTCAAGGGTGGCTACGTTCAGGCCGGCTATTTCCTGACCGGCGAGAGCCGCGCCTACAAACCCGGCGAGGACGTCTTCGGGCCGCCCACTCCGGCACGCAGCCTGAGCCAGGGCGGGCTCGGCGCCTGGCAGGTGGCCGCCAGCTACAGCACTTTGGAGCTCACCGACAGCAACATCGACGGCGGCCAGATCGACATGATGATGCTAGGCCTGAACTGGTTCCCGGAGCAGCGTCTGCGCTTTTCGCTGGAGTACGGCAACGTGCTTGATGTGGAAGGCGGCCCCTACGATGGCGACCAGCCCAGCTTCGTTCAGGCACGGGCGCAGGTCGAATGGTAGCACCCAGGTAATCCAACCCGGGCCGGCTTCCGGCGGAGGAACCGGCTCCTATTTGTTCACCGCCATTGCGCCCGCTCACCGGCGGGCGCAACGCACCATCAAACAGGTGTTGCAATGCGATACGTAAAAAGATCTCTCTGGCTTTTGTTTCAAATGGGCAACAAGGTGCCCATGGATCGCTATAAGTACGCCTTCTTCGCGCTGCTTGCGGTGCCATTGACGCTGTTCGAGGTCTGGTACGCCCTCGCTGGAGAGATTGGCCGATTGGAACTGGCGATCATTTTTGTCGTGCCGATGTACGTGATTTCATTTCTGGCGATCAGTTACGCACCGGACGTGAACCGCAGCACCATCGGCGACTACCTGCTCTCCCTGACCAGCCTGATCGCCGGCGTCTACCTTATAACCCAGATGGACCGCTATCACGACTGGATCAGCGGCTTGAGCTACTTCACCGTCTGGGACCAGGTCGCCGCCGCCGCGTATCTGATATTGACCCTGGAGTTGCTGCGTCGTTGCGTGGGCCCGGGCATTTCGGTGGTGGTCTGGCTGGTGATCGGCTACTGCCTGCTCGGCCATCACCTGAGCGGATTTTTCAGCCATCGCGGTCTGAGCTGGCACTATCTTCTTGAAGTATTGATGGTCTCCCCCCAGGACGGGGGGCTGTTTTCGGCGCCCATTCAGGTTGCCGCGGTGTACGCTTTTCTGTTCGTGACCTTCGGTAAATTTCTGGAAAAAAGCGGCGGCGGCGATTTCTTTTTTAATCTGGCGGCGCTGATCGCCGGCCGTCGTTCCGGCGGCTCCGCCAAGGTCGCCATTACCTCCAGCGGTCTGTTCGGGATGATCTCCGGCAGCCCCGCGTCCGACGTGATGACCACCGGTTCGATCACTATCCCGATGATGAAGCGTGCCGGTTATACCGGTCGCGTGGCCGGCGCCATCGAGGCGGTGGCCTGCACCGGCGGCGCGCTGTTGCCGCCAGTGATGGGGGCGGTGGTGTTTCTAATGGTGGAATTCACCGGCATTCCCTATAAGGAAGTGCTGCTTTCGATTCTTGCCTCCTCAGTCCTTTATTACGTGTGCATCTACGTTCAGGTGCACTGCTATTCCTGCCGGCGTCAGGTGGGGCGCATCGATGCCAGCCTGATTCCCTCATTGTGGACCGTGGTGCGCACCGGCTGGATTTTCGTGATTCCCATGGGCCTGCTGGTCTATTACATGCTCAACGGGCACACGCCCGCGCTGGCGGCCACCTTCGCGCTGATCGCGGTGATCCTCGCCAGTTGGGGCATCCCGGGTAAACGCCTTGGCCCACGCAAGCTGATCGAAGGCTGTGTGGAGGTATGCACCGCCATCGCACCGTTGATCGCCGCCGTGGCCGGCGCCGGCATTCTGATGCTGGGCCTGAATATTACCGGCCTGGTGTCCAAGCTTTCGGCGCTGATCTTCAGTGTCGCGGAAGTGAATATCTTCCTGGCGCTGGCCGCGGCCGCGGTCGTCACCATTATCTGCGGCATGGGCATGCCAGTGGTGGCGGTCTATTCCCTGGTGGCGGTGATGGTGGCACCGGCCCTGGTTGACGCCGGTCTGATGCCGATCCAGGCGCATCTGTTTCTGATTTTCTTCGCGGTAGCCTCTTATCTGACGCCGCCGGTGGCGGTCGCCGCCTACGTGGCCAGTACCATCGCCGACGAGCGGCCAATGACGGTGGCGGTGACCGCCGCGCGTGTCGGCATGGTGGTGTTCGCGCTGCCTTTCGCGTTCGTCTACAACCCGGGAATGCTGCTGATCGGCGAGTGGCAAACGATAGTCTTCGACATCGTCAAAGTGACGGTGGCGGTGTGTGTGCTCGCGGTGGCGGCGGAAGGCTGGTACCACGGCATTCTGAAATCCTGGGTGCGAGCCCTGTTGATCGCGGTCGCCCTGCTTGGCTTCTCATCATTCAACCTGATCGGTGTGGCCGGCCTCTGCCTGGCGGCGGCGTACCTGATCAGCAAACGCCTGCGGCCGGCACTGGACGGCCCGCTTCCCCCCTCTTCCGGCAATCAAAAAGTGGAGACCTGGCAATGATTCATTTGCACGATATCTGCTATCTGCGCCTGGGCTGCCAGGACCTGGATCAAATGGTGGACTTCGCCACCCGCATCCTCGGCCTGGAACTGCGCGAGCGCACCGACACGCACGCCTATCTGCGCGGCGACGACAGCACCTATAACCTGTGCTATATCCAGGGCGACGCCGACTATGACGCGTCCGCCTTCCAACTGCGCACGCTGGATCAACTGGACGACGCCGAGCGCCAGCTCAGCGCCGAAGGGTTTGCCGTGCACCGCGGTACGCCAGCGGAGTGCGAGGAGCGCCACGTCGAAGCCTTCATCGGCTTCACCGACCGCAACGACAACCGCCTGGAACTGGTTTATCGCCACCACCGCACCGGGGTGCGCTATTTTCCGGCGCGCGACGCCGGCATCACTGAATTCGGTCACTTCGGCCTGCACAGCCGCGACATCGAACGGGATCTGTCTTTCTGGACCGCGTTCATGGATGCGCGCATCAGTGATCGCATTGGCGAGGGCGCCTTGCTGCGTATCGACGAGGTACACCACAAGATCGCCCTGTTCCCTTCGGAGAAAAGCGGTATCCAGCACGTCAATTTTCAGGTGGCGGGCATCGATGACGTGATGCGCTCCTGGTACTTCCTGAAAGAAAACGACATTCCCATTGTGTTCGGTCCCGGCCGCCACCCCACTTCCACCGCCATGTTCATTTACTTCATGGGCCCGGATAACCGGGTCTACGAGTATTCCGCCGGCGTGAAGCGGATTACCGATGAGGGCGCCTATACGCCGCGCCAGTTCGAGATGAAACCGTCTTCGTTCTGTATGTGGGGGGCGCGCCCCAACGTGGAAGAATTCAGCGAATAGCGTGGCGCCGACAACGCCATCAACGACTCCAGGGAGAAGTGCCATGAGTGCTTATGGTTGCAAACGATTCGAGAACAAAGTGGCGGTTGTCACCGGCGCGGGCCAGGGCATTGGTCTGGCCAGCGCCTGGCGGCTGGCCCGCGAAGGCGCCAAGGTAGTGCTCGCCGATAAAGCCGAAGCGCCTGCCCAGGCGGCGGCGGAGGCGAGACGCGCCGCCGGCCACCCGGTGGCGGTGGCGATCGCCGACCTGTCCACTTTTGATGGCGCGGTGAGCGCCATGGATTTGGCGCACGTTGCCTTCGGCAAGGTGGATGTACTGGTCAATAACGTTGGCGGCACGATCTGGAAAAAGCCGTTCTGGCACTACAGTGAGGAGGAGATCCGTGCCGAGGTGGAGCGCTCGTTCTGGCCGCCGCTCTGGTGTTGCCGGGCGGTGATCGAGCACATGCGCGAGCGCGGCGGCGCCATTGTCAACGTGGGCTCCAATGCCACCATGGGCATCTTCCGCATTCCCTACTCCGCCTCCAAGGGCGGCGTCGCCGCGCTCACCACCGCTTTGGCGGTGGAGCTTGCCGACTTCAATATTCGCGTCAATTGCGTATCGCCGGGCAACACCGCCGTCAAGGAGCGCCCCACACCACGTCTAGAGCGCCAATTAAGCGACCAGGAAAAACGCTGGAACCAGCAGTTCTACGACTACGTCAGCCGCGAGGGGCTGTTCGAGCGCGCCGCCAGCGTGGATGAACAGGCCGCCGCCATTGCCTTTCTTGCCTCCGACGATGCCTCCTATATCACCGGCGAAGTCATCGACACCGGCAAGCGCGGCATGCGCATTTCCACCGTCACCGGCGGAGTGAACGAGTGACCCGGTGGGCCGGAGAGCCTGAACATGGATGAACTCAACGCCACCCTACCGATCGGCCTGGCGCTGCTCTCATCGGTGATGTTCGCGCTCACCTTCCTGCTGGTTCGGGTGGGTGTTAAAAGCGCCTCCAGCGCCACCGCGTTGTGGATCACTCTGTCCATCAATGTGCTGTTTCTGTGGGTGTGGAGCCTGCTGACCCAAGAGGTGCATCTTCGGGACTGGTGGCAATGGCGATACTTTTTCCTGTCCGGCATGTTCGCGCCGTTGCTTGGCCGGCTGTTTCAGTTTCAGGGCATGGCACGGCTCGGTGCCAACATCACCACGCCATTGACGCTCACCCACCCGGTGATTTCGGTGATTCTGGCGATCGCCTTTCTTGACGAACGGATCACGCCTCTGGGGTTCCTGGGCGCGCTGCTGGTGGTGATGGGCAGTGTTGCCGTCGGCGCCGAGGGCGGTCGCAACGATACCCGCAGCCTGGCCCGGGTACCGCGCCGTTATTTGCTTCTGCCCGCGGCGGCGGCGCTCAGCTACGGCATTTCCATTGTGCTGCGCAAGGTCGGCATCGACATCGGCGCCGACCCGATCACCGCCGCCGCGGTGACCTGCACCTCATCCTGGCTGTTCGCCACGCTCTATTTCCTGCTCAGCGGCTCGTTCGCAAGCATACGCTGCAGCCGCAACGAGTTCGGCTACTTCGTGCTGGCCGGTGTGTTCTCAGCACTTGGCCCGGTGCTGTTATACGCCGCGCTGCAACACCAGGACCTGGTGGTCGTCGCGCCACTGGCGTCAACCACGCCGCTGTTCGTGCTGCTGATGTCCTACATTTTTCTGCGCGCCGACGAAATTTTTACCCGCCAGGTTATCGCCGGCACTGTCGCCACCGTATCCGGCGTGGTGCTGGTAACGGCCTATGGCCTGGCTTGAGAAACTCAGGAGTTGCCATGAATTGTGTTATCAATCTGTCCCGTTTCTACGTCTGCGAACTCGATCAACTGGGCGACGGAGAGATTGTTCAGATCACGCCACCGGCGCGCCCTCCGATCGCGGTGTTTCGCGTCGATGATCAGCTTTACGCCACCGACGACACCTGCACCCACGGCCAGGCGTTGCTCTCCGAAGGCGACGTCGACGACGACTTCGTGGTCGAGTGCCCCTGGCACGGCGGCACCTTCGACATCCGCACCGGCGAAGCCTTGTCGTTTCCCTGCGTGCTGCCACTCAAGGTGTATCCGGTTCAGCTCGAGGACGGCAAGGTCTATGTCGATGTACTGGCCGGCGCGGTCAAGGCCGGATAGGGAGGCGACATCATGATCGATATGCATACCCACGTGGTGCCGGCGGATTTTCCCGCCTACCCGGGCAAGCAGCCTGGCCACGCCTGGCCTTGCATGCACTGTGGTGAGCACCACCGCACGGTGATGATCGGTGGCAAACCGTTCCGCCAGGTTGAAGACAACGCCTGGGACCCGCGCCGGCGGATTGACGAAATGGCCGCCGAAGGCGTCGCCGTACAAGTGCTCTCGCCCATGCCCGAGTTACTGTCCTATTGGTTCGAGCTGCCCGATGCGCTGGCCTTTGGCCGCCATATCAACGGCACCATCGCCGCGATGGTCGCCCATGACCCCAGCCACTTCCACGGCCTCGGCATGGTGCCCCTGCAGGACCCGCAGCGCGCCGCCCGGGAAGTGCGTTCATTGAAGCACGAGTTCGGCCTGCGCGGCGTCGAAGCAGGCTCCAATATCAACGGCATCGCCCTGGCGGATCGCCGCTTCGACCCGTTTTTTCAAGCGCTCGAAGAAGAGGACATGTGCTTGTTCGTGCACGCGCTGCACCCCACCACCGAACGTCTGTACGGCCCCGCGTTGATGGAAGCCCTGGTGGCCTTTCCCAACGAAAACGGCCTCGGCATCGCCGCCTTTATCGCCAATGGCGTGCTGGACCGCTTTCCCCGCCTGCGGGTCGCGTTCAGCCACGGTGGCGGTTCATTCCCAATGATCCTGCCGCGTCTGCAGCATGGCTGGCACAGCAACGCGGCGCTGCGCGACACCATGCCACATGCCCCCGAGGAGACCGCCCGGCGCTTCTGGTACGACACCCTGGTGTACAGCGAGCAGGCCCTGGCGTACCTGATCCAGGTGTATGGCCATGAACGCCTGATGGTGGGCAGTGACTATCCGTTCGTGATCCGCGAGCGCGACCCCGGCCACCGCCTGCTCGGGCTTGAGCTCGACGATGCCCAGCGGCGCGCGCTGTTGACCGACAACGCCCGGCACTTTCTCGCCATTGCCGACGCCTCCAACCGTTAACCGACAGGACACCGTCACTATGCCGACGATTCATCTTCATAACAGCGAGCTCGCTTTCGAACAGACCGCCGAGCATGACTGCCTGCTTCGTGCCGGTCTGAGCGCCGGCCTGGGCCTCGCTTACGAGTGCAATTCCGGTGGCTGCGGAAGCTGCAAATTCGAGCTGCTGGAGGGCGAGGTGGAAGAACTGTGGGAGCAGGCGCCCGGGCTCACCGAAAGAGATAAAAAGAAGGGCCGCAAATTGGCGTGCCAGTGCCGCGCGGCCGGCGATGTCACCATCAAGATGCGTGTCGACGACAGCTACCGGCCGGCCTGCCCGCCGCGCCGCCTGCAAGCCACTTTGGAACAGCGCCGCGAACTGACCGCGGACATCGTGGAATTTCGCTTTCGCACCGCCGTCGCCGCGCGCTTTTTACCCGGCCAGTACGCCATGTTGCATCTGCAGGGCCACGCCGCGCCAAGAGCCTATTCAATGAGCAATCTGGCCAACGATGACGGTGTCTGGGAATTCTGGATTCGCCGCAAACCCGGTGGCCAGGTCAGCGGCGCGCTGTTCGACCATCTTCAGCCCGGGGATCGCATCGAACTGGACGGCCCTTACGGCCTGGCTCACCTGCAACCGGAATCCCCCCGCGACGTGCTGTGCATTGCCGGCGGCTCGGGGATTTCGCCGGTGCTCTCCATCGCCCGCGGGGTGCTGGCCGAGCCCTTACTGGACGGCCGCCGCGTGCACTTCTTCTTTGGCGGTCGCACACCGGCGGACATTTGTGGCTTGAACGAGTTGCGCGCGCTGCCCGGCGCGGATCAGCGCATCGACTTTCACGCCGCCATCTCCGAGCCGTCGCCGGACCAGGGCTGGGACGGCCTGGTCGGCTTTATCCACGAAGCGGTGGCGCACACCCTGGGTGAACGTCTGGATCAGTTCGAATGCTATCTGGCGGGTCCACCACCGATGGTGCAGGCCACCACCCGGATGTTGTTGCTGGAGAGCCGGGTGCCCGCCGAGCAGGTGCATTTTGACCGCTTTTTCTGAGCCAGGCGGGCAGGCCATGAACCGTTCACTACGGCAACGTCTGGCGGCGCTGCCGCCACTCGGCCCGCCCTCGCCATCACCGCACCAGCGCTGCGCGGCGGTGCTGATCGCCGTGCTTGAACAAGAGGCGGATTGCCCGGTGATTTTTACCCGCCGGGCCACGCGGTTGCGCCAGCACGCGGGTGAGATCTGCCTGCCCGGGGGCCTGATGGAACCGGCGGACAATCGCTGCGTGATCCGCACCGCCTTGCGCGAAGCCCGCGAGGAATTGGGGTTGTCGGTATCGCCAGCCGCCGTGCGCGCGGTGTTGCCCGCCTGCGACAACAGCAGCGGCGTGCGCGTCTATCCGGTGCTCGCCCGCGTCACCCGCCCTCGCCAATGGCGCCTCCAGGCCAGCGAAGTCGCCGACGTTCTGGAACTGCCGCTCGCTGCGTTCATGGACGCGGGTCAATACCAGCACCAGGAGATCGAGTACCGGGGCCGGCGCAAAACATCGCTGGTGCTCTCCTATAGAGGCGAGCGGATATGGGGCCTGACCGCGCGCATCATGGATCGCCTTCGCCAACGGCTCCCAGGTTAATGGCATGCCCGGTGTGGCACGCATCACTACGACAAGGAAGACCCATGGCAACCCCGGTTAACGCTTCGGTAATCAAAGCCTTTCGAATTCTCGGCGCTTTTACCTTCGCCGGCGAAAAGCTGACGCTGTCCCAGCTTTCCCAGCGGCTGGACATCAATATCGCCACCGCCCACCGCTTCCTCACCACCCTGCTTTCGGTGGGCGCCATTGGCCGGACCCCGGACGGCGCCTTCGAGCTCGGTTTGCTGCTCGCCGACCTCGGCGGTCGGGTGTCGGTCACCGACGCCATGCACCGCCTTACCCAACCCCATGTGGAGAGCCTGGCGCTGCGCTTCGGCGAGACCATCCACGTGGGTATCCCCGATAACGGCATGGTCTGCTATGTGGCAAAAGGCGAGGGCTCGCGCAGCCTTACCATCATTACCCATATCGGCAAACGGCTGCCCGCTTACTGCACCGGGTTGGGCAAAGCCCTGCTCAGCCGCCTGGAGGGTGAAACGCTCAACCAGTTCCTTGAGCGGCAGGATTTTCGTCGCTTCACCCAGCACACTCTCATCGACGCCCCCTCCTTGATCAAAGAACTGAGCCGCACCCGTAAGCGCGGCTACGCCCTGGACAACGAAGAGGTGGAAACCGGACTGCGCTGCGTGGCGGTGCCGATCAGTGACCACAGCGGCACGGTGCGCGCGGCCATCTCGTTGTCGGCGCCGATAACGCGCCTCAATCAGGCGAAAATTCGCGAAGTGGCGGCGGCCTTACGTGAACACGCGGCGCAAATCGGCGCCAGTCTGCCCGGTGCGTTTTAACTGACTGCTGAAGACCCCCTTGCCTACCAGGCTGGAAAGCGCACCGCCCAGCTTTCCGGCGGCAGCGATGCAGTGTTGGCGATCAGGCTGACGGTTTTATAAAAGCCGCACAGCGCCAGGATTTCCAACTGCTGCTCGGTGCTCCAACCTGCCGCGAAGCGCTTGCCGGTGGGCTCATCCAGATGGCCCATGGCATGCAGTTGATCCACCGCCTGCAACAGCAACCGTTCTTCCGGGTTCCAATCTTCCTGCCGTGGTGCCCCGCGCCGTGTGGCGCGAATCTGCGCGTCACTGAAGCCGGCGGCCCCGGCGAATACCTTGACGTGCACGCCCCATTCGTACTCGCAGTCGTTGTTGGCGGTGGTGCGCAGAATAACCATCTCCCGCTGCCGCAGGGTCAAGGGGCTATCGGCATCCAGAAGGCCGGCGGCGCCCAGCTTTTTTAACAGTCGCGGACTGCGCGCGAACACCCGGAACAGGCTCAACACCTCGCCGTCCCTGTTCGGATAATAGCGATCCAGAATCGCCTGAATGGCGGGCGTAAAATCGGGCCCCGGCAGGGGCGCAAGATCGTGACTCATGGTAACCTCTCGTCTTTCGCTACGGAAAGTGTAGCGACCCGATTCTTCGCTACATTTTATGTGGCGGTCAAGTCAACCAGGCTATAAGAGGTGCCCGATGGCCAGAAAAGCCGTTACCCCGCCCGTGCGCGGCTCCCGCAGCGGCCGACCGATCATGGTGCTGCTGGATGCGCTGGGCCAGCGCTGGACATTGCGCATTCTGTGGGAACTGACCCCTGGGCCGCTGTCGTTCCGGGATCTGCGCGAGCGCTGCGACCAGGTCTCGCCGACGGTCCTCAATGGCCGCTTGAAACTCCTCAGGGAAATGGCGCTGGTGGAACGGGAAGAAGGCGCCGGCTATCGCCTCACCCCCCAAGGCCAGGAGTTGGGCGTCAGGCTGTTGGATCTCAATCATTGGGCGGAACACTGGGCGCGGGATTGATGCGCGCCCTTCCCGACGCCGGCAAGGCCCGCCATACTCCGATCCGACACCGGCCCCGCCGGCGGGCCTGACGCACCAGGAAGGGGAAACCGCTATGAATCGCCGTACCGCCCAGGGCACCACCCTCGCCCTGCTGGCCAGCGTGCAGTGGGGCGCCACCGGTATCTGGGTGGCGCTGTTGCGGGACCTGCCCACTGGCACCACCCTGGTGTTTCGCTTTCTCACCGCCGCACTGCTGCTGGCCGCGCTGCCGGCGATCACCCGTGGCTATAAAGCGCCGACGCGCCAGGCCGCCTACGCCGGGGCCTTGCTGGCCGCCTATTACATCCTCGCCACCATTGGCTTCTACTTGAGCAATGTGGTCAGCGTTTCGTTATTGGTGTCCACCTCACCGTTTTTCGTGATGCTGCTGCGCGCCCTGCGGCGCGAGCGGGTGGCGCCCCGTGAACTGGCCGGCGGCCTGCTCGCGTTCGTCGGCGTGACGGTGGTGCTGATGCTCGCAGACCAATCCACCGGTACTGGCGAATCGGAATTGATCGGCAATCTGTGCGGCTTGGGTGCGGCGTTGACCATGGCGCTTTACTCGATGGCCGGCACCCGCTTGCAGGGCCAGGGCTGGAGCGTGGTGTTGATCAGTTGTGTGCTGGGGCTGCTGGTGTGCGTGCCGTTCGCGCCGGGGGCGGAAGCCATGCCGGACCGCCACCAATGGGCTCTGTTTTTGGGGCTGGCGGCGTTCTCGACCCTGGCGCCGGGTTATTTGTATCCCCTTGCCTGCCAGCACATTACTCCCACCGCCGCCACCACGGTGCGCCTGAGCACGCCGTTTTTTACCGCCCTGTTCGCTTTTTTGGTGCTCGGCGAAGCGCTGGGCATCAACCACCTTCTGGGCGCGCCTCTGGTGTTGCTGGGGGTGTATCTGACGCTGCCGCGTTAGAAACAGGGAACAGATTGAAAGGACCAGCGCGGGCGGGACCGTGGTGTGACAAAAGGCTGTGTCCGCGCCAGCTACAAGCTACAAGCTACAAGCTACAAAAAGCGACGACGGAAGTGGCCTCTTGCAGCTTGAAACTTGCCGCTTGAAGCCGGTCTCCACGGAGCACGGCGTCGCCGATGGCACGGCCTGTCCCTTGTTCCAGCCGCTAACGACAGATGCCAAACCCGCGCAACCCCAGGTGGAAATGGTTGGCGTGGGCGGCGTTGTAGTCGGGGCTCAGGGTGGTGCCGAAAAACCGGCAGGCGCCGTCGCGGGCGCGGTGCAGAAAGTCTCCGCGTTTGCCGTCGTCGTTCCAGTCGTCAAGCACCGAGACACGGGTGCCGTCGGCCAGGGTGAAGGCGGCTACGTCGAGGGCCGAGGCGGTGGCGTGGTCGCTGCGGCGGTCATCCTTGCGGTGGTAGATGTTGCGGCAAGCGAAGGTGCCGTAGTGCCATACTTCACGCACCGGCTGACCGAACACCGCCTTCGCCTGAGGCTGCAGCTGGTGGCGTTCGAACATCGCCCAGGCCAGCGCCAGAGGACAGCGCGCCACGAACGAGTGATTGAAACGTACCCCGGCGCTGCGCACGCGCACCACATTGCTTAACGGGCACGCCTGAACCGGGGTGTAATCCTTCAGGGGCAGGTAATCCAGACCGCCTTCAGGCACCGTATCCAACGCCGCCAGGCACGCCTGGCGGTCATCGCCTATGCGCTTGAGTTTCCAGCGCGTCACCGGTGTCACCGGGTCGCTCACCACCAGTGGCATAAAGGGATTCCACTGGCGCGGCACCGGCCACCATTGCTGCTTGAGACCAGCCACGAATAGAGCGGCGGCGATGGCCATCACCAGGATTACCAGGAGGGATTTCATTCCCTCCAGCCTAGCGACCCACGGGCTGGCCCTCAATCATCCTTTTCTCCCCGGCGGCGCCAGTACCAGGCGAGAATCGAGCCGGACAAATTGTGCCAGACGCTGAACAACGCCCCCGGCAGGGCCGCCAGGGCGGAAAAATGCTTGCCCGCCAGCGCCACGCCCAGGCCGGAATTCTGCATGCCCACTTCGATCGCCAGAGTACGTGCTTGGCGTCGGTCAAAGCGCAGCAAGCGGGCGGCGCCGTAGCCCAACCCAAGCCCCAGGCCGTTGTGCAATATCACCGCCAGCATCACCAGCAACCCGCCGGTGGCGATGTGACCCTGGTTCTGCGCCACCACGATGCCGATCACCAGCACAATGGCGATCACCGAGATCAGCGGAAAGATTTCACGCACTGGCCGCAGCGGTTTGTGCAATAGCGAGTTGAGCACCGTGCCTCCCACCACCGGCAGCAGGACGATTTTCACCAGCGACCACAGCATCGCCGCCACCGGCACCGGAATACTCTCACCGACGTACAACCAAACCAGCACCGGCGTGGCGAGCACCGCCACCAGGGTGGACAGCGACGTCAATGTAATGGACAGCGCCACGTCGGCGCGCGCCAGATAACAGATCACGTTGGAGGCGGTGCCGCCGGGGCAGGCGCCCACGATCACCAGCCCGACCAGCAGCTCCTGGGGCAAACCAAGCCCCCGGGCGACCAGAAACGCGGCCAGCGGCATGATCAGAAACTGCAGGCCCATGCCAGTAAGAATCACCCGGGGCTGGCGCAACACCCGGGCGAAATCCGACCAGGCCAGAGTCATGCCCATGCCAAACATAATCACCATCAGCAGGGGCACGATCCAGGTGCCACGGGCGGCCAGCGGCGCCGGCATCAGATAGGCGAAGATCGAAAGCAGAATGGCCCAGAGGGGGAACAAGCGGGTGACCGTGGCAATCATGATGTGCTCCACTTTCTTAGGTTCATCGCGAGCGGGAGTTGATTCATGCTGATCCATTTCCCATCAAAGTCGCTTCCCGCTAAAGCGCGATGAGCCTTTTTTATTGGTTCTTCGTGCTTTAACGGGAAGCGGCTTTTGGCTCGCGGTTGGGCCGCTCCATTGGGGACGCGGGGCAAGGGCGGTGCCTTCCGGGACCGCTCCCAGATCAAACTCCTCAGCCTGATTTTCCCTCTGCAGGCCATGGCCTATCGTACCGCTCTGGAGGGCTTTCCCCCTTGTTGTGTCGCCGAGCCGCGGGAAATTGATAGGGTCAGTTGGCCAGGGACGGCCAACTGAGGCGGCGGACGACAGGATGTCGTCTCGTCGCCGACCCGGCCATCAATTGCCCGTGGCTCGGGAACCCGAAGGGCGACACAACGGGGTGTCCTTCTTTGTCTACTTTCTTGGACAAGCAAGAAAGTAGAACGCCCAACAGGGCGTCAGCGGCGATGGGAAGTGGATCAGCATGCGTCAATTCCCGCTATTCCGTGAAGAACCTTTTTTATTGATGTGGTTGATGGCTTTGGTCGGCGCGCTTCAGCTCACTCAGAGCACGCAAGGGATTGTTCGGCAGCCTTTTATAGACGAATAAAATACGGCAAGGCGGTGAGCAGCACACCCACCACCACCACCCAGATCGCCTTGGTGACAAACCAGGGGTAGATCATCAGCGCGGCGCCACACACCAGCGGCATCAGCACCGCTTGCTTTTTTCCGTAAATAAACAGGCCCATGCCCACGCAGCCGAACAAAAATCCCCAGATCAATGATGCAACGTCAGGCATGGTTTGCTCCGTCGATAACGATTCCTTAATCGGTGCCGCCGCGCGCCTTTACCGATTCGAAGTCTTCGTCGTTCAGTTCCGGCAGCTTTTCATCGCAGCCCTGAATGCCCTGCTTTCTCAGGTTGGTGCAGACCCGGTCCAGTTTGCCGTCGACGGCGTGCAGGTGATCGAGCAGCGCGCCAATGGCCTCGGCCACCGGGTCAGGCATGTCGTTGCTGACACCGTAGGCCTGGAAGCCGATTTTTTCGGCCATCTCCTGGCGGGTCTTTTCCTGTTCGGTGACCGCCTTGCCGATGACCCGGCCGGGGATGCCCACCACGGTGGCGCCTTCGGGAACCTCCTTGGTGACCACCGAATTGGAGCCGATCTTGGCGTTCTTGTGCACCGTGAACGGGCCCAGCACCTTGGCGCCAGCGCCCACCACCACGCCGTCTTCCAGGGTCGGGTGCCGCTTGCCCTTGTTCCAGCTGGTGCCGCCCAGGGTGACGCCGTGGTAGAGGGTGACGTCATCGCCGATCTCGGCGGTTTCACCGATCACCACGCCCATGCCGTGATCGATGAAAAAACGCCGGCCGATCCTGGCGCCCGGATGGATCTCGATGCCGGTGAACCAGCGGCTGAAGGTGGACAGCAATCGCGCGATCTGTTTGAACTTATGGGTCCACAACCAGTGCGCCAGACGGTGGAACAACACCGCGTGCAGGCCGGGGTAATTGAGCAACACTTCCAAGGTGTTGCGCGCCGCCGGGTCACGGTGAAAGACCGATCGGATGTCCTCTTTGATCTGGTTGAACATAGTTACCTCGAAGTGGAAGCCCGCATGGCTTTTTCCAGCGCCACCAGAGTGCCACGCAGAATGCTGATCTCCATTTTGTCCGGACGGGCGCGCAGGAACAATCGCCGCATGCGCGTCATCACCTGGCCGGGGTTGGACTGATCCAGAAAGCCGCTTTCCGCCATCACCCGTTCCAGATGCTCCAGAAACTGCTGCACCGCCTCGTTGCCAGCGGCGGGCTCGTCCCAGAACATCTCCGGCAGGGGCATCAACTCGCGCCGGGAGCGGGCATCTGGCAGGTCCGGGTCTTCGCCCACCAGCGCCAGCCGCAGCTCATAGGCGATCAACTGTACCGCGGACGCCACGTTAAGCACGCCGTATTCGGGATTGCTGGGCACCGTGACGTGCAGGTTGCAGCGTCGCAGTTCATCGTTGGTGAGACCACGGTCTTCTCGCCCGAACATCACCGCGATGCGGGTGTCGGCGGGTTCGCGCTGCAATTGCGCGGCCAGTTGCCGGGGCGTGACGCAAGGCCAGGGGATGCGGCGCTGGCGGGCGCTGGTGCCAATCACCAGGGTGGCGCCGTCCAGGGCTTCGTCCAGGCTCGCGCAGACGCCGGCGGCGGCCAGCACATCGCCGGCGCCGGAGGCCCGAGCGGTCGCCTCCACGCTTGGGTAGCTTTTCGGGGCCACCAGCCTCAGGTCACTCAGGCCCATGGTTTTCATGGCGCGGGCGGCGGCGCCGATGTTGCCCGGATGGGTGGTCTCCACCATCACCACGCGCACGTTGTCGAGCATTGTCTAGCCTGCCTATTCGATGGGCGGGGCGGCATATTAACAGAATCCGGCCATCCGCCGCGCCTGCGCTGGCCATCGCCCCACGGTGGCGAACAAAGGTGTCTGCCTTCGCCGCCCCGGCTCTGCTACAATTCGCCCCCGATGGACGGCCAGGGCGCCGCCCGCGCTCTTTGAAACCGACAGGATGATTGCATGCACGCGCCGCAAGTGAACATTGCTCTGCGAGCCGCCCGCCAGGCGGGCAACCTGATCCGCCGCGCCGCGGAGAACAACGATCCGCTGAGCGTGGATCGCAAGGGGGTCAACGATTTCGTGACCCAGGTGGACCGGGCCGCGGAAGCACGCATCGTCGATGTGCTTCGTAAAGCCTATCCCGAGCACGGCATTCTCGCCGAAGAAGGCGGGGAAATCGCCGGCCAGGGCGACGGCGCCGATTACCAGTGGGTGATCGACCCTCTCGATGGCACCACCAACTTCATTCATGGCGTTCCCCAGTACGCGGTCTCGATTGCCCTGAAAATCAAGGGCAAGGTGGAGCACGCGGTGGTCTACGACCCGCTGCGCGACGAGGAATTCACCGCCAGCCGTGGCCGTGGCGCGGCGCTCAACGGGCGCCGTCTGCGAGTCACCAACCGCCCTGGCCTGGAAGGCGCGTTGATCGGCACCGGCTTTCCGTTCCGTCAGGATCAGGCCCAGCACATGGACGCCTACCTGGGCATGTTCCGTTCGGTGGCCGAAGTGGCCGCCGGCCTGCGCCGCCCGGGCGCCGCCGCCCTGGACCTGGCCTGGGTCGCCGCCGGCCGCTTCGACGGCTTTTTCGAGATTGGCCTGGCGGAATGGGACATGGCCGCCGGCATCCTGCTGATCACCGAAGCCGGCGGGCTGGTGGGCGACCTCAACGGTGGCCACCGTTACCTCACCCAGGGCAACCTGGTGGCCGGCAGCCCCAAGGTGTTCAAAGGTCTGCTGCAAAAGCTGCAACCGCACGTCACCGACGCCCTTAAGCGCTGAGCCCCGCGCTCCGAGCGCCATGCCACGGGCGTGGCGCTCGCCCTTCGCCGCGTTGATACAACCATCGCCAATCATCCCGATACACAAATCAAATGCCCCGGGGATAGGCGTATGCGGCGGGCTCTGTTAGCGTAATAGAACCTCGGAACAGGGGCTGCGCGTGCCGTTTCATCACGGCGTGCTGGCCACCCGTTCACGGTTTCGTCCGACCGCAGACGCATTCCGATCCATACTGAGACCCGGTTTCAGGAGAGCCGCCCGATGAGCAAGTTCACCCTCAAAGACAACGATCTTTTTCGCCAGCAGTGTTTCATCAACGGCCAGTGGTGCGACGCCGAAGACGGCGCCACCTTCGAGGTGGACAACCCCGCCACCGGCGAGACCATCGGCAAGGTGCCGCGCATGAAAGAAGCGGACACCCTTCAGGCCATCGCCGCCGCCGATAACGCCCTGCCCGCCTGGCGCGCCAAAACCGCCGGCGAACGGGCCGATCTGCTGTACGCCTGGTATCAGTTGATGATGGACAATCAGGACGATCTGGGCGCGCTGATGACCCTGGAACAAGGCAAGCCGCTGGCGGAATCCAAGGGCGAAATCGCCTACGCCGCATCCTTTATCAAATGGTTCGCCGAGGAAGCGCGGCGCGCCTATGGCGACACCATTCCCGGCGCCAAGCCGGGCCAGCACATCGTGGTGATCAAACAGCCGATCGGCGTCACCGCCGCGATCACGCCCTGGAATTTCCCGTCGTCGATGATCACCCGCAAGGCCGGTGCCGCCCTGGCGGCGGGCTGCACCATGGTGGTCAAACCGGCCAGCGCCACACCTTATTCGGCGCTGGCCCTGGCCGAATTGGCGCAACGCGCCGGCATTCCCGCTGGCGTGATCAATGTGATCACCGGCTCGGCGGCGGCGATTTCCAACACCATCACCAGCTCCCCGGTGGTGCGCAAGGTCAGCTTCACCGGCTCCACGGAAGTGGGCAGCCAGTTGATGGCCCAGTGCGCCGAGCACATTCAGAAAGTGTCGCTGGAACTGGGCGGCAACGCGCCGTTCCTGGTGTTCGACGACGCCGATCTGGACAAGGCCGTGGAAGGCGCCATTGCCAGCAAGTTCCGCAACACCGGCCAAACCTGTGTGTGCGTGAACCGCTTTCTGGTGCAGGATGGCGTGCACGATGCCTTCGTGGAGAAACTCTCCGCGGCGATCAAGAAACTCAAGGTCGGCGATGGCTTCGAGGAAGGCGTGACCCAGGCGCCACTGATCAACGAAGGGGCGGTGAAGAAGGTGCTCGAACACATCGAGGACGCCGTCGCCAAAGGTGGCAAAGTGGTGCTGGGCGGCGCCGCCCACGAGCGCGGTGGCAACTTCGTTCAGCCGACGCTGATCACCGGCGCCACCCAGGACATGGAGTTCTGCCAGGAAGAAACCTTCGGCCCGTTGGCGGCGATCATCCGCTTCAAGGACGAGCAGGAAGGCGTGCGCCTGGCCAACGACACCCCGTTCGGGCTGGCGTCTTACTTCTACAGTGAAAACATTCACCGCGTGTGGCGCGTGGCGGAAGCCCTGGAGGCCGGCATGGTGGGCATCAACGAAGGGCTGATCTCCAACGCCGCCGCGCCATTCGGTGGCGTCAAGGAATCCGGCCTCGGCCGCGAAGGTTCCCACCAGGGCATGGACGAGTACCTGGAAACCAAATATCTGTGCATGGGTTAAAAGCCGATACAGGTTACAGGAATCAGGATACAGGCGCGGATACGTCCGGTGTCAGTTCACCGCCGGGTCCGCGCGGTTAATCTGTATCCTTCATCCTGAATCCTGAATCCAACCCGGTGCGCCACGAATGGAATCCGCTGTCGGGAGGGAAGGCATATGGCCAACAAGTTACGAATAGCGCTCTTGCCCGGCGATGGCATTGGCCCGGAAGTGATGGCGGTGGCGGAGGCGGTGTTGAACACGCTGGTCCGCCAGCACCGGTTGCCGCTGCAGTATGACCGCTTCGACTGGCCCGCCACCGCCTGGCATCAGCAGCATGGCGCGATGATGCCCGACGATGCCCTGGCGCGGCTGCGTGCCTACAATGCCCTGTTGTTGGGCGCGCTCGGTGATCCCGGCCCGCTCGACGATCGTGAGCGTTACGTGCTTGCCGATGGCCTTTCCCTGGCGCCTCTGCTGACCCTGCGTAAGGGGCTCGACCTGTGGGCCTGCGAACGGCCGGCCCGTTTTTACCCGGGCACCCTTCAATACCTCGCCGATGATCGTGCCCGCGATCTGGATATGCTGGTGATTCGCGAGAACAGCGAAGGCGAGTACGCCGGCCAGGGCGGCCGCCTGCGAGCCGGCACCGATCAGGAAGTCGCCACCCAGCTTGAAGTGTTCACTTATACCGCCACCGAACGATTGGTCCGGCACGCGTTCGAGCGCGCCCGGCAACGTATCCAGGTGCGTGGCCTGGAAAACCGCGAGCGCCGCTTCACCGACAGCGATGGCCAGCCGCGCGCCGCCCAGGTCTGTCTGATCACCAAACGCAACGCCCAGGCGTTCTGGGGCGAGCTCTATACCCGGGTGTTCGCGGAGGTCGCCGCCGATTACCCCGATGTCGCCACCCACCATGAACTGGTGGACGCCGCGGCGATGAAATTCGTGCAGGCGCCCTGGCGTTTCGACGTGGTGGTGGCGAGCAATCTGCACGGCGATATTCTTACCGATCTGGCGGCGGTGCTCGCCGGCGGCCTGGGGGTGGCGCCCTCCGCCAACCTCAACCCGGCGGACGCTTCCGTACCGGCCCTGTTCGAACCCACCCACGGCTCCGCGCCGGACATCGCCGGCCGCAATCTGGCGGACCCGCGCGCCACCCTGTTCAGCCTCGCCATGCTGCTTGACCATCTGGCGGAAAAAACGCCGGTTTTTGGTGGCGCGGCGCGCCATTTGCATGAGACGCTGTTGGCAGACCTCGCCGCCGGGGAACCGGCGAGCGGCACCGACCTGATCGGTGAGCGGATTCAAGGCGCCCTTGGAGAAACCGGAGCCGCTGAACCGTCTTAGCGCCACGCAAGGCTGATTTCAGCGCCTTTCCCCCGGGGCACGGCACGCGGAGGAATGAGCCATGAGTCACCTGTCTCCATTGTTGGTGCAATCCAGCGGGATCTGTGCGGAACGGGGCGAAGGAAGCTGGTTGTACGACGGCGAAGGCCGGCGCTGGCTGGATGTCACCTCCGGCATCGGTGTCACCGCCACCGGCCATTGCCACCCCCCCGTGGTGGAAGCCGCCCGCGAGCAGGTCGGCAAGCTGGTGCACGCCCAGTACACCACCGTCAGCCACCCCAATATGCTACGCCTCAGCGATCGCCTCTACGAGCATCTGCCCGCCGGGCTTGATGCGGTGGCGTTCGCCAACTCCGGCAGCGAGGCGGTGGAAATGGCCTTGCGCCTGGCGCGCCAGACCAGCGGCCGTCCCAATGTCATCGCTTTTATGGGCGGCTTTCACGGTCGCACCATGGGCGCCGCGTCACTGACTTCCTCCACCACCAAGGTGCGCACCGGCTGGGGCCCAATGATGCCCGGCGTGTTCTTTTCGCCGTTTCCGCACAGCTACCACTATGGCTGGAGCGAGCAGGACACCGTGGCGTTCTGCCTGCGCGAGCTGGATCAGCTGTTCCTCACCCAGACCGCCCCCGGCGACGTGGCCGCCATGATCATCGAACCGGTGCAGGGCGAGTACGGCTACTACCCCGCCACCCAGGCGTTCATGCAGGGCCTGCGCGAACGCTGCGACCGCCACGGCATCCTGCTGATCGCCGACGAAATCCAGGCCGGCTATGGCCGCACCGGGCGGTTCTGGAGCCATCAGCACTTCGGCGTCGAGCCGGACATTCTGATCACCGCCAAGGGCCTGGCCAGCGGCTATCCGTTGTCGGCCATCGCCGCCAGCAAGGCACTGATGGCCGAAGGCTACCCGGGCTCCCAGGGCGGCACCTATGGCGCCAACGCGGTGGCCTGCGCCGCCGCGCTGGCGACACTGGAGGTGATTGAAAGCGAATCCCTGGTGGAGCAGGCGGGCACCCTGGGGGATTACCTGGACAACGCCTTGAACGGGCTGCGCCAGCGCCATGCCTGCGTGGACGAGATTCGCGGCCTGGGCCTGATGCGCGGCATGGAGATTGTCGACCGCGACGGCCACGCGGACGGCGCCCGCGCCGGCGCCCTGCTCGCCGCCAGCGAACAGGCCGGCCTGCTGCTGTTGCGCTGTGGCAGCCACGGCCAGATCGTGCGCTGGCTGCCGCCGCTCACCGTCAGCCGCGAAGAGATTGACCGGGCCATGACGCTGTTCGAAGACGCCCTCGGGGAAACCGCATGACCCTGCCGCGCGTCACCGTTTTGCTGGCCGCCGACGAGCCCGACCTGCCCGGTCTGGAGGCGCTGCGGCCGCTGGCCCGGGTCCATCAGCAGCGCGGCGACGACGGCCTCGCGGAACGGCTCGCCGACACCGACATTCTGGTGGTCACGGACTTCCGCACCGACACCCTGGAGGCGGCCTGGCCCTCGCCTTGCCCGATCCGCTGGGTGCACGCCACCAGCGCCGGCGTCGACGCGCTGATGATCGCGCCGATCCGCGACGGCGATCTGCTGGTGACCAACGCCGCCGGGGTGTTCGACCGGGGCATCGCCGAGTACGTGCTCGGCGCCGTGTTGCTGTTCGCCAAGGACACCCTCACCAACCTGGCGCTGCAGCGCCAGCACCGCTGGCGGCACCGCGAGACGCGGCTGGCCCGCGATCAGCAGGCACTGGTGGTCGGCGCCGGCTCCATTGGCCGCGAGGTCGCCAGCGTACTCGGCGCCATCGGCATGCCGGTGATCGGTACCGCCCGCCGCGCCCGCCAGGACCGCGCCTTCCGGCGCGTGCACCGCCAGGAGGACCTGCCCGCGCTGCTTGGCGACGCCGACTACGTGATCATCACCGCGCCGCTCACCGACGCCACCCAGGGGCTGTTCGACCGTCGCCACTTCCGGCTTATGAAGCCGGGGGCGGTGCTGATCAACGTGGGCCGTGGCGCCATCGTGCGCACCGACGCCCTGCTCGAAGCCCTCGACAGCGGCCGGCTGGCGGGCGCCGCCCTGGATGTGTTCGAGCAAGAGCCGCTGCCCGCCGAACACCCGCTGTGGCGTTACCCCAATGTGATGCTCTCCGCCCATATGGCCGGCGACTTCGTCGGCTGGCGGCGCGCCCTGGGCGAACAGTTCGTGGACAATTTTCAGCGCTGGCGACAGGGGCGTCCCCTGGCCAACCCGGTGGACACCCGCAGGGGCTACGGCCGGCGCTGACTTCGCTTTCCCAATCCGCGGTTTCAGAGGAGACGACGATGAGCGAAGACCTGCGGAGCCTGAGTGCCCTGGCACTGAAAGAGGCCTTTGAGACCCGACGGCTGTCGCCGGTGGAGGTCGCCGAGAGCCTGCTGGATCATGTTCAAAGCAGCGATCACGCCCTCAACGCCTGGTGTCTGATTGACCGGGAAACCACCCTGGCCCTGGCGCGGGAGTCGGAGCAGCGCCACGCCCGTGGCGAGCCGCTGGGGCTGCTGGACGGCGTGCCGGTGGCGGTCAAGGATGTGTTTCTGACGCCCATGTGGCCCACCGTGAAAGGCTCGCGCACCATCGATCCCGCCTCGACCCTGAATAAACGCTCGCCGGCCACCGCTGCGCTGGAGCGCCATGGCTACGTGCCCCTGGGCAAAACCACGACGCCGGAATTCGGCTGGAAAGGGGTCACCGACAGCCCGCTGTGCGGGCCCACCAACAACCCCTGGGACCCGAGCAAAACCGCCGGCGGTTCCAGCGGCGGCTCGGCGGCGGCGGTGGCCGCCGGCATGGCGCCGTTGGCGCTGGGCACCGACGCCGGTGGCTCGATCCGCATTCCCGCCGCGTTCTGCGGCATCGTTGGCCATAAGCCCACCTTTGGCGAAGTGCCGCACTGGCCGGCCAGCCCGTTCGGCACCCTCGCCCACGCCGGGCCAATGACGCGCACGGTGGCCGACAGCGCCCTGATGATGCAGGTGCTCACCGAAGCCGACCCCCGCGACGCGCAGGCCGCGCCACGCCGGCAGGTCGACTATCTGGCCGCGCTGGGCGGCGACTTGTCCGGGCTGCGCATCGCCTACAGCAACAACCTGGGCTATGTGGATGTGGACCCGGACATCGAGCGCGCGGCGGCCGAGGCGGTGCGCGTGTTCGAAACCCTGGGCGCCACCGTGATCGAAGTGGACCCGGGTTTCAGTAACCCGCTGGCCGCCTTTGGCCACCTGTTCTACGGCGGCGCCGCCAACGCCTGCCGCGACCTGGGCGCGCGCAAACGCGCCGAGATGGACCCGGCCCTGATCCAGGTGGTGGAAAAGGCGGAACGCCTGTCGATGCTCGATTATCTGGCGGCGGTGAACGAGCGCATGGCGCTTTCGGAACGGATGGCGGTGTTCCATCAGAAGTACGACCTGCTGATCACGCCGACCCTGCCGATCACCGCGTTCGACACCAACCGGGAAGTGCCTCCGGACTGGCCCAATACGCGCTGGCCCACCTGGACGCCCTTCACCTACCCGTTCAACCTCACCGGTCAGCCGGCCCTGTCGGTCCCGCTGGGCCTGGCCAGCAACGGCCTGCCCATGGGCCTGCAAATCGTCGGCCGCCGCTTCGAGGACGAGCGGGTTCTGCAAGCCGGCCACCTGTTCGAGCTGGAGCGCCCGTTCGCGGCCCGGCCACCGATCGCCGGGGAGGCCTGATATGAGCGGCATCAATCTGGACACCGATTTCTACGAAACCGAAGACCCGATCTGGAACCCGGCGTTGCACACCATCCCAGTGCCCGGCATTCGCCGCATGGTCAATCTCGCCGCCACCATGGACGACGTGATCCACCTTTCCATCGGCCAGCCCGATCTGAAACCGCCACGCCACGTGGTCGAGGCCACCATCGACGCGCTCAACGCCGGCCAGACCGGTTACACCATGGACGCCGGTCTGCCGGAGCTGCTGGAAGCGCTCGCCGACTACTACGGACAGCGCTACCACCGAACCCTGTCGCCGGAAAACATCATGATCACCACCGGCGCCACCGAAGCGGTGTATCTGGCGCTCACCGCCACCTCGGCGCCGGGGCGCGAGTTCATCGTGCCGGACCCGTCGTTCATGCTGTATGCGCCGTTGATACGGATGAACGGCGGCGTGGTGAAAACAGTGCCCACCCGGGCCGAGAATCAGCATCAGCTTGATCCGCAGGAGGTGATCGACGCGATTGGCCCCAACACCTACGCCATCGTGCTCAACTCACCCAGCAACCCGACCGGCACCGTGTATCCGCGTGAAACCGTGGAGGCCATCGTGCAAGAGGCCGCCTATCGGGGCGTCTATGTGATCAGCGACGAAGTCTACGACCACCTGATTTACGACGGCCGCGAGTACCCCAGCGTGCTCTCCTGCTGCTCGGATCTGGACCACGTGATGGTGGTGTCGAGTTTCTCGAAAACCTTCAGCATGGCCGGCATGCGCATTGGCTGGATGATCGCAAGCCAGGGCGCGATCAAGAAGCTGCGCCGCTACCACATGTTCACCACCACGGTGGCCAACACGCCCTGCCAATGGGCCGGGGTGGCGGCGTTGCGCGGTGACCGCACCTTTATTGACGACATGCTCGAGGAATATCAGAAACGCCGTGACCGGCTGGTGGAGCTGGTGCAACAGACCCCGCACCTGACCGGCTACCGGCCGGAAGGCGCGTTCTATCTGTTTCCTTCTCTGCCGGAGGGCGTTAACGGCGGCAACGTGGCCCTGAAACTGCTGCGCGAAACCGGCGTGTGCACCGTAGCCGGCGAAACCTTCGGCGACGCCGGCGCCAATTCCCTGCGAATCAGCTACTCCACCTCACTGGAACAAATCGAAGCCGCTTTCCAGCGCATGATTCCGTGGATGGCCAAGCAGGATTGGTAAGAAGAAGAACGTTGAAAGTTAAAAGTTGAAACGCGGGCGAAACCTCTCCATTAGGCACGGTCGTGCCCGCGTTTGCACTTTTAACTTGTCACTTTCAACGAGCGGGCTCCGCCCGCCTATGGCATATCGTCCACTTCTTCCTTGGTGGCGACCAGGAAGTCGTCTTTGGAGACTTTAAACGTGAACAGCAGGTTGGCGACCACGTAGATGGACGAGTAGGTGCCGATAAAGATGCCCACCAGCAGCGCTTCGGAGAAGGCGCGCATCACTTCGCCGCCGAACAGGAACAGCGCCACCAGCACCAGCATGGTGGTGAACGAGGTGTTGATGGTGCGCGACAGGGTTTCGTTGATGGCGCCGTTGATGATGGCGGTGGGGTCGGTTTCCCGGCTGTTGCGGAAGTTCTCGCGAATGCGGTCGGCGACCACAATGGAGTCGTTCAGCGAGTAACCGATCAGTGCCAGCACCGCCGCCAGCACGGTCAGGTCGAACGGCCACTGAAGCAGCGAAAACAACCCCAGAGTGATGATCACATCGTGGATCAGCGCCGACACGGTGGACACCGCGAACTTGTTGGTAAAGCGGAACCACACGTAGACCAGCATCAGCCCCAGTGCCATCAGCAGCGCCAGACCAGACTGATCGCGCAGTTCATCGCCCACCTGCGGCCCCACGAACTCCACTTTGAGCAGGCTGATATTGCCGATCTGCCCGGCGATCAGGTCGAACACCTGATGACCCACTTTATCGGCGTCGGCGTCCTCGCGGGGGGAAACGCGAATGCTCACCTCGCGGGCGGACCCGTAATACTGCACCACGGCGTCACCGAAGCCGTTACCGCTCAGCGCCTCACGCACCTGGTCGGTGTCGATGTCCTGTTCGCCCTGCACCACCACGGTGGTGCCGCCGGTGAAATCCATGCCCAGGTTAAGACCCCGGGTCCCCAACAGAATCAAGGAACCGACCACCAGGATGATCGACATGACGCCGAGAATCTTGCGCGGCGCCATGAAATTGACGTTCAAGGGGGCTTTATTGCTCATAAGCGCCTCAGATACTCAGTTTGGCCGGCGCGCGGGCGCCCCGGCCGTAGACCATTTCCACCATCGCGCGGGTGCCGATGATGGCGGTGAACATGGACGAGAGAATGCCGATGAACAAGGTGACCGCGAACCCCTGCACCGAGCCGGTACCGGCGGAGAACAGGATCACCGCCACGATCATGGTGGTGATGTTGGCATCGAGAATGGTGACGAAGGCACGGCTGTAGCCTTCTTCGATGGCCTCCCGGGGCCGCATACCCCTACGGATATTCTCGCGGATGCGCTCATAGATCAGCACGTTGGCGTCCACCGCCATGCCCACCGTCAGCACGATCCCGGCGATACCGGGCAGGGTCAGGGTGGCGCCGGGGATCAGCGACATCACGCCGACAATGATCACCAGGTTGCCGAGCAGAGCGATGTTGGCGAACAGCCCGAACAACTTGTACCAGACCAGCATGAACGCCAGCACCAGGGCCATGCCCAGCAGCATGGATTTGAGGCCCGCTTCGATGTTCTCCGCGCCCAGGCTCGGGCCCACGGTGCGTTCCTCGACGATGGTCACCGGCGCCGCCAGCGAGCCGGCGCGCAACAGCAGCGCCAGCTCCGAGGCTTCCGCCGGGCTGTCCAGCCCGGTGATCCGGAAGCGGCTGCCCAGGGTGTCCTGAATGGTGGCCACGTTGATCACGTAGCGGTCGGTGGTGCTGCGCGGCTCTTGCGTGCGTTTACCGTCTTTGTCCACCACCGAGGTCATCTCGGTCTTGGTCTCGATAAACAACACCGCCATCGGGTGGCCCACGTTCTTGCCGGTCACCCGTTGCATGCTACGCGCGCCGGTGGCGTCCAGGGACACGTTCACCTGCGGCTGCCCGGACTGCTGATCGAAGCCCATGCTGGCGTTGGTGACCTGATCGCCGGCGGCGATCTTGGCTTTTTCCAGCAACACCGGGCGGTTGTTCTGATCACGGAACGGGAAAATCTCGGTGCCCGGCGGCGCCACGCCGGTGGCGGCCCGTTCGGCGGAATAGTTGTCCGCCACCAGGCGGAATTCCAGGGTCGCGGTGCGGCCCAGAATGCGGCGTGCCTGGGCGGCGTCCTGCACGCCAGGCAGTTCCACTACGATGCGGTCGGCGCCCTGGCGCTGCACGATCGCCTCGGCCACCCCCAGTTCGTTAACCCGGTTGTTCAAGGCGGTGCGGTTCTGATCCACCGCGTAGTCCTCGATTTCCTTGATGGCGGTGGGGTTGAGCGTGAGGTTGATCTCCGGACGGGCCTCCGGCTGACTCAGCTTGAACTCCGGCAGCGCGGTGCGCAGCGGCGCGCGCGCCGCGTCCGCGGCGACCTGATCGTCGAACTTCACGGTCAGAGTCTGATCGTCGATGATCACATCGCGGTAACGCACGCCGGCATTCTTCAACGCCATCTTGGCCTGGCCAGACCAGGCGTCCATGCGCTGCTTGACCACCGTGTCCATGTCCACTTGCAAAAGAAAGTGCACGCCGCCGCGCAGGTCCAGACCCAGGTTCATTGGTGAGGCCCCGAGGGCACGCAACCAGCCTGGCGTGGTGGGTGCCAGGTTCAGCGCCACGATGTACTGATCGCCCAGGGTCTTGGAGAGCAACGCTCTGGCCCGCAACTGCTGGTCGGTGTTGTCCATGCGGATCAACCACGAGCTGTTCACCGCCTCGCCGTCACCGTGGTTCAACCCGGCCTGATCCAGCGTACTGCGAATTTTCTCGCGGGTGCCGGTGGACACTTCGTCGCCGGCGTCGGCGGCACTGACCTGAACGGCCGGTACGTCCGGATAGATATTGGGCAGGGCGTACAGGCCGCAAAGCACCAGCACGGCCAGGAGCAGGAAAAATTTCCAGCGCGGATAGCGGGTCATATCGATGTTCCGGTTCAGCCGGTAAATTGCCGGCCCGCAGGGCCGGAGCCGCCCGGTCGCGCCGGACCGGGCGCGCGTGTTTTATATGTTCTTAATGGTGCCTTTGGGCAACGTGGCCTGGACACTCTGTTTCTGCAGCTTGATCTCGAGGTTATTGCTGATTTCCACCACCACGAAATCGTCGGTGACCTTGACGATCTTGCCCAGGATGCCGCCACTGGTGACCACTTCGTCACCCTTGTTCAGGCTTTTGACCAGATTTTTATGCTCTTTGGCGCGTTTTTGCTGGGGACGGATGAGAAAGAAGTAAAACACCACCATCATCACCACCAGCATGATCAGTTCCACGCCACCGGGTGCTCCGCCAGGAGCGGCGCCGCCAGTCTGTGCATAGGCAGGTGAGATCAACCAGTTCATTATGTCACTCCAGGTCTTTTAAGCAGTAAGCGTGAGCGACCACCGGCGAGCTCGCCGGCCAATGCCGTTCACGGTGTTTAAAGCGCGGGTACCGGACGCTCCAAAGCCGCGTAGAAGCCGCCCACAAAGGCGCTCAATGTACCCGCTTCGATAGCCCCCCGCAATCCGGCCATCAGCCGTTGGTAGTAGCGCAGATTGTGGATGGTGTTGAGCTGCGCGCCGAGCATCTCGCCGCAGCGGTCCAGGTGGTGCAGATAACCGCGCGAAAACCGGCCACAGGTATAGCAATCGCACCCTTCTTCCAGCGGCGACAGATCATGCCGATGCCGGGCGTTGCGGATTTTCACCACTCCCGAGGCCGTGAACAGGTGGCCGTTACGAGCGTTGCGGGTGGGCATCACGCAGTCAAACATGTCCACCCCACGGCGCACCGCCTCGACGATGTCCTCCGGTTTGCCCACGCCCATCAGGTAACGGGGCTTATCCGCCGGCATGTGCGGGGCGATTTCACCGAGGGTGCGCAGCATTTCCTGCTGCGGCTCGCCCACGCTCAACCCGCCGACCGCGTAACCGTCGAAGCCGATGTCCACCAACCCGTGCAGGGATTCACGGCGCAATGCGTCGTACATGCCTCCCTGTACGATGCCGAAACAGGCGGCATCGTTCCCCGCCTGTTCAAAATGAGCCTGTTTGGAGCGCGCCGCCCAGCGCAACGAGAGCCGCATCGACTCCGCCGCCTGGGTCTCGGTGGCGGGAAACGGCGTGCATTCGTCGAAGATCATGCAGATGTCGCTGCCCAGGGCATGCTGCACCTGCATCGCCCGCTCCGGGCTCAGCTCGATGCGGTCGCCGTTGATCGGGCTTTTGAACACCACGCCCTGCTCGCTGATCTTGCGCATGGCGCCCAGGCTGAACACCTGGAAGCCGCCGGAATCGGTGAGAATCGGCCGTGGCCACTGCATAAAGCCATGTAGCCCGCCGTGCTGGCCGATCACCTCGGTGCCCGGGCGCAACATCAGGTGAAAGGTATTGCCCAGACAGATCTCGGCGCCGGTCTCATCCAGATCCCGTGGCAACATGCCCTTGACGGTGCCGTAGGTGCCCACCGGCATAAACGCCGGCGTTTCCACGCTGCCGCGCGGAAAGGTCAAGCGCCCACGCCGCGCCGCGCCGTCGCTGGCCAGATGCTGAAAGGTCATTCGGGACATGGCAAACCTCGCTCGACGCCGGACGCCGGATGCTGGACGCTAAAATAAAAAAACCAGCCGCACCTCATGTTTTAGCGTCCGGCGTCAAGCGTCCAGCGTCCGGCGCTCTTTCAATAAACATCGCATCCCCATAACTGAAGAAACGGTAGCGTTCGTCGATGGCGGCCTGGTAGGCGGCCATGACGCGGTCGCGGCCGGCGAAGGCGCTGATCAGCATCAACAGGGTGGATCGGGGCAGGTGGAAGTTGGTGACCAGCGCATCGATCTGGCGGAACTGGTAGCCGGGGTAAATAAAGATGTCGGTTTCGCCCTCGCCGGCCTGCAAGGCGCCGGCGCCGCTGGCGGCTTCCAGAGCACGCAGGGCGGTGGTGCCCACCGCCACCACGCGGGCGTCACGGGCGCGGGCGGCCGCCACCTGAGCGGCCAGGGCCTCGCTGATGCGGTAGCGCTCGCTGTGCATATGGTGATCCTGCACTGTCTCCACGCGCACCGGCTGGAAGGTGCCCGCGCCCACGTGAAGGGTCACGAAGCCGATCTCCACGCCCAGCCCGGCCAGTTGTTCCAGCATCGGCGCATCGAAATGCAGCCCGGCGGTGGGCGCCGCCACCGCGCCGGGCTCGCGGGCGTAGACGGTCTGGTAGCGTTCCAGGTCAGCGCTTTCGTCGGGGCGGTCGATATAGGGGGGCAGCGGCACATGGCCGATGCGTTCCAACGCCGAGAGCGCGTCGGCGCAGCCGCTGAAACCAAGGTGGAACAGCTCGCCCTGGCGGCCATGCACGCGGGCCGCGATGCCCTCCTGAAAGACCAGCCCGGTGCCCGGCTTAGGCGATTTGGAAGAGCGCACGTGGGCCAGCGCCTCCTGGCCACCCAGCAATCGCTCGACCAACACCTCCACCCGGCCACCACTGTCTTTGTGGCCGAACAGCCGCGCCGGGATCACGCGGGTGTCGTTGAACACCAGCAAATCACCGGGGCGCAGATAACCGGCCAGATCAGGGAAACGGCGATGGGCCAGCCCCTCGCCGGTGAGGGCCAGCAGGCGGGCGTCACGCCGGTGTTGCGGCGGGTGCCGGGCAATCAGCTCGTCGGGCAGGTCGAAGTCGAAATCGGAAACGTTCATGGCGGGACCTAAGCGGCGCCCTTGGCGGCACGCTTAGCGCGCGCGCCCTTCGGCAACACCACGGTGGCGGTGAGCGAGAGCCGGTCGTGCAGGGTTTGGTGAGGATGCACCAGCACCACCAGATAACCGGCGCCGAGCAACAGCCAGGACAGACCGGCGGCGAAAAAGCGCACCAGGGTCTGCCAGAGCCGTATCGGCCCGCCTCGGTAGTCGCGCACCTGCAGGCGCCAGGCGCGCATGCCCAGGGTCTGGCCACCGTGGGTCCAGAACCAGGCGTAAAAAGCCCAGGTCTCGATTACCAGCAAAGGGAACAGTATGCCCTGCAACACCGCCGTGGGGGCGGCGGTGACATTGACGCCCTCTTCGGGCAGGCCGGTGTGGTTATAGATGATCACGAAGATGCCGGCGGTGATGAACCACAACGCCGCCACCAGAAAGCCGTCGTAAACCAGGGCCATAAAGCGTTTGAGCAAACCGGCGGGTTTGGCGTCTTCAATCATGGGGGCTCCGGCGGGCGGACCAGCGTCTGGCGACGAACGGATACGGAATAAAAAGCCCGCGTGTAACGGGGGCTTCGTTTCATGCTGGGTAGCAGAGCGGGACTTGGCCCAATGCGCGAGTGTAGCAGAAACCGATTCAAAACCGCCAATGATCCGCCACCGGGCGCCTCTTCCCCAGACCCACTTCTGGCGAACTTTCTGTCGTGATCAATCCAAAGACCGTGCCTATGCCGGAGCTGGGTTTCACCGAGGCGCTAATGCTCCCGGGGGCCTGACGTTAGAGCCATAGGGGCGCCGATCAACCGTATTCAGTCCGCACATCGTGCCGGCGCTCCTTTAGCACCGCGTCGCGGATCATGCGCCAGACAAAATCACCTATCTCCTCTAGCGTGTAGCGACCATCGTCGCTAAACCAGGTGGCTACCCAGTTGAGCGCACCGAGGCCTATAAGCCGCAGCAAATCCAGATCCACTTCCTTTCGAATTACCCCTTTCTCCGCCAGTGACTTGAGCATAGTCGCCCAGAGGGACTCATAACGGTCGCGCAACTTGATCATCTCCTTACGTGCTTCGCCGCGCAGAGAACGCCACTCAAACAACAGTACATAGACCATGTCCGAGCCGCTGACCAGCATCTGAAGGTGCGCATTGATGCCTCTACGCAACTGCTCCACGGGTTCCGCCGCACCGGCCACGGCTTCGGAGACAGCAGTCGAGGTTTGCTCCAAACCAAGGCGCATCAGATCAACAAGAATATCCTCCTTGGCCTGATACCGGTAATGAAGGCTGCCGGGCAGCAAATTACACGCTTTTGCGATTTCTTTCACCGTGGTCCGGTCATAGCCCTGCTCACGAAACAGTCGAGCGGCGGATGTCAATACAAACTGACGATCAGACCGGGCCGGACCGGCCGGGCGCTTTTTTTTCATGGTTTTCTCCTCCGGCCTCGGGGTACGGCGCGAATCCGAATTGCGAGAGTCCATTGCCTGCGTCAGACCGACGACTCCCCCGTAATGGCTCGTCACGCCGAAGATCCGCGCGGCCCCGCTGATTTTCTCACAAGTCATCGGCTAAGCACCACCGGCCTTGGTCAGCTGGCCAGGGAAGGGGTCCGGGCCGTGTACGGTCTGCGTCGCACCGAATGCCGGTGCTGCTTCGGTATCATGCCTTATACCAACGATTTCAATTCGGTGCTCGGATCTTTCAATGCTTCAACATCGACGTCCTTGCCTTGATATACAAGCTTCTTCCCGACCATGAAGGCCATGGGCAGATTTACCGCGTCAACGGCCACCAGCCGGCTTCCGCGTAAATAGAATACCACAAACGCTTCATCCGAGGGATCGCCGCGAACCACCCGCTGATCGTGGTTTTGAGATAACCCCACCATTTGTAAGCGTACGTTAAACTGGTTCGACCAGAACCACGGCACGCTTTTGTAGGGCACGCGCTCACCCATAAGCGTCGCGGCCGCCGTACGAGCCTGATCGACGGCATTCGCCACGGACTCAAGTCGTTGCATCTTTTCAAATAACAGATTCCGGTGGCGGGTACAGTCGCCGATCGCCAGGACAGCGGGATCCGCGGTACGAGTAAACTCGTCAACGACAATACCGTCATCACAGGGCAAGCCCGCGGCCTCGGCCAGAGCGGTTTCCGGAAGAACACCGATGGAAACAAGCACGATATCGGCCGGCACGATACCGCCGTTCGCCAATCTCACGCCAGTCACACAACCTTGCTCTCCCGCTTCGAAGCCGGTAACCGCCGTGTTCAAACGTACATCCACGCCGGCGTCAGTATGCTTGGCGTAAAAGAATGCGGACATCTCCGGCCCAGTAACCCGTTGCATAAGCCGATCAGCGGCTTCCAGTACGGTGACATCGACGCCGCTCTTGTTTGCGCTGGCGGCGACCTCGAGACCGATATAGCCGCCACCCACGATGACCAAACGTTTCCCCGCAACTAATTGTTCACGCAAGTTATCCGCATCGGCTATATCATGCAGATAGTGAATGCCTTTCAAGTCCGCTCCTGGCGCATTCAAACGCCGAACACGCGATCCCGTGGCCAGGACAAGTTGATCGTATTTCAAGGTGCTCTGGTCCGACAACCGGATGATTTTGTTGTTTCGATCGATTTGCACGACTCGCACACCGAGCCGCAACTGATGACCCGCGTTTTCATATATTGAGCTTGGCTTCAAATACAGTGAACCCTGATCAACTTCGCCTGTCAGGTAATTCTTGGACAGAGGCGGGCGCTGATAGGGTGGGTGGGGCTCTTCGCCCACCAGAATCACTTTATGCTGATATTTCTTTTGCAACAGTGTTGTCAAAAGCGCTCCCGCCGCGTGCCCGCCGCCAACGATGACCGTCGTTTGTTTCTGATTGTTCGTCATAGCCTGTCTCTTTTCTACTGTGCCTTGGGGTCCGATTTCACGATTACAAACGCCATGGGGACGAGCTCGCCGCACTCAATACCGCGATCGGCCGCGGAAAACCTTGAAATCCTCGAGAATCATCTCGGCCCCCTTCTCGCCAATCATGGTCGCCGGCTGATGAGTATTTCCGCCCACCAGGGTCGGCATAACGGAAGCATCAACCACCCGCAGGCACCGGAGGCCATGCACGCGCAGTCGGGGATCGACCACCGCCATTGGATCCAATCCCATCTTACAGGTACCTACAGGGTGATAGGCCGACTCGCCGCTATGCCTCACCCATGTGGCGAGGTCTTCGTCACTGCGCAGCGTCGGTCCCGGCGATATCTCGACCTCGTGGTGAGGCGTGAAAGCCGGCTGCTCCAGAATCCTGCGTACTAAACGCACCCCCCGAACGAGTCTCTCGACGTCGGTGGGCTCAGCCATATAATTGGGGTCTATCAGCGGTGCCGCGAATGGGTCGGCACTGTGCAGACCGACGTGGCCGCGCGACAAAGGCCGGAGCCCATAAATCATTACGATGTAACCATAACCGCTCATCGCGGTCTTCATGTCCCGCCCGTGATCAGCGTACAACATCGGCCCGAAATGCAGTTGCAAGTCGGGGATCGGCTCCTCCGCGCGGGAACGAATAAACCCACCGGCCTCGGCGCCGTTACTCGACAGTACACCGCGGCGACCGCTCAGATACTGCAGCAGGGCCCGAAGGCCCTTGAACCAGTAGCTCGGATGCATGGAAATGCTCTGGCGGTCGCGCGCTCTGACACGCACGAACACGTCGATGTGATCCTGCAGATTCCGTCCGACGCCCTCCAGCTCATGACGCAGTTCAATCCCGTGCCGGGACAGTTCACCGCGCGGTCCAATTCCGGAAAGCATCAGCAGCTGCGGAGAGTTAAACGCGCCGCCGCAGAGTACAACTTCGCGCCGGGCACGGACCTGAGCCAGCCCCTTCGCGCTCCGATATTCGACACCGGTGGCACGGCCGCCCTGGAGCAACACACGCGTGACGTGCGCTCCGCTGCGGACAGTCAGGTTGGACCGAAACGCCGCGGGTTCGAGATAGGCACGCGCATTGCTACAGCGCGTGCCGTCCTTCTGATAAACATAGTAGTAGCCCACGCCTTCCTGTTCACGGCCGTTGAAGTCCGGGTTGCGCCGGTGGCCCGCCTGCATCGCCGCCTTGACGAACGCCGTGCTCAGCGGGTTGGTATAGCGGCGCTCGGTAATATTAAGCGGACCACCCCGACCATGAAACGCCGTTTCAAGAGCCGCCAGCTCCGGCTCGAAATGTTCGGATCTTCGGAAGTAAGGCAACACATCGGCATACGACCACCCTTCGCAACCGAGCCGTGCCCACTCGTCGTAGTCCCGGGCATGTCCGCGAATGTAGACCTGCGCGTTCATGCCGCTGGACCCGCCGACCATCTTACCCCGCGGCTGATACAAGGCACGGCCATACATGTGCTGTTGCGGCTCGGTATTGAACTGCCAGTTGACGCGACGACTGAAAATCAGCTGCAGAAAGCCCAAAGGCATATTCACGAACGGATTGCGGCGGCTCTCCGGACCGGCCTCAAGCAACAGCACCGAATGGCGGCCGCATTCGGATAGACGGTTGGCGACGACGCATCCGGCCGAGCCCGCCCCAACCACGACATAATCGAACTGTTCGGGTGACATCGGCTCCGGACGTAAATTCAATTTTTTGCGGTCAACTTGACCATTAGCTTGGAATAGCCCCGCACAAAGTTGGACTGCACACGCTCGGGCTCACCCACGACCTCTATGTTATCAAAGCGCTTGAGTAACTCTTCCCACAAAACCCGCAATTGCAACTCAGCCAGACGGTTGCCCATGCAACGGTGAATGCCGTAGCCAAAGGAAATATGATTGCGCGCGTCCTTGCGATCAATAATAAGCTGGTCGGGATTTTCGAACTTTCGTTCGTCCCTATTACCCGAGGCATACCACATCAACACGCGGTCCCCTTTCTTAATGGTCTGACCACGCAGCTCCACGTCCTGCGTGGCAACCCGGCGCATGTGCGCGAGTGGAGTTTGCCAGCGGATAATTTCCGAAACCATGTTCGGAATCAATTCCGGGTTTTTTTTCAGCTTGATGAATTCCTCGGGGAACTGATTCAGGGCCAGCACACCGCCGCTCATGGAGTTGCGGGTAGTGTCATTGCCGCCAACAATCAGCAGCGCCAGGTTGCCGATAAACTCCATCGGACGGTTGATCAAATCCCGGGTATCCTCGTTACTCTGTAGCATGCTGATCAAGTCGAAACCCGGAGGCTCGCCAGCCTTGCGTCGTGCCTCCTTGTCTCGCCAAAGCCTCGAGAATGACCAGGCCATGTCCGCGGCATCGTCAAACATGATGTCTTCGTCGGTAAACTCGCCACCAGTCGCCGAAGATGCTCCGGACAGTCGGTCCGACCAATCAACCAGCTTGTGACGCTGCTCGTAAGGGAAATCCAGCAACGTCGCCAACATGCGCCCTGTTAACTCCTTGGACACTGTCGGCACCCAGTTGAAAACTTTGTCCAGGGGCAGGCTGTCGAGCACCTCGGCGGCGCGCTCCCGGATCAACCCCTCCATTTCCTTGAGATTCTGGGGCGCCACTACACCTTGGACCGCCCGGCGTTGCACGTCATGTTTTGGCGGATCCATGGCGATAAACATTTCCACCGACAACCCTTCCGGAGGATCACCCAGAATAATCTGTGGCTCGGAGGAAAAGAGCTCGTGATTCTTATCGACGAACAAAATGTCTTCATAGCGTGTCACCGACCAGAATGGCCCGAACTGGCTGCTTTTCTGGAAGTGCACCGGTGCCTCATCACGTAACCGCTTGAAATAGGCACCCCACTGATCTTGCCGATACAGAAAAGGGTTGCTGGTATCAATATCCTCAAGTGCCAGGGTATTAACGTCAGGCACGGGCTGTTCGAGAAACTTGACCTGTGGGCGTGTTGACCCCAGTGCCTTTTTCTTCGCTTTCATCAGAGATTTGAGTGCCTTGATCTGTAAGTGCATAGGCACCAATCTCGATGTGGCATTAATCATCTTTGTTTGCATGGCATCGTTCGTGCCTGACTTGGTTGACATGGGGACCTCCCGCTACATCTGAAATTCAGGCAACAGAACGGTCATACCGTCCATCGCCTCGGTGGTTCGGATCTGACAGCCCAGCCGAGAGGTTTCTGCCCGCTCCGGAGTCATGGACAACATCTGCTCTTCAGCATCATTTATTTCCCCGGTCTTGCCGAACCATTCATCGGTCACTATCACGTGGCAGGTGCCGCAGGCGCATTCCCCACCGCAATCTCCGTCGATGCCGGGCACAGCGTTATTAACAGCAACCTGCATCAGCGAGGAACCAGATTCAAACTCGGCAATGTGCTCGGTACTGTCATGCTCAATGAACGTAATCTTACCCAAGGCCTTTCTCCAGCAAGTAACTTAATGACTGCATCGTGGTTGTTGATCCGCTTGCCGGGGAGGTCATTTATTGACACACTGGGGTCATTTAAAGACAGGCATGCCTATCAACGGACAGTATCAATGACACAGCAGAAGGGTGAACTGAAAGCTTCGGAAGGCGGCATTCCGTCGAACTATTCACGACTTATTGCCCGCGAGCTGGACTTAACCGTCAGCCAGCTACCTTCGTTGCTGCAAGGTACCGGTCTCGGTATCGCGCAATTTCTGGGCGAGGACAGTCTGCTCACGCCAGCTCACCAGGTGCGGATTTTGCGCAATGCACTGGCGTTGTCCGGCCAGTTTGAATTCGGCTTACGGCTGGGTAAGCGCCTGACCCCGGCGACCCACGGCGCCATCGGTTTTGCCGCCTCGAGCAGTCCGGACCTGCTCAGCGCGCTACAGGCGATACAGACATTCCTACCTACTCGCGCAAGCATCGTCGAGCTACACCTGCAGCAGGCTGAAGAACACCTGGAATGCCGACTGGACTTCCAAGTGCCGCTGGACGCGGATATCGAGCGTTGCCTGGCGGATACCATGATCGTGGTGCTGCTTGAATTCGGCGAGTTCGTTGTCGGTCGCCCACTACATGAGGCTGAAATTTGTTTTACCCACCGAGCACCTGAGTACCGCGCGATGTACTTGGACTATTTGCCCGGGCGTATTCGTTTTGGTGCCGATAAGTTCACGCTTAAACTGCCGATGGCACTGTGCCGGGAACCGAACGCCTCCGCCAATCATGAAAATTACCGTCTGGCCCTTGAGCAGTGTGAATCGATGCTTGCCGAGCTTCAGACCCACAAGCCTAGCTACCAGACCCGGCTTAAGAAGATGATGCTATCGAGACCCCCCGGTTCGCTCAGCGAAGACGAAGCAGCGGCCTCCCTTTTCATGAGCAAACGCACCCTCGCTCGCAAGCTCAAGGAGGAAAACAGTAGTTTTAGGAAAATTCGTGACGAAATCCTATCCCGGCAAGCGACAAGCTACCTGTGTGACAGCAAGCTGTCGATCGAAGCCATCGCCGCGTTGATGAACTATCATGACGGAGCCAATTTCAGGCGTGCCTTCAAACGCTGGTTCGGTCTTTCGCCCGATCAGTACCGGCAGCACGCCGGTTCCCGGCACACTCTACCCCCTGCCCCCTAAGGTCGCCCGGTACCACGCTTCGGCATTCCGTTTCCTTTCTTTTGTACGTACCTCGACCGACCTTTCCCGCCGGTCTGGCGCGGTCTGTTTGCCGGCGCGCGAAGATATCCACTGACTGCTTTTTTCGGGCCTTGACATTTGGTCAATCGCCCAAATAGAGTGATTCAACAGTCGAACTACTCAGGAGGCCGACATGGTGATCGCAAGCCGCAAGATTGGTTACGATGAAGTCGAGCATAGGGATTTGAATTTCGGCATGAGTCCGGAGACGGTGCCACGCCATTGGTTCAACAATGATCCGTGGATGACCCATTGGATGAACGCGATCCTGGCCGCGGTGCCGGACGGCGAGCGCTGGGTCATGCAGGCCACGAGTAAGCAACTCGAGAATCTTCACGATCCGTCAGTGCGCAAAGCCGCGATCAGCTTTATTCGACAGGAACGCACCCATGCACGGGAGCATGACGCCATGAATGAAGCGATGGTCGCGCACGGCATTCCAATAGACCGGGCGGAGGCCGTGTTCAAGGCGATCAGAAAGCCCCTTCAACGCTACCTGGGCGGTGTCACCCAATGCGCCATGGCCGCGAACTTCGAGCATTTCACGGCCGTGATTTCCCAGGTCATGCTCGATCATCCGGAACTGTGGGACGATACCAGGCTGGAAGTCGCTGCCATGCTGTTCTGGCACTTCGTGGAGGAGACGGAGCACAAGTCAGTCAGCTTCGATGTGTTCGGAGAGGTGAGCGGCGGCGGCGTCCGCGCTTACGCGATCCGCATGGCGACGCTCGCTCTGGGTACAGCCCTTTTCCTGCCTCTGGTGCACGGCAACTGGCTGTATTTCCTCTGGAAGGATAGGCAGCTCACGAACATTCCCTCGGCACTGCGCGCCATTAAGTGGTTGTACTTCGCACCCGGGATCTTCACCCGAGCTTTTGTGATCGATACGCTGCCGTTTCTCTCCCCCCGCTTCCATCCATGGGACGCCGATAACCGGGAAGTCATCCACGCCTGGAAGCGCGCCTACGAGGAAACCGGCGATGCCCAGCAGGCTTACCAAGCATTCCGGCAATGGCATGACGATAACAGGCGTGACACAACAGCGGAACGAGTGGCGGCGGCGTGAGCGGTGCCAAGCGTAAAACACTGAAACCCTCCGAGCAGGCAGCGGCCCTGGTAACGGGGGCGGGCAGCGGTATCGGCCGCAGCTTCGCCTATGAGATCGTGCGCCGTGGCGGATCAGTGATCTGCGCGGATATAGACCGCCAGCGCGCCGAGCAAACCGCCAGCATACTCTCGGAGTTGGGCGAAGGTCGGGCTGTCCCTTACCGCTGCGACGTAGGCAGCGAAAAGCAGATGGCCACGCTCGCCGACAAGGCCGAATCGCTGCTCGGACGGCCAATGACGTTGGTGGTCAATAACGCCGGGGTGGGCGTAGGCGGCCGCATCGGAGAAGTGCCGCTTGACGATTGGCGCTGGTGCCTCAAGGTCAATCTCTGGGGTGTCATCCATGGTTGTCACTTCTTCGCACCCAAGCTGCGCGCACTGGGCTACGGCGGCATTGTCAACGTGGCTTCGGCCGCCGGTTTCGGCGCGGCGCCGGAGATGAGTGCGTATAACGTGACCAAGTCCGCGGTACTTTCGCTCTCCGAAACTCTGGCGGCCGAGCTGACCGGCACCGGCGTGCATGTTTCGGCCCTGTGTCCCACCGTGGTACCCACCAATATCCTGGACAAGGCGCGCCTGCCCGAGAACCGCGGCGATTTCGCCCACGCGGCCATGCGCAAGTGGGCCTTCGCCACCAGCGACCAGGTGGCACGCCAGACCCTGGACGCCCTCGACCGAAAGCAGCTTTATGTGGTGCCGCAGTTCGACGGGCGTTTCATGTGGCGGTTCAAGCGCTACGCGCCGCGGCTATACGCTCGCGCGCTGGGCGAGGCGTATCGCCTGGCCGGGGGCTGATATCCGGCAGGAGGCAAATCATGACATCATTCTCGGCAAGAGTTGCCGACCGTGGTTTTCGGCTACTGATGAAGCGCGAGCCGGCTAACCCCGACGAGCTGGTGACGCGGTTACGGCGCATCGCCGCGGTGGCCCGCCTGCCGGGCGGGCTGCCGTCCGGGGTCACCGCGCGCAAGACCACCATTGGCAATGAACCAGCGGTACCCCCCGGTGTGCCGGCGGTGCGTGTCAGTCCCAGTCAGCCCACGGCCACCGTGCTGTATCTCCACGGTGGTGCTTTTATCAGTGGCCGTTTCCGTACTTATGCGGAGCTTTGCGGGCAACTGGCCAAGAGACTGAACGCACGCGTGTTCTGGATCGACTACCGCCTAGCGCCGGAGGCGCCCTATCCGGCCGCCCTCGACGATGCCCACCATGCCTACAGGGCGCTGGCGGAGGACTATCCTGACGAGCCGCTGGCCCTGATCGGAGATTCCGCGGGTGGCAACCTCACTCTGGCCACGCTGCTGAGGCTGCGCGATGCGCAGGCCGCCTCGCCCGATCCCTCCCCCCGCATGCCAGCCTGCGCCGTGTCGATCTCGCCCGGCGCCGATGCGGTTGGCGATGCACCATCGCGCCAGGCCAACGCGGCCAGCGATGCCATGCTGACTCCACGCATGATCGAGATGGCCACCAATCTGTATCTGGCCGGCCATGATCCCCGGGATCCCTATGTCTCACCGATATACGGCGATTTCCGTGGCCTGCCGCCTCTTATGCTCACTGTGAGCGAATCCGAGGCCCTGCGTGATGATGCCTATCGGGTAGCGCACCGTGCGCGCCAGGCCGGCGTGGCCGTGACCCTGCGCGCCCGCTGGAATATGCCACATGTGTGGCCGGTGTTTCATTCCATGTTGCCGGAGGCGCGCCAGGACGTTACCGAAATAGTCGGCTTTATGCGCCGGCATTTGTCGGCGCCCGTAGCATGCACCCGGGCCGTGGCACGGACGAAACTGCGCCTCGCGCATAGCGGCTAAGCGGCCTGCTAAAAACTGGAAGGAGGACCACTATGAATGTCGCGGAGGACCGGATTCAACAAAGCCGTCGTGGCCAGCGGGCGCCGCGCCACGGGAGCGCTGAACCCGACCACGAGATTTTGATCATCGGCGCCGGCTTCGCCGGAATGGGCGCGGCCATCGAGCTTCTCAGCCGCGGCATGAAATCCTTATCGATCATCGAGCGTGCCGCCGACGTCGGCGGCACCTGGCGCGACAACCGCTACCCCGGCGTGGCGGTGGACATCACTTCTTTCGTCTACTCTTTTTCCTTCGAGCAGAATCCGAACTGGTCGCGGGTCTTCGCCCCGGGCGACGAGCTGCAGAACTACGCCCGCCGCGTGGCCAGCAAATACGGCCTCTATCCCTACATACGCTTCGGCGTCAGCGTGGACCGGGCCGAGTTCGACGAAGACGCCCACTTGTGGCGGGTGACAACCGACAAGGGGCTGGTCACCGCCCGCCATCTGGTGTCCGCCACCGGCGGATTGATCTCGCCCAAGCTGCCGGATATCGACGGTGTCGAGGATTTTCAGGGCGAGCGCATGCACACCGCGCGCTGGGACTACAATGTGGATCTCACCGGCAAGCGCGTGGCGGTGATCGGCACCGGCGCCACGGCGGTGCAGCTCATTCCCGAGATCGCCCCGAAGGTGGCGCACCTTGATGTCTATCAGCGCACGCCCATCTGGGTCCTCAAGAAACCGGACGCCCGCCTGCCCGGCTGGCTGCGCACCGTGTTCCGCTGGTCGGGGCTGGCCCAGCAGGGGGTGCGCGCCACCACCGATGCCCTGACCGAATCCTTGATGATCATCGCGGCGGTATACTACCGGCACATGCCCTGGCTGGTACGTTGGGCCGAGCACGCCGGCGTGAACAACATGCGCGAGCAGTTGCCGGACAACCCGGAGCTGTGGGACAAGTTAACGCCCCAATACGGTTTCGGCTGCAAGCGGCCCACCTTCTCCAACGAGTACTTCGCCACTTTCGCCAGGGATAACGTCGATCTGGTCACCACGCCCATCCGGCGCATCACGGCCGGGGGCATCGAGACCTCCGACGGCGCCGAGCGCGAGATCGACGTGCTGATCCTGGCGACTGGCTACAAGGTTTTCGAGAAGGGCAACCTGCCGTCCTACGAAGTCGCGGGACGTAACGGCACGGATCTGGGCGAGTTCTGGGAAGAAAACCGGTACCAGGCCTACGAGGGTCTCACGGTGCCCGGCTACCCCAACTTCTACATCATGCTGGGACCGTACGCGCTGATCGGTTCGTCCTATTTCAAAATGGTCGAGGGCAACGCGATTCACGTGGTGCGCTGTATCGAGGCCGCCCACGAGCGTGACGCGACCTGCGTGGAGATCCGCCAGGACGTGCACGATCGCTACTTCCAGAACATCCAGAAGCGCCAGCAGGGGACCGTGTTCCTGAACCACAACTGCGCGACCTCGAACAGCTATTACTTCGACCGCCACGGCGACGCGCCCATGCTGCGACCGTCTACCTCTTTCGAGATGCTTTGGAGAGCGAAGCACCTGCCCATGGCTCATTACCATTTCAAAAAGGCCTATCCGGCAGGATGGCTATCAGGTGACTCAAGGCTGACGTCCAGCAGCAGGCGTTTTTCCGGTGATGATCCCGTTGCGGAGGCTACTCGCCGATGACCACTCATGAGGAAACAACACCGGTGCTGGTCGGCGCCGGCCAGATCACCGCGCGCGAACCGGATCCCGAGCGCACCCCCATCGGTTTGGTCGCCGAGGCTGCACGGGCCGCGGCCGCGGACTGCGGTGTGACCGGGGTGCTGGGTCAGATCCAGTCGTTAACGTGTCTCAACATATTGGCGCCGTCTTATTCCGATGCCCCGTCCACCCTGGCGCGGCACCTGGGCATCGACCCCGGCGAGCGCTTCTACACCCCGATAGGCGGGAACATGGGTCAATGGCTGGTCGGTTACTACGCCGATCGCATCGCCGCCGGCGGTCTCGATTGTATCTTGATCGCGGGCGGCGAGGCGCTGGCCACGCAGATGCGCGGCAAGGGCGCCGGCCTGTCCGGAGTGCTGGACACCGCCACCGGCGAGGGCCCGCGACTGCTCGGCGATGACCGCGAGCCGACCAATTCGGCGGAACAACGCCACGGACTCAATCTGCCCATCCAGATTTATCCGTTGTTCGAGCAGGCGCTGCGGGGCCGCTACGGCCTTAACCCAGTCGAGCACCGACGAATGCTGGGCGAATTCTATGCCCGATTCAACGCCGTCGCGGTCGACAATCCGCGAGCTTGGCGCCGCGAACCTTTATCGGCGGCCGACATCGCCGAGCGCTCACCCAAAAATCGCATGGTCGGCGCGCCCTACACCAAGCACATGAACGCCCTCATCGCGGTGGATCAGGCCGCCGCGCTGGTGATGATGTCGGCGGCCAAGGCCCGGCGGCTGGGCATCGAGCCTGAACGCTGGGTGTACCCCCTGGCCGCGGCAAACGGCCACGATCATTGGTTCGTCTCCCAGCGGGCGGATCTTTCCCGCTCGCCGGCGATCACCGCCTGCGGCGAGCGGCTGGCAGCGACCAGCGGACTCGGGATCGACGCGATCGATCACCTGGACCTGTACAGCTGTTTCCCCAGCGCTGTACAGATGGCGCGCGATGCGCTGGGTATCTCCGTGCATGATCCCCGGCCACTGACCGTCACGGGTGGCTTGGCTTACCATGGCGGGCCCGGCAACAACTATTGCACCCACGCCATCGCCGAGATCATGAACCGTATCCGCGCCGACCGAAGCACCACTGGATTGGTCAGCGGCGTGGGCTGGTACATGAGCAAGCATTCGCTGGGGCTCTACGGCGGAAGACCGCCCGTCGGCGGTTGGCGGCCGATCGATCCGGCCGGGCTGCAAGCCGAGATCGACGCCGGCCCCGTCGTGGAACTGGTGGAGCAGGCGCAGGGCAAGGCCCGCATCGAGACCTACACTGTCATGCACGACCGCGCCGACCGCCCGGTCCAGGGTATTGTGCTGGGCCGCCTGAGCGATGGCCGGCGGTTTGTTGCCAACACTCCCACCGACACGGACCTGCTCAATGCCATGACGAACGAGGAATTTCTCAATCGCACGGGCCGCGTGCACCACGATGGCAAACGCAACCTATTTACCCCGGAGGGGTGAGCGCAAGGAGGAGACGATAATGAGCATCGCGTCCGAAGCCCAGTTCGACCAAGCGCGCGTAGCCGAACGCATGCGTGACATTCGCGAGGCCACCCGCGTCGTGAGCGAAGGCTTTTCCCGGGAATACATGCGCGAATGCATCGATAATCACCGATTCCCTCAGGAGGCCTGGGAAGCGCTGGGCGAATATGGGCTGCTTGGCATCACCATTCCCGAGGACCTGGGGGGCTCGGGCGGCGGCCAGGTGGAACTAGTCGCGCTGATGGAAACGCTGGCCGAGGCCGGGCTGGTGCTGCCCATGCTGTTGCTCACTGGGTTTGCGCGAGTGCCGATCATCCGCAATGGCACACCCGGGCAAATAGAGCGGTTCGTCAAGCCGACAATCAGCGGGGCCGAGAAACTGTGCTTCGCAATCACCGAGCCGGATGCCGGGACCAACAGCTTCGCGATGTCCACGCTGGCGACACCGGATGGTGACGGCTATCGGCTGACCGGGCGCAAGGTTTTTATTTCCGGTGCGGCGGACGCCGATCGAATGCTGGTCGTGGCCCGCACCCAAAAAGCCGGCGAAGTCAAACGACGCACCGAGGGTATGTCCTTGTTCGTGGTGGATACCGACGCGCCCGGCGTGGAACTACAGCCCCTGAATATCGACGTCGGTTGGCCGGAGCGGCAATACCTGGTTTTTTTCGATGACGTCAAACTCGACGCGGGTCGCTTGATCGGCAACCCGGGACAGGGCCTGGCCGGAATGTTCGAGGCGCTGAATTCGGAGCGCCTGCTGGTCACCGCCATGTCCGTGGGCCTGGGCAATTACGCTCTCAAAAAGGCAGTGGCCTACGCCAACGAACGCAAACCTTTCGGCACCCCCATCGGGGGTTATCAGGCTATACAGCACCGGCTGGCCGAGGCCAAGGCCGAATTGGAGGCAGCACGGCTGATGATGATCCACGCGGCTGCGACGTTCGACGCCGGTGGCGATGCCGGTTCTCATGCCAACATGGCGAAATTGCTGGGTTCTCGCGCGGCGGTCAAAGCCGTCGAGGCCGCCCTGCAGACCCACGGCGGCTACGGTTTCGACCGGGACTACGACATCATCACGCTATGGCCTTCGGCACGGTTAATGGAGGTTGCACCAATCAACAACGAAATGCTGCTCAACTACATCGGAGAACATGTCCTTGGCTTACCCAAATCCTACTGAGACGCGTGACGTGATCGAGCGTGACGGATTCACTGCCCCGGACGGGCGGCAAATCGCGCTGTGGCGCTGGCCCGGATCGCGCGAACGCCCCACCCTGCATTGGGCCCATGCGACGGGCTTCCATAGCCAGGTTTACCGCTCGCTGCTCGACGAATTGGCTGACGATTGCAACGTGCTGGCCTGGGATATGCGGGGCCACGGGGCCAGCGCCGAGGCGGCCGATATTAAAACATTCCGCGGTTGGGAAACGTACTACGAAGACCTTGTCGCTTGGCTGGAAAGTCTGGATGAGCCTGTCTGGCTTGCCGGTCATTCGATCGGTGCCACGACCAGTATCATGGCCGCGGCCCGACGACCGGACAAGGTGCGGGGCTTGATCCTGGCGGAACCGGTGATCATGGATCCCTGGCAGGGCTGGCGATTGTGGTCGGCCAAGCTGCTACGCCAGTCACAGCGGTTTTCACTGGCCGCCGGAGCCGCACGTCGCCGCAGGGTGTTTGACTCGCGCGCCGCCGCACTGGAGAACTTTCGTGGCCGTGGTGGCTTCAGAACCTGGCCGGAAGCATGGCTGGAAAACTACGTTGAGCACGGCCTCGTGGCCCATGATGATCGTTTTCGCTTGGCCTGTACGCCGGAATGGGAAAGCACCACCTTTGCCCATACCGAACACAACCCCTGGCCCGCCGTCCGACGATTGCGGTGTCCGATGGTCGTACTGGCCGCGGAACGCGCCTCAACCTTCTCGCCAAGGGCGCGCCGGCGCCTACATGCCTTGCTACCCTCCGCCGAGTTGAACGTTCTGGCTGGAACAACCCATTTTCTGCCCATGGAGCGACCGGAAGTGGTGCGGGATGCAGTGCGACAAGCAATGCACGGTGATACCTAGAGGGTAAGGAGAAAAGCATGAAACACACAGCGGTGATCAGCGGCGTCGGCATGGTGCCGTTCGCGAAACCCGGCGCCAGCGCGCCCTACTACCAGATGGGTGCCGAGGCGGCGCGTCAGGCCCTGGCCGATGCCGGACTGGACTACGCCAAGGTGGAGCAAGCCTACGTGGGCTATGTCTACGGCGATTCCACCTGCGGCCAGCGAGCGCTCTACCCAATCGGCATGACCGGCATTCCCGTGGTCAACGTCAACAACAATTGTTCCACCGGCTCGACCGCCCTGTTCCTGGCGCGCCAGGCGGTGGAGTCCGGCGCCGCCGACTGCGTGATCGCCCTGGGCTTCGAGCAAATGAAGCCGGGAGCGCTGGGCAGCTACTACAACGACCGGCCGACCCCCTTCGAACCCTTTGACCGGATCTGCGAGGAGCTGGTGGGACAGCCCGAGGTGCCGCTGGCGATCCGCTATTTTGGCGGCGCGGGCATGGCGCACATGGACAAGTACGGCACCAAGGCGGAGACCTTCGCCAAAATACGCGCCAAGGCGAGCCGGCATGCCGCGCGCAACCCGGTGGCGCTGTTCCGCAAGGAAGTGACAGTGGAGGAAGTGATGGACTCCCCGGTGTTGATCGGCCCAATGACCCGCCTGATGGCCTGCCCGCCGACCTGCGGCGCGGCGGCGGCCATCGTCTGCTCCGAAGCCTTCGCCAGGGCCAACGCTCTCGATCACCGAGTGCGCATCCTGGCGCAGGCGATGACCACCGACACACCGAGCACGTTCGAGGCGCGCAACATGATGCAACTGGTCGGCTATGACATGACGCGCGCCGCCGCCGATCAGGTTTACGAGGCCGCTGGCATCGGTCCGGAGGAGCTCGACGCCGTGGAACTGCACGACTGCTTCGCCACCAACGAGCTGCTGACTTATGAAGCACTGCGGCTGGCGCCGGAAGGTGGCGGCGAGCAGATGGTCGAGGACGGCGACAACACCCACGGTGGGCGCGTGGTTACCAACCCCTCGGGCGGGCTGCTTTCCAAGGGTCATCCATTGGGCGCCACCGGGTTGGCGCAATGCACCGAGCTGGTCCAACAGCTGCGAGGACAGGCCGCGGACCGCCAGGTCGAAGGTGCGCGCATTGCGCTCCAACACAATCTCGGCCTGGGCGGCGCCTGCGTGGTGACGATGTACCAGGCCACCTGAAGAGGACGAACTATGATCGACACTAAACACATCGGGCTGCGCCTGCCGACCGTCAGCTTCGAGGTCGAGAAGGGGCGGTTACGTTTTTTCGCCAAAGCCACCGGCGAAACGCGGCCCGAGTACCTCGACGAGTCTGCGGCCCGGGCAGCCGGCTACCGCAGCCTGCCGGCACCACCAACCTTTCTGATGGGCGCCGACCTCGATGCCGGCACCATGACCACGTTGCTCGAAACGCTGAACGTGCCGATCGGACGCATCCTGCACGGCGAGCAAAGCTTCACCTATCACGCGCCGGTATGTGCCGGCGACGTGCTCAGCGTCGAGTCAAAGATTAGCGACATCTACGGCAAGAAGAGCGGTGCGCTCGAATTCATCGTCAAGGATTCGCTGATCAAGGACGCGACTGGCGAGACCGTGCTCGAGGCACGCAGCGTGATCGTCGTCCGCAACCCGCAGGAGAACGCAGCATGAACGCCCCCACTCGTGACCAGGTCAAGGTCGGCGAAGCACTTCCGCCACTCGAGCTTCCGCCCATCACGCGCGCGACGCTGGCACTGTTCGCCGGCGCCTCGGGTGACCACAACCCGATCCACATTGACATCGACTTTGCCAAGGCCTCTGGCATGCCGGACGTGTTCGCGCACGGCATGCTGCCGATGGCCTATTTGGGCCGCTTTCTGACCCAGTGGGCACCGCAGACCCGGCTGCGCCGGTTCTCGGTCCGCTTCGCCGCCATCACGCCAGTCGGCGCACGGCTGAGTTGCACCGGCAAGATCGTTGAAATCACCGAGGACGGCCACGAAACACTGGCCCGGCTCGAGATCGGCGTGGTCGATAAACAGGGGGAAGTCAAGCTCGCCGGCGACGCCCTGGTGGCGCTGGCCTGAAACACGTCCTTTCCATCACCAACAAAGCAGGACTGCGTATGAAACTTCAAGATAAAGTGGCCATCGTCAGCGGCTCAGGGCGCGGGATAGGCCGGGAAATCGCCCTCAAACTCGCCGCCGAAGGCGCCAGCGTGGTAGTCAACGATCTTGATGCCGCCCCAGCGGAGGAAACGGTCGCGGCGATCAAGGACGCCGGCGGCAGGGCCGTGACCTGCATCGGCAGCGTGACACAGGAGGATTTTGCCGAACGCTTTGTGAACACGGCAATCGAACAGCTGGGCGGTCTGGACATCATCGTCAACAACGCCGGCTACACCTGGGACAACGTGATTCAGAAAATGAGCGATGAGCAGTGGCAGGCGATCATGGACGTGCACGCCACGGCGCCCTTTCGCATTCTGCGCGCGGCCTCCGAATACTTCCGCGTGCAGGCCAAGAAAGAAGCCGCCGAAGGGCGCGAGGTATTCCGTAAGGTGGTCAACATCGCCTCGATCGCCGGCACCGGCGGCAACGCCGGACAGGCCAACTATTCGGCCGCCAAGGCGGCGGTGATCGGCCTGACCAAGGCGATGTCCAAGGAATGGGGCCGGCTCAAGGTGAACGTCAACTGCGTGGCCTTCGGACTGATCAAAACGCGCCTCACAGAGGCGGAGGCTGGCTCCGATGCGAGCATCGACGTGGAAGGCCGCAAGATCAAGGTCGGCGTCAACCCCGATCTGCTCAAGACCATGGAGGCCATGGTGCCGCTCGGTCGCGCCGGCACGCCGGCCGAGGCCGCCGGGGCCGTCTATCTGTTTTGCACTCCGGAGTCGAACTACATCAGCGGTCAGACGCTGCTCTGTGGCGGCGGGTTCTCAATGTGAGGCCATGGACACCATGACGTTTAATCAATCACCCTGGATGGACGAAGAACTAACGCTGTTCCGCGACAACGTCCGTAAGTTCATCGCCACCGAAATCACACCCTTCGAAGAACATTGGGACGCCCAGCAGCACGTCGAGCGCGCGCTGTGGACCAGGGCAGGCGCCGCCGGCCTCCTGTGCACCGACGTGCCGGAGGAATACGGCGGGGCGAGAACATGTGGTCAACGGGTCGAAAACCTTCATCTCCAACGGCCATCACTGCGGCCTGCTGATCGTCGTCTGCAAGACCAATCCGGCCGAGGCCGCCAGGGGCGTCTCGCTGCTGGTCGTCGAACAGCCGGGCGAGCGCTTGATCATCGGCGTCGGCGCACTCGACGCGGAGACGGCCTCGATGGCCAAATGGTGGTGCACGCAAAAGCAGTGCGAGATCGTCGACGAGTGCCTTCAATTCTTCGGCGGCTACGGCTACATGCTCGAGTATCCCATCGCGCGCTTGTACGCCGACGCCCGGGTACAGAAGATCTACGGCGGCACCAACGAGATCATGAAGGAGCTGATTGCGCGGGGGCAGGATTGAATGCGATTCACGTCGCCGGACTTCCATCAGCCGGATGGCGATATCGCCCAGTCCCCGGGGGTGCCGCCGCCGAGCATTTCCAACAGCCCGCTAACCGTGCCGGGCGACACCTTCCCAGTATTTCTCCTCAAGCTGCTTCTTCGGCAGCTTGCCGGCCAGGTTGCGGGGCAGCTCGCCAAAGTCCACGATCTTCGGCAGCTTGAATCCGTACAATCCCTCCTTTTTGCAGTGCTCGATGATCTCCTCGCGGGTGGCCTGCTGGTGCTCCTTGAGCTCAATTACCGCCGCCGGCACCTCGCCCAGGTCCTTGTCCGGCGCCCGCACCACGGCAACGTCAAGAACCGCCGGATGCTGCTTGATAACCGTCTCGATCTCATTGGGAAAAAGATTCACCCCGCCGGAGATGATCATTTCCTTGATCCGCGAAGTCAGGTACAGAAAACCATCCTCGTCCACGTAACCAATCAGACCATCGTCGTACCAGAGCTTGCCCTCGACCTCGATGTAATTCTCCTTCATCTTCTCTTCGCTGAGGCCGACATAGTTCAGCGCAAGGGCCATCGGAGAGCGCACGAGCACCTTCCCTTCCTTGCCGGGTGGGGTCCAGGTGCCGGTCTCCTCGTCATAGATCCGGCATTCCGCCGCCCGCAGCTTGCCCACGCTGTCGTAGCGCTTCGGGTTCTCCTGGTAGTCCTCGCTGGCGAGAACGCTGATCAGGCCGCTCTCCGAAGCGCCGTAGTATTCATGGAAGACATCATCCGACGCTCCCTGGTGGCGGAACAGCGCGTTGATCTCGCGCTTGACCTTGGGCGGACAAGGCGCCGCCGCGCAAATGATTACCCGCATGCTGGAAAGGTCGTATTGGGACTTCAGAGCCTCGGGCAGTGCCAGGATGCGCTCGAGCATGGTCGGGGCGACGAAGGTCCAGTTGATACGCTCGTCCTGAATAAGTTTAAGCATGAGCTCGGGATCGAACTTGCTCATGGGCACCGCGGTGCCGCCGAGAAAGAACGGCAACACCGCGATCTGTACCCCGGCATGATACAGCGGCCCCGGAATCAGCGTGCGGATGTTGTTGCTGATCGGATCCCGGATTTTGCCGATCTTGTAGAAATGAAAGGCCGATATCTGCATCAACCCCAACCGGGTCACCTCCTCCTTGGAGGCGCCCCGCCGCGCCTCGGCCGAATCCGATGTCAGCCGGTCCCGGTCGATGTTGATGTATTTCGGCGTCCCTGTGGTACCGCCGCTGTAGGTCTTTGGGGCCATGCCCAGCTTGCCGCTTGGGAGTATGGACCGGCTGTCCCGGATCAGTGACTCGTAGGCGATCATACCCTCGGGCAACTCGTCAGCATCAACCACGATGAAGTGTTCGACGGTGGTCAACTGATCACGAACCGACTGTACCGCTTCCACAAAGGCGCCCCCCAATACCAGAGCCTTTGGCGAGGCCTTGTTGATACATTCCGCCAACTCCTTGGGCTGGAGATGCCAATTGAGCATCGGCATGGGATTGTCCCTGAGCGTACAAGCCAGCATCAATTCGAACCATGGCGCGCCGTTGTGCATCACCTCGGCCACCGCCTCGCCTTCGCCGATACCCAGCCGGTGCAGGCCATTGGTCAGGCGGAGAACTCGATCCCTGAATTGACCGAAGGTGACCCGACGATCACCGTCGACAATCGCCTCACGATCTCCCCAATGCTCCCATAGAGCAAGCAGGAATTGCCGCGGAAGCTCCTGTCGCTTAAGCCGGCTACGCCACGCGGCCCGGACGCCACCAATCGCCAACGCGCCCCAACCAAACTGGCCCAAAATCTCCCTGAGGGCCGCACGGGCTTCGGGCATTGCTTTCAGCTGGGCTATAGCGGACATTTCGAAGATCTCCTGACTGGTGTTATGTTGTTATGGCAGGCGCGAGACGGGGTTGGTAACCCGCCCGTTTCCGTGGTTTCCACCGAACCGGACGCGCGCGAAGCTGGACCGCAACCCGTTCAAACTCGTCGACGATTTCGGTGTTGTCGAAACGCTTAAAAGTTCCTCCCACAGGATGCGCGGTTGCAATTAGGCCAGCCGGCTGTCTATGCAACGGTGGAAGTTTCAGCAGCACCATCTGTTCCCAACCATGGTTGCGTGACAGCAGCCTAGCGAGGTCATTTTTTGACAATACGGGGTCATTTGGAGACACCCTATGAGAGGCATGACGGCGAACCGGCTACAGGGCTCGCAATTCCTTCTTCAGAATCTTGCCCACCGGATTGCGGGGAATGGCGTTGATCAGTTTCATCTTTTCCGGCAGCTTGTAGACACTCATGCCCTGCTCCCTCAAGTAGTCGTTGATTTCCTCCAGGGTCGGCGGGTTATCCTCGTCAACAGGCACCACGCAGATACAGATCCGCTCGCCCATGATCTCGTCCGGTTGGGGTATGACCGCGACGTCCCGTACCTTGCCGAAGCCCAGCACCGCGTTCTCCACCTCCACACTGGAGATATTGTAACCACCCCGAATCACGATGTCCTTCTTGCGGTCATAGAACCCTAGGTGCCTGTCATCCCGCACGATGAAAAGGTCGCCGGTGCGGAAAAAGCCGTCATAAGTGAACGAAGCCGCGGTAATATCCGGGCGCTGAAAGTAGCCCGCGAACACACCCGGGCTGCGATAGCAAAGCTCGCCGATGCCACCTGGTTCGGTTATCTCCTCATCCTCATCGCCGAGAATTTTCAGCTCGACCCCGCTGACGCCGGAAGGCCATTGGACTCCTGCCTCGCCCCACCAGGGCAGGTGATCCACCCGCATCTCCAGGTCCGGCACATCGGCCGGGCCGGCTACCAGACTGGTGCCCTCGTTCTGGCCCCAGATGTTGACGATCTCGATGCCCCAGCGGCGCTTGAACTCCTGCATCGACCAGGCCGAGGGGGGCGCCGAACCAGTGGTGATGGTCCTCACGCTGGAGAGATCCAGCTGGTCCACGTTGGGCAGCTTGACAATCATGTTCAGCATTGCCGGTACCAGAATCGTGTACTCGATGTGCTCCTCGGTCAGCTGGCGCAACAGGATTTCCGGCGTAATCGGATGATGCAGCACCAGGGTGCCCCCCGCCGCCAGCCAGGGGAGGTAGTTCACCCCTACCGCCGTCATGTTCACCAGCGGTGCCACACACAGGATACGGTCACCCTCGCGCAGGCCACAGGTGGTGAACACCAGGTTGGTCATGTACTCCCAGTTGTTGTGGCTCATGGGGCAGCCCTTGGGGTTTGACTCAGTGCCCGAAGTCCAGCACAGGGTGAAGATGTCATTGGCATCCACCGGCACCTCCGGGACCCGGCCCGGATCTCCATGGGCGATATCGGTCAGCGCCGCCAGACCAATGTAGTGCTCGAAGCCCAGCTCCTGCCCCAGGGCCCGGTAATCAAAGCCGTGGAAGCTTTCCACCGAGGCGTAGAATCTGGCGCCGGTGATCTCTTTCACATAGCCCACATCCTTGCTTCGCCATTGCAGGGGCAACGCGGAAAGCAGACCGCCGGCCTTGGCCGCCGCCAGATAGAGCATGGCCAGCTCCCAGATGTTCGGCAACTGCGCCACCAGTAGGTCGTCCTTGCCGAAGCCCCGGCGTGCCAGCTCGGCGGCGGTGGCGTCCACGGCCCGACCAAACTCGGCCCAGCTGAGCCGCTGGGGCGGTGTGCCGACCAGCTCGTCACGATTGGGTGGATCCACCACCGCTTCCCGGTCCGGGTAGGCGGCACGATTGGCGGCAAAGCGATCCAGCAGGGTTCTGTCACCCCAGTAGCCTTTATCGGAGTATTCCTCGATCAGTTCAGGTTCGTGTAAGATCATTTACCCTATTCCTCCAAGCTTATTGGCCCCAACCGAGTCCGCGCTCGCTGCGCCTTACCGCCTTGTGGTTCATGGCTGGCATCCGCGAGCGGCGGGTCGGGTCTCGCCGGCGCTCACCGCCGACTCTACGGGCTTGCCGCCTCCTCCAGCGCCTGCACCGCGCGTTGCTCGGATGACGGGAGTTGTTCGGCATGGACGACGAGCGCCCGCCAGTCAAGCTGATCGGCGGCGGCATATGTAGCAAGACGGCTCCAGGCGTTGGCGCAGTCGAGCAGGACGTCGGCGGCACGGGCAAAGGATCGATCGCCAGTGAGGCGGGCAACCTCGGCGCAGAATTCCGCTTCGAGGCGGCGGAACAAGCCACCGCCTGTGCCGGCTTTCTCGACGAAGACCGGTAAGACCCTTAGCGATGCGTTAAGCTGGTCATCAGTCAGGCTATCTCCCCAGGTGGCCAGATCGTCGACGAAGATATTGACGCCCTTCAGGCCGGAGGCGACCACACCATCGGCGGGCAGGTCCGCCGGATCGAACAGCGTCGCATCCGTGCCGCGCATATTGCGCGCCGCGCTTGCCGCTGCATCGCGCGCCACCGGCAGTAGCTCAGGCAGCCGATCAGGAAAGCGTATCGGGTAAGTCGCGTGGCGATTGGGATCGGGAAAGCCATGGGAGGCACGAGCTCGCGCCAGAGCTTTTAGGGGGACTTCCTGCACCTCCTCGCGATCGTTGTCCACCACCCGGGCGACGCCGCGCCTCTCGTCGTAGCCGATGACGACGATGTCATGACGGGTGTTGGATAAACGTACCCTGAGATACGGCAGCTCGGCGATGTCAGCCCAGATCATCACGGGACGGCCGGCGTCGATTTCGTCGGCGACCCAGCGCCAACCCTCGTCCGGATCGTCGGTTTGGCGACGCTCGGTTTCAATGCCGAGGCGGTGGCAGAAGTCGAGCTCCATGTCACCGTTGCGCCCTACCAGGTAGATGGGAGGCGTGAGTTCGGATACTCTCATATACATAAAGGACAGTCCGCCGCCGAGGCCGAACACGAGCCCCTCGCCCGGCGGCCCGTCCCAGCCAAGCCCGGCCCATTCCAACAGGTCGCGCAGTGCGCCCGAGCCGCAGTGCCCACCCATCCGGTGGGGATAGTTGGAGATTTGCACGCTTTTCATTCCACTACTCCAGCTGTGTTCAAAGACCTGAGCCAACGCCGGTTGGCGTACCGCGAGCTCACTCCGCCGACGAGGCGCGGATCGAGGCCTTTTTTAACCGCCAACCTCTGGGAACGAATAGTCCTTGAACTGCTCGCGCAATTTGGCCTTCTGCAGCTTGCCGGTCGCCCCGTGCGGCAGTTCGTCGACGAATACCACGTCATCCGGCAGCCACCATTTCGCGACCCGCTGGCTCAGATAGTCGATCACGCCCTGCTTGTCGAGCTGGCTGTCCGGCTCGCGCACCACCACCAGAAGCGGCCGCTCGTCCCATTTCGGATGATGCACCGCGATGACCGCTGCCTCGGCGATCTCGGGATGCCCCACCGCTTCGTTCTCAAGATCGATGGAACTGATCCACTCGCCACCGGACTTGATCACGTCCTTGGTGCGGTCGACGATCTCCATGTAGCCTTCGGGGTCGATCTTGGAAACATCGCCGGTGCGAAACCAGCCCTCGCTGTCGAAGGCCTTGGCGCTGGCTTCAGGGTTTTCGTAGTAGCCGCTGATGATCGCCGGGCCGCGCACCAGCAGCTCACCGAAGGACTTGCCGTCCCGCGGCAGCGCTTGACCGTCGTCGTTGACGATCTTCATCTCCACCCCGAACACCGCACGCCCCTGCTTGGCCTTGATGTCGAACTGCCGATCAAGCGGCAGATCGGCGTCCTTGGGACGGATCATCGAAACCGTGCCGATCGGACTCATCTCGGTCATGCCCCAGCCCTGCTGGCCTTCGACGCCGTACTTCTCCTGGAATTCGCGCATCATCGCCCGTGGCGCGGCCGAGCCGCCGATAAGAACACGCTTGAGCGAGGTGAACTTCTGCTCGGTCTTACGCATATGACCAAGAAGCCCGAGCCACACGGTGGGCACGCCCCAGGCCTCGGTGACGCCCTCGTTATTGATCAGCTCGGCCAGGCTCTCGCCATCGAGCTTCGGCCCCGGGAAGACGATCTTCGCGCCCACCATTGGCGCGAAGTAGGGGACGCCCCAGGCGTTAACGTGGAACATCGGCACCACCGGCAGCACGGCACTCTCCTCGCCCAGATTCATTCCGGGGATGGTCAACACCGAGAAGGCGTGCAGCAGCGTCGAGCGGTGCGAGTACAGCACCCCCTTGGGATTGCCGGTGGTGCCGGAGGTATAGCAGAGCGACGAAGCGGTATGCTCGTCGAACTCCGGCCAGGCCATTTCATCGGACTGCTCGCCGACCAATTCCTCGTAGCACATCACGTTGGGCAGCGAGGTTTCGGGCATATGAGCGCGGTCGGTCATGACGACGTAGCCCTTCACGCCTTCAAACAGACCTTGCAACTTCTCCAGCAATGGAACGAAGGTCAGATCAAGGAAAATGTACTGATCCTTGGCGTGATTGACGATGTAGCCGAACTGCTCGACCGGCAGACGCGGATTGATTGTGTGACAGATCGCCCCAATGCCGGAGACCGCGTAATACAGCTCCAAGTGCCGATAGGTGTTCCAGGCCACCGTCGCGATGCGATCCCCGGCCTGGACACCCAGCGACTTGAGCGCGTTGGCCAACTGGCGGCTACGCTTGGCCGCATCTTCGTAGTTGTAACGGTGCAGGCCGCCTTCCGGAGTCCGGGACACGATCTCCTGCTCTGGATAGCTGGCGGCCGCGTACTCGATGATCTGGGAAATCATCAAAGGCCGGTCCATCATTAATCCACGCATCTGTCTCTCCTCAATCAGTCGATTTTCTCTGGCGGTTTCTGTCGGATGGCGTATTCGGAACCGCAACAGTCGACAGAACAAAATAGTATTTTTGAGCGCACTGGAGGCCCCGCGATGTTGCTTCCTAACCAAGCGCTTGCTCAAGACCCTATCCTTCTTTAACTTCGATAGGCAAGAACAAGAGCCGCCCCAGAGCGGTCAAGGACCACTCTCCGCGCGATGTCCCGAGCCCGTGTGCTGCTCGCGAAACCGGAGCATCACGCCGCCAGTGGCCGGGCAGCTCCAAGGTGCCGAAAGTGGCCCAGATCCACGAGGACTTCCCCCGCACCGGGACCGGCAAGGCCAGAAGCGCATCATACGCACCGAACTGCGCGACTTTTTCGCTGGAGCGGAAGGCGGCTGGCGACGACAACACCGTAAAACCTTAAATTTTCATTGACTGATAAGAAATTTTTCGTATTGCCTCAAAAACAAGTCCAGCGCATTGTTTGTTCGACCAAACAAAGCATGCCAAATGCCACCCCCGAATAACAAAAAGGATGATTCCCTATGACGATAATCAGGTCTCACCATCAGTCCCGCGGATATCTTTTCCTCCCCAACGCGGGTCTTCGGGTCCGTCGTGCCTTGGCCGTTCTGATAGTCGTGCTGCTCCCATGCGAGGTAATGGCCGGAGCGGGCGATGCAGCAAGCACCTACGGCCTGGGCCCCATTCACGCCGGCTCGGCCCAGGCATTCAGCGCTTTCCACAGCGGTGCTTGGGCCACCTACTACAACCCGGCGGCACTTGCGCGCTCGCCGGAAGGTGAACTCACAGTGGTCTTTCAGCACGGTGACCAGGAGTTGCGTGCCGAATCACTCGGCGGAGCCGCACCATTCGATCGCGAAAACGATGTGCTCACGGACCAGAGTTCGGAGTTGCTGCTTCTTGGTATCAAGACCCGTGTCGCCGGCGCGGCGGACTTGGACACACCGATTTATCTTGGTATTAACGTCGGCGTGGATGAGTATGCCTCCAACGCACTGCCTTTCGCGGCCAATACCAGCCAGGAAGGCCAGTTCCTGCGTTTTGAGTCGCAACCCCTGTATCTCGCTTTTGGCGGTGCGGTTGGCAACGTCCTGCGCGGCGTTGATATCGGTGCCTCGGCAAGACTCACGCTGGCGGCCCAGGCCCGCCTTGAAGCGGTCTCCGATCTGTCCGGCAATACCGACTCCGAAGAGCTCTCCCTGGAAGCCGAACCGACATTGACGCCCTCGCTGGGCATTAACGTCAATTTGAGCGACACGCTGTGCGGTTCGAGCGCCTGCCTGCCTTTCGCGCTTAAACCGGAGCTGGCGTTGTTCTATCGAGGGGAATCGGAGTACGACGTCAGCGTGGACGCCAACGTGGTGATTCCTGGCGTCATACCCGAGCCGGGCCTTGATCTTGCACTGGCGACTCTCGACACGTTCCAGCCCCAGGTGTACGGAATCGGATTGCTGGTGCCTTTAGGTAAATTCGAGCTGGTTGCGGCTGTAGAGCGCCAGTATTGGTCCGATCTGGATAGTGAATTCGCCAGTGACACGGTCAGGGACCAGGCTGGACTGCGCTTTAATGACACCACCGTTCCCCGCATCGGCGTCCGCTACACATGGTCGGACGCTCTTAAACTTTATGGGGGTGTGGCCGTCGAGGATTCCCCACTTCAATCGACCCGGTCCCAGGATGTCAACTTCCTCGACAGCGACCGTATCGTGGTCGGTGTTGGCGCCGATTACCGCCTGAAACGCGCGCCGGTGATCAATATGCCCCTTGTGATGTCCCTGGCTTATCAATACCAGCAGCTTGATGAAAGAGAGTTCAACCTCACATCCATCAACTCGCCAACCAATCCCAGCCCCTACGAGACCGTTCGCGTGGATGGCGACATACACGTCATCTCGGGTTCCCTGTCACTCAAATTCTAGACCGCGATGGCGGAGCCGAATTCAGGAGAGTAGAGATGAATAAGCAAATAAACATTCGTCCGCGGTACGTTTCGTTTGCCCTTTGGGTGTTCGGGCTGATGTTGATCAGTGCGTGCGGCGATGACGAAGGCAAAGTCGCCAATCCATGGCGCGCTTCGGACACACTGGTGTTCGCATACCCCTACCCCGGCCAGCAGGAGGTGCCGACGAGCGGCAATGTCGTGCTGCGTTTCTCCACCACACTGAGTGACGAAGTGAGCGGCGATGTCGAGGACCGTCTGCGGCTCGCCGACGACGCCGGAAACACCGTGCCCTATACCCCCGAAGTGATCGATGGCGGCCGGGGACTGGTACTGAAACCACGGACTTCACTGTCGCCCAATACGCATTATCGGCTGAGTGTCAGCGAGGCGGGCCTGGGTCGTATCGACGATACCGTGTTCAAAAATTTTCAATTTCACACGATGGGCGCCCATGCGGGGTTCGCCGACGCCGTCGGCAATGACGGCTTTAAGATACTTGGCATCACCCCTCTGGATCCCGATCCACTGCTGGCCGGCATCCAGGACGCCAGAATAAATGATATGAGCACGCTACGCATGGTCTTCAACCGACCGCTCGACCCGACCACCACCGTTTATGGCAAGCAGATCACGCTTGTCGACGACCAGGGCCAGCTGATCGACGCCTCCGTGCTACTGCAGGGGCGCTATTTGATACTGGATCCACGCCGGGACCTCGACTCGGTGGAATACACGTTAGCATTATCGGGGCTGCGCAGTCGTGACGGCTCTCTACTGCCGGAAGTCGAGCGCCAGTTCACACCCATGGGCACGCAGCCGCGCGAAACCACGGTCATCAAGGTCGGTTCCCTAGGCGAGCAACAGCCGGACCTGCAATCCCAGCTGACGGGAAGACCGGTCAATCAGGTGCCACTGGACAGCTTTATCATCGGTGACAGCGCCGTTACCGAACTAACAGGCTCGCTAGCCGCGGACCTGGGCTTTGTCCCGGACTTTGCCGATGCCGTCCCCCTCCGGGTGCCGGCCGGCACGGTACTGCGAGGCGCGCCGGTCGATGTCAACATTCTGGGGGAAATCCCCGCCGGTATCGAGACCGGCGACCTGCAGATTACCCTTCTCAGTGACGCCAACGGCTATCTGATTCCCAATCCCTTCAGTACCGAGGCGACGGCGCCTCGCTATGCACTGCTGAGAATGGATGCGGCCATGACCGCGGAGGGAACCATCGCCAATGCCGCCCTCAGTCAGAATCTGCTCAATATCCAGGTCGTCGGTCTCGCCATTGTCGAGGATGGCAAGCTGGTGCTGGATGCGATCTCCGTGGTCGACCCCGACATTCTCGGCCTTGAAAAGGCTGGTGCCCAATTATCCTTCCGCATGGAGTCCTTCGCCGGGCAGCGAAACCCGCCAATGCCTGAGCCGGATCTACGCCCTCTGGAATTACAATCCTGGTTGCCGGGTGAGGACTTCCAGGCCAACACACGCCCGGGGGATCCGGTCATTCTGAACTTTAACAAGGCGATTGATCCTGCGTCGGCGTTTCTTGATGGCGCTATCAACGTCCAGGTTAACGGCACTTCGCTACCACCTGAAGACGTCTCGATGCGTGTCGACGGCGCCACCGTCATCCTCGAAGGCACCGGAATCGTGGAGCACAACCAGGACGTTGAAATCATACTGACCAGCCAACTACGGGACACGGCGGGCAACCCGCTGAGCAAGGATTACACCCTTGATATGCGCCTTGACGATCTGTTTTTGCCGAATGGCAACCGCGACAGCCTTCGTGCACCCTTGGTAGCCGCTGTTTTCCCCGGATACCCCTGTGCTCTGACCGACGCCCGGTTAACCGATGAACGATCACAATGGCGTAACGGGCGCTGCCAGGGCGGCCAGGGAAGCGACCCCCTGTTCCCCGTGGTCGGGCTTTTTCGAGAGTACCCTATACGGGTCATCTTCAACCGCCGTATAGATCCGGCAACAGTCAACGGCGACACTTTTTTCGTCGAGCGTCGCGATGCCGGTGGGGATTGGCAAACGGTGCCAGGCCATCTCGACGTGCTGGCGCAACGGGTCGAGTTTTTCCCTGACAGCCCTTGGCGAGACGGTCAGCTATATCGCTATACGTTGCGCTCGGAGCCCACCAGTCCCGACTGCGGAAACAACGCCATCTGCACACTGGACGGTGCTGCCTTGCAAACACGCCAACTGTCACAGAGCAGCGACACGGCTCCAGCGCCGCGCGAGGGAGGCCCCGATATGGTGAACCACTTTGTCGTGACCGGTGACGACCAGCGTTATACCCTCGTATCCCTGCGTTCCCTACCGACGGTCGACGTCAATGCCAATCTACAGGTCGACAATTCAGAACAAGGTGCTACCGACAACAATGGTGTCATCAAGGCGCCCGCCAACCACCTGCGGTTGGAGCTGCGGGACACCGGGGGCGTGATTACCAACGCCAACCTGGGCTGCTCAATTGGCGAGGACTGTCCGGAGAAACGCTTCGCCTTCGTCAGCACCGGCGCGTTGCAGGCCGGCCCCCGGGAATACGACTCCGCCGTCTCCATCAACCGTCGACTGATTGACGGTAACCCGGACACGGATGATCGGACCACGGGCGCTGTTCTTGTTTCCGTCTTTCCAACCACGCTGACCACCACGCAAGTCTTTCTCGAAGCCAGAGCGTTAGGCCTTATCACCATTGGTCTCGAGACAGGTCCCTTGGTTCTGCGTTTACTACCCGAGGGCGATTCACCGTTTATTGAAGGCTACATCACCGAGACAGAGGACGGTCCCTGGTTCAGCACCACTTTCGACCTGTTGATAGACGCGCCTGAACTGGAACCTAGGTTGATTATTGAACTTGGGCACGATATTCGCAGCAAACGGGTTAACAACGTCACTCTCGAAGGACCGCTTCGGTTCGTCGACGATGGCAGACTGATACTCAAGGTCTCCAATCCCGACCCGCTGACCATTCCCGCCAACATCGACCTGATCGGCATCGGTCTGGCGTCGGTTGAACTTGAAGCACCTCCCTTGGGAGTGGACCTGACCTTCACGTTCCTTCCGGTGAAGGATTTTTAACGTCTTTTACCCTGGCCGTTACAAGCTGGTCTGGAAGGGGCTGGAGAAACATTGCCGTTGATATATTCAATCTGTAACATTGGTTGGACGACCAAATGCATTGCCAAAAGAGTTGACTATGACTGACCCTCACACGACGACATCCTCCGCGCATTGCGGCCTTCGACGCGGTGTTCGGGTGCGATTCACTGGCAGTGACGGGTTGAGCCTGTGGGCCAGCCGCCATGGTGAAGACACGGCGCCCCCCGTATTGCTCCTGCACGGCGGCGGGCAGACCCGCCATGCCTGGTCCGACACGGCGATCGCGCTGGCCGATGCCGGCTACTGCGCGTTTAGCCTGGACGCACGAGGCCACGGCGAAAGCGACTGGTCTCGAGAAGGCGACTACAGTGCCCGAGCCCTTGCAGCGGACCTCAGCGCGGTGATTCGCTCGCTACCGGCCCGGCCAGTTATCGTCGGCGCGTCCATGGGTGGTCTGACCGCTTTGCTTACACTTGGCGAAGACGCCTCCCTGGATTGCGAGGCGCTGGTACTGGTCGACGTGGCGCCAAGATTGGAACCTCGGGGCGTCCGCCGGATCATCGAATTCATGCGTCATCATCAGGACGGATTCGAAACGCTGGAGCAGGTACGCGATGCTATCACCGCCTACAACCCGCGCCGCCCGCCATCAAAAGATCTCTCCGGGCTACGCAAAAACCTGCGGCAACACAGTAATGGCCGGTTTTACTGGCACTGGGACCCAGCTTTTCTCAACCACGCGAACGCGCCAACCAAGGCCGGGAGCATGTTCGACCGCGCAAGGCTGGAGCTGGCGGCCCGCCAGTTGGACGTACCGGTGCTTTTGATACGTGGCTACTACAGCGATGTTCTTAGTGACCGGGGCGCAACAGAGTTGCTCACTCTAATCCCCGAGGCACGTTATGTCGTTCTGGAACAGGCCGGCCATATGGTCGCCGGAGACCGTAACAGTGTTTTCACCGAGGCGGTATTGGGATTTCTGCAAGAACGGCCAGCCGCCACTGAGCCGGAATCGTGCCGCACTGCCACTACGGAGCAACACCATGAAACACCCTTATCTTGATGTTCTGATCGTCGGGGCGGGCCTGTCGGGAATTGGCGCGGCCTGTCACTTAAAGGAAAAATGCCCCAACGTCCGTTTTGGAATCGTTGAACGACGCAAACGGATCGGAGGCACCTGGGATTTATTCCGCTATCCCGGCGTCCGCTCCGATTCCGACATGTTTACCCTGGGTTATAACTTTCGACCCTGGACCGATACCAAGATGCTTGCCGACGGCCCTTCTATCCGTCGGTATATTGACGACACCGCACGCGAATACGGTGTGAAACGTCGAATCCAGTTCGGTCTGAAAGTGATCTCGCAATCCTGGCATAGCGAAAACAAACACTGGATCGTCAAAGCCATCGACGAGGCAACCGATGAGGAGCACCAGTTCAGCACCGGCTTTGTATTCAATTGCACCGGATATTACAAGTACGACTCCGGTTACACGCCGGAGATTCCGGGGATCAACCAATTCCGCGGTGACGTGATCCATCCGCAACACTGGCCGGAAAACTACGATTACAGTGGCAAACGGGTGGTGGTTATTGGCAGTGGCGCCACTGCCGTGACGCTGGTACCGGCTATGGCCGACAAGGCGGATCATGTAGTGATGCTGCAGCGCTCGCCCACCTATGTAGCCACCGTGCCAGAGCAGGATCTGATATCCAGGAACCTGCGCCGCATTCTGCCGGAGATGGCTGTTTACCGGCTGGCCCGGGCCCGCAATATTCTGTTGCAGAGAGCGGTATATCGGCTTTCTCTGAGTAAGCCCAAGGCGATGCGACGCCTGCTTCTGGCGACCGCGCGCCGGCAGCTCGGCCCGGAGGTCGACATGCGGCATTTCCAGCCCCATTACAATCCCTGGGAAGAACGCATGTGCGCCGTTCCCAAGGGTGATCTCTTCAAGGTTATCCGCGAAGGCCAGGCCTCCGTGGTCACCGACCACATCGAAGCGGTCACCGAAACCGGGATCCAATTGAAGTCCGGCGCTCATATCGACGCTGATGTTCTGATCACAGCCACTGGCCTTGATTTGCAGCTGTTCGGTGGCGCGAGGTTGGAAGTCGACGGCCGTGAGGTTCATGTGGCGGACGCCCTGATGTACAAGGGACTGATGCTCGAAGGGGTACCAAATATGGCCCTGGTGTTCGGTTACACCAACGCTTCTTGGACGCTGAAGGCCGACATCGCCTCTGAATTCGTCTGCCGCCTCCTGAATCACATGCGCGATATTGGCGCCCGGGTGGTCACACCCGTCGATGGGCAAGGGAGCAAGACCCAGATGAACTTCCTTAACTTACGTTCCGGATATGTTCTTCGCGCCAACGACCGCCTCCCTCGTCAGGGCAGCAGGACCCCCTGGCAGAATCTTGATGACTATTTACGTGACCTGCCCGCATTACGCTATGGCAACCTCGAGGATGGCCACCTTCGTTTTGAGGGAAGTAGCATCAAGCGCGGAAGGAACCGCGTATTTCGCAAGTTACTGAGTGCCTGATCCGCCTACCTGTTGGAGCATATTATGAAACGTTTTTACGGGAAAGTCGCTGCGATTACTGGTGCCGGTTCAGGCATAGGTCGAGCGACCGCCATGCTGCTGGCTAAAAAAGGCTGCCATTTGGCTCTGTCGGACATCGACGAAAACAGTCTAAAAGACATCGCCATCGACCTGCGCGACTACCCGGTCAGAGTCACCACCCATGTTGTTAATGTAAGCCGAAGGAATGAGGTGTATCGGTATGCGGATCAATGTGTCAAGGAGCACGGACAGGTTAACTTGATAATGAACAATGCCGGCGTTGGACTCGGAGAAACCGTCGATGCCATGAGCTATGACAACTTCGAATGGCTTATGAACATTAACTTCTGGGGGGTGGTATACGGAACCAAGGCCTTTCTGCCTTACCTCAAGCAATCCGGCGACGGCCATGTGATAAACATCTCGAGCATCTTTGGCATCATTGGAGTCCCCACCCAATCAGCCTATAACGCCGCGAAATTCGCTGTTCGAGGGTTCACCGAGTCGCTGCGCGAAGAACTGGACATTGAGCGAAGCTGTGTCAGTGCAACCTGCGTGCACCCGGGCGGCGTCAAGACCAACATTGCCCGTAACAGCCGCATGGGCGATATGGGTAACATAGCCCCAGGCAGCAAGGAAGAAATTACGGAACTTTTCGATCGCATCGCACGGTCCACGCCGGAACAGGCAGCCAACGCTATCCTCCACGCGGTTCGCAAGAACCGGCGTCGCGTGTTGATAGGTAATGACGCAACGATACTGGACGCCGGCCAACGCCTGATGCCGGCGGGCTATCAGCGGCCCCTCGAAGCGCTCTTTCGAATGCGACAGGGGCGGCAAAAAATGTCTAGTCAATCATCGCAATAAGCAGGATCAAACTTCAAAAAGAGGGCCGAGTCATGGCTTTAAAGAAGAGAACTAGTGCAAAGACGTCCAATGTCCTGAACGGTGCGTCAGTGGGCATCCCTCCCCGTCACATAGACTTCCAGTTTCCGGACACAACACCAAAGTACTTCTATGCGGACAACGCTACGGCAACCACATTCTTTGCCATGCTGTCCGGGTTCTTTCCACCCGGCGAGCGCTACTTCATGGATTCGGTGCGTTATTTTCGAAGCCATGTCACCGACAAGCAGCAGCGAGCGGCCATTTCCGGATTCATGGGGCAAGAAGCCATTCATGGTCGCGAGCATGACCGCCTTAACGAATTGCTTGCCGAGAGGGGCTTCGACATGGACACTCCGGACCGCTTCGTAAAATTCGGCCTCCGCGTTCTGAAAATGTTGCCGAAGAGCACCCAGCTTGCCGCCACTACTTTCATGGAACATTTTACCGCCTTGCTTGCGGAGCAGCTATTGGAAGACGAGACGTTTCAAAGTCTGGCCGACCCGGAGATGATAAAGATATGGCAATGGCATGCTCTTGAGGAGCTTGAACACAAATCTGTTGCTTACAACGTTTACGAAATCATCGGCAATAGTCACGGTGAGCGGATCGCAGCGACGGCGGCATCCCTGGTCGTGCTCTTGCCGATGTTGGGGATCACTTGGGCATGGATGCTCGCCAAGGACGGGAAGCTGGGCAGCGTCAAGGACAATGCCGTTGGATTGAACGTACTGTTCGGTCCAAAGGGATTTGTCTCCGGGATCATACGCCGGCTTCCGGAGTTCGTTGATCGGCGTTACCATCCTGACAATCACGACACGCGGGCACTGGAAGATACGTGGCGACAACGCCTGTTCGCTGAAAACGGATCACTGTACCGAGCTTACAGAAACCGTCCCGAGGGCGACCAAGTCAAGATCGCCTAATATCCGAATTCAACCGCCTCAAAAGACCCGGGGACGGCATTAGCACTACCGTTTGGTGGCGCCAATGTCGTCTCATTTTTGATCCTGAATGATATAACCAGCCGCTTTCTCGCCGATCATCATGCTTGCCGCGTTAGTGTTGCCACTGATCAAAGAAGGCATGACGGACGCATCAGCCACGCGCAATCCTAACACGCCCCTGACTCTTAACCGATCATCCACTACAGCCAGATCATCCACCCCCATACGGCAAGTGCCCACCGGAGGATAAATAGTTTCAGCGCGCCGCCTGATATCGTCCTCAATCTGGGTATCGGTTAGCACATCGCTCGCCGGCAGATCTTCTCCTCCAAAGACCTCGGCGAAAGCTTCTGTCTGGAACACCCGCCGAGCCAGTTTGACGCCCTCTCTCAGGACGCCGAGATCGTCAGCATCGGAGAGGTAACAGGGATCGATGAGCGGGGCACTGAGAGGGTTGCTATTGGCGAGACGAATCCAACCGCGACTTTTAGGCCGCAACTGGCATACATGAATGGTGCAGCCAAAGCCTGACGTCAACTCCCTGCCATGATCGCGCAGAAATGCGGGCAGAAAATGCATCTGCACATCCGGGCGCGCCCCTTCGCCGACATTAATAAACGCCCCCGCCTCAGCCGCATTGCTGGCTAGAAAGCCGCGCCGATGGCGGAAGTACTGATAGAACGCTCGCATCAAACGCGGTAGAAAGTAAGGGGAGAAGCCAATTGACTGTTTGCTACGATCGTGAATCGAAATAGTCATATCCAGATGGTCTTGAAGATTACACCCCACCTCTGGACAGTCCACCAGACAATCAACGCCAACACTTTGTAAATGGTCACGGTCACCAATGCCTGAAAGCATCAGCAAATGGGGCGAGTTGATTGCCCCACCCGAAAGTACGACTTCCCGATTTGCCCGAACGGTGTGAGGTGAGCCGGCCGTATCGCTATACTCGACGGCTACCGCACGTCCATTTTCGATCACTACCCGGGAAACCATTGCATTAGTCAGAATGGTCAAATTACCGCGGTTCCTCGCCGGATCGAGAAACGCCCTCGCGGCGCTCCAGCGTCGCCCATCTTTTTGCGTCACTTGGAATTGGCCGAAGCCGCGCTGCGATTCACCGTTGAAATCATCGTTACGCTTTTCGCCTAGTTCTTCCCCGGCGCGAATGAACAACTCAGTCAGCGGATTAGGATCCCTGACCCGAGTGACGTTCAGCGGTCCTCCGTTACCGTGCCAGGCGTCCGGCGGATACTCCTCATTGTGCTCATGCGCGTTGAAGATGGGCCGGACATCATCCCACCCCCAACCCTTCAGCCCGCTGTCCCGCCAGGCATCGTAATCCTCAGGTTGTCCACGAATATAAACCATGGCGTTGATTGAGCTACTGCCACCGAGAGTTTTTCCACGGGGCCAATAGAGCTGCCTATTGTCAAGCGCTCGTTGAGCCACTGTTTGATAGCCCCAGTTACGCTTGCCCTCCCTGATCAAACCGATCACCCCGAACGGCACGTTCACAAACCCGCTGTTGTCGTGCGGACCCGCCTCCAGCAAGCAAACAGAGAATCGGCCGGACTCGCTTAGTCGGTTGGCCAGGACACAACCGGCGGATCCCGCTCCGACTACGATGAAATCATATTCATCCACGATCGCACTCCTCTCCGAGGGCGGCGATACGATCAAGATGGTAGTCACCATGGCCGTGTGTTAGGGAGCAGTACGTCATGAGACGAAAGTAATGGCCTATATCAAGCTCTTCGGTGACCCCGATACCGCCGTGAATCTGGATCGCCTGTTGCGCGATCTTCACCCCCTTGTCGGCGTAGTACGCCTTGGTGGCCGAACAAGCGTGTTCCCGCTCGAGCGTATCGTCTAGATCCGCTTTGACGGAAACCATGAACAGCATCGACTCCAACTGTTGAAGATCCGTGAACATATCCACAAGGTAATGTTGGATTACCTGGAAGCTGCCGATCGGCGCACCGAACTGCTTCCGCGTCTTTGCGTAATCAAGAGTGCGCTGATAAAGCGCGCTGGCGGCGCCATACATGCGCGCGCAATCGAGCGCCTGCAGCCAGGCGACCGCCTTGCTGACGGCGCGCTCCACCTTCACGCCACGAGAAAGAATCATCTCCTCGTCAATCACCACGTCATCGAACAGTACATCGGCAAGCCGGCTACCGTCCAAGCCCCGATAACGGGTCACCTCGCAGCCTTCAAGCGGCACAAGGACCAAGGTCAGCTCATCTCCAAGCATCGCCGTCGTCAGCACCCTATTCGCGCAGCCACCATCAGGAACGAAATTCTTCCGTCCAGACAATTTGCTACCGTTAATCGACAGGGACGGCTTCAAAATATTGTATCCGGCGTGATAGTCATAGAGCGCGCATGCCACTCTCTCATCATCATCGACAATGGATTGCAATACCTTCAATGCCCGCTCAGTACCCAGATACTCGAGAAGTTTTCCAGGACCGATCACCAGATCGACATAGGGATCCAGACACAAGACGGCGCCGGCTTCCCTAACAATCATCGCCACGTCGATCAGATCGCCGCCATAGCCTCCGACCGACTCAGGAAACGGCAGACCAAACCAGCCTAGCTCGCGCATCAACTCCCATCGTGATGGATCACAATGATTGAGTTGGTTGAGTTGTTGCATGTAGGTATCAAAACCATAGTGATCCTTGAGATACCGCCGCGCCGTATCGGCAACCATGGTCGTGTTATCGGAAAGATTGAATTCCATTATGACCTCTCATAAACCTAACAGCATCTTGGCAAGCACGTTCTTCTGAATCTCGTTCGATCCGCCATAAATCGTGCAGGCACGAAGAAAATTGTACCGACGAGGGGAATGATTAAAGCTTTCATTACCCACCGCTGATGAACTATCCCAGACAAGCGACATCAACCCGCCCATCTCGACCATCGCTTGGGACATTTTCTGCTGTAGCTCGGTACCCTTGATCTTGAGACCGGAAGACTCCGGTCCAAAAGGTCGGCCCTCGTCTGTCGCGGCAACGGTCCTAAAGTTGGTGTACTCCAACGCCATCAGTTCGACTTCCAGCTCGGCCACACGTCGTCGCGCCTGTTGCTTATCGATGTAATACGGAGCTTCGTCAATAGCCATCTTCATGCGCGCCAATGCATAGTGACTGTCGGCAACGCCGGCGATCGTTGTGCGCTCATGCGTTAACAAAAACTTGGCGATCGTCCACCCCATACCCTCCTTCCCCACCAGATTGTCCAGCGGCACCTTGACATCGGTGAAATACACTTCGTTGAGGTGATGGTGCCCATCAATGGTATAAATGGGACGAACCTCGATACCCGGCGTGTTCATATCTATTAGCAGGAAAGAGATGCCCTGTTGCTTCTTGGCATCGGGGTCGGTTCTGACAAGACAGAACATCATGTCCGCCCAATGCGCTTGGGTGGTCCAAATCTTCTGGCCATTGACCAGGTAATGGTCCCGTTTGCGCTCGGCGCGGGTTTTAAGGGATGCGAGGTCCGATCCGGCATTGGGCTCGGAATAACCCTGGCACCAAAGCGTCTCGCCGCTGGCTATCCCGGGCAGCCATCGCTCTTTTTGTTCCGCGGATCCGAACGTGTAGATCACAGGGCCTACCATGGCGACACCGAAGGGACTTACCGGAGGCGCCCCAGCCATGGCCCTCTCAAGATCAAAAAGATAACGTTGTGTCGCGGTCCATCCCGGACCTCCGTATTGTTCAGGCCAAGTTACCGCCAGCCAACCCTGTTTACCGAGCCGTTTCTCCCATTGCTGTTGCTGCGATTTTTCCGGCATTTCGCCAAGCGCGGAAATACGACTAATCTCTTCAGGAATATTTTCGCGCATCCATGCGCGTATCGTCTTTTGAAACTCCTGCTCTTCCTGCGTAAATTGCAAATTCATAATTTTCCTCATCCAAGCAAGTGGTTTTGACAAGAATGATAAATCAGGTAACCGATCGGCCCATCCGTTCCCAGTAGGGTGCACGCAGCTCATTCTTGAGAATCTTGCCGGCGCCACTTATCGGCAATGGCTCACTACGGAACTCGATACTACGTGGAAGTTTGTAACCGGCAATCAACTCCCGGCAATGACTCAACAGCTCGTCTTCCGTGAGCACATGGCCTTGGCGAGGCACGACGATTGCATGCACCGTTTCAACCCATTCATCGTGGGGAATCCCCACCACCGCGCATTCCTGTATCGCGGGATGACTATAGATAGCACTCTCAACTTCGACCGAGAATATATTCTCCCCACCACTGATGATCATGTCCTTGACGCGATCGACGATGAAGACAAACCCGTCTTCATCCATATAACCGAGATCACCGGTATGCAACCAGCCGTTACGCAGGGCCTCAGCGGAGGCTTCCTCCATTCCCCAATAACCCAGCATGACGTTCGGACCTCTGGCGCAGATCTCGCCAACTTCGCATCTCGGCCGCTCGGTATCATCCTTGTCAAAAATGGCAACCTCGACTCCCAGCGCGGCTCTGCCCGCGCTTCGAAGTTTGTCGCCTCCAGGCACATGGAAATCGGGTGGCAAGGCGGTGATGATGGGTGACGCCTCCGTCTGTCCATACCCTTGAGCGAACAGAGCGTCCGGCATCTGCTTCATGGCGCTGATCAATACTGACTCAGGCATGGCCGACGCTCCGTAGAGCATGCGCTTGACGCTACTTACGTCGAATTCCTTTATTCTTCCGGAGGACACCAGCAGATTGATCATCGTTGGCACGAGTAAGGCATGTGTAACTCTTTCACGCTCAATAAAAGAGAGCACATCGTCTATGTCGAAACGAGGTACGATGCCGTGCGTGCCACCAGCTAGCGTCACGGCAAAAGTGCTTGCCATATCGGCCAAATGAAACATCGGAGCCGCATGCATGTAGATCGTGCCGGACCCATAATCCATTTCCGGCACCACATTAAGCGCATTGAAGACAAGGTTGTCATGGCTCAGCATCACGCCTTTCGACCGCCCGGTGGTCCCCCCGGTATAGAACAGTCCGGCAAGCTCGCTCCCTCCTTCGCTGATATCCCGCATCGGATCGGATTCAGCGATAAGCGACTCATAGTCGACACACCCGTCCGGTAAACTACCGTCGCCCATGAAAACCACATGTTGAACGGTCTCAAGCAGCGGCCACAGTTTTGACAGCATGTCGCTGAATGCATCATCGACAAACAGGATGGACGATGCGGAATCGTTCAGACTGTACGCGATCTCCGGCGGTGCCAGGCGGATATTGACGGGGTTAAGAGCCGCGCCGGCCCATGGCACGGCGTAAAAATATTCTAGGTAGCGGTCGCTATTGAGTGACAAGATCGCGACGCGATTCCCGCTTTCCGCTCCCAAGGCGCGAAGGCCCGCGGCCAGCCGCGCAACACGATTCTCAAAAGCGCGCCATGACCGCTTTTTATCCTTGTAAATCGTGGCGATGCCGTCAGGATTTTGCTGGACCGCACGACGTAATGTTTGCGATATGATCATGGTATTCTCCCAGGTCGTTCAAAAAGCATCAGCCCCCAGTTGAAAACACTTAGCGGCTATAGATAAAGCGCCCGATTGACACAAGCGTTTTATCCAGATAAACGTCGACGGAAACGACTACGAAACGTCTTCCTGCACGGACAATACAAGGCTCGGCACGAATCGTGCCCGCAAACGCGGGCCGTAAATAATCAAAGGTCATACTACTGCATAACGGCTCTTCGACCAGATCAAGCGATTCCATCAAATAAAGAGCTGCCGTTATTTCGGCAAAACTGGCGAGAATGCCGCCATGAAAGGTGCGCAATAGAGGATTACCGATATGCTGCTCTCGAAAGCACAACCGGCAAGAGAACCCCTCATCAGAGGTCAGCGCCTCAAGACCTAGAAACTCCACAAATGGAGTATTTTCAAGCATTTCTTTTTGCGCTTTATTCAGAGCCATGTCGGCCAACCCGTCATCTGGCGATTCAAAAGCGATCGCTCTTTCATACTGTCCCCTCCCCTTTCATGGCTGAATCGAATGCAGGCCCGAGAGTACCGACGGCAAACGAACCAAATACCGTTGCCAGCAAGTTATGATCGGAATAAGCGCAACCTTGTCCGCGCACATAGGCGATATCACCTCTTACCGCGTAACACTCCACCTCGCTGTAGATTCCCTCCCCCGCGGGTACGGGGCGAATGAAATCCACACGCAGATCGATGGTCGCAATCGGACGCATGTCACCGAGTCGGGAAAATATTGCCAACCCGCAATTGGTATCCAATAGCGTGACAACAACTCCTCGGTGAAGCCCCCCGTGCCGATCGCAAAGCGCTGGACGGCAGGAGAGGCTCATGGCGGCACGCCCTTTGCCAACTTCCTCCACTTCCACGCCGAAGGCGTTGAACAAGGGATGGGACGTGCCAAAGAAGGTCTTAGCCATGGTTAAATAACGATCTGACATCGAATCGCTTCCCCCTTTCATTGGCTGGCCCACTCGGGAGCCGGTATCTCGCTCCGGGTCCGGTCGCTTTTATCTAATCAGCCCAGAGCATCTAGTGCACACTTCACATAACGCGACTCGTGTGATTTAACCCGATTAATAGCCAACTCGATATCGGCGGAAGGAAATGTCGTTGCCTCGGAAGCCATTTTCAAAACAGCCGCCAAGCCGGACCAAGCCGCTGCCGCGCCTCGCATGAGCTCCACTAACTTCGCATCTCTCACCACGGCAAGCCGTGCACTGGCCTCTTCCAAAAAATCGGCGTACAGGGTACGAAATCCGGCTCCCCCAGTACCGCGCTTTTCGATCACCTGGTAAGCAAAACGCAACGACCAGCGCCAGTTTTCGTCAGCCGCCCAATGTGACAGCCCGTCAATCCAAGTATCCAGCGCCGCGAGACCGCTAAAACGATCGCCGTTCGCCAGAGCATAGGCATTGTCAAAGATGGCCCTCCGAATACGTTCCGGAGTTACGCTGGCTTTGATAGCTTCGGGGGCAAACAGGTTTCCGTTATGAATAAAAGGGGGCGCAGTGGAGAAGCGTGCGTCGGCCAAATTAGCCGTAGATACCGCGATCAATCCCGGGCGTTCGGTATCACTGACCAACACCTCGTCCCGCTCCTCGTCATATAACCATGCCACAATGGCGTGCCCTGCAAAATGTGTGCTGCTTTGGAAGTAGGGCAAATGGAAAATGTCAGTTAACAACAGTGCGGGTCGATTTTCATTCAGCACCCGTTTGAGATCCGTATTGGCGGACCGTTGATCGCGGTAGCCGCGCCAGGAAAAGGGAATATCCAAAGTATTGAATACGTTTTCCTCGAATTCCATTGAACGCACATGGACGATGAAAGGGGTATTGGAGGCTGCAGTCTCCACATAGGTAATGCCGAGTCCGGCCCCAAGACCAAAACAGCAAGCCTCGCTCATCACCAAGCCGTGGAACTCAAGCAAGTCACGGATGGCCGAACTGCCACAGTGCCTGCCCGGCCTGTGGCAGTGACGCGCCCCGATCTTTGGCCTTACAGCCGTTTCAGACACTTCTCCGCCGACCATTCAAGCGGCCTCGCTCACCGGCTCGGTTTCATATACGGCGGCCGATGCCCGCATCGGATCACCATGCTCTCCGTACTCCTTCAACCATGCCGCGACTTTCTCCGGCATGCCCGTTTGCCAGGGGTGGAATCCCGGACGGAACCACGCAACAAACTCGGGCAACATGCGGGTCAGAATACCGCGACGACCGTAGAGCCGGTTTAGACCACGCAGCACTACCGTCGGCCGTCGCATCGCACCGTCAAGACGCAACATATTCACGAACACCGGTCCGACGACCAGGTGCACCATCAGCATGGCAACCACCAGGGCCGAAGCGCGAGTCAAATAACCCCCGCCTGCGGCGGTTCGGTATACATCGTACGCCACTGCCTTGTGCTCAACCTCTTCCACACCATGCCAGAGAAACATCGCCCGCATTACCGGATCCGCATCTCGGAACATATCCGTTTCATCCTTCAGCATCGCCTCGCCCAGAGTGGCGGTAAAATGCTCGAAAGCCGCGGTCATCGCCAGTTGATACTTTTCCGGCATGTATTTCTGTGTCGTACGAATAAAACGACGCAGGTTGCGGGTAATCTGATCGACATCGATTCCCTGCGCCTCCATCACGTCATTGAAACGATCATGGACGATACCGTGCTGGCCCTCCTGACGAATGAAATGGCGGATATCTTCACGCAAGCGCTGGTCCGTCACCTGATCCTGGAAATGGCGCACCGACTGGATAAAAAACCGCTCCCCCTCGGGAAAATGCACCGACAAGGCGTCAAAAAAACGGGTTACCACAGGATCACCACCATTCCAGTGGCGCGGCACAGAGGACACATCAAAATCTACTTTACGGGGCTGAATTGAGATTGCACTCATCAGAACCTCCTCTAGAGAACTACAGCATGAAGTATACGTTTCCAAAGATGCTATTGGTTAACCAACCAAGACTCAATAAGAATTTTTTCTTAAAGCTCGCTCATCTTTTACCGTAACAGGACACTGCCATCTGAAGCAGCAGTGCATACAAAGGGGCGTCGGGACGTCCGCGGAACTCAGGTCCGTTGTTTGATAAGGTAGTCGTGCGGTTCAAGGGAGGAGAGAGGAGGGCAACCACCGATTACGGCTGCCCGGCTTGTAACCAGATGAAGCGGGGATGTTTACAGCCGCCTCAACGTAGCTAGTCGAAGGAGCAAGTTGAACGGGCGTCCTAACGAATCCAGAAAGGGAAATCCCAGTGACGACGCTGCGTCGGAAGTCCATTCCCGACATAATGTTTGGTACCAGAGGCCGGACTTGAACCGGCACGCCCTCGCGGGCAACGGATTTTGAATCCGTCGTGTCTACCAATTTCACCACTCTGGCAAAGCGGGCGGCGAGTATATCACGCCAGACGAGAGACGCCAGATGCAGGAGGCCTCGAGTGGCCATACCGTGTCTGCGTGGCTCAGCGCACCCTCGCCAACAACCAGATGCCGGCCCCCAGACACAGGGCCGGCGGCAAGGCGGCGGCGATCAACGGCTCGGTGTGGAACACCAGCGACAGATAGCCGAAAAACTGTTGGCCATAGTGAAAGGTGAGGCCGGCGACAATGCCCGCCGCCACCCGCAGGCCCATGGTGACCTCACGCAGCGGGCCGAACACGAACGAAATGGCGATCAGCACCATGCCCATGGTGGCCACCGGCATCAACAGCTTCTGCCAGAACGACAGCATGTAGTCGGCGGTTTCCAGCCCCTGCGCCTTGAGGTAGCGCGAATAGGTCCACAGCTTGCTCATCGCCAGCCGGTTGGGGTCGAGCACCACCACACTGAGTAACTGCGGGGTCAGACTGGTGGTCCAGTCGCCGCCGGAGCGTTCGAACGTTTCGGTGCCGTTTTCGTCGAAGCGCGTGCCGTGCACTCCCTGCAGGGACCAGTGCTCACCCTGGAATACCGCGCGCTCCACGAACAGGCTTTCCGCCAGTTTGTGGTCCTCGCTGAAACGATAGCGGGTGAGGCCATAGATAACGCCATTGGGCTGGGCGGTATTGATATGGATAAACTCATCGCCCTCGCGGTGCCAGAAGCCATTTTTGCTGCTCAACGCCTCGCCTCCGGACGTCGCCAGGGAGCGATTGCTTTGCGCCACCTGCTCGGAGTATGGCGCCAAATACTCGCCCAGAGGGATCGACAGGATCATCAAAAACAGCACTGGCCGCAGCACCATCCAGCTGACCCGCAGGGTGGACACCCCGGCGGCGCGAATCACCGACAATTCACCGCTGTTGGCGAGCAGGCCCAGGCCAATCAGCGTGCCCAGCAGGATCGCCATCGGCAGGTATTCATAAAAACGGCGCGGCGAGGTGGTGACAATGAACTGCAACGCCTGGAACACCTGATAGTTACCCTTCAGGAACTCCAGCTCGTAAATAAAATTAAACAGGCTGTCCAGCGCCACGATGATCGACACCAGGGCGATGGAGGGAATCAACACCGCACGCCAGACGTAGCCTTGCAACAGCTTCATTGGCGGGTCCTCCGCTTAAACAGCCGGTCACCGTAATACAAGCCGAACACCGCGATCCCCGCCAACAGGTGAATCCATAACGTCGAGTAGAACCAGGGGTGTTCCTTGCCCGGCAGGTCAGCGATCCAACTGCGCATGGTCAGCAGCAGGCCGACGTAGAACATGTACCCCAGTACCGCCGGAATCATGCGCAGGAAACGGCCCTGCCGAGGATTCACCCTGGCAAGCGGAATGGCCGCCAGACACATGATCGGAATGGTAAGAATCAGCGACCAGCGCCACTGCAATTCGGCCTGGGCTTTGTTGGAACCGTCCTCGATCAGCTCGGCGGTGGCGCGCCCGCGCACCTCTGGCGGCCGGCTGCTGGATCGCTCGTTACCGATGCGCACGCGAGCGGTTTCAAAGGCGACCTCGCGGTAATCAGCGGCGCCGGGCTTGCCCTGGTATTGAAAGCCATCGCGCAACTCCAGGTAGCTGATGTTGTCGTCTTGCACCAGCCGCCCGGTGCGCGCCCACACGGTAAGAATGCGGCCGGCTTCGTCGTCGCCGAAGCTGGCGTCGGCGACGAACACGTTCTCCAACACGCCTTCCTCGCGATTAAGACTCTCGGCGTAGGTGGCGCGCTGGGACTCGCCGTCGCCTTTGACATGGAACCGCCCCGGCGTGAGCAGCTCAAGCACCGACCGGCCTTTTTGCTCCTCGAAGATGCGGTTCACCTCGGCGTCGCCCTTGGGCGTCACGTACAGAGAAAACAGCGCCACCACCGCCATCGCCACCAGCACTGGCGCGATCAGCGAACGGATCACCCGCGCGTTGCCCTGGCCGCCGGCGTGCAGCACCACCATTTCGTTGTCCATGTGCATGCGCCCCAGCACCAGCAGCAAGGCGATGTACAGGCTCAATGGCAGAATCATCTGCAGGAATTCCGGCAACCGGAACGCCATCACCATGAACAACGCATCCGCGGCGATCTGCCCGGCGGCAGCTTCGGCCAGATACTTGATAAAGCGACCACTGACCAGCACCATCACAAGAATGAAGGTGACCATCACCGTGGTCATGAATACCTGTCGATTAATGTAGCGGTGTAATATCAACGTCGGTCCCGCAACGAATCCAGCCTCGCAATGCGCGGCATTGTAACCCAGGAGAGAGCATGGAGTACGCAATTAGCCATACGGCCCTGCCGAAACTGAAAGCGGATTGCCTGATAATCCCATTGAGCAGCGCGTCATCCCTGCCGGAGAGTCTGCCCGATGAGACACGCGAAACGGTGGAGGCGTTCATCAAAGCCGGCGATTTTTCCGGCAACAAGGGCCAGATGGCATGGTTGCACCAGCCCGCCGGGGTGGCCGCCAGCCGCCTTCTGCTGGTCGGCTGCGGCGACAAAACGGAGCTCGATGGCCTGACCTTTCTTAAGCTGCTCGGGCGCGTCAGCAAAACCTTGCAGGGCGGCCCGGCCAAGCACGCCGTATGGCTGCTCGACACCCTGACGGTGAACAAGGATCTGCAATGGCAGGTTCGTGAAGGCACCCGGGTCACCGAAGAAGCCGCTTACCGATTCGATCTCTACCGCAGCAAGACCCCGAAGGCGGCCAGCCTGAAAAAGTGGACGTTCTGGCACCAGGCCGGTGACGCCGGCCTGAAAAAAGCCAGCAAGGTGGGCAAAGCGGTGGCCGCCGGCTCGGCGCTGGCGCGCGATCTGGGCAACCTGCCCCCCAACGATTGCTACCCGGAATATCTGGCCGGGCGCGCCCGTGAACTGGGCCGTGAATACGAAAAGCTGTCGGTGAAGATCATCAGCCAGGCCCAGGCGGAAAAGATGGGCATGGGCGCCTTCCACGCCGTCGCCAAGGGCAGCACCCGTGAGGGCTGCCTGATCGTGATGGAATACAAGGGCGCCAGCGGCGCGCCGGTGTCGCTGGTCGGCAAGGGCATTACCTTCGATACCGGGGGCATTTCCCTGAAGCCCGGCGCCAATATGGACGAAATGAAATACGACATGGGCGGCGCCGCCAGCGTGTTTGGCAGCGTCAAAACGGTGTGCGAATTGAAACTGCCGATTCACCTGGTGGCGGTGGTGGCGGCGGCGGAAAACATGCCCGATGGCGGCGCCACCCGCCCCGGCGATATCGTCAAAACGCTGTCCGGACAGACCGTGGAGATTCTCAATACCGACGCCGAGGGCCGTCTGGTGCTGTGCGACGCGCTCACCTATGTGCAGCAAAAACACAAGCCGCACACGGTGATCGACATCGCCACCCTGACCGGCGCCTGCGTGGTCGCCTTGGGTTCCCACGCCCAGGCGGTGTACAGCAACAATGACGAACTCGGCGAAGCACTGCTGGAAGCCGGCCGTACCACCGGCGATCGAGGCTGGCCAATGCCGCTCTGGGAAGACTATCAAAGCCAGCTGGACAGCCCGTTCGCCGACATGCAGAACATCGGCGGCCCCAAGGGGGGCTCGATCACCGCCGCCTGCTTTTTGCACCGCTTCGCCCGTGACGTGAAGTGGGCGCATCTGGACATCGCCGGCACCGCCTGGACCAGCGGCGGCAAGGAAAAGGGCGCCTCGGGGCGGCCGGTGCCGATGCTGACCCGCTATCTGATCAACCTGGCGGAGCAGGGCTGACAGGCGACACGCGATACGCAAGCACGCCACCGGGCCCGGCCCACAGCGTGCTTGCGTGCCAGCGTGATGCGTGCCAGCGTCGACCCCGATGACCGAAATCCTGTTTTATATCACCGAGCAAGCCGGCGAAGGGGTGCGCGATGCCCTGGCCTGGCGTATCGCCGACAAAGCCTGGCGCCAGGGGCGCCAGGTCTACGTGCATTGCGAGAACGAACAGCACAGCCATCATCTTGATGCGCTGTTCTGGAGCCGGCCGGCCACCGGTTTCCTGCCCCACGGCCTGGCCGGCCAGGCGGCGCCGGTGGTGCTTGGCCACGGCGACAACCCCGGCGAACACCACGATGTGATGATCAACCTCAACCCACGGGTGCCGGACTTCGCCACCCGTTTTCAGCGCGTGGCGGAAATGATCACCGGCGACGCGCCGCTGCGTGAAGCGGGCCGCGAGCGCTTTCGCTTTTACCGGGAGCGCGGGTTCGATATCCGCACCCACAAGCTCGACGATCACGGCTGAAGGCGGCGCGCCCGCTCTCCTCCTGCGGTATACTCCGCCTCTCATTTTTTGCGGCAACAGACACAGCGGACATCATGGATAAAACCTACCAACCCGAGCGTATTGAGCAGTCCTGGTACCAGAGCTGGGAAAAAGCGGGCTATTTCCGCCCCTCCGGCCAGGGCGACCCCTTCGCCATCATGATCCCGCCGCCCAATGTGACCGGCAGCCTGCACATGGGCCACGCCTTCCAGGACACCATCATGGACACCCTGGTGCGCTACCGCCGCATGCAAGGGCGCAATACCCTCTGGCAGGTAGGCACCGATCACGCCGGCATCGCCACTCAGATGGTGGTCGAGCGCCGGCTTGCCGCCGAGGGCAGCAACCGCCATCAGCTGGGCCGCGATCGCTTTATCGAAAAAGTGTGGGAATGGAAAGCGGAGTCCGGCGGCACCATTACCCGCCAGCTACGGCGCATGGGCGCCAGCGCGGACTGGTCCCGCGAGCGTTTCACCATGGACGACGGCCTCTCCAACGCGGTGCGCGAGGTGTTCGTGCGACTGCACCAGGAGGGGCTGATTTACCGGGGCAAACGGCTGGTTAACTGGGACCCGGCGTTGCACACGGCGATTTCGGATCTGGAAGTGGAAAATCGCGAAGAACAGGGCCACATGTGGCACTTCCGCTATCCGCTTTCGGACGGCTCGGGGCACCTGGTGGTGGCCACCACGCGGCCAGAAACCATGCTCGGCGACACCGCCGTGGCCGTGCACCCCGACGACCCGCGCTACAAGGATCTGATTGGCCAGAGCATTCGTCTGCCCCTGACCGATCGTGATATCCCGATCATCGCCGACGACTACGTGGATCCGGATTTCGGTTCCGGCTGCGTGAAGATCACCCCGGCGCACGACTTCAACGATTACGAAGTCGGCAAACGCCACGATCTGCCGATGATCAATATTCTTACCATCGATGCCCAGCTCAACGATGAAGTCCCCGAGCCCTATCGCGGCCTGGACCGTTACGACGCGCGCAAAAAAGTGATCGACGACCTGGATGCCCTGGGCCTGCTGGAAAAGGTGCAGGATCACACCCTGCAAGTACCCCGAGGTGACCGCTCCGGCGTGGTGATCGAACCCTACCTCACCGATCAATGGTTCGTGGCCGTGGAAAGCCTGGCGAAGCCGGCCATCGAGGCGGTGGAAAACGGCAGCATCCAGTTCGTGCCGAAGAACTACGAGAACATGTACTTTTCGTGGATGCGCGACCTGCAGGACTGGTGCATTTCCCGGCAACTCTGGTGGGGCCACCGGATTCCCGCCTGGTACGACGAAAACGGCAACGTCTACGTGGGCCGTGACGAGGACGAAGTGCGCCGGAGCCACAATTTGGGCGACATTCCGCTGAGCCAGGATGAAGACGTGCTCGACACCTGGTTCAGCTCCGCCCTGTGGACCTTCTCCACCCTGGGCTGGCCGGAACAAACCGATGAGCTGAAGACCTTCCACCCTTCCGACGTGCTGGTCACCGGCTTCGACATCATCTTCTTCTGGGTCGCCCGGATGATCATGATGACGCTCAAATTCACCGGCGAAGTGCCCTTCAAGAAGGTCTACGTGCACGGCCTGGTGCGCGATGCCGAAGGGCAGAAAATGTCCAAGTCCAAGGGCAATGTGCTTGATCCGCTGGATCTGATCGACGGCATCGAGCTGGACACCCTGGTGGACAAGCGCACCCGGGGGCTGATGCAGCCTCAGAAAGAAAAGCAGATCGCCAAGCGCACCCGTAAGGAATTCCCCGACGGCATCAACAGCTACGGCACCGACGCGCTGCGTTTCACCTTTTTGTCGCTCGCCTCCACCGGCCGCGATATCAAATGGGACATGGGCCGAATCGAGGGCTACCGCAACTTTTGCAACAAGATCTGGAACGCTGCCCGTTATGTGCTGATGAACACCGAAGGCCAGGACTGTGGTCTGGACGGCGAAATGACGTTGTCACTGGCGGACCGCTGGATCGTCAGCGCCCTGCAGCGCACCGAAAAAGAAGTCACCGAAGCGCTGGATCAATTCCGCTTCGACGTGGCCTCCCAGGCCGCCTACGAGTTCATCTGGAACGAGTACTGCGACTGGTATCTGGAGTTGTCCAAACCGGTGCTCTATGGCGACGACTACAGCGAAGCGGAGAAACGCGGCACCCGCCGTACCCTGGTGCGAGTATTGGAAGCAGTGCTGCGTCTGGCGCACCCGTTCATGCCGTTCATCACCGAGGAAATCTGGCAAAAGGTCGCGCCTCTGGCCGGCAAAACGACGGGTAAGGAGCACGACACCATCATGTGCCAGCCCTACCCCGCCGGCGAATCGGACCGCCTGGACACCGACGCGGAACGGGACATCGAGTGGATCAAGGCGGTGATCACCGCGATCCGCAATATCCGTGGCGAGATGCGCATTCCCCCCGGCAAGGATCTGGACGTGTTCCTGCACAATGGCAAACAGGCCGACCACCAGCGCCTTGATGCCAACCATAATTTTCTCTGCCGCCTGGCCCGCCTCAACAGCCTGCGCTGGCTGAACCCGGAAGACTCGGCGCCCGCCTCCGCCACCGGTCTGGTGGGCGATATGGAAATTCTGGTGCCGATGGCCGGCTTGATCGACAAGAACGCGGAGATCGAACGACTCGGCAAGGAAATCGACAAACTGCGCAATGAGGTAACCCGGGGCGACGCCAAACTGCGCAACCCCAACTTCGTCGATAAAGCGCCGCAAGAAGTGGTCGCCAAGGAGCGCGCGAAACTGGACGACTACCGCTCCCAGCAGGCACGCCTGGAAGAGCAGTTGGAGAAGATCAAGTACCTGTAATCGCCTCGCCGGCGCGGCAAGGAGGGCGCTCTGAAGGGCCCCGCCGATCCGCGCCGGTACGGCAATACGCCCTCGCACCGCTTTTCCGGTCTGGCCTGTCAGTGGGAACGCTGTGACGCCGCTCCGATGGCGGTGTCTTTGGGCAACCCAACGCGCCTTCACGGCGTTCGCGTTGCGCTTTCCTCCCCGGGCCCTATTCTAAGGGTGATCACCTGATCGCTGGCGCCGCCAGCGGGCCGCCCGCGGCCGGTCATTTGTTTTTCCGACAAGGAGAACCCATGCGTGTTGTTATTGCCTTGTGCGCCGTGTTAACGGCCTTCGCCAGCGTCACTCAAGCGGCCACCCCGGCGAGCCTGGAACAGGTTATTCAGAGCCCCCATCGCCAGGCCGGGGAACTGCTGCGTGACCAGTATCGGCATCCCAAGCAAACCCTGGAGTTCTTTCAGGTGCGGCCGGAAATGACGGTGGTGGAGATATGGCCCGGCGCCGGCGGCTGGTACACCTCGATCCTGGCGCCGTGGCTGCGTGACCGCGGCACGCTGTACGCGGCCCAGTTCCCGGCGGACAGCAAGGTGGCGTTTTTTCGCCGTTCACGGGCGGCCTTCGAGAAGAAACTGGCGACCCAGCCAGAGCTTTATGATCAGGTCAAGGTCACGGCGCTGGAAGCGCCTGAGCACCTGGACATCGCGCCAGCGGGCAGCGTCGACCGGGTGTTGACCTTCCGCAACGTGCACAACTGGGCCCAGGCGGGCGTCACCGATGCCGTGTTCACCAGTTTCTATAAAGCGCTCAAACCAGGTGGCCTACTCGGCGTGGTGGAACACCGGGCCCCCGCCGGCCGGCCGTTGGAAGAGCAGCTTGAAAGCGGCTACATGACCGAAACCTATGTGATCGAAGCGGCGGAAAAAGCCGGCTTTGTTCTCGATGGCAACAGCCCCGTGAACGCCAATCCCCGTGATACCGCCGAACATGCGCAGGGCGTATGGACACTGCCGCCCACATTGCGGCGGGGAGATCAGGATCGGGAGAAATACATGAACATCGGCGAGAGCGACCGCATGACCCTGCGTTTCCGCAAGCCGGGGCAATAGCGCCGACGTCTTCTCAGGATGCCGGCTTTTCCAGAAAGCCCGGGCTGGCTTCGTTGCCCAGGATCGCCGCCTCGGCGATACCGATCATGACACGCTGACACTGCTCCAGCCGTTCCTGTGAAAACTCGCCGTTTTCGAAGATATACAGCGAATAGTTTTCCAGTGTCCAGAGCATGGTGCGCATCACCAGCGGATCCAGCTCGCGCCCGGTCAGGCGGCTGATCTCCGCGGTGACCACGTCGGCGGCAATCTGCTGGGCGCGCACGCGATGTGGCGCCAGCGCCGACGCCGAGGAGCGGGCTTCCTCCATCATCAGTTTGATCACCGGCCCCATGCTGACGTGGTAGTTGAAATACACACGGGTAGTGTTGGTGATGATCTGTTTGACCGACAGCGCCTGCCGCATTTCCTGGTGAAAATGCAGCAGCATGTTGTCGACAAAGATGCGATAAATGCTTTCCAGCACATCCATCTTGTTGCGAAAGTATTTATAGAACGTCCGCCGGGAGACGTTGGCGGCGTCCAGCAGATGCTGCACGGTGGTTCTGGCCAGGCCCCGCAAAGCGAATACCTGCACGGAATGAATCAGGATTTCCGCGCGCGCCTGGGAGCGCTGCTCGCCCTCTTCTTCGGCGTGCGCCTCAAGCACCTGATTTACGACCTGCCGGATGGCATCCAGGTCTTCACTGGAACGCTGCACTCGCTTTATCCCCTGATTTTGTTTACCCGGCAGCTAGCTTACCCAAGGACGGCCTTCCAAGTAAACAGTGAGTCTATCAGGCGGGCAGAGCCGGCCCGGCCCCGGGATTGGCGCCCGCCCGGCGCCCCAACCGGCGTTTCCAGATCTTTTCATGAAAATGGTACGCGACGGTGTTGACGCACGGCTCCACCAGCGCGGTGGCGCCGCCGATCCGCCAATCGCCGGTCATTGCCCACACCACCAAAAAGGCCACACTGATGTGCATGGCGCCAAAACTGAACGTCTTCAGCACTCCGGAATCGACCGTCTTCAACATGGGAACCTCCTGCGTCATTACCCAACATTAATGGTTCTCATTTGATAGCGAAAAGGAATAGATTCTATTTCGCGGAAAGCAAAAAACTATTGCGGAATTCTGGCGGTTAACTTTTGTTAATTGGCTCGCGGGCACCGGTGCTGGGGCGCAAATATCCTTACTCTACGATCTGATGATCACACTGAACTCTTGATAACGGACGGGACGACATGGATCGCAAAGCGCTGTTGATTCTGCATGGCAAACAGGCCGGTAACGAGGATATCCGCGAAGCCGTGATGGCGCGCCGGGAAGACGGCTGGGATCTGGCGGTGAGGGTGACCTGGGAAGACGGCGATGCCGAGCGTTACGTCAGGGAAGCGCTGTCGCTCGGTTACGCGACCCTGATCGCCGCCGGCGGCGACGGCTCGGTGCGGGACATCACCCAGGCGCTGATGGAATCCGGGGAATCCGGCCTGGCCCTGGCCATCGTGCCGTTGGGCACCGCCAACGATCTGGCCACCGCGGCGGGCATCCCCGAAGCGCCCGCCGACGCCCTCGCCCTGCTCGACCGGCCCGCCGCCCCGGTGGATGTGATTCAGGCCAACGACAGCTACTTCCTGAACATGGCCACCGGCGGCTTTGGCACCGAAGTCACCTCGGAAACCTCGGAAGACTTGAAGAGCGTGCTCGGTGGCGCCGCCTATCTGCTCACCGGCCTGACCCGCTTCGCCGAAGTGCGCCCCGCCAAGGGCACCTTCAAGGGCCCTGATTTCGAATGGCAGGGGGAATTTCTCGCCCTCGGAGTGGGCAACGGCCGCCAGGCCGGTGGTGGCCAGCGCCTGTGTCCGGAGGCGAAACTCGACGACGGCCTGATGGACGTGGCCATTCTGCCCGCCGAAATGGACCTGCTCGCCGGGGTGAAAAAGCTGTTCAACAATGGTGGCGTCGCTGACAACGAAGGGCTGTTCGTGCGTGCCCGCCTTAGTGAGTTGACCATCACCACCCCTGAGCCCATGCACCTGAATCTGGACGGTGAACCCTTGAAAGACACCGAGTTCACTCTTCGGCTGCACCCTCACGCGATTGCCCTGCACCTGCCCGAAGATTGCCCACTCACCGGCGACGCGGACTAACCCCGCTCTTCACCGTTTGCTTTGCTGTTCAGCGCCTTGAGTTGAACGTTCAGCGCGTTGGTGGAAATCAACACCTCCCACAGGGAATACAGCAGCGATATCGAGAGCGTGATCAGGCTGGCTCCAAACAGCACCACCCCCGGCATCTCCAGGTGCAGGTAGAGCGCGAACATGGAGAGCGTGCAGAGCAGAAAGCTCAGCACGCCCGCCACTTGCATTCTCTGCGTCAACACCACCCTCCGATTGAGCATTTCTATCTGCAGCGTCGCCACTTCCTGATGGCCGGCTTTCTCCTCATCGGCCAGCTTGCGGATCAACTGGGCCAGCACCAGGAAGCGGTTGGTGTAGGCGAGCAGCAGCAGTGAGATGGCGGGGAACAGTAGGGCTGGCGTGGTGAGGGTCATGGCGGGCTCGTGGCGGTGGAGAGGTTGACTGTACCGGAAAGTGGTTGGGGTGGGGAGGTGGGTTGGGGGGTTGGTTTGGTTTGTTTAGGGAGGTTTCTGGGATTGGGTTGGGGTGTAGAGGGGTTTCTGGGATTGGGTGTAAAAGGGCAGGCTGGCGGAGGCGAGGTGTGTGTTTATTTTGTAGGAGCAGGCCCAGCCAGCGACGATTTTGATTTTGCGGGGTGGGGGGGGGTGGGCTTTATCTGAGGGCTCTGGGATTGGGTTAGGGGGTAGAAGGGTTTCTGGGATTGGTTGGGTCTGGGGTTTGGGGTTTGGGGCTTGAGGCTTGAGGCTTTTGGCTTGTGGCTTTTGGCTTGTGGCTTGTAGCTCATGAGCGTAGGCGCGAATGCAAGGGGGAT
>NZ_NMQZ01000030.1 GCF_002864685.1 Alloalcanivorax mobilis
GCGAGGACCAGCCTGGCAGAACCCTTTCACGGTCGAGGACCGCTCCCACCTCAGCGCCGCGCCAAGCGCGCAAGCGCGCGCCCCCCGTTTCATGCTAGCCTCAAACGCCGAGCGCGCAATCGGACACGACGCCATGCAAACCATCGCCTTTTACAACCTGAAAGGAGGGGTGGGCAAAACCGCCACGGCCGTCAATATGGCCTGGCACGCGGCCCGCTGGAAATATCGCACCCTGCTGTGGGATCTGGACCCACAGGGCGCGGCAAGCTTTTACCTGGGCGCCGACGACAGCCCCGGCTACAAAGCCGGCAGTCTGCTCAAGGGGCGCCAAACCCTGGCCAGCCTCAAGCAACAGACGCGCTGGCCCAACCTGGAAGTGATCCCCGCCGATCTGAGCATGCGCAATGCGGACATCAAACTGGCCGAGGACGGCGGCGGCAAAGCGCGGCTTAAGGAGCTGGTGGCGCCGTTCGGCGAGAGCTACCCGCTGGTGATGCTGGATTGCCCGCCCACGCTCAGCCCGGTGGCGGAAAGCATTTTCGCCGCCGCCGACTGGCTGATCGTGCCGGTGATCCCCACCCACCTTTCCCTGCGCGCCTTCGAGCAAGTGCTGGAATGGCTCGACGGCAAGAAATTCAAGCACCTCAAGGTGGTGCCCTTCTTCAATATGGTGGACCGCCGCCGGGACCTGCACGTGGAAATGCTGGTCAAGCGCCCAGCGGCCATGAAAAACGGCCTGAAAACCTGGATTCCCTACTCCACCCACGTCGAACAAATGGGCGACCACCGCGCCCCGGTCGGCGAGTTCGCCCCCTACACCCCCGCCGCCCAGGCCTACCGGGCGATGTGGTTTGAGTTGGCGGAGCGGTTGAAGCTTTGATAGAACAAAAGGCGAGTTGAAAGTTAAAGGTTAAAAGTTAAAACGCGGGTGGGGCCAAGCGAGCCGGCCAGGCCGTGCCCGCGTTCTATGGGCTACAAGCTGCAAGCCTTAAACCAGGCCGGCCGCAGGCCGCGGCAGGGTCCCTCCGCCACGACCTTTCAACTTTTCACTTTTAACTTTGAACTGACCCTTTCCTGGCTTATAGCTTGCAGCTTGCCGCCCTCAAACCTCCAGCGGATTCGCCCGCCGTACCAACCCATCCACATCCACGCCGCGCGGCAGGCTGCCGTAGTTGCGGGCGTGGCCGCTGTCCAGGCGGGCGGTGATGAAGGCGTCGCTGACGGCGCTGTTGCCGGCTTTCACCAGTTGCGCGGCCTGCATGGTGAGCGCCATGCGATCCACCAGATCGCGGGCCCGGTAGGGCATGGCGTCGGAGTCCGCCAGTTCCTTTTTGAGCGCATTGATGGCTTTGTCGAGCACCGCGTTGCCGCCCTGGGCGCCGGCCAGCTCGGCGAACCAGGCGTCCAGCACTTTCGGGCTCTTGCCCATGGCGCGCAGCAGATCCAGCGCCTGGACATTGCCGGAGCCTTCCCAGATGGCGTTGATCGGCGCATCCCGGTACAGCCGCGCGAGGATAAAGTTTTCGGTGACGCCGTTGCCGCCCAGGCACTCCATGCTTTCGTAGGCGTGGTGCGGGGTGCGTTTGCAGATCCAGTATTTGCCGACGGCGGCGCCCAGGCGCGCGAACAGTTTTTCGTGTTCGTCGTCCTGATGGTCCAGGGCCCGGGCCATGCGCCAGGTCATCGCCACCGAGCCTTCCACTTCCAGTTGCAGGTCGGCGATCACGTTGCGCATCAGCGGCTGGTCCAGCAGGGTTTCGCCGAAGGCGGCGCGGTGCGCCACGTGGTGCACCGCCTGGGCCATCACCTGGCGCTGCCCGGACGACGAGCCGATCATGCAATCAAAGCGGGTCATCGCCACCATCTCGATGATCGCAGGCACGCCACGACCCTCTTCGCCCACCATCCAGCCGTGGGCGCCGCGCAGCTCCACCTCGGAAGAGGCGTTGGAGACATTGCCCACCTTGTTCTTCAGGCGTTGCACCTGCAGCGGGTTCTTGCTGCCGTCCTCGCGCCAGCGCGGCACCAGGAAGCAGCTCAGGCCGCCGGGAGTCTGCGCCAGCATCAGGAAGGCATCGCACATGGGCGCCGACATGAACCACTTGTGACCGACCAGCTCATAGAGCTCACCGGGGCCCTCGGCGCCCACCGGGTAGGCGCGCGTGGTGTTGGCGCGCACATCCGAGCCGCCCTGCTTTTCGGTCATGCCCATGCCGATGGTCAGAGCCGGCTTGTCGTTATGGCTGACGTTGCGCGAATCGTAATCGCGGGCGGTGACCTTGGGCAGCCAGCGCTCGGCGATGGCCGGGGTCAGTTTGAGGCTGGGCACGGCGGCGAAGGTCATGGTGATCGGGCAGCAGTGGCCGCCCTCCACCTGGGAGTGCAAAAAGTACTTGGCGGCCCGCGCCACCTGAGCGCCCGGGCCCGGGTCGGTCCAGGGCGAGGAGTGCAGCCCCTCGCGCAGGGCCATGTCCATCAGGTGGTGGTAGGCCGGGTGGTAGTTGACCCGATCCACACGGTGCCCATAGCGATCGTGGGATTCGAACTCGGGCTTATTGGCGTTGGCCTGGAAGCCCCACTCGATCACCTCCGGGCGGGTGGTTTCACGGCCATAACGGCTCAGCTCGTCGAGCGCCCAATCACCGCCTTCGCGGACCACCGCTTCCTTGAGCGCGGTGTCGCCGGTGAAGGCGTCGTAATTTTCCAGCGGCGTGGCCTGGTTGAACACCTCGTGGGTGCTGGCCAGGGGCTCCAGATTCAGGTCGTCGTGCTTGGCGTTCATGGTGCGCTCCTCCCCGAAGCGGGTGTGTGGTGGTCGCGTTTCTTACGGACGTACAGGGTTTTGCTCACCTCGGCCACGGTGTTACCGGCGCCATCACGCACCGTCACCGGCCAGGTGGGCAGGTACTTGTCGCCGCCAGCGGTGGCGGCTCTCACCTCGTTGAGCATCGCGTCGGTGAGTTCGAATTCGGCGAACACCCGGCCCTTGCCGGGGCTCACGAAATCAATGCGGGCGCTCTGGTCCCAGACGATGTAATCGCCGCCCAGGTTGTTGATCAGCATCAGCATATAAAAGGGGTCGGTCATGCTGTACAGGCTGCCGCCGAAGTGGGTGCCCACATAGTTGCGGTTGTACCAGTGCATGCCCATGGAGACCCGCACGTAGCGGAAATCCTTGCTGAGCGTGTCGACGCGCACGCCGGCGCCCAGGAAAGGGCCGTACAACAACAGACCACGGCGCAGACCGGCGGCGCCGGAAAACAGTTTCCTCAGTGGATTGCCCATCACAGCGTCTCCTTGAGCGTCGCCGGCGCGCCCACCGCGCGCAGGCCAAAAGCCACCAGATGATCGGCCAGCCGGGCATCCGCCAGCGGTGCCGCCAGCGGCCCCACCAGCGCCTCGGCCACCGCGCCCACCAGGGCGGCGGCGCCCAGAGCGGTGGACTGGGGCGGCAGCTCGCCCGCCGCCACGCCCTGTTCCAGCACCCGCTTATACAGATCCCCGTAAGCGGCGCGATAACGCAGCCGCTCGGCGTCCACTTCCGGCTCCACCGGCTCGGCGATCAGCGCCCAGGCCAGCCGCGGTGCCGCCAGCGCGCGCCGGGCGAACAGCCGCAGCGCCGCTTCCAGCCGCGCGGCGCTGCCGCCGGGGCCGCTCAGGGCATCGGCCACCGCCGCCACCTCACGTTCGGTGGCCCGCTGAAACACCGCCGCCGCCAGCGTCGCTTTGTTGTCGAAGTATCGGTACAGCGTGCCCACGCCCACTCCAGCGCGCGCCGCCACCGCCTGCATGGTCATGGCGGCGAAGCCACCTTCACGCACCAGGATTTCGGCGGTGGCCAGCAGGCTTTCACGCTGGGCGGCCTTGCGGGCTTTGATCTGCGCGGTTTCCCGGTATGCCATGGTATGAACTCTGGTTCCATTCTTTAAAGAATTGAACCATGGTTCCGATCTTCAGGCAACCGCCGCCGCGCCCGTCCGGCGTCGGGAGCGGACGAGCCGGCGTAACCGGCAACCGGCGTTCAGCCAGGCAGGGAGGTCGGCGATCCGGGTGGGTTGTCGGCGGCCAGCACCAGGGCGGCCATCGCCTCGCCGCCGGCATTGATGTGCGCGCGCATGGCGTCACCGGCGGCGGCCCCGTCGCCATCACAAATCGCACGCACGATCGCCGCGTGTTCATCGGCGGACACCGCCAGCCGGCCCGGTCGGTCAAAACCTCGCGCGCGATAGGCCGCCAGTTTGCGCCGTATGCGCCGCACCTGTTCCACCAGCACCGGATTGCCGCTGGCATCGTAGATCAGTTCGTGCAGTTCCGCATTGGCGGTTCGATAGCCCTTCGAGTCGTTGGCATCCGCCAGCCGGCCGGTCTTGCGGCACGCTTTTTTCATCGCTTCGCACTGCTCGACACTGGCACGCTGGGCGGCCAGCCGGGCCAGCGCCGCTTCCAATTCGCAGAGCGCCTCCAGGGTGGACACCAGCTCGGCGGCGCCGGCTTTATGAACGAAAATTCCGGCGCGCGGCACAATCCTCACCAGCCCCTGCCCGGCCAGCAGCAACAAGGCTTCGCGCACCGGCGTGCGCGACGCGTCGAAGGCCTGGGCCAGGGCCTTTTCATCGATGGCGCTGCCCGGCGGCCGGGCACCGGAAACAATTTCCCCTTCCACGGCGCGGCGGATGCGCTCTTGCAGGCTGGCGGCGCCCGGGCCGGGCTGGCGTGACAGAATCGAATCCATAATTTAGTATATTAAATCGCTTTTCTGATATATCAATTGTCGGGATCGTTCCTGAAAGCTTCTCCGTGCCACCCTGGAAAAGCAATCAAAAAACAACCATGCCGCCGGCTTAACGCCGCCTTCAAGAGGTGACCCCGCGTGTCCACCCTGCACCGTACCCTGATCCGTTTCGACCAGCATGGCGATCCTTCCGTGCTGAGCCTTCACCACGATGAGCTGGCCGCCCCCGGCGCCGGCGAGTTGCGCATCGTGCAGCACGCCATCGGCCTGAATTACGCCGACGTCTATCAGCGCCAGGGCGCCGCCGGGCCTCATCAGGACACCGCGTTTCCGGTGATTCCCGGCTCCCAGGGGGCTGGCCTGGTGGAAGCGGTGGGCGCCGGCGTGACCGACTTTAAAGTCGGCCAGGCGGTCACCTATTTGTATCCCGGCGCCTACGCCAGCGCCCGTCTGGTGCCGGCGCAGCGGGCCCTGCCGATTCCCGAAGGGCTGACCATGGAAACCGCCGCCGCTCTGTTGCTGCGCGGCATGACCGCGGAATACCTGCTGCATCGTTTGTACCCGGTGCAGCCCGGTGATCGGCTGCTGGTGCACGCCGCCGCCGGCGGCATGGGCCAGTTACTGGCGGCCTGGGGGCGGGCGCTGGGTGCCGAGGTGATCGGCACCGTCGGTTCGCCGGAGAAAGCGGAGATCGCCCGCCAGTGCGGCTGCCACCATGTGATCGACTACCGCCGCGAGGATTTCGTCGCCCGGGTCCAGCAGATCACCGCCGGCGAAGGAGTGCATGTAGTCTACGACGCGGTCGGCAAGGACGTTTTCGTGCCCTCGCTGGATTGCCTGCGCCCGCGCGGCATGGCGATCAATTACGGCACCGCCTCCGGCGACGTCCAGGGCTTTGATCTGCAACGCCTGCACGCGCGCTCGTTGACCGTGTGCCGACCGACGCTGCGCACCTTTGTCGATACGCCGGAAGCACTGCGGCGCTCGGCGGAAATGTTCGCCGCCGCGGTGCGACGCGGCGATGTGCCGGCGCGCATCGCCCGGCGTTATCCGCTGGCCCAGGCACGCCAGGCCCACGAAGATCTGGAAAGCCGCCGCACCACCGGCGCCGCGGTGCTGCTGCCCTGAGCGCGGACACCGCTGGGGGCGATCTGAAAATTTAACGCCCGCTAAAGCGCGGGGGGCGTTTTTCCAACCACGCCGCCTGTCCCTCGCGCAGATCCTCGGACTGAAACGCGCGTTGCACATCCTGTTGCAGCGCCTGTGCATCCAGCGTGCCCCGGGCGATGTGGTTGAGGTGATTTTTCATTCCCAACAGCGCCATCGGCGCCTGCCCGGCCAGGGTATCGCACAGTTGATCCGCGCGGCTTTCCAGGGCGTCACCGGCACACAGCTCGGTCAAAAAACCGATGCGCAGCAGCGCCTCCGCGCCCAGCCGGTCGGCGGTCAGGAACAGGCGCTTGGCGTTATCCAGACCCAGCCGGGTCACGTAGCGCTCCAGGCCGCCGCGATAAAAGTGCAGCCCCAACCGCACCGCCGGCATGAACATATCGGTGGCCTGCCCTCCCAACCGGAAATCACAGGCCAAGGCCAGGTCAGTGGCACCGCCGTAAACGCCGCCCTGCAACACCGCCACGGTCACCGGCCGCGCCTGCTCCAGGGCATTGGCGACCTGCTCGAAATCGACCCGGCGCGCGCCACCGATGGCGCCAATGTTGTAGCCGCTGCAAAAGTACTTGCCGGTCGCCCGCAAGCACAGCACCAGTATGGTCGGATCAGCGTTGACGGTATCCAGATGCGCCAGCAGGGTTTCCAGATCCTCGGGTTCCAGCCGGTTGGCCTGCTCCGGGCGGCGCAGGGTGATCGTCGCGACCGCGCTCTCCACACTCAACTCCGGTGTGCTCATCTCATTCCCCTTTGAATCGCGGCGTGCGTTTTTCCATAAAGGCGCGCCGGCCTTCGCGATAGTCGTTGCTGTCAAAACAGCGGTCCACCAGCGTGGCGATATCGGCGGCGCCGGCCTGGTCGGTGTAACGTTCAAACATTTTCAACGCGGCCTTGGCGGTGGCCACCGTCAGCGGCGCATTCTCGGCAACGCCTTCCACATACTCACGGGTGGTGGCCTCGATCGCGGTGGGCTCAACAATGCGATTGATCAAACCGATGCGCAGCGCCTCTTCGGCGTCCAACTGACGGGCGCTGAACAGCATGTCCTTGGCGCAGGACGGGCCGACCAGGCGCGCCAGCGCGGCCACGCCCGGATAATCATAGCCCAGCCCGAGGCGGGCGGCGGGAATGCCGAAGCGGGCGTCCGGGGTGGCGAAACGCAGATCCGCGGTGAGCGCGATGGCCAGCCCGCCGCCGATACAATAACCACGAATCATCGCCACCAGCGGCTTGTCCAGCGCCGCCAGCGCTTTGTGGCCCCGAGCAGCGATCTCGCCATAGCGTCTTTTCTGGTCGGCGTTGGCGCGCTGCTGTTCGAACTCGGAAATATCCGCGCCGGCCGCGAACGATTGCTCGCCGGCCCCCTGGATCACCACCGCGCGTACCGTCGAGTCGTTCTGAAACACGGCGCAGGCGTCCGCCAGCCCCTGCCACATTTCCAGCGATACGGCGTTACGTCTGGCCGGCTGATTGATGGTCAGCCAGCCGACGCCCTGGTCGATGCCGGCGATCATTTTTTCCGTGCCCAGAGGCACCGCTGTCATGGTCATACCACCACCTCTTGATTGATCAATTCCCGTACCGTTGATTCGTCGTAGCCCAGTTCACGCAACAAGTCGGCACTGTGCTCACCGGGATCGGGGCCGGCGTGATGAAACCGGGCCGGATGGGGAAACGCGGACAGGTTAATCGGCGAGCGCAACAGATCCAGCTCGCCGAGCACCGGATGGTGCGCCGGCCGGGTCATGCGCAGGTGCCGGGTTTGTACATCCTCGAAGGCTTCACCGATATTGTAGATCGGCCCACAGGGCACGCCGACCTTGTTCAATCGCGCCACCAACTCGTCACAGGTAAACCCGGCCGTGAACGCATTGACCTGCGCATCAAGTTGATAGCGGTGGCTGATCCGCGAACCGACACTGGCGTAATCCGGGTTGGCAAGCAGCGCCTCGGCACCGAGCACGGCGCACAGGTTTTGCCACATGCGCTCGGTGCTGGCGGCCAGGTTCACCTGGCCGTCGCGGGCCTGAAAGGTGCCCATCGGCACCAGGGTCGGGTGGCTGTTGCCCTGGGCGCTGGCCACTTCGTTATCAACGGTGTAGCGGGCGGCCTGGAAATCCAGCTTGGCGAGCATGCCCTCCAGCAACGAGGTGTGTACCCACTGGCCCTCGCCGGTACGCTCCCGGTGCAGCAGCGCCAGCAGGATACCCTGGCCGAGGAACATGCCCGCCGTGGTGTCGGAAATGGCGATGCCGGCCCGCGTCGGGCCACCGCCGCGTTCGCCGGTCACCGACATCAGGCCGCTCATGCCCTGCATGATCTGATCCACCCCGGGGCGGTCGCTGTAAGGGCCGTCCTGCCCGAAGCCGGAAATACTGGCGAGAATAATGCCCGGGTGAAGTGCCTTGAGCTGGCCGTAATCGAGACCCAGCCGCTGCTTCACATCGGCGCGAAAATTCTCCACCACCACATCGCAGCGCGTCACCAGACGCGCCAGCAGTTCGCGGCCACGTTCCGATTTCAGATCCACACACAAGCTGCGCTTATTGCGATGCATATTCTGTTCATCCGAGCCGCGCCGGCGGCCGGTCACCGACCCCCGATCACGCGGCGGCGGCGGCTCGATACGAATCACGTTGGCGCCCCAATCCGCCAGCAACCGCACCGCCGTTGGGCCGGCCCGCGCAATAGTGAAATCCAGCACGGTGCAATGGGAAAGAGGCAGGGAGGATGACGGTTCGGACATGGTGGCACTCTCAACTCTCGGATCAGACATGAAGGGATCAGTCGCTGCGGTACGTAACACTGGAACCGGGCACGAAACGCCGGTACCCGGCCATCAGGGCCAGGGTTGCCCCGGCCGGGTCGTTTTCCATCCGCGACCCGCCGCCGTCCGGGGCATCCAACACCATGGTTTGCCGCTCTCCGGCACTGAACGGCGTCCAGGCGGGTAACCCCGGGCCGTTGGGATCACCGCCGCGGGCAAAGCGCACCCAGGCGTCCATGATGCCAACACTGAATGCCCGCGCCTGCGGATCGCCGCCAGTGAATTCACCGGCCAGTTCGGTGTGGCCAAACACAAAGGGAATCTCGGCGGTGTGCGGGGCGCGCAGAAAACCGTTCATGGCCTGGCTGTGCCAGGCAAACCGGTACATATACACCGGCGCACCCTGGCTGGCAGCCCGTTCGGCCCCTTCCACGGCGGTCAGGCGGTACATGTGATCGGTGGCGATGTGCACCAGCAAATCGGCGGGCGCGGCACCGGGATGATGATGCGCGTACCCGCGCAGCAGTGTTTGCGCATCGGTCTCATCGATTTTCATGAAGCGCGCGACCCGGCGCAGAACCTGGGCCGGGGACAACCGTTCCCGTTGCGGGTCCAGGGCAAGAAAGAAACTGGCTTCGGTGGCGGTATAGCCCACCATCATCGGAATCCCGGCGGCGCTGTCCGGCGCTTGCGGATGAAACGGGTGAGCCCGCAGCGAGCGGCCATCGATCACCGGCCGGAACGCGTCGTCACCGCCATGCGCGGCGTTCACCGCGCGCATGCCGTCAAGCAGGGCCGGCGCCGGTACTCGCTGCAACGCCGCCCGCTCCGTTTCCCGGAGATCGAAATGGCTCAGCAACTCACGGGTATACGCCGCGCCGCTGCCCTGCTCCTGCACCCGGAACCCGGACGAAGGGCTCTGCACGATGGCCCGGTGCACCAATCCCCGTGCCGCCTCCATCGCCAGCAGAATGGCCACCTTGGCGCCGCCGCCGGATTGGCCAAACAGGGTCACGCAATCCGGATCGCCGCCGAACGCGGCAATGTTATCGCGCACCCAACGCAGCGCGGCGACCAGATCCAGCATGCCGGCGTTGCCGCTGTCGGCGAACTCGCCGTCGTCGTTATCCAGGGGCGGCAGGTAACCAAACACATTGAGACGATGATTTACCGTCACCACCACCACATCGCCGTGGGCGGAAAGCGGGCCGCCGTCCAACACCGGCACGTCGGCGGAGCCAAACGCGAAAGCGCCACCGTGTAACCACACCATCACCGGCCGCCGCCCTTCCAGGGAAGGGGTATAGACATTCAGAACCAGACAGTTCTCGGCGCTATCCTGACGCGAAAACAGCCAGTCAAACACCGGTGGGCGGGCCACATCGAATTGTGGCGCGCGCGGCCCGAACGCCCTCGCCTCACGCACGCCAGACCAGGGCACCACCGGTGCCGGCGGCAGGAAGCGACCAGCCCCACCGGTATCCGCCCCGTAGGGTAGCCCCCGGAACGCCAGACCAGAGGCTCCGCGCTCGCCACGCACACGACCATCACGGATTGTAGCGATCACACTCCCCTCCATCGCGATATGCTCCCATGGCCACCAAATCAGATATATCAATTAATATAATTAATATTTAATGCAGGTACAACTGACCCATCCGAAAGCGGTTAACGGCGACTCGCGGATGCCAGAGAGGGGGGTTTGTGGTGCTGTTAGAAGGGGCTCTGGCATCCTGCCGGGAGCTTCGCCCCCTTTCGCGGGCGGGGCCCGCCCGCACAAACCCGCTTCGTAGCGCCGCTCCGCGGCGGGCTCCCAAGGGAGGTCGGGCTACCGACCCACAGCGATCGCTAGTACAACACCAGGCCAAGAATGGCCATCGCCATCACCAGGGCAAGCAGCGGCACCCGCCCCGACCGCAACGCCGCGAACCCCAGCACCACCAGGGCCAGATCCCGGGGCCCAGCCACCGCCGACAGGAACACTGGCTGATACAGCGCCGCCAGCAGCAACCCCACCACTGCCGCGTTGATGCCGGCCACCGCCCCGGCCATGGCGGGCCGCGTCGCCAGGGTGCGCCAAGCGTCGCTGAAGGCCAGCACCAGCAGAAAGCCGGGCGAGAAGATCGCCAAAATAGCCACGCCAGCGCCCAGCCAAGGCGTGGCCGGAGCCAGCTGCGCGCCCAAATAGGCGGCCAGGGAGAACATCGGCCCGGGCACCGCCTGGGCGGTGGCGTAACCGGTCAGGAACGGGTCCTGCCCGATGGCACCACCGACAAAACCTTCCAGCAACGGCAGCACCACATGGCCACCGCCGAACACCAGCGCCCCGGCGCTGTAAAAGTCCCGGGCCAGCCCGCCCATCACGCCGCCGTCGACCAGCCACAACAGAATCCAGGTGGCGGCGAACAGGCCGACCGGCAGCCAGCCGACCCGGCCGCCGCCGGCGTCCGCCTCGGTCGGCGGCGCCGACGGTTTCAGCCAGCGCCGGCCGATCAGTGCCGCCACCACCATCGCCAGCAGTTGCACGCCGATGCCGGGGAACAGCCACAGAGCCAGTGCCGTCGCCAGGGCCAGCCCGCGGGTGAAGCGGCCACGGCAGAACTTGCCGCCCAGGGTGCACACCGCATCGGCCACCACCACCACCGCTAGCCATTTCAGCCCGGTGACCAGGCCGTTCAGCCAGGTGTCCGGCAGCCGGGTGGCGTACAGGGCCACCATCACCATGATCAGGAAGGACGGAAGAGTGAATCCCAGGAAGGCCGCCACGCCCCCGGCCAGCCCGCTCCGGTGCCGGCCGATGGCGAATCCGAGCTGGCTGGAGGCCGGCCCGGGCAGGAATTGGGTGAGCGCCAGCAGTCGGGCAAAAGCGGCCTCATCCAACCAGCCCATCCGCACCACGAAGCGTCGATGAAAATAGCCCACATGGGCGGCGGGGCCGCCGAAGCTGACGCAGCCCAGCCACAGGAATTCCCAGAACACCTTCCAAAATCCCATCGCGGTACTCTTAAACGCACGTGAGCCGGGTCTTAAAAACGGCGACAATGACGGAAAACGGTGTCAGCCGGATGTCAGTGTCGGCGGTGGGCGGGTATACTCGCCGCCATGCAACGCGACGCCCTTTCTGTTTTACAGCACGTCTTCGGTTATCACGACTTTCGTGGCGAGCAACGCGCCATTATCGACCGCCTGATCGACGGCGACGACGCCCTGGTGCTGATGCCCACCGGCGGCGGCAAATCCCTGTGCTATCAGATCCCATCGCTGGTACGCGAAGGCGTGGGCGTGGTGGTCAGCCCGTTGATCGCCCTGATGCAGGATCAGGTCAGCGCACTCAATGCGTTGGGGGTGCGTGCCGCCTTTCTCAATTCCACGCTCAGCGCCGAACAAAGCCAGGCGCTGCAGCAGCAGGTGCGCAGCGGCGAGCTGGATCTGCTCTATGTGGCGCCAGAGCGGCTGATTCAGCCGCGCACCCTGGAGCTGTTGCATCAGTCGCCGCTGGCGCTGTTCGCCATTGATGAGGCCCACTGCGTATCGCAATGGGGGCACGATTTCCGCAGTGATTATCTGCAGCTCTCGCTGCTGCACCGCGAATTCCCCGAGGTGCCGCGCATCGCGCTGACCGCCACCGCGGACCCGCGCACCCGCACGGAAATCGCCGAACGCCTGGACCTCACCGGCGCGCGCCACTATGTGTCCAGCTTCGATCGCCCCAACATCCAATACCGCATCGAACGCAAGGACGGCGCCCGCAAGCAACTGCTGCGGCTGCTGCGCACCGAACACCAGGGCGAGGCCGGCATCGTCTATTGTTTGTCACGCAACAAGGTGGAACAGACCGCCGAATGGCTGACCCGCGAGGGCATCCCGGCGCTGCCCTACCACGCCGGCCTACCCGCCGGGACCCGGCTTAAGCACCAACAACGCTTCCTGCGCGAAGACGGCCTTACCATTGTCGCCACGGTGGCGTTTGGCATGGGCATCGACAAGCCGGATGTGCGCTTTGTCGCGCACCTGGATCTGCCCAAGAGCATCGAGGCCTATTACCAGGAAACCGGCCGCGCCGGCCGCGACGGCGAGCCCGCCACCGCGTGGATGGCCTATGGCCTGGAAGACGCCATCCGCCATAAACAGATGCTTGCGCAATCGGAAGGCAACGAGCAATTCAAGCGCCATGAACAGCAGCGCCTGGAAGCCATGCTCGGCCTGTGCGAGGTCACCCACTGCCGCCGCCAGGCGTTGCTGCACTATTTTGGCGAAACCCTGGAACAGCCCTGCGGCAACTGCGACACCTGCCTCAACCCGCCGCAGACCTTCGACGCCACCCAGGCGGCGCAAAAGGCCCTGAGTTGTGTGTTCCGCACCGGCCAGCGCTATGGGGTCAGTCATCTGGTGGACGTGATCACCGGCAACCGCAGCGACAAAGTCGCCTCCGCCGGCCACGACCACGTCTCCACCTGGAACATCGGCGGCGAGTTTTCCGCCACCCAGTGGCGCGCCATCTACCGGCAACTGGTGGCGCGCGGCCTGCTCGCCGTGGACGCCGACGGCTACGGCGCCCTGAAACTCACCGAAACCTGCCGCCCCTACCTGCGCGGCGAAATCCCCCTGCATCTGCGCAAGGACGCCGCCAGCGCCACCGACCGCTCACGCCGCCGTGGCAGTGCCGCCGCCGGCAAAGCGGCGGAACTGGCCCAGGGCGACCGGGCCCTCTGGGAAGCGCTGCGCGCCTGCCGAAAACGGCTGGCCGAGGAAGAAGGCGTGCCGCCCTACGTGATTTTCCACGACGCCACCCTGATGGACATGATCAGCCTGCACCCGCGCAACCATCGCGAAATGGCCGCCGTCAGCGGCGTCGGCGACCGCAAACTGGCCGCCTACGGCGACGCTTTCCTGGCGGTGTTCGCCGAACACGGCGGCGAACAGACCGCCGAGCCCACCACCACCGACTCGGGCGAGCGCAACGAACTGATCGCCCTGGCCCGCGCCGGCATGGCCCCGGACGCCATCGCCCGCCAGCGCGGCATCGGCGAACCGGAGATCTACCGGGGGCTGGCGGAACTGGTGGTGGAACGGGAACTGACCCTGGAACAGGCTCTGGCCTTGCCGGAAGCGGAGCTGGCGATCATCCAGGATGCGCTGCTCTCGCAACCCAATCTCGCCGAAGACACCTTCAGCTACCGCCAGGTGCGCGAGTTTCTCAGCGACGATTATCCCACCGGCGTATTGCACTGCGTGCGCCAGGCGATTCTGGCCAGCGTGTCCTGATCGGCTCCCCCGCCAAGCGCGATGAAGCGAACATTTTTCAGAGGCTCCCTAGCCGGCCTCGGCACGAAACCGCAAAGCCAGACCTTTTAGAAACTGGCGCAGCAGCTGATCACCACAGGCGCGGTAATTGCTGCTGCTTTCTTTTCTGAATAGCGCGCTGAGCTCCGGCCTGGCCACCCTGGATTCCACCGATGCGAAAATGTCGATCAGATCGGCCTCATGCAGGTTAAAGGCCACCCGCAGTTTCTTTAACACGGTGTTGTTGGTCAGCGGCAAGGCGGTGGCGGGCGCGGGCCCCGGGGCCGGCCCTCGGCGGAGAACGATCAGATTATCCAGGAAGCCGGCCAACAGCTCATCGTTCATGGGCACGAAGAACGCATCGTCTTCGCCGGCCAGATAACCGCGCAAGGTCGCCAGATCCAGTTCCGGCGCCACGTCGCGCAGCAGCGCCAGCAGAGCGTTGTCACTCATATTCAGTGTATAGCGAACACTGCGCAGTACGTCGTTATTAAGCATGCATTTTTTCCGGTTAACGGCCTGATGTGAAAAGACGATCAGAATTTCTGCGTGGCGGCGAGATAACGCCATTGACCCGGGGGCAATTTACCCATGGACACCGCACCGATACGCAGGCGTTTCATGGACAACACTTCAAGGTCAATGCTCGCGCATAAACGCTCGACAACACCCGGCGGCGGCCCTTTCAGTACCATGCGAAGATGCCGCTCGCTTTGCAGGCTGGCTTTGCAGCCGGGTAAGGCCAGGCCATCGAGCGTTTGCGCGTGCTCAAGGGACTTCAATTTGTGGGCGTTGATTGCGCCAGCGACTTGCACCACATACTCCTGCTCCAGGCGCGCCCGGGCATCGGTCAGCTTACGCAGAATGCGCCAGTCCTGTGTAAACACCTGCAACCCCGTGGCCTTGTCCTGCAAGGGCAGCTCACTGCTCAAGCGGGCAAAGTGGCCTTTAAGATGCACCAGAGGGCTCGGGTCTTCCGGCCAACGGGTCTCCACGCGCAGTAGTGCCCGTTGTGGCTCGAGCGTGGCATTGTCCATCAGCGGCTGGTTGAGCAACAGCGTGACCGGCGGCAAGGGTTGCGCAACGGCATTGGCGCGCAACTCAACCCGCTGGCCGGTGATCGGGAACTGTGGCGCATCGACGACGGCGCCATCCACCAGCACCCAGCCGCCTTCAATATAGAGCTGTGCTTCACGGCGCGAACAGCCGGTAAGGTCGATGACGCGTTTGGAAAGCCGAACGGAATCGGTCATGGGAAAAGGCCAGCAGAGAAGAGCGCAGTATACCGCACTCGTGATCATTAAAGGATCGGACCGGCGGCTTTGAGAGAAACCGACCATACAGTAAACTGCCGGGTCGTTATGAATCGATATAGGCATTGGCCGTGAATGAGATGATCGAGGTTGCCCGAAACAGTGTCCAGACCTGGGAAATCGACCAGATGGGGCATATGAATGTTCAGTTCTATCTGGACCGGGCCATGGATGGGCTGGCCGCCCTGGGAATACACCTCGGCATCGGCCGTGAGTACGTACACCGCCACGGCCAGTATCTGGCCGCGCTTGAATCGCACATCCGCTTTCTGCGTGAGCGGCGCAGCGGATCGCCGTTTTTTCTGCGCGCCGGCGTTCTCGATGTTGGCGAGAAAACACTGAAGGTCTACCAGGAAATGGTGGAGACGACCTCCGGCGACGTGGCGGCCACCTTCACGGTGGATCTGGCGCTGCGCGAGACGGCGACACACACCACCGCCGTGTTGCCACCGGCGGTACGGGAGAAGGCACTGGCGCGGGTTATCGAGCAGCCCGAGCATGGGCGGCCAAGAGGGCTTGATATGGCGCCGCCGCGCCCGGCCTTGACGCTTGCCGAAGCCGAATCAATGGGCTTGATGCCGACCTTTCAGGGGCTGATTCGCCTGGATCAGTGCGACCGCGCCGGCCGGTTGAACCTGCGTCATTTCATGGGACTGGTTTCCAACGCGGTGCCCAACCTGCTGGTGCAGGCCGGAGCCGAAGATCGCGGCCGCACACCCAATATCGGTGGCGCCGCCCTGGAGTACCGGTTCGTCTATCGGCGTTATCCCCAGGTCGACGATGTCGTGGCGTTACGCAGTGGGCTCCGGCAGGTCGGTGACAAAACCTTTGTGTGGAGCCACTGGTTGTTTGATCTGGAAACCGGCGAAGCGTTGGCAAGCGCGGAAACCGTGGCGATCTCCCTGGATCTGGAAACCCGCAAAGTGATCTCGATTCCCCCCGCCCGACGCGCGCACCTGGAATCAATGGTCATAGAAGGGTTGATGGCGTAACCCGCCACGCGGCCGGACTTTTACATCCGCTCTTTTGCTCCCGACCATTGACTATGATGTAATACATTGTAGTCATCGCATTTGAGAGGTTGTTCATGGGCGTTACCACGGTCCGCCTCCAGGCGGAGATCGAGCGACATTTGGATGCTATCGCCAACCGGCTTCATCGCAGCAAAGGCTGGGTGATCAATCAGGCCCTGGCCGAATACATTGAAAAGGAACAGCGCGAGCAGGAACGCTGGCGGCAAACCCTGGATGCCATGGAATCCGCCACCCGGGGTAATGTGGTCGATGGCGAAAAAGTGCATGAGTGGCTGGAAAGCTGGGGGACCGAGAACGAGCAAGAGGCGCCCGGCGCGGGTAAAAAGGCGAAGGAATGAAACTGGTTTACACGGACGTAGCCATTGATGATTTAAAGCGTCTCCGAGAGTTCATTGAAGCCCACGACCCTACAGCAGCGGCCCGGGTGGCCGCTGGCCTTGTTGAGATAATCCGCCGGCTACCTGACTTTCCTAAGGTCGGAGCGCCAGTCCCGCTGGCGCCGGACCCGGATTCCATCCGCGACATGGTGTTCGGCAAATACGTGGTTCGCTATTCCGTTCACCCAAGCACCGTGATTGTTCTTCGGATATGGCATGGCCTGGAGGGTGAGCGCTAACTCTCCCGAAGGCAGGGCCTGGCCAATGGCGAGGCTGAACCCCAGTCGCCGGACGCTAAGATCAAAATCAAAACCGTCGCTGGCTGGAGCCGCTCCTACAAAAAGAACGATAACCGCTCTACAGGTCCGCTGTGGGAGTGGTCCTTGATCGCGAAATGTTTGGCCGGATCGCACGGTGCTTTTTGGCCTGAACCTGGTTATTTCGGCGTCCGGCGTCTGGCGTCTGGCCGATCAACCGCGCGATCCGGTCATCCGAATAATGTTATTGGGAAACTCACGGGTCTCCACTTCACGGCTGAACGCCTTGGCCACATCCGCAATCGAATCACTGACCCGGGCATACTGCTTCGAGAACGGTGGCCAGTAATCGCCCAGCCCGAGCGCGTCGTTGATCACCAGCACCTGGCCATCGCAGTCCGGGCCGGCACCAATGCCGATGGTGGGGATGCGCAGCGCGGCAGTGATCTCGCCAGCCAGATCGTAGGGCATGTGCTCCATTACCAGCATAAAGGCACCGGCGCCCTGAATGCCTTGCGCTTCCTCGCGAATGCGTTGCGCGTCCTCCGCTCTGCGGCCCACCTTGGCGAAACCCTTGGCGGTTTGCGGAAGCAAGCCGGTGTGTCCGACCACGTCGATGCCGTTGGCCACCAGGTGGGCGATCACCGCGTATTTATCGCCTTCCAGTTTGACGCTGTCGGCGCCTGCCGCCAGCAGCCGCCGGGCGCTGGCCAGGGCGGTGTCCGGGTCGCGGTCGGTGCGGTACGGCAGATCGCCAATAATATGCGTGTCCGGCGCGCCCCGGCGTACCGCGCCGATGTGATACTCCATGTGCTCCAGGGTCACCTGGCGGGTGCTGTCGAAGCCCATCTCGACCATGCCCACGGTGTCGCCCACCAGCAGCACCGGCACGCCGGCCTGTTGCAGGCCGCGCGCCACCGGGCAGGTGTAGGCGGTCAGCATGGTGATCGGTTGCGAGCCTTTCATCATGGTGAAATCGGAAACCTGTTTTTTCGTCATCGCCTCACTCTCCGAAATGAATCGCCGCCACGGATAACACGTTTATCGCGATCAGGGAATTGACTCTTGCGCCAGGAGATTTCATTAAACCGTCGCCGAACCATCATCTTCGCCGTTCATCATCCCAGCGCTTTTCTACTTTATTAGGGGATGACAATGAAACAATCCACACTCTGGGCCGTGGCGCTGGCCACTGCCCTGCTCTCCGGCTGTGGCGGCGATTCGTCCAGCGATCACGACAACGATAATGGCGGCGGCGGCGAACCGCCGGCCAGCGCCTCCCGAGTCAGCATCGGCCTGCTGCCCGACACCCAGGGCGGCGGCGACAACGTCGCCATGCACCCGATGAAAGCGGTGCTCGACAAAGAAAAGGAACTGGGCGTCAACATCGTGATCCCGGTCGGCGATCTCACTGATCACGGCACCACCGGCGAATTCCAGCAATGGACCTCGGTGGCGCAAAGCTACCGCGATGCCGGCATTGAATTTCTGCCGCTGATGGGCAACCACGAAGACAGCTACGCCTATTCGGTGGAATGGATCGAGAACATGAAGCACTACATCCCCAAGGATGCGGTGCACATGAGCGGCGCGCAGTACCTGAACTATTACGTGATTCGCGACAATGTGATGATCTTCCTGCTCAAGTACTACAACCTGCCGGTGGCGTTCGACTGGATCAAACAGGAGGTGGCCGCCCACGAAGGCGAGTTCGATCACCTGGTGATCGCCAGCCACGACGGCCTGATCGGCGCCAAGTACGGCGAAACCCGCGAGATGATCGTGGAAGGCGTGGCCGGCGACAACCATCTGATGAACCAGTGGGACGACATCCGCGCGTTCTTCGCCAAATACGATGTGATCTGGGTGCAGGGCCATGAGCACATGTATCAGCGCTCGGTGATCCAGGCGCCGATCTGGGTGGACCCGACCTCCTGGACCGAAGAGGACGGCAACTACCGCCTGCCGCAGTACACCCAGATCATGTCCGGCAACGCCTCCTATAAAGGCTACGAGTTCCGCTATGGCGAGCGCGAACTGGTGCAGCGCATCGTGGCGCAGAAGATGAACACTCTGGACAACGGCTCCACCGGCTACGATGTCAACGCTTCGGTACTCAGCTTCGACGGCGACCGGGTGGACTATCAATCCTGGTACACCGAGCACACCATCGGCGCCAACGAGGAGGGCGAAAAGGAACTGGCCGAGCCGCAATGGAAACTGTTGGACCGCTTTTCGCGCACCAAAAACCGCTGCGAACGGATCGTCTATCCGAACTCCATTCCGGAAGACACCCGCCCGGTGATGTACCTGGACAGCCAGTACATCAGCAACGATTGCCGCGCCCATGACGGCAGCGTGGCGCGCATGGTGGGCGGCACCAACGACACCTTCAACCGTGTCGAAAGCCGCACCCGTGACATGGAAGTCACGCCTGGCTTCAGCCGCGCCAGCACCGTCACCGAACTGGCGCGCCTGGCCTACCAGTTCCTGTTCCAGTACAACGAAGACTGGACACCGAACCTGAACGGCGAAAACCGCGTGGTGCCCAACGCCGACGACCAGAACGTGCTCGACATTCCGGAGACCACCATTGATCTGAAAGAAGACGTGGCGATGAGCTGGCAGGCCGCCGGCGGCGACACCGCCTCGGACATCCTGATCGTTAGCGGCACTCAGAATCAGACCGGCACCTACTCCAGCGCCTATGGCGCCACCAAGGACCTGGAAGCGGACACCGGCCTGCCCGGCAGCCAACCCGACGGCACCGCCAAACAGGCGCACCCGCTGCCGGCCAGCGCCAGCAAGAACTGGGATCTGGCCAGCGCCGTCTCCGACGCCTACGCGGTCACCTTCGACGCCCCACAAAGCCTGGACCCGGCCAGCGTGACCCTGGGCTGGCGCATCGATGACGGTTGGCAAGCGCTGGCCAACGGCGACTGCGTGGTGGCCGGGCCCTTTGACAACGCCTTCCTGACCAGCGCCCCGACCCGCCCGGCGGCCTGCGCCGACCAGCCTATGGTCGGTTTCGACGCCGATCACGGCCGCCGCTGGTGGGCGGTGCTGCAACAGGACGCGGAACTGGCGCTGATCCAACGCTGAACCGCTGCCGGTCGCGGCGGGCCGCCCCGCCGCGACCGGATTTTACTTTGGCGACAACGAAAACACTCGTACTCTCCGCCCCGATCCGGTAGGCTTCACCGCCCTCTGGGGTTCCCTTTTTTTCGGGGACCCGCCAAATCTGCCCTCCCCCGCTTCTGAAAGACACCTTTATGGATTTTGCTTCCCTCGGATTGATCGATCCCCTGTTGCGTGCCGTGGCCGAAAAAGGCTACAGCTCACCCTCGCCCATTCAGGCCAAGGCGATTGCGCCAGTGCTGGAAGGTCGCGATGTGATGGCCGCCGCCCAAACCGGCACCGGCAAGACCGCCGGCTTTACCCTGCCGCTGCTGCAGCGGCTCAACGGCGGCCAGCGCCGGCCCAAGCAGGTGCGCGCGCTGGTGCTCACCCCGACCCGCGAACTGGCCGCCCAGGTGGCGGAAAGCGTGGTCACCTACGGCCGCCATCTGGATCTGCGCTCAGCGGTGGTGTTCGGCGGCGTCGGCATCAACCCGCAAATCCAGGCCCTGCGTGGCGGCCTCGACGTACTGGTGGCCACCCCGGGGCGTCTGCTCGATCTGTTCGGCCAGCAGGCGGTGCGTTTCGACGATCTGGAAGTGCTGGTGCTGGATGAAGCCGATCGCATGCTCGACATGGGCTTTATTCACGACATCCGCCGCATTCTCAAAGTGCTGCCGGCGAAGCGGCAAACGCTGATGTTCTCCGCCACCTTCTCGGACGAGATTCGCGGGCTTGCCAAAGGGCTGGTCAACGACCCGGTGGAAGTGGACGTGAGCCCGCGCAACAGCACCGCCGAGCGCGTCACCCAGTGGGTCGTGCCGGTGGACAAAACCCGCAAGCCGGCCGTGCTGACCAAGCTCATCGAAGACGAGCAGTGGTACCAGGTGCTGGTGTTCAGCCGCACCAAACACGGCGCCAACCGGCTCGCCAAGCAACTGCAAAGCGCCGGCATCGAATCCGCCGCGATCCACGGCAACAAAAGCCAGGGCGCGCGCACCCGGGCGCTGTCGGACTTCAAAAGCGGCTCGGTGCGCGTGCTGGTCGCCACCGACATCGCCGCCCGCGGGCTGGACATCGATCAACTGCCCCAGGTGGTCAACTTCGACCTGCCCAACGTGGCCGAGGACTACGTGCACCGCATCGGCCGCACCGGCCGCGCCGGCGCCTCCGGCCAGGCGGTATCGCTGGTCAGCGCCGACGAGAGCAAACAACTGGCCGACATCGAACGGCTGATTCGCAAGCCCCTTGAGCGGCGCGTTCTGGCCGGCTTCGAACCCAGCGAAAAAGTGCCCGAGGGCCGCCCCTCCAGCGGCGCCGGCCCGCGCCGCGGCGGCGCGGGCCGCAGTGGCGGTGGCGGTGGCGGTGGCAACCGTGGCAACGGCGGCGGTCGTGGCAATGGTGGCCGCCCTGGCGGCAACCGCGCAGGCGGCGGCAGCCAGGGCGACAACAACCGCCCCGCCGGCAACCGTCGTTCGCGCCCGCGCCGCACCAGCGGGAACAGCTGAGGGGGCGCTTTCACGCAGCACGCTTGCACGCTGAAACCCTCAGGTGCGGGGCAGAAGCGCCTTGCCATTCGGCCAAAAGACGTCGCTGGCACGGCGGAACGCCGCCCGGCCTCTCCTACGCGGCCCTGTAGGAGGGGTTGGGTTTCTGTAGGAAAGGCTGGGCGGCACCCCGCCCAGCCAGCGACGGGTTTGATTTTGATTTTTGCGTCTGGCGTCTGGCGTCTGGCGTCTGGCGTCTGGCGTCTGGCGTCTGGCGCCCAGCCCTGAAACCCTCAGGTGCGGGGCAAAGACACCGTGCCATTCGACCAAAACATTTCGCGATCAAGGATCGCTCCCACGCGGCAAACCCGGGTTTTGACTTTAGCGTGTTGCGTGTTGCGTGTTGCGTGCTGCGTGCAAGCACGCCCCTACTCCCCGTAATCCCGATCCTTCGTTTCGCGGCTCAGCAACAGCGCGCCCAGCGTCAGCAAGGCGGCGGCGCTGAGGTAGTAGCCCACCGCTTGCAGGCCGTAGCGGGTGGCCAGCCAGGTGGCGATGTAGGGCGCCAGAGAGGCGCCGAAAATGCCGGCCAGATTGAAGGTCAGCGAGGCGCCGGTGTAGCGCACCGTGGTGGGAAAGTGCTCCGAAAGCACCGTACCCAGCGGCCCGTAGGTCATGCCCATCAGACCCAGCCCAAGCGCCAGAAACACCATTACCCCCAACAACGAACCGCCGCCGAACAAGGGCTGGAACAATAACCCGAACACGGCGATGGCGGCGCTCACCCAGATCAGCGTGCGGCGGCGCCCATGGCGGTCGGCGAACACCGCCGAGAACGGAATGGTGGCGGCGAAAAACAGCACCGCCACCAGTTGGATCACCAAAAACGTCTCGCGGGAGTAACCCAGCGCGGTGGTGCCCCAGGTGAGCGCGAACACCGTGGTCAGGTAAAACAGCACGAAGGTGGCGATGGCGATGACGGTGCCCAGCACCAGAGCCCGGGTGTGGTGGGTGAACACCCGCGCCATCGGCACCTTGACGCGCTCCTGGCTGTCCAGCGCGTGCTTGAACACCGGCGTCTCCTCGATTTTCAGCCGCACATAGAGCCCCATCAACACCAGCACCGCGCTGATCAGAAAGGGAATGCGCCAGCCCCAGGCGAAGAACTGCTCGTCGGTGACCAGCTCGGTGAGCACCAGAAACGAGGTGCCCGAGAGCAGAAAACCCAGCGGCGCGCCCAGTTGCGGAAACATGCCGTACCAGGCGCGCTTGCCCGGCGGCGCGTTCTCGGTGGCGAGCAGCACCGCCCCGCCCCATTCACCGCCCAGCCCCAGGCCCTGGCCGAAACGGCACAGCGCCAGCAACAGCGGCGCCGCCACGCCGATCTGCGCGTAGGTGGGCAGCAGGCCGATTGCCACCGTGGACAGCCCCATGGTCAGCAGCGCCGCCACCAGCGTCACCTTGCGGCCGACCCGGTCACCGAAATGGCCGAACAAGGCCGAGCCGAACGGCCGCGCGAAGAAGGCAATGGCGAACGTGGCCAGCGATTGCAGCACCGCGGTGGCGTCATCGCCGCCCGGGAAGAACAGCACCGGAAACACCAGCACCGCGGCGGTGGCATAAATATAAAAATCGAAGAACTCAATCGTCGTGCCGACCAGGCTGGCGAACAGAACGCGGGCGGGGGAATTGCCCGAGGCAGGGGCAGAGGCATTCGCGGACATCGTGGCTCCTATGGCGAGGGGCTTGCGGTCACTTGCAAGAAGTCGTCAGGCGGGCAAGAGTACTCCTACCGGCCCTGGCCGACCATGGTCTAGTGGCACTCCGGCGCCGGCAATGATTGGATAGAGAATGGGATAATCAGTGAAATAAAGCGTCACGCCCCCGACGGCGGACACAACAACAAAGGAGCGGGCAATGAATTACCGGACCGCCTTTCAACAGGCTCTGGACACCCCCGAAACCTTCTGGGCGGAGCAAGCCCGGGACCTGGCCTGGTTCCAACCGCCTTCGCGCATCCTCGACCACCTGGACGATGGCACCCACCGCTGGTTCGCCGACGGCACGCTCAACACCTGCTATCTGGCCCTGGATCATCAGATCGAACAGGGTCGCGGCGATCAGCCGGCATTGATCTACGATTCCCCGGTCACCGACACCCGCGCCGTTTTCACCTTCCACGAGTTGCTGGCCCGGGTCGAGGAACTGGCCGGCGCCTTGAGCCGCCTGGGCGTGGCCAAAGGCGACGGCGTGGTGATTTACCTGCCCATGGTGCCCGAAGCGGCCATCGCCATGCTTGCCTGCGCGCGGCTGGGCGCGGTGCATTCGGTGGTGTTCGGCGGCTTCGCCGCCCATGAACTGGCGATCCGCGTGGACGACGCCAAGCCCAAGGTGGTGCTCACCGCCTCCTGTGGCATCGAAGTGGACCGGGTGATCGACTACACACCGTTAGTGGACGGTGCGCTGAAGCGAGCCAACCACAAAGTCGATCACGTTCTGCTGCTGCAGCGTGAGCAAAAGCCGGCGGACCTGGACACGCTGGGTTTTCTCGACTGGCAAAGCACCGTGGCCGGCAGCGAACCGGCGCCGCCGGTGGCGGTGGCCGCCACCGACCCGCTGTACATCATGTACACCTCCGGCACCACCGGCAAACCCAAGGGCATTGTGCGCGACAACGGCGGCCACGCGGTGGCGATGCGCTACGTGTGCCGCGAAGCGCTCGGGCTGAAAGCCGGCGATGTCTGGTGGGCGAGCTCCGACGTGGGCTGGGTGGTGGGCCACTCCCTGATCGTTTACGGGCCGCTGCTGAGTGGCTGCACCACCGTGCTGTACGAAGGCAAACCGGTGAAAACCCCGGACGCCGGCGCCTTCTGGCGGGTGGTCGAGGATTACGGCGTCAACGCATTGTTCGCCGCGCCCACCGCGTTCCGCGCGATTCGCAAGGAAGACCCGGACGGTAAGCTGTTCGCCCGCTATGACACCGCCAGCCTGAAGTGCATTTTCGTGGCCGGCGAAAAACTGGATACCCCCACCTACACCTGGCTCAATCAGCTCACCGGGCGGCCGGTGTTCGACAACTGGTGGCAAACCGAAACCGGCTGGCCGGTGACCGCGCCCTGCACCGGCATGGGCGAGACCGAGGTGCGCATGGGCTCCACCAACCGCGCCGTGCCCGGCTATCAGGTGGTGGTGCTCAGCCCCGAGGGCGAGCCTCTGCCCGCCAACACCGAAGGCGACATCGCCCTGCGCCTGCCGCTGCCGCCGGGCTGCGCGCAAACCCTGTGGAACGACCATGAGCGTTATCTGAGCGCCTATCTGCAAACCCACCCGGGCTACTACCACAGTGGCGACGGTGGTTATCTGGATGAAGACGGCTTTGTCTACATCATGGGCCGCACCGACGACGTCATTAACGTCTCCGGGCACCGCCTCTCCACCGGCATCATGGAGGAACACATCGCCACCCACCCGGCGGTGGCGGAATCCGCCGTGGTCGGCATGCACGACGAGGTCTGCGGCGAGGTACCGGTGGGTCTGTTCGTGATCAAGGACGGCGCCTTCGACGACACCGACGACCCGGCGCCGGCCCTGGAAAAAGAGCTGGTGGCGTTGATCCGCGAGCAGGTCGGCGCGGTGGCGCGTTTCCGGCGGGCGCTGCTGGTCAAGCGGCTGCCCAAAACCCGCTCGGGCAAAACCCTGCGCGCCGCCCTGCGCAAAATGGTCAACGGCCAGGATTTCCCTCTGCCATCGACTATCGATGACCCCGCCATTCTCGACGAGATCGCCACCACTTTGGTGGCGGAAAACCTGATCACCCGCCCCGGGAGGCCCCAATGAGCCTGACTTTGAGCGTCGCCGAACTGGTCAACCGCGCCCAAGCGAAAATTGAATCGATCAGCGCCGACCAGGCGCGTGCTCTGATCGACGACGACAACGTTCGCTTCGTTGACCTGCGCGACGTGCGCGAACTGAAGCGCGAAGGCACCATCCCCGGCGCGCTGCACGCGCCCCGCGGCATGCTCGAATTCTGGGTCGACCCCGACTCCCCCTACCACAAACCCGACTTCGCCAGCGGCCAGCGCTTCATCCTGTTCTGCGCCCTCGGCCACCGCTCCGCCCTCGCCACCGCGCAACTCCAGGACATGGGCTTCGGCCCGGTGTGCGACATCGACGGCGGTTTCAAAGCCTGGCGGGAAGCGGGGGGTGAAACGCAAGAAAAGAGCGGTTGAGGATGATCGCTGGGGATTATAGTTGAAAGTTAAAAGTTAAAAGTTGAACGCGACAAAGGCTACCGATGATTCACCGCCCTGACCCGCGATCAAGACGCCGCGAACGCGGCGATAACCTCTCGGCAGGCACAACCTGGTCCGCGTTTTAACTTTTAACCTTTAACTTTCAACCTTCTAAGTCACCGTCCGCCGGCTTTCTTCGCGCACTTCGCCCAGCGCCTGCTCGCTGATAAAGCCCCGCTGGAAAGCGTGTTCGGCCATTGCCAGGCTGTCTTCGGCGAGCACCATTTCGCAATCGCTGGCGGCGACCTGTTCGGCCAGGGTTTGGATGTCGGTATCGCGGTCCGGCCGGCTGTGCACGTGACGAATGTAGATGGCGCGAATGCGTCCCGGGTGTTCGGCGACGATCCGCGCGTACACTTCCGGGTCCTGTTGGCCGGAATCGCCGATCAGAATAAACGGCAACTGATCGTAGAGCGCCAGCATGCGCCGGATCAGCATCGCCTTGTGATCCTTGGCGCGGCGCGGCAGCGGCCGTTGCAGGGTGGCCCCCCATTCGCGCAGGAACAGGATCGGGCCATAGGGGATGCGTTGCAGATGGAAAAACTCCCCGAGCATTTCGTAAATGCTCCAGGGGCCCCGGGAGACGTAAAGAAGCGGCCGCCGGGCCTGGCCATCACCGCCATGAAACAGCCCTCGATAGAGCGCGGACACGCCGGGAAAGGCGGTGCGATGGCGGGCCTTTTGCACGAACAGGCGATACATCATTTTCAGTTTACTGGCCACGCCGGTGTAAATGACGGTGTCGTCGATGTCACTGATGACGCCCAGGTCCACCTCTTCAGCGGGAATAAAGATCTGCGCCGACGCCCACGGCAACGAGTGTGACGCCGGCGGCGGCTGGCCCCGAGGGTGCCCGGCGGGCAGCAGGGTCAGCTCGGCGCGCTGCCAGAACGCGCCCGCCGGCAGTTGGCTTTCGATGTCCAGGTGCACGCTGAAATAGCCGTCCGAATCGGTGACCACTTCGGTTTCGACCCGCCCTACCCGCACCCACACGCGCTGGTCCCGCACGCCCCAGCGCACCGTGCGGCGCACGATATTGACCAGATCGTCCACCGGCCCGGGCAGCTTCAAGCCGAGGCCCGGCTGCAGAAACACCCGTCCCATCAAAAAGCATTCCGAGCGTGAGCCGTAACCCCGATAGGTATGAATAACCCGGCCGCCACCCCGGCCACCGCGCCGCGCCGGCGCGGCCAGAAAACGAAGCAACTTCCGCAAACCGCGATACAAGGCTCGCGGGGTTGGCAGCATCATCGGGACTCCATAAGCCAAGTTGAAAGTTACAGGTTAAAAGTTAAAACGCGGTTCGAGTCAGTGCCTGCTAATGGGCCTTCAGCCGCGCCGCCACCGAAGCGTAATGACCGCGGGCACGGCGATCAATTCAGCCCCACCTATGCCTCGTTCAACTTTTAACTTTTAACTTTTTTCTTCTAACCTTTAACTTTTCCGCCCGCGAGCTGCTAAACAATCGGTGGCTCGCCGGCGGTGCTGGGGCCGCGTTCAATGTCGGAAGTAAACACTTCCAGATTTTGCTCCACCTCGCCCACTTCTTCGAAACGGGCGATGTGATACAGCGCTTCCCCTTCGTTGACCAACGGCAGGTTGTTGCGGCCCACCAGGATGCCGGCGCAGGGAGACTCAATGGCCACGTCCTCGCCGCCGAACGGGCTGGAGATGCGGCCGATCAACTGGCCCCTGCGCACTCGGGCGCCCAGCGCCACGGTGGGCAGGAACACGCCGTCGCGTTCGGCGCGCACCCAGCTTGAGGAACGCGCGATGTGCGGCTCCAGGGGGCTGCGGGTCTTGCGCGGCCCGGTCATGTTCAGGTGGTGCATGATGTTCAGCACCCCCTTCACACCGGCGCGAATGCACGCCTCCTCGAAACGCAGCGCCTCACCCGCCTCATAGGTAATCACCGGAATGCCCTGGGCCTCGGCCACCTCGCGCAGGGTGCCCTCACCCAACACCGAATTGATCACCACCGGCACGCCAAAGGCGTTGGCCATCTCGGCGGTGGCCGGGTTGGAAAGATCAGCACGGATTTGCGGCAAATTAGCGCGGTGAATGGCGCCGGTGTGCAGATCCACCGCGTGGGTGGCGCGATCCAGCACCTGGGTCTTGAACTGCCAGGCCATGCGCGCGCCCAGGCTGCCGGTCTCGGAACCGGGGAAGCAGCGATTGAGATCACGTCGGTCGGGCAAATAACGGGTCTTATGAATAAAGCCGAACACGTTCACCACCGGCACCGCCAGCAAGGTGCCATTGAGACGCTTCAGTGACGAGTGACGCAGCAGCCGGCGAATGATTTCCACGCCATTGAGTTCGTCGCCGTGAATGGCGGCACTGACCATCAGCACTGGCCCAGGATGGCGGCCGTGGATCACATGAATCGGCACGTTCAATGGCGTCTGGGTATAGAGCTGCGCCAACGGCAACTCCACCTTGACCCGGGTGCCCGGCTGCACGACGGTACCGTTAATCCGAAAAGGCGCCGCTTTTTCGTTGTGTCCGCTGTTTCGCTTACTGTTCGCCATCGACTGCCCACGACTCATGTTTTCGCTGTTTTTCGTTTTTCGCTATCAACTGTCAACTGCTAACCGCCTACCCCTTGGCCCCTTTGGTCTGGGTGCGGTGCGGCCGGGCGTGTGTCTCGATGAATTTCACCACCATGCCGGCCACGTCCTTGCTGGTGGCCTGCTCGATGCCTTCCAGACCCGGCGAGGAATTCACCTCCATCACCAGCGGCCCGTGGTTGGAGCGCAGAATATCCACACCGGCCACGTTCAGCCCCATGATGCGCGCCGCGCGCACCGCGGTGGCCCGTTCTTCGGGGGTAATGCGGATCAGGCTGGCGGTGCCACCACGGTGCAGGTTGGAGCGGAACTCGCCGGGCAGAGCCTGACGCTTCATGGCGGCGATCACCTTGCCGCCCACCACGAAACAGCGAATGTCCGCGCCGCCCGCTTCCTTGATGTATTCCTGCACCATCACCGAGACGTTCAGGCCCATAAAGGCCTCGATCACCGATTCCGCCGCCTTGCGGGTTTCCGCCAGCACCACGCCAATGCCCTGGGTGCCTTCCAGCATTTTGATCACCAGCGGCGCGCCACGCACCATGTTGATCAGATCGGGAATGTCGTCCGGCGAGTGGGCAAAACCGGTCACCGGCAGGCCGACGCCCTTGCGCGAGAGCAATTGCAGCGAGCGCAGTTTGTCCCGCGAGCGCGAAATCGCCACCGATTCATTGACCGGGAACACCCCCATCATCTCGAACTGGCGCAATACCGCGGTGCCGTACTGGGTAATCGAGGCGCCGATCCGGGGAATCACCGCGTCGAAGCCTTCCAGCACTTCGCCTTTGAAGTGGATCTCGGGCTTGTGCGACACCATGCTCATGTAACAGCGCAGGGTGTCGATCACGTGCATCTCATGGCCAGCGGCCTCGCCGGCCTCCATCAGACGACGGGTGGAGTAGAGGCGCTTATTGCGGGAAAGAATGGCTATTTTCATGGTTGACGCTCATCTCCTCCGAGGAGAAAGGATGCCTTGGGATGCACCACGATACGATCCATGGCGGTTCGCCCCAGCAGCATGCGGAATTTCATCGTGTCACGGTCGGTCAGGGTAATTTCGATCTGCCAGCGGCCCTCGCCCATCACGATCGGCGTCCTGATCACCGGACGCCGCTCCCGGTGGCCGCCGGAATCGGACACCACCCGGTACTCCAGCACCGGCGCCTCGCATTCACGGATTTCGTCGCTGTCCTGGTAAGGATGAATCTGGAAGCGCACCCAATCGCGGCCGTCCCGCTCGAACGGCTCAACACGGAAAGCGTGCAACGCCGAGGTTCGCGCGCCGGTATCCACCTTGACCTTGATGGCCCTGATCTCAAGCTCCGGCAAGCAAGCCCACTCCCGCCAGCCGACGGTCATTGTCTTCATCGAGGATTCCTGTCTCGCCTTAGGTCAGCGAAAAACCACTTTCAAGCAGACTACACAGCCCCAGTGACAGGAACCAGACGCTTCAACGGGATTTTATAAAGGGGAACGCTGGACGCTGGACGCTAGACGCCGGACGCTGAAAAAAACGCGAACATCGAGCGTTGCGGCTCCGCAAGTGCGTTTTGCGCAGCCGCAAGGCCAGCAGGCCCGGGTTTTGATCTTAGCGTCCGGCGTCCGGCGTCCGGCGTCTAGCGTCCAGCGCCCCTCAAACCAACTTCCGCCCGGTCTTGGCGGCGATGCGCAGGCGCAGGGCGTTGAGCTTGATAAAGCCCTCGGCGTCTTTCTGGTTGTAGGCGCCGGCGTCGTCTTCGAAGGTGGCGATGGAGGCGTCGAACAGGCTGTCGTTGTCGGAGCGGCGGCCCACCACGGTGGCATTGCCTTTATACAGCTTCATGCGCACTTCGCCGTTGACGTGCTCCTGGGTGGCGTCGATCAGCTTTTGCAGCGCCAGGCGCTCCGGGCTCCACCAATAGCCGTTGTAGACCAGTTCGGCGTATTTGGGCATCACCGAGTCTTTCAGGTGGGCGGATTCGCGATCCAGGGTCAGCGACTCAATGGCGCGGTGGGCCGGCAACATAATGGTGCCGCCGGGGGTTTCGTAGCAGCCCCGGGACTTCATGCCCACGTAGCGGTTCTCGACGATGTCGAGACGGCCAATGCCGTTGTCGCCACCCAGCTTGTTGAGTTTCGCCAGCACCTCGGCGGGGCTCAGGCGCTCACCGTCGATCGACACGATATCGCCTTTTTCATAGCCCAGGGTCACGTAGGTCGGCTGGTCCGGGGCGGCTTCCGGGCTCACGCTCCAGCGCCACATGTCCTCTTCGGCTTCCCACCAGGGGTCTTCCAGGTTGCCGCCCTCGTAGGAGATGTGCAGCAGGTTGGCGTCCATGGAGTACGGGGATTTTTTCTTCTTGCCGGCAAAGTCCACGGGGATCTCATGGTCTTCACAGAATTGCATCAGCTTCTCGCGGGAGTTCAGCTCCCATTCGCGCCAGGGCGCGATCACCTGAATGCCCGGGGCCAGCGCATAGGCACCCAGTTCGAAACGCACCTGGTCGTTGCCTTTGCCGGTGGCGCCATGGGAAATGGCGTCGGCGCCGGTTTCGGCGGCGATCTCCACCAAACGCTTGGCGATCAGCGGCCGGGCAATCGAGGTGCCGAGCAGGTATTCCCCTTCGTAGAGGGTGTTGGCGCGGAACATGGGGTACACGTAATCACGCACGAATTCCTCGCGCAGATCCTCGATGTAGATTTCCTTGACGCCCATCGCCTCGGCCTTGGCGCGGGCCGGTTCGACCTCCTCGCCCTGGCCGATATCGGCGGTGAATGTCACCACCTCGCAGTTGTAGGTTTCCTGCAGCCACTTGACGATCACCGAGGTATCCAGGCCACCGGAATAGGCCAATACCACCTTATTGATACCCGACATGAAACACTCCACGACTGAAAAACACCGGCCCCGCCCCCAAACGCACGGGGGGCGGCGAACTGGCGATGAATTGAAGACCGCGTATTCTACCCGCGCCGGTCCGCCGGCGTCACCTCCGCCGGCCCATGCCAATGCAAGCGCCGGCCAACGGAATAGGAATTGGCCGGCGCTTGCATTAGCATGGGCCGGCCTTTGACTGGAGACTTCATGAGCGACAAGCATCCCTCCCTCGCCCTGCGCTTCCGGGGTTTCCTGCCGGTCGTGGTGGATGTGGAGACCGGCGGCTTCGACGCGCGCAACGACGCGCTGCTGGAAATCGCCGCGGTTCTCATCGACATGGACGCCAACGGCCGCCTGCGCCCCTCGACCCGGGTGCACTTTCACGTCGACCCGTTCCCCGGCGCCAACCTGGAGCAGGCGGCGCTGGATTTCACCGGCATCGATCCGCACAACCCGCTGCGCGGCGCGGTCAGCGAGGAAACCGCCTTGCGCGGCGTGTTCGAGCCGGTGCGCAAGGCGGTCAAGGCACATGGCTGCAACCGCGCCGTGCTGGTCGGCCACAACAGCTTCTTCGACCAGGGCTTTCTCAACGCCGCCGCCGAGCGCGTCGAGGTCAAGCGCAACCCGTTTCACCCATTCTCAAGCTTCGACACCGCCACCCTGGCCGGGCTGGTGTACGGCCAGACCGTGCTGGCCAAGGCCTGCGAGGCCGCCGCCATTCCGTTCAACCAGCGCGATGCCCACTCGGCGCTGTACGACGCCACCCGCACCGCCGAGCTGTTCTGCTCAATGGTCAACCGCTTCCGCGATCTGGGCGGCTGGCCGCCGCCACCGGCCAGCACCATGCCACCCACCCTGGCCAACGCACTGGACTAAACGTCCGCCTCAGAGCGTGGCCGCCTCGGCCACCAAACCGGCCACCGCGCTCTCCCAATGGCCGTCAACGCGCTCGCCGGGCAACGGCGTTTCCGCCAGCAGATCGGCGATCAGTGCCGGGTCACCAGCGTCCGGCAATAACGGGTCGCGAGGCATCAGCTTGTGCTGCATCACCTGCTTGGCCAGCGCCAGGCGGCGAGAATCGTCGCCGATGCGCGCCGCTTCCCACGCCATCAATACCGCCGAGGTGCAATGGTACAAGGCACTGGCCAGGCGCCGCGCCTCCGCCTCCAGGCCCTCGCCGTCGTCAGCGATGCGGCTGGCGGCCCGGGTCACCTTGCCGAGCACCGCGCGAAACACCGCCTGGTCCCGCTCACCCAGCTTCGCCTGGCCGATGCAGTCGTCCAGGTAGTCGTGCAACACCGGCAAGGTCTGTTCCCGGCGCATGGAACGGAACACGTCCAGGGCAACGATGTTGCTGGTGCCTTCCCAGATTGAACCGAGATGGGCATCGCGCAGCACCCGCGCGTCGGACCATTCCTCGATGTAGCCGCAACCGCCGCGCACCTCCATGCCATCGCCGGTGACCTTGCGGGCATCGCGGGTGGTGCGGAATTTGATCAGCGGCGTGAGAATGCGCAGCAGTTTTGCCGCCTGGCGATCGCCGTGGTCGGCGCGGCGCAGGCAATCGGCGGTGTGCAACACCATGCTGCGGCCCTGTTCCGCGCTCACCATCATCTTGATCAGGGTGCGCTGCAGCAGCGGCAGATCGATCAGAGTGCGGCCGAAGGCCACCCGGTTGCGGGCGATGAACAACGCCTCGTTGAGCGCCCGGCGCATCAGCCCGGCGGAGCGCACGCCGTTGGACAACCGCGACATATTGATCATATCGGTCATCTGCTTGAAGCCGTTGCCGGGCTCGCCCACCACGTAGGCCTCGGCGCCTTCCAGGATGATCTCGCCGCTGGCCATGGATTTGGTGCCCATCTTGTCCTTGAGGCGCACGATCCGGTACTGGTTGAGGTTGCCGTCCGGCAGGCGGCGCGGCAGCAGGAACAGGGTCAAACCGCGGGTGCCGCTGTCGCCGCCTTGCGGGCGCGCCAGCACCATCGCCAGATCGGCGTCCGCGTTGGAGCAGAACCATTTGTCCCCGTACAGCCGCCAGACACCCTCTTCCAGCCGCGCTTCGGTGGTGATCACCCCAACGTCGGAGCCGGCGTCCTGCTCGGTCATGAACATGGCGCCCTGGAACAGGCGATTCTCGTCCTGGGAGGTGAGCGCATCGATGTAGCGGTCGATCAGCGCCCGGTCACCGAATTTGCTGAGAGTGCGGGTCAGCGCATCGGTCATGCTGAGCGGGCAACACAGGCCGAATTCCGCCTGCACGAACAGATAGGTGAGCCCGTATTTGACCACCGGCGGCAGTGTTTCCGGCCAATCGAACACGCCAGCGCGATGGGACATCGCCGCCAGCCCATAACGGCAAAAGGCGAACTGCTCCAAGCGCCGGTACGAAGGATGTTTGTCCACGCTCATCGCCGGGCTGCCGTCGCGATGGCGCGGCTTTAAGGTGGGCGGGTTGCGGTCCGCCTCGCGGGCCAGCTGATCCAGCTCATCGCCGACCAGCGCGCCCAGTTCCTCGAACACCGGCGTCACGTGATCGCGCAGTGGCGCCGGCAGATACACCTTCAGCAACGACGCGAAATCCGGATCACCGTGATAGACATTGTTGCCACGGCTGTCCGGAATATTGCGGTAAACCGGCTGTGCCATACTGAAAACCCCGCGTTATGAATAGTGTTTTCAAAATCCTATAGCGGATTTTTTCCTCTGGCCAATCGTGTTTCTGGATGCTTTGGTACAGTAGGCTTCAAGCCTCAAGCCTCAAGCCTCAAGCGTCTGGCGTCTGGCGTCTGGCGTCTGGCGTCTGGCGTCCACCAGACTCCCCCATCCGTGAACAACCATAAAAAAAGGCGCCCGAAAGCGCCTTTTTTCTCGAACCGGGAAGCGATCAGAGCTTGCCGTGGTTCTCGGACAGGTAGGAGGCCACGCCTTCCGGGCTGTCTTTCATGCCCTGGTCGCCTTTCTGCCAGCCGGCCGGGCACACTTCGCCGTGCTCTTCGTGGAACTGGATAGCATCCACCAGACGCACCAGCTCATCGATGTTACGGCCCAGCGGCAGGTCGTTAACGATCTGGCTGCGCACCACGCCGTTGTTGTCGATCAGGAAAGCACCACGGAACGCCATGCCGCCTTCGGATTCCACATCATAGGCCTGGGAGATCTGGTGGTTCAGATCCGCCGCCATGGTGTAGGTGACCGGGCCAATGCCGCCATCGTTGATGGCGGTGTTGCGCCATGCGTTGTGGGTAAAGTGGCTGTCGATGGACACGCTGATCACTTCCACGCCGCGCTCTTTGAATGCGTCCATACGGTGATCCAGGGCGATCAGCTCGGAGGGGCACACAAAGGTGAAATCCAGCGGGTAGAAGAAGACCAGACCGTACTTGCCTTTGATCGCTTCGGACAGGGTGAATTCATCCACGATGGACCCGTCGCCGAGCACCGCGGGCACTGTAAAGTCGGGTGCGGGTTTACCTACCAGTACGCCCATGTCGTTACTCTCCATTTAATCCATGAAATCGGTTTAGAAGACATTTTCGCCGTTCGGCGGGCAACGCTTCAGCGTCGCCGTCGCGCGATCAATGTTGGCGAAAATGACATTGGATTCAACAGGCCCGCCCATTGGCCCCGATTGGCAAAAACAATCGAAGCCCGGGCGATCATACCCTGTCGTTGTCAGGCATCGCTTTCGGTAGCGGCGCTTTCCACCAGCTCTTTGAGCTGGCCGGAGCGGAACATCTCCATAATGATGTCGCAACCGCCCACCAGCTCACCGCTGACCCACAATTGCGGGTAGGTCGGCCAATTGGCGTATTCCTTCAACGCCTGGCGGATTTCCGGCGCTTCGAGAATGTTCACATAGGCAAACGGCTTGCCCACGTTGGTCATCGCTTCCACCACCTGGGCGGAAAATCCGCATTGGGGAAACTGCGGCGTGCCTTTGATGTACACCAGCACCGGGTTGTTCGCGATCTGGTCCTTAATGACCTGAATCACATCCATAGCAACCACCTGGGTCAGGAAAATGAATGGGGGCGGCAGTTTAACACTTCCGCCGCCGTTACAGCAGTGCAGGCAAGAGTGGGGCCCGGGCAGCGGCTTTACAAGGGGGTGTCCTGATCGCCGGGCGCGCCGTAGCCGCCACCGCCGGGCGAGGCGATCAGCAGGCGGTCGCCGGCGCCCGCCCGGGCGCTGATCTTGGGCCCCAGCAGGGTACCATTGAGGCGGTTCTCTCCGGCGGCGCCGGGCTCACCGCCGGCCAGCCCCCAAGGGCGATGGGCGCGCCGCTCGGTGAGCAGGGTAAAGCGCGCCGGCGCCAGAAACTCCAGCTCCCGCTCGATGCCATCGCCACCGCGATGGCGCCCCGCCCCGCCGCTGCCCCGGCGCAACGCGTAGCGCAACACGCGCAGTGGATAGTGCTCTTCCAGGCTTTCAATCGGCGTGTTCAGGGTGTTGGTCATATGGCTGTGCACCGCCGAGAGACCCGGTCCGCCAGCGTGGGCGCCGGTGCCGCCGGCCATGGTCTCGTAATAGTCCCAGCGCCGCTCGCCGTCATCGCCCATCGCCAGGTTGTTCATGGTGCCCTGGCTGGCGGCGGGAATGCCCCCGGGCAACGCCTGCGCCAAGGCGCCCAGCACTACGTCCACGATCCGTGAGCTGGTTTCCACGTTGCCGGCGGCCACCGCCCCCGGCCGGCGGGCATTGACCAGGCTGCCCGGCGGCGCGGCCAGCGTGATCGGCCGGAACAGGCCCGCGCAGGACGGCGCGTCGTCCGGCAGCAAACAACGGAAGCAGTAATACACCGCCGCCGCCGCCACCGACAGCGGGCAATTAATGTTGCCCGCCACCTGGGCGGCACTGGCGGAAAAATCCAGGTGCGCCCGGTCACCGGTGATCTCCAGGGTCACCGCGATGACGATGTCCCGCTGGCCCTGGCCATCGTCGTCCATTACGTCGGTGAAGCGATAGCGGCCATCGGCGAGGTCCGCCAGGCGTTGTCGCATGCGCCGCTCACCGTACTCGTTGAGGGCATCCAGGGCGTCGTTCAGCGCCGCCAGGCCGCGCTCTTCGATCAGCGCCGCCAGCCGCCGGGCGCCGGCCTCGCAGGCGCTCGCCTGGGCGGCGAAATCGGCGAACCGGGGCACGTCCAACGGCAAGGCGGTGCCCTCCTCCTCAAGCCCGGCCAGGCGCCGGCACAACGCCACCCGCCACTGGCCTTCGCGTTTCAACCACTGCGGGGCGATCACCAGCCCCTCTTCATCCAGGGTGCGCGACACCGGCATGGACCCCGGGCTGTGGGCGCCGATGTTGGCGTGATGGGCCCGGGTCACGGTGAACGCCGCCAGCCGCGCGCCGCAAAACACCGGCGCCACCACCGTCACATCCGGCAGGTGGGTGCCGCCCAGATAGGGATCATTGACCACCAGCAAATCACCGGCGCGCCACTCGCGGCCTTCCACCAGGTCCGCCATCGCGTACGCCATCGAGCCCAGATGCACGGGAATGTGCGCCGCCTGGGCGCACAGGCCGCCGCCGGCGTCGAAAATGGCGCAGGAAAAATCCAGCCGGTCCTTGATGTTGGGCGACAAGGCGCTGGCGCGCAGCAGCGCGCCCATCTCATCGCAGATGCCGGACAACCGATTGGCGAAGATGCTTAATTGAACGGGATTCATGGTGGCAATTTAGCAGGGAACAGGATCAGGGGAACAGGGCGCATTGAATGCCGCCCCCATAAGAAGCCAACCATCTCAAGCCAGAAACGCGGTTCCCACGCCTCGCCGGCGGCGGCAATTTGCCTCGCCAGAGCACCGCAACTGTCGTAAGGTTTTCACCGCCCCACAGCCACCCCGGCCAGGCCCGCGGGCGCGTTCGAACACGCCCGCCATTAACGGCCGCCCCGCTCAAAATCAGACTTCAGGATGCCCCAGCAATGCTGAAAAAAAACGCGCCCGAAAAGCACGGCTTCGACGCCAAGCGGCTAAACCGCCTGGATGCCTTTTTAAAGGAACGGTATCTGGATTCCGGCAAGCTGCCCAATGCCCAGATTCTGGTCAGCCGCAACGGCGAGATCGTCCATTTCAGCAGCCAGGGGCCGGCGCGCGAAGGCTCGAGCACGCCCATCGATGAGGGCTCGATCTTCCGCATCGCCAGCATGACCAAGCCGGTCACCTCGGTGGCGTTCATGATGCTGGTGGAAGAGGGCAAGGTGGCCGTCGACACCCCGGTTCATCATGTGCTGCCGGAATTCAAGGACATCGGCGTTTATAGCGGTGGCGGCGCCGGGGTACCCTTCGTGACCCGCCCCACCTCGGAACCGATGCGCATGCTCGACCTGCTGCGTCACACCTCGGGGCTGACCTACGGCTTCCAGAACCGCGGCAACGTGGACGCCGCCTATCGCGCCGGCCGCATCGAGGATTGGCACGGCGGCTACGATCTGGACGGCTTCGTCGGCGAGCTCGGCAAGCTGCCCCTGGAATTCTCCCCTGGAGAGGCGTGGAACTATTCGGTTTCCACCGATGTGCTCGGGGCGGTGGTCCAGCGCGTCTCCGGCATGCCGCTGGATCGCTATTTCGAAGAGAAGATCTTCGCGCCCCTGAAGATGCACGACACCGGCTTCACGGTGCCGGAAAGCAAAGCCGACCGGCTCACCGACTGCTACCGCTGGGCCGGCCCCGCCGAAGGGCGCGTGATGCTCGACCGTGCCGAGGACAGCGCCTGGCGGCGCCCGCCCAAATTGCTGTCCGGCGGTGGCGGCCTGGTGTCCACCGCCCTGGACTACCACCGCTTCTGCCTGATGTGCGCCAATGGCGGCGAACTGGACGGCGCCCGCCTGCTCGGCCGCAAAACACTGGAACTGATGACCCTGAACCACCTGCCCGGCCAGTCGGACCTGGCCAGCCTGTCGCAATCCCTGTTCAGCGAAACGCAGAACGCGGGCATTGGCTTCGGCTTGGGGTTCGCGGTCACCCGGGACGTGGCCAAGGCCATGATTCCCGGCTCGGCGGGCGAATATTACTGGGGCGGCATGTTCTCGACCGCGTTCTTCATCGACCCGGTGGAAAAACTGCACGCGGTGTTCATGACGCAAACCAGCCCGTCGTGGCTGCATCCGATCCGCCGTGAACTCAAAACCCTGATCTATTCATCGCTGGTCTGACCGGCGCCCTCACCGCGCCCCCTGGCCCGGGCCGCATTGCGCCGCCACCGCCGGGCCAGTATTATTCGGGGTCCACTCGGCAGCTCCGGCTGCCGTTTTTTGTTTCTGCCAATGTTGGAAGACATGAGCGATCAGTTCCTGATCCCCACCTACGCCCGTCAACCGGTCAGCTTCGAGCGTGGCGAAGGTGTGTGGTTGTACGATCCGGCGGGCAAACGCTACCTGGACGCGGTGTCCGGGGTCGGCGTTTGCAATCTAGGCCATGCCCACCCGGCGGTGGTGCGCGCGCTCGGCGAACAGGCCGCGCGAGTCATGCACACCTCCAACCTGTATCGCATCCCCGGCCAGGAAAAACTGGCGGCCCGGCTGTGCGAAGTGAGCGGCATGGAGAAGGCGTTCTTCGGCAACTCCGGTGCCGAAGCCAACGAGGCGGCGATCAAGCTGGCGCGTCTGCATGGCCGCCGCCGGGGCGTGGAAAAGCCAGTCACCCTGGTGATGAGCGGCAGCTTTCACGGCCGCACCATGGCGACCCTCTCGGCCACCGCCAACCGCAAGGTTCAGGAAGGGTACGCGCCCCTGCTGGAGGGCTTCCGGCAGCTTCCCTATAACGACCTGCCGGCGGTGGAACAGGCGGTCAGCGATGACGTGGTCGCGATTCTGGTGGAACCGGTGCAGGGCGAAGGCGGCGTGATCGTGCCGGACGCCGGCTATCTGGCCGGTTTGCGCGCGCTCTGCGACCGCCACGGCTGGCTGCTGATGCTCGACGAAGTGCAAAGCGGCAATGGCCGCACCGGCAGCTACTTCGCGTGTCTCGCCGAGGGCGTGCGCCCGGACGTGCTGACCACCGCCAAGGGCCTGGGCAACGGCTTTCCCATCGGCGCCTGCCTGGTCAGCGGCCCGGCCGCCGACCTGTTCGGCCCGGGCAGCCACGGCAGCACCTACGGCGGCAATCCGCTCGGCGCGGCCGCCGCCCTGGCGGTGATGGACACGCTCACCGGCGGCGTCATCGACGCGGTCGACGCGCGCGGCGAGGCCCTGCGTGCCGCCCTGCAACAAAAGCTCTCCGACATTGATCTGGTGCGCGGCGTGCGCGGCCGTGGCCTGATGATTGGCATCCAACTGGACCGTGACTGCGGCGAACTGGTTGGCCGCGCCCGCGAAGCGGGCCTGCTGATCAACGTCACCGCCGGCTCGGTGGTGCGCCTGCTGCCACCGCTGATTATCAGCGACGATGAAATCCGTTTCCTCGCCGACACCCTTTCGGCGGTGATCCGCGAGTACGCCCGCGACCAGGAGGCCGCATGAGCCACACCAGCACCCGCCATTTTCTGACCTTGCTCGACCTGTCCCCGAAGGAGCTTGGTTATTTGATTCAGCGCGCGGTGGAATTGAAAACCATGCAGCACACCGGCCAGTTCCATGAGCCGCTGCGTGGCCAGACGCTGGGCATGATTTTCGAAAAGTCCTCCACCCGCACCCGGGTCTCGTTCGAAGTGGCGATGACCCAGTTTGGTGGCGCTAGCATTTTTCTCTCCACCCGCGACACCCAGTTGGGTCGCGGCGAGCCGGTGGAAGACTCCGCCCGGGTGCTCTCGCGCATGGTCGACGCGGTGATGATCCGCACCTTCGACCACGCCGTGGTCGAAGCCTTCGCCCAGTACTCCCGGGTGCCGGTGATCAACGCCCTCACCGATCAGTTCCACCCCTGCCAGCTGCTCGCCGACATGCAGACCTTCGTCGAGCATCGTGGCAGCATCCAGGGCCGCAAAGTGGCCTGGGTAGGCGACGGCAACAACATGTGCGCCAGCTACATCAACGCTGCCCGCCAGTTTGATTTCGAGCTGCTGATCGCCTGCCCGGACGGCTTCGAGCCGCCCGCCGATCTGGTCGCCGGCGACAGCGACCGGGTCACCCTGGTGCGCGACCCCCGCGCCGCCGTGGAAGGCGCCCACCTGGTGGTCACCGACGTCTGGGCCTCGATGGGGCAAGAGGAAGAGCAAGCGGAGAGAATTCGCAAGTTCACCGACTATCAGGTCAACCCGGCCCTGATGGACCTGGCCGACCCCGAGGCCCTGTTCATGCACTGCCTGCCCGCGCACCGCGGCGAGGAAGTCAGCACCGAAATGATGGACGACCCCAGATCGGTGGTCTGGGACGAAGCCGAAAACCGCCTGCACGCCCAGAAAGCGCTGCTCGAGTTTTTGCTCGCCGGGCAGCATTGAAGCCGGGGGAACGGATGCCGTGCCTGCAGGAAGGCTGAACTCCGTAGGCAGCGGCTGCAAGCTCCAAGCTTCAAGCTCCAAACTTCAGCCCGGGTTTAAGCTTGTAGCTTGCAGCTTGTCGCCCTTGTCAACGAAGCACGGCGTCCCCGCGCTGCACGGCCTAACCTGTTCCCTTCAACCTGTTGCCTGTTCCTGCGCCAGACAAACCCGATTACGCCCACCGGATTTGGCCAGGTACAACGCCCGGTCGGCGCGGGCGATCAGTTGGTCGATGGTTTCGGCGCGCCGGTATTCGGCGACGCCGATGGAGAGGCTGACCGAAGGCGGGCCGTTGTCGGCGGCGAAACCGTGGGCCGCCCAGCTCTCGCGAAGCCGCTCGGCGACCCGTTGAGCGCCCTCGAGATGGCTTTGCGGCAGCACCAGAATGAATTCCTCGCCGCCCAGCCGCGCCAGATAATCCCCCTCACGCAGGCCGCCCAAGGTGTGCGCGGCGAACTGTCTCAGCACCCGGTCGCCGCAATCATGCCCGTAGGCGTCGTTGATGCGCTTGAAGTAATCCAGGTCCACGTAACAGACCGAAAACGGATAATCGCGGCTGTCCGCCAGCGCTTTCTGTCGGTCCAGCACTTCCATGATATGGCGGCGGTTAAACAGGCTGGTCAGATCATCGCGGATCGCCAGGCTGCGCACCTGCTCCAGGGCGTCGGCGAGGGCGTGGTTTTTCACCGCCAGGCTGCGGCGCAGGCCGTTCACGCCGCTGCCGGTCACCACGAAACTGAACCCCACCAGCGTGAACACCAGCCACTGCAACACCTCCAGGGTCACGTTGAGACGCACCCCATGATTGGCAATGGCCAGCGCCAATATCAGCGCGTAACCGCCGCTGGCGAACACCGCCACCACGATCAACGCGCGAATACCCAGCCGGAACGACACCAGCAGCATCAATGGATAAAACAGCATCATCGCGCCAATCCGGCCGCCTTCCATCGGGTAAGCGGTCGCCAACAGCACCGCCACCAGCCCCAGCGACATTGGCTTGGACAAACTCGGCTCACGCCAGCGCAACGTCACGCCAAGCTCGATCAGCACCGTGTAGAGAGCGGCCAGCACCACCAGCCCTGCCAGCAAAGACCGATAATACAGCGTTGATGCATTCAACAAGCCCAGCTCTTGGAAAATCACCAACAAGCTTGCCTGCAACAGCGACAGCGCCAGCACCGCGCGGGCGTGCCGGCGCAGCAGCCGGTGTTCACTGACCGCCAGCCGGCGCGCTTGTTGCCATTCGTCGGCGATCACGGCGGCGCCGCCACGATGCGATCCCGCCCCGCCGCCTTGGCTTCGTAGAGCAATCGGTCGGCGCGCACCAGCACCGCGTCCGGGCCCTCGTCGGCGCCCACCACGGTGAGCCCGGCCGACGCGGTCACCTCCAGCGCCGGCGCGGCCATAAAGCGCTGCGCGCGCAATGCGTCCATCAGGCCCGCCACGGTGGCGCGGGCCTCCGACAGATCGTTGACCGGCATAATCAGCAGAAACTCCTCGCCGCCCAGCCGCGCGGCCACATCCCGTTCGCTCAGATAACGGCGCGTCAGTTCAGCAAAGCGCACCAGAACCCGGTCGCCGAACAGATGGCCATGGCGGTCGTTGATGCGTTTGAAATGGTCCAGATCAACGAACGCCACCCCCAGGGTGAACGCGCCCCGGCGCGCCTGGCCACAGGTTTTGGCCAGCAGTTCCATGGCGTGGCGGCGGCCATAGAGCCCGGTGAGCTCATCACGTACCGCCAGGTTACGAATCCTCTCCAACAACTCGGTGAGCTGCTCATTGCGCTCGCCAAGCCGCAGGCGAATGGCGCCGATCTCCCCGGCCAGAACCACCATGGCGCCGGTGACCACCGCGAACAACAGCCATTGCGACCACTCCAGGCGCGCATCGAACAGACCGGTGTGAGTGGCATGCAGACCGGCCAGCACCAGCGCGTAACCGCCTACCGCCACGGTGCCCATGCGGATCACCTGAATCTGGCGAATGCGGAACACGCCCTGTTGAAGAATGGCGAAGAAGAAGCCCATCACGCACAGCCGGCCCTGCTCCAAAAACACCGTGGAGGCCAGCAACGCCAGCGTGGACCAGAGCATCAGCGGCTCCGTCATGGCCGGATCACGCAGGCGCCGATTGCCGCCCAATCGGACAAACAGCAAGAAAGCCGCGTGGCCACACCAGATCAACGCGAACAGCGGGTAAAAAACATCCTTGTCGCCGCGAAAGAAACCCCACTGCAGGACCAGCCAGCACACCAAAGTGTGGGCGGTCCCGCCGGCCAGCAAAGCAAACGCCAGCCGACTCAGACGCCGCGCCTGACGGCGATCCAGCGTCAGCGAAAGCCATCCTTGCATAAGGTTACTCTCAGGGCCGGTTCAAAATCGCGCTCACGTCCCCCACGCGAACGTCGATGCCGACCGCCCTTTGGTAATGTTATGGCTATTGCGCTGCAAAGCGGCGACGGCGGACGACCGGTCGTCGCTGAGATAATAATCAAAAATGTGCTTCAATTCACACTTTTGCCTGAATCGGCACGCCCAGCCCCCCGCTGCAAGCTGCAAACTGACTGTGCTGGAAGAAGCGCCGTGCCGTGGGCAAGGTGCTAGTTGAAAGTTAAAAGTGAAAAGTGAAAACGCGGGCGGGGCCCACAAGACGGCAAGGCCGTGCCCGCGCTTCAGGGAGTTCAAACCCGCGTTGATCTTCCAAGGCCGTAGGCCGTGGGAAGGCGTTTCGGCTACGACCTTTTAACTTTTAGCCTTTAACTTTCAACGGGCTCTTGACCGGCACGGCCCCTCCGCCACGATGCCCTGGCTTGCAGCTTGCAGCTTGAAGCTTCAATCCGAACAAACCCGCTTCACCGCCGCCCGCCAGCCCTGATAACGGCGCTCGCGCTCGCTTTCCTGCAACGCCGGTTCGAAAGCCCGTTCACACAACCACTGGCCGGCGATGTCGTCCAGGCTCTGGTACAGGCCACAGCCGAGCCCGGCCAGATACGCCGCGCCCAGGGCGGTGGTTTCGGTGACGCCGGGGCGGTCCACGCGCACGCCCAGCACATCCGCCAGGGTCTGGCTGAGCCAGTTGTTGACCACCATGCCGCCGTCCACCCGCAACGTGGTCGGCCGTTGCTGGCAGTCCGCCGCCATCGCTTCCAGCAGATCACGGGATTGGTAACACACCGCTTCCAAACCGGCGGTGACCACCTCGGCGATGCCGGTGTCGCGGGTCAGCCCGAGCAGCGCACCGCGCGCGTTCGGGTCCCACCAGGGCGCGCCCAGCCCGGTGAAGGCGGGCACCAGATACACGCCCCCGGCGGAACCCACGCGCCGCGCCAGGGCCTCGGTTTCGCTGGCGTGGGAAATCAGATTGAGGCCATCGCGCAACCATTGAATGGCGGCGCCAGCGACGAAAATCGAACCCTCCAGCGCGTAGGTGGTGACGCCGTTCAGGCGATAGGCCACGGTGGTCAGCAGCCGATTCTCGGACACCACCGCCTCGCCGGTATTGATGATCATGAAACACCCGGTGCCGTAGGTGCTTTTCACCATCCCTGGCTGGAAACAGGCCTGGCCCACCAGCGCCGCCTGCTGATCGCCGGCGATGCCACACACCGGCACCGCCGCGCCCAGCAGCTCCGGCGCGCTGGCGCCGAAGCGCCCGGCGCTGTCGCGCACCTCCGGCAACAGCGATTCAGGAATGTCGAACAGCGTCAGCAGCTCCGCGTCCCATTGCTGGCTGTGGATATTGAACAACAGCGTGCGCGAGGCGTTGGTGGCGTCGGTGGCGTGCACCCGGCCCTGGGTAAGCTTCCACAGCAGCCAGCAATCGATGGTGCCGAACGCCAGTTCACCAGCGTCGGCGCGGGCCCGCGCGCCGTCCACGTGATCCAGCAGCCAGGCCAGTTTGGTGGCGGAAAAATAAGGGTCCAGCAGCAGGCCGGTGCGCTCGCGCACGCGCTCCTCGTGGCCGTCCTCTTTCAGGCGCCGGCACAGTTCGGCGGTGCGACGGTCTTGCCAGACAATCGCCCGGGCCAGTGGTTCACCGGTGCGGCGGTCCCACAGCACCGTGGTTTCGCGCTGATTGGTAATGCCGATCGCCGCCAGTTGGTCGGCCTCCACATGGGCGTTGCGCAGCGCCTGGCGGCACACCGCCAGGGTGTCGTTCCAGATCTCCGAGGCATCGTGTTCCACCCAGCCATCGGCGGGAAAATGCTGACGGAATTCCTTCTGGGCCTGGCCCTGAGCCACCCCCGCCTGGTCGAACACAATGGCGCGGGAACTGGTGGTGCCCTGGTCGATGGCAAGAATGTAGGACGGCATAAGAAACACCAAATACAGTTGAGAGTTGACAATGGACAGTTGACAGCGGGCCCTCGAAGCAGTGGACAGAACGGCTTTCAAGCCGGCCCTCTTTTTGCTGTCAACTGTCCACTATCAACTGTCAACTTTATATTTTCTTTCCCGCCCCAACACATGCGACTGGCGTTGTTCGCGGGGCAGAATGACACGAAACCGCGCGCCGCCCCAATCGCTCTGTTCGACGCGGATTTCGCCGCCGTGCCAATCGACAATACGCTTGACGATGGACAAGCCCAAACCGTATCCGCCGCTGGCGCGGTGCCGGCTTTTATCGAGGCGCGCGAAGGGTTTGAATACCCGCTCGCGATGGTGCTCGGCGATGCCCGGGCCGTCGTCGTCCACGTCCAGCACCAACCGCCCCTGGTCTTCACTGATCGTCATGCGCACCCGGCCCTTGGCGTAGCGCAACGCATTGGTGACCAGGTTCTGAAGCACTCGGTGCAGGTAACGCGGGTCTCCCTCCAGAGTAGCGCCACGGTCGCCGCGCGCATCGATCACGATGTCGCCGCGGATCGTCTCCAGCTCGCCAATCAGCTGTTCGCACACTTCGTACAGATAAACGTCCTGGAAATCGATATTCGGCGTGCCCTCTTCCAGGCGCGCATAGGTCAGGATCTCGTCGATCAGATGGTCGAGCTGCTCGATGTCGCGATCCAGATCATTGAGTTTGCCGCGCCGTTCGTCGGCGGATTCGCAGTCGGCGAGCATTTCCAGGCCAAAGCGCAGGCGCGCCACCGGCGTGCGTAATTCATGGGACACCGCCCGGGTCATTTCACGCTGGGCTTCGATCAACCGGCGGATGTGCGCGGTCATGCCATTGAACGCGGCGCCCACCTGGCCAATCGGGTCACTGCCCGGGATGTCCGCGTGGGCGCTGAGATCACCGCTGCCAAGCCGGTTCACGGCATGGTCAAGACGGCGCAAACGCCGTTGCAGAGGGCGCACCTGCATATAGGTGGCCAGCGCCACCAGCACCAACGCGGCGACGCCGGCAATGGCCAGTAATTGCCAGGGAAACTGATCGAACAGGTGCAACGGCCCCATCACCAGCACCCGGCCGCTGTCGCCCATCGGCACGTACAGCAACACACTGGCGTCGCGGCGGGTGCTGTCGGTGAGGGTAAACACCATCTCCTGACGCTCCAGCCGCTGGCGCTGATCCAGATCGAGCATCAGTTGCCCGGCGCCGACCAGATCCAGAGGAAAACCGAACTCCTGCTTAAGCCGCTCGAGTGCGCGCTCCTGCTGCGCCGCCGGTCGGCGCGACAAATACTCCAGCACCAGCGCTCCGGTGGCGCGCGCCTGCTGTTCCGAGAGCCGCGTCACCCGGGTGCTCAGATACAGCGGTTGGCCCTGCACGGCATAGAGCACCTGGGTGGCGCCGCTGTCATTGGCCGGGCGCATCACCACCCGCCCCTCGTCCAGGTGCAGTTTTTCCCGGTAAGAGAGTTTCAGTGCGTCTTTATCGAGCAGTTCCACGGCGGCGCCCATCATGCGGCTGAGCAGCCGGGTCCAGGCGTCCCGGTCGGCGGCACTGGCGCGGTCCTGGTAGCCTTCCGCCAACAGATAGAAAGTGCCGCGGGCCATGCGCTCGCGGTAAAGCTGGGAACGGTAGTCGTTGACCAGTTCAACGCCGGCATAGGTGAGCGCGCCGATCACCAGCAAGGCCACCAGAATGCCGCCGTAAATGCGGATGAAGATGCTGTTCACGTGACCTCTCCGGCCGGCGCCGTCCGGGCCTGAGCGGCGGCCGCCATCAGACGGAGCTGATCTCCTTGACGAACAGATAGCCCTTGGAGCGCACCGTCTTGATACGCTTGGGGTTGTCCGGATCATCACCGACTTTGGGGCGAATGCGCGAAATGCGCACGTCGATGGAGCGATCCTGGCCGTCGTATTGAATGCCGCGCAGCTTCTCGAAGATGGTTTCCCGGGAAAGCACCGTGCCGGCGTTGGAGGCCAGCAACCAGAGCAGATCGTATTCAGCGCTGGTCAGATCCACCGACTCGCCGCGCAGGGAGACCTCGCGGGCGGAATTGTCGATCACCAACACGCCGAATTCCAAACGCGCCGGCGAGCTGTCACGCTCGCTGTCGGTCTCGACCCGGCGCAGCAAGGCGCGAATGCGCGCCAGCAGCACCCGTGGCTTGACCGGCTTGGCGACGTAATCGTCGGCGCCCATTTCCAGCCCCAGCACCTGATCCATGTCGTCGGTGCGGGCAGTGAGCATGAGAATCGGATTCTTGAAGGTGCCACGCACCTCGCGGCATACGGTCAGGCCATCGGCCCCCGGCAGCATCAGATCCAATACCACCAGATCGGGCTGCTCGGCGCGGATCCGGCGAATCGCCTCTTCGCCGTCCCCGACCACGGTGACCACAAGGCCGTTGGATTCAAGATATTCACAGGTGAGATCGGCCAGACGTTCGTCGTCTTCGACGATCATGATAGTCGGCGGGTTATCCTGCACGGTTGTCATCCCGTCGTTGTCCTTATCGATGCGTTTTTGTACGGGCCGGCATGCCCCCGCGAAAAATGCGCTTTGCGCCACCGGCGTGCCCAGGCCCCTTCCAACCCCGAAAGATGGGCGGCCCGTGCGTCCTTTTATACGCATACCGGTGCGCTTGGGCAACAGGAATGCAGCTCTTACACAGCACTATATATGGGGGCCGGGGGTCAGCGCCATGGCGCCGCCAGCGCAGGCCGCTTTCCTGCACAACCCACCCACAAATTATCCACAGGATTTCCCCAGTCGACGGGCTTGCAAAAGCACCAGGGCACCTATAACTTGTAGCAATGTCGGGCAGCGACCCCTACATGTTGGGTTTTTGTAAAATTTTCCGCATCATCGGGCACATTCTCTTCCGCCCCCTGGAAAACGCCGCCGATTCAACCATTTACGGTTTCCGACGACGAACCCGGCCGCCGCCCCCGATAAGGCAAACCACAATATATGGTGTTTTTACCTGGAACAGACACTGTTCCGGGTATCGCGCCTTCCGCCACCGGCCGCACCCGCCGGATGCCCACGGAAAGCGGGCACGTCGGATCGATCGAGTGAATCGGACAGGTCGAATGGATCGAATGGATCAAATCAAAAGCACTGCTCAAGAATTGCACAGCGCAGTCAGCACAGACTCAGTCAGCACAAACAACGGAGAGGGCATCATGCATACGGATACCAGTCGCGAACAGGCGCGCCCCGGTGGCCGCGATACCGGCGTGAGCGCGGAACAGGACGTCACCAGCACGGCTCCCGGCCAATTGCGCGTGATCAAGCGCAACGGCAAGGTGCTCGCCTACGATGACGACAAGATCACCGTGGCGATCACCAAGGCCTTTCTGGCCGTGGAAGGCGGCACCGCCGCCGCCAGTTCGCGCATTCACGAAACCGTGGAGCGTCTGACCGAACAGGTCAGCGCCACCTTTAAGCGCCGTATGCCCTCCGGCGGCACCATTCACATCGAAGAGATCCAGGACCAGGTGGAACTGGCTCTGATGCGCAATGGCGAGCACAAGGTGGCCCGCGATTACGTGCTCTACCGCGAGCAGCAGGCGCGCAAACGCGCCGAACGCAGCGATGGCCTGCGCGAGCCCAAGCACAAGGTGGACATGAGCGTGACCATGGAAGACGGCAGCCGCGCGCCGCTGGACATGGCCCGCCTGGAACACCTGATCCACGAAGCCTGCCGCGGGCTGGAGCAGGTGCACCCGGACAAAATCATCGCCGAGACCGTCAAGAATCTGTACGACGGCGTCTCCATCAAGGACGTCAACACCTCCATGGTGATGACCGCCCGCACCATGATCGAGATGGAGCCCAACTACTCCCAGGTCACCGCCCGGCTGCTGATGGACAAGATCCGCGCCGAGGCATTGCAATACCTGGGCGTGGCGGAGCGCGCCAACCAGCAGGAAATGGAAAGCCTCTACGGCGAAGCGCTGGCCGCCTATGTGCACAAGGGCATCGAGTTCGAGCTGTTGAGCCCGGAACTGGCCGAGTACGACCTGGCGAAGCTGGGCGCCGCGATCCAGGGCGAGCGCGATCTGCAGTTCTCTTACCTGGGCCTGCAGACCCTCTACGACCGTTACTTCATTCACCACAACGACACTCGCATCGAACTGCCGCAGTGCTTCTTCATGCGCGTGGCGATGGGGCTGGCGATCCGTGAAGACCAACATGAAGGGAAGCGTGAAGAGCGCGCCATCGAGTTCTACAATCTGCTCTCCAGCTTCGATTACATGAGCTCCACGCCGACCCTGTTCAACGCCGGCACCCTGCGTCCGCAGCTCTCAAGCTGCTACCTGACCACGGTGCCCGATGATCTGTCCGGCATTTACAGCGCCATCCACGACAACGCCATGCTCAGCAAATTCGCCGGCGGCCTGGGCAACGACTGGACCCCGGTGCGCGCGCTGGGCGCCTACATCAAAGGCACCAACGGCAAATCCCAGGGCGTGGTGCCGTTTTTGAAAGTGGTCAACGACACCGCCGTGGCGGTCAACCAGGGCGGCAAGCGCAAGGGCGCGGTCTGTGCCTACCTGGAAACCTGGCACATGGACATCGAAGAGTTCATCGAGCTGCGCAAGAACACCGGCGACGACCGCCGCCGCACCCACGACATGAACTCCGCCAACTGGATTCCGGACCTGTTCATGAAGCGCGTGGTCAACGAACAGGACTGGACCCTGTTCAGCCCCAACGACACCCCGGACCTGCATGACCTGTACGGCGAGGCGTTCGAAAAGCGCTATGAAGAATACGAGGCGATGACCCGCGACGGCCGCATGAAGCTGTATAAGCGCCTGCCGGCCATCAACCTGTGGCGCAAAATGCTCTCCATGCTGTTCGAAACCGGCCACCCCTGGTTCACCTTCAAGGACCCGTGCAACCTGCGCAGCCCGCAGCAGCACGTCGGCGTGGTGCATTCGTCCAACCTGTGCACCGAGATCACCCTGAACACCAACCGCGAGGAAATCGCGGTGTGCAACCTGGGTTCGGTGAACCTGGCCCAGCACGTGGACGGCAATGGTCTGGACCGGGAAAAACTCGCCCGCACGGTGAAAACCGCGGTGCGCATGCTCGACAACGTGATCGACATCAACTACTACAGCGTGCCCCAGGCGGAGCGTTCCAACATGAAGCACCGGCCGGTGGGCCTGGGCATCATGGGCTTCCAGGACGCGCTCTACCGCCAGGGCCTGAGCTACGCCTCCCGTGACGCGGTCGACTTCGCCGACCAGTCCATGGAAGCGGTCAGCTATTACGCGATCCAGGCTTCCGCCAAACTGGCCGAGGAACGCGGCGCCTACCAGACCTTCGACGGTTCACTGTGGAGCCAGGGCATTCTGCCGATCGACTCCATCGATATCCTGGTCAAACAGCGCGGCGAGGAATACTGCCAGGTGGACCGCAGCCAGACCCTGGATTGGGAGAGCGTGCGCGCCATGGCCAAAAAAGGCATGCGCAACTCCAACGTGATGGCGATCGCGCCGACCGCCACCATCGCCAACATCACCGGGGTGTCGCAATCCATCGAGCCCACCTACCAGAACCTGTACGTGAAATCGAACCTGTCCGGCGAGTTCACCGTGGTCAATCCCTACCTGGTCAACGCCTTGAAAGAGCGCGGCCTGTGGGACAACGTGATGGTCAACGACCTCAAGTACTACGACGGTTCGGTGCTGCCCATCGAGCGGGTGCCGGCGGATCTCAAAGAGCAGTTCCGCACCGCCTTCGAGGTGGAACCACGCTGGATGGTGGAAGCCGCCAGCCGCCGCCAGAAGTGGATCGATCAGGCGCAGTCGCTGAACCTCTACATCGCCGACGCCAACGGCAAGAAGCTGGACGTGACCTACAAGATGGCCTGGCTGCTGGGTCTGAAAACGACCTACTACCTGCGCGCCATCAGCGCCACGCAAACGGAGAAATCCACCGTCAACGACACCAAGCTCAACCGGGTTTCGTCTGGCGGTGGTGACGCCTCCTTCAGCGGCGGCGAAACCGCCGCCCCGGAAGCGGAGTTCGGCCAGGCCGCGGACGTACCCCAGGCCTGCTCCCTCGACGACCCGGATTGCGAGGCGTGCCAATAAAGACGCCGGACGCTTGACGCCAGACGCGAGACGCCAAACCCGCTTTTAAAGCGTCCGGCGTCAGGCGTCCAGCGTCAGGCCACTTGAGGAATGCACCACCGGTGACGCCAAGGCGCCACCCTGAAAGAATGGAGAAGACACATGCTGAGCTGGGACGATTTTCATGCGCAAGAGACGCCCATCCACAAGCAGCCCGGCGGCGCGCAACCAACGCCACCGCAATCTGAGCCGCTATCTGAGAAAGCGGCACCTGCACCTCAAGCACCGGCAGCGGGAAGTGCAGCGGATGATCAATCTGGACGAGGACAATCACCCGGACGATCCAACGCCGCCGTGACCGACGCCGTGGTGCGCGCCCAGCAGGCGGTCGCGGAGATGGACATCAGCGAAGGGGTGGCGGAGCTGGAAGGCACCGCCGGCCGCGTCGAGGTGGACGACAAGCGCATGATCAACTGCCGCGCCGACCTCAACCAACTGGTGCCCTTCAAATACGACTGGGCCTGGCAGAAATACCTGGACGGCTGCGCCAACCACTGGATGCCCCAGGAAGTAAACATGAACGCCGATCTGGCGTTGTGGAAAAAAGAAGACGGCCTCACCGACGACGAACGCCGCATCGTCAAGCGCAACCTGGGCTTCTTCTCCACCGCCGACTCCCTGGTCGCCAACAACCTGGTGCTGGCCATCTACCGGCTGATCACCAATCCAGAGTGCCGCCAGTACATTCTGCGTCAGTCCTTCGAAGAGGCGATCCACACCCACGCCTACCAGTACTGCATCGAATCCCTGGGCATGGACGAAGGCGAGATCTTCAACATGTACCAGGAGATCCCCTCGGTGGCCAAGAAAGCCCAGTGGGGCATTGAGTACACCCGCGAGATTTCCGACCCGGCTTTCACCACCGGCACCCCGGAAACCGACAAAGCGCTGTTGCAGAACCTGATCGCGTTCTACTGCGTGCTGGAAGGGATTTTCTTCTACTGTGGCTTCACCCAGATTCTCTCCATGGGCCGCCGCAACAAAATGACCGGCGTCGCCGAGCAGTTCCAGTACATCCTGCGCGACGAATCCATGCACGTGAACTTCGGCGTCGACGTGATCAACCAGATCAAACTGGAAAACCCGCAACTGTGGGACCAGCAAATGCGCGACAAAGCCACCCAGATGATCCTGGAAGGCACCGAGCTGGAAATCCAATACGCCCGCGACACCATGCCGCGCGGCGTGCTCGGCATGAACGCCGCGATGATGGAAGAATACCTGCAGTTCATCGCCAACCGCCGCCTCACCCAGCTCGGCCTGCCCGAGCAATTCAAGGGCGTCACCAACCCCTTCCCCTGGATGAGCGAGATCATGGATCTGCGCAAAGAGAAAAACTTCTTTGAAACCCGGGTCACCGAATACCAGGTCGGCGGCGCGCTGAGCTGGGATTAAAGCACCAGGCTACAAGCGACAAGCTGCAAGCGGGACCACCTCTCTGGAAGTGCTTCACTTGCGGCTTGCGACTTGCGGCCCCCCTTGGGGGTTTGTCCTCACCGCTATCCTTTGGCACCATACCGGCATCACCCCCGGAGGCCTTGATGAGCGACCACAACGACGATTTCCGCGACGACTACCGAGAGGAAGCGCGCGAGCTGCTCTCCACCATTGAACAGGTGGAAGAGACGCTGTCGGTGATGACCACGGTGGTCAGCCAGCTCAAGGAACAGGTGGCCACCCACCTGGACGACGAAGACGACGAGCTGCGCACCGTGGAAATGAGCGCCGAGGAATTCCTGGAGCAGTGCGAGAACCTGGAAGGGACCTGGCACTGAGAAAGCGCTGGCGCGCGCTTCAAGCTTCAAGCTTCAAGCTTAAGTCAAAACCCGCCTCTGACAGCTTTGCGGCTACGCATAAGCCAGTTTGCGTGAGTCCCAGGATGAAAAGGCCGGCACGCTTGAAGCTTGAAACCTGAAGCTTGAAGCGCGCTGCGCGCCAGCGCCAGCGCCCCCACAGGCATTCCCAATGCCACGCATCAGTATTCACCATACCGCCCCGCCCCGCCGGCGCGTTATAGTATCCGCCAACGTCACTACCCCCCATGCGCACAGAGCATCGTCATGGCGCGACCACCGGCGCCGGAAGGAGAAGGTTGAATGAAAGCTTCGGATTTATTCGTTCGCGCCCTGGAAGCCGAAGGCGTTGAGTATGTGTTCGCCATTCCCGGCGAAGAGAACCTGGACCTGCTGGAATCCCTGCGTGGCTCCAAGCAGATCAAGCTGGTGGTGACCCGCCACGAACAGGGCGCCGGGTTCATGGCCGCCACCTACGGCCGGCTCACCGGCCGCGCCAGCGTGTGTCTCTCCACGCTCGGCCCCGGCGCCACCAACCTGGTGACGCCCGCCGCCTACGCCCAGCTCGGCGCCATGCCGATGGTGGTAATCACCGGCCAGAAGCCGATCAAATCCAGCAAGCAGGGCCAGTTCCAGATCATCGATGTGGTCGACATGATGCGGCCGATCACCAAGTTCACCAAGACCGTGGTCAGCGGCGACACCATTCCGGCGCGCATCCGCGAAGCGTTTCGCCGCGCCCAGGAAGAGCGGCCCGGCGCCACCCACCTGGAGCTGCCCGAGGACATCGCCCGCGAGCATTCCTCCATGCCGGTGCTTGAGCCCAGCCTGACCCGCCGTCCGATCGCCGAAGACAAAGCCATCTGCCGCGCCGTGGAAGCCATCCAGGGCGCGCGCAAGCCGCTGTTGCTGGTGGGCGCCGGCGCCAACCGCAAGCTGACCAGCAAAATGTTGCGCCAGTTCATTGAGAAACTGGGCATCCCGGTGATCACCACCCAGATGGGCAAGGGCGTGGTCGATGAAACCGGCCCGCACTTTCTCGGCAACACCGCGCTCTCCGATGGCGACTTCGTGCACCGTGCCATCAGCGCCGCCGATCTGATCATTAACGTCGGCCACGACGTGGTGGAAAAGCCGCCGTTCTTCATGCGTCCCGGCGGCGCCGAAGTGGTGCACATTAACTTCAGCTCCGCCGAGGTCGACCCGGTCTACTTTCCGCAAATTGAAGTAGTCGGCGACATCGCCAACAGCCTGTGGCAACTCAAGGAGCGGCTCGAACCCCAGGAGCACTGGAGCTTCGCCGACTTCCACCGGGTGCGCGACGCCCTGCAGGCGCACATCAGCGAAGGCATCCGCGATGACCGCTTCCCGATTCTGCCGCAACGGCTGGTGCACGAAGTGCGCAAGGTAATGCCCGACGACAGCACCATCGCGCTGGACAACGGCATGTACAAAATCTGGTTCGCGCGCAACTACCCGGCCACCCACCCCAACACCGTGCTGCTGGACAACGCCCTGGCCAGCATGGGCGCCGGCCTGCCCTCGGCGATGGCGGCGAAAATGGTGCACCCGGACCGCCGCGTGATGGCGGTGTGCGGCGACGGCGGCTTCATGATGAACTCCCAGGAGCTGGAAACCGCGGTGCGCATGCGCCTGGATCTGGTGGTGCTGATTCTGCGCGACGACGGCTACGGCATGATCAAGTGGAAGCAGGCGCAAATGGAGTTCCACGACTTTGGCCTGGATTTCCACAACCCGGACTTCGTCGCCTACGCCAAAGCCTACGGCGCCCAGGGCCACCGGGTGGAAAGCACCGACGGCCTCGGCCCCCTGATCGAGGAATGCTTCGCCGCCGGCGGCGTGCACGTGATCGACCTGCCAGTGGATTACTCTGACAACGATCGCGTTCTCAACCAGGAAATCCGCGAGCTCAGTAGTAAGGTCTGAGGCGGGTGTTCAGTGTTCAGTGTTCGCGGGTACCGCCTTTCGGCGGTACCCGCGCCCGCCGCAACTCACCCGATACCGTGGCCTCCGCGAACGCGCACTGAACACTGAAAACTGAAAACCCCTACCTCCTCATCCTTTCCCAATCCGCCCCCGGATATGGCGCCACGAACGATTCCACCGCGCCCCGTTTGTCCAGGGTCACGAACACCCGCCGGCCGTCCTCGCCACCGAAGGTGAGATTGGTGGGATAGCGCCCTTTCAGGGGCACGCTGCGCAGCCATTTGCCCCGCGGCGACACCACCGCCAGCTCCCCGGCGCCGTAGCGCGCCACGTAAAGATTGCCGCGCACGTCGGCGCGCAGGCCATCCAGGCCGTGCCCTTTGAATTCAATCAGCACCCGGCCACCGCTGAGGCCGGCATCGGCGCCCACATCAAACACCCGTATGCGGCGTTGGCGGGTCTCCGCCACATAGAGCCGGCGGCCATCCGGGCTCAGGGCAATGCCATTGGCGGTGCCCAAACCGTCGGCCACCACCCGCGTCCGGCCGTCCGCGCTCACGTACCAGACGCGGCCGCTGCCGCTGCGCCAGTCGGGGTCGCTGGCGTACACGCCGCCGTCGGCGGCCAGGGTGAGATCGTTGGGCTGGTGCATGCGCGGTTCATGCACCCAGACACTCACCGATTGGTCCGCCGGGTCGATGCGCAGAATATTGTGGCCACGGTGGTCGGCGGCGTACAACCGGCCATCCCGGCCAAAGCGCAAACCGCTGGCCACGCTGCCCGCCGGCAGCGTCAGGAACAGGCGCGCCTTGCCCTGGCCAGAGACCCGGCCGATGGTGCCCGGCCGGGCAAAGTTGACCACGTAAAGCGCACCGTCCGGGCCCACCGCCGGCCCTTCGATGCCCCTCGGAAAGACCCCCTCACCGACCCAGTCGCGGCTCGCCGGTGGCGCCGCCTGGCCGGCGCCGGCCGCCAGCATCAACACCACCACGCACCCGCGTTCAACCCTGCCCATGCCTTTGCTCCCATCGTCGGCGCAACACCGTGGTCATTCTCCACATCGATAATGCCAGGGTCCGCGCCGCCTGGCCTGTTTATCCAAGCCCGCGCCACCGGCCTTTCCTCTTGGCCCGGGGCTGTATTACATTCAACTGCCCTTGACCCTGTGTTTTCAGGGGCACCACCGCGCGCCCCACGGAGGCCACCATGTGGCGAGATCATTACCACCGCCTGACACGCTATAACCGTTGGCAGAACGAGCACATCTACCGGCTCTGCGAACAACTCGACGACAGCCAGCGCAAGGCCATGCGCGGCCTGTTTTTCCATTCCATCCACGGCACTCTCAATCATCTGCTGCTCACCGACCGGCTCTGGCTGGGCCGCTTTACCGGCCAGCCGTTCGAGGTCGACGGGCTCGATCAGGAGCTGTACCAGGATTTCGGCACTCTGCGGAACCAGCGGGCGCTGACCGACGCGCACCTGGCCGACTACGCCGCCACCCTGGACGACACCCGGCTCGCCGAGGCCACCCTCGGTTATACCTCCGCCTCCACCGGCCGGGCCCGTGAGTTCCCGCTGACGCTGTGCCTCACCCATCTGTTCAATCATCAGACCCACCACCGCGGCCAGATCACCACCGCGCTGTGCCAGCTTGGTCTGGACGTCGGCGTCACCGATCTGATTTTCATGCCCGAGCACGCCTGAACGCCCCGAGCGCGCTACCCTCAAGTCAGCCAACGGAGATCGAAAAACTCATGCACGACACGCTGACGCTGGTGGTGGTACTGCTTGGCCTGGCCGTGGCCGCGGTGGTGGTGTTCCGCCGCCTGTATCTGCCGCCGATTCTTGCCTACCTGTGCGCCGGCGTGCTGGCCGGCCCTGGCGGCTTCGGCTGGGTGGCGGACATCACGCCGGTTCAGCATCTCGCCGAGTTCGGCATTGTGTTCCTGATGTTTTCCCTGGGGCTGGAATTCTCCATGCCGCGACTGCTGGCGCTGCGCCGGGTGGTGTTTGGCGCCGGGCCGTTGCAGGTGCTGTGCACCGCGCTGCCGGTGTTCCTGGTGATGCGCCTGCTCGGTTTCGACACCGCCATCGCGCTGATCGGCGCCGGCGCGCTGGCGCTCTCTTCCACCGCCATCGTGATCCGCGATTTGATCAGCCGTGGCGCGGTCAATACCAGCTACGGCCGCGCCGCCACCGGCGTGCTGCTGTTTCAGGATCTCGCCGCGGTGGTGATGCTGGTGTTGCTGCCGGTGTTCGCCGACCCCGCCGGCGGCTCGCCGTTGCCGATGGCGGCTCTGACCCTGTTCAAGGCGCTGCTGCTGTTCGCCGGCATCTACGTGATCGGCAAGTGGGTGCTGCCCCGCGCCCTGGACGAAACCGGCCGCGCCCGCTCCGACGAGGTGTTCGTGATGACCGCCCTGCTGTTGGCGCTGGTGGCCGCCTGGGTGACTCATCTGCTGGGCCTGTCCATGGCTCTGGGCGCCTTTCTGGCGGGCATGATGCTCGGCGAGAGCCACTTCCGCCACCAGATCGAGGCGGACATCCGGCCGTTTCGCGATCTGCTGCTGGGGCTGTTTTTCATGGGCGTGGGCATGCTGGTGTCGCCAGCGCTGCTGCTCAGCCAGTGGCATTGGATTCTGCTCGCCGCCGCCTCGCTGATGCTGCTGAAAAGCACCTTGCTGGCCGGCCTGTTGAAACTGCTCGGCGAACGGGCGGAAACCGCCCTGCGCACCGGCCTGATGCTCGCCCAGGGCGGCGAGTTCGGCTTCGTGCTGGTGGCCCTGGCGGTGGCCTACCAACTGATGAGCGCCGAACAGGCCGGGCTGCTGGTTTCGATAGCGGTGCTGACGATGGCGGCGACGCCGGCGCTGCTCAGCCAAAGCGATCCGCTCACCCGCAAACTTCTGGCGCGCTGGGAACAGGCCCCGGACAACCCGATGATCGACGAACACACCCGCGGCCACGTGCTGTTGTGCGGCTATGGGCGGGTGGGTCAGAACCTGATGCGCTATTTAAAGCGCTTTCACATCGAAGCGGTGGCCATCGACACCGATCTGGTGCGCATCCGCGAAGCCGGGCAAAGCGGCGAACGGCTGCTCTACGGCGACGCCACCCGCAAGGACCTGCTGGAGCGCGCCGGCATCCACCGCGCCAGCCTGCTGGTGGTGACCTTCGACGACGCCCGCCTGGCCGAACGCATCCTGCACACCGCCCATCAACTTTGCCCGGACCTGCGCGTGCTGGTGCGCACCCGCGACGACACCCACCTGGACGAGTTACTCAGCGCCGGCGCCGCCGAGGTGGTGCCCGAGGTGTTGGAAGCGTCGCTGATGCTGGTCGCCCACGCGCTGATGATGCTTGATGTGCCGTTTGGCAAAGTGCTGGCGATGCTGCGCCAGAGCCGCCGCGAGCGCTACAAGCTGCTGCGCGGTTACTACCACGGCGAATCCCTGCCCACCAGCGACCGCGCCGGCAATCCGTATCGGCTGCTGCACGCCGTGACCCTGGGCCCACAAGCCGCCGCCATCGGCAAACGGCTCGACCAACTGGGGCTTGCCGAACGCCAGGTGGAGGTGCAATCGCTGCGCCGTGGCGAGCGCACCCTCAACCACCCGGGCGGCGACCAGCGCCTGGAAAACGGCGACATCCTGATTCTCTATGGGCCGCTGGAGGCGGTCGAGGCCAGCGAAGAGAAATTGCTCGGCGGCTGATCGGTGCCCGGCTCAGTGCGCCGCGCCGGTACGCCGCCACTGCGCCGGGCTCAGCCCGCTCCACAGCTTGAACGCCCGGGAAAACGCGCTGTGCTCGGAGTAGCCGAGCAGCGCCGCCACCTCCACCAGCTCCAGCCGCGAATCGCTCAGGTAAGCCCGCGCCAACCGATAACGGGTGCGCTCAAGCAGATCCTGGAAACGCTCGCCGCGTTGCTGCAACCGCCGTTGCAAGGTACGCACACTGACGTGATTGAGCGCCGCCAGCGCTTCCAGCGTCGGCCGGCGCTCACGCATCAGCCGCGCCAGCTGGGCGGCAAAGCGGTCCTCGCCTTCCCCATGCCGCGCCAGCAGCGCCTCCGCCTGGCCATCCAGAATCGCCAGCAGGTTCGGGTCGGGCGCCCGCAACGGCAAGGTCAGATAAGACATCGGCACCCGCAGGAATGTCTCCGCCTGCCCGAACAGCACCTCGCCGGCGAAATACGCCTGGTAGGGCGCCAGATCGGCGGGTCGCGGATTCACGAACCCGACCCGTTCCACCGGCTTGGCCTCGCCCAGCACATCGCGCACGATCTGCACCACCGCCGCCACACCGGTCTCGTCCACCAACTGGCCGGACAGACCGCGCTCCACCCCCCAGCGAATTTCCACCCAGTCGCCATGCGTTTCCACGCGCGCCGGGTTCACGTCGTAGATCAGCCGGTGATAGCGCTCCATGCGCGCCAGGCCCTCGCCCAGATTGGCGCCGCTGAGCACCACATAACCGAGCAATCCGAAATGCCGTGGCGTAATGGTACGCCCCACCGCCAGCCCCAGCGCCGGCTCCTTCAACAAGGCGTTGGCCCGCGCCAACGCCCGCTCCCAGAACAGCAGCGGCACCCGCTCCAGGCCCGGCGCGATTTCCTCCACCGGCATCCGCCCCAGCAGCGCCAGCGCGTCCACCCCGCGGGCGTCCAGATAGTCGTACAAAAGCTGCGCGTAGGTCGCGGCCACGTAGTTATCGCCAGGCGGCCCGGCGTCGGGGTAAGCGGCATAAGTCATGGCGCTATTTGTCAAAAAATAGGCCGGCGCTGTCAAGCATGGAAACACCGGGCCTGGGACACTGCCTCTCTGTCACCCGCCTCTCTGTTCCCCCATCGTGGATCACCGTTATGAACGACCTTTTCTCACAACTGGACTGGCGCGCCCTGGTGCTGCCCGCCATGGTGCCGCTGTTTCTCGCCGCCCTGCTCGCCGAGGCAGCGCGCTTTCGCGGGCGCGGGCGCTTTCTCGCCCGCGACTCCTTCGCCAGCATCGGTTTGGGCGCCCTGTACATGGTGTTCGACACCCTGGTCACCGTGACCCTGGTGGCGCTGGTGTTTCAGTGGGCCTGGCATCACCGCCTGTTCGACATCACCATGACACCGCTCACCGGCGTGCTGCTGTTCGCTCTGCTGGAGCTGTGCTACTACGCCTTCCACCGCGCCAGCCACCGTGTCCGCTGGTTCTGGAGCGCCCACGTGGCGCACCACTCCAGCACCTACATGAATTTCTCCACCGCCATGCGGCAAAGCGCGCTCTACGCCCTGGGTGGCAACTGGCTGTTCTACCTGCCCCTGGCGCTGCTCGGCTTTGAACCGGTGTGGATCTTCTTCATGCTCACGGTGAATCTGGCCTATCAATATTTCGTGCACACCCAATGGGTCGGCAAGCTGCACCCGGCCATCGAATTCATTTTCAACACCCCCAGCCACCACCGCGCCCACCACGGCCGCAACCCGGAATACATCGACCGCAACTACGGCGGCATCGTGATTCTTTACGATCGCCTGTTCGGCACCTTCGTGGAAGAGCAAGACCAGGTCCCGGTGCAATACGGCATCACCCGCCCGGTGAACAGCTTCAACCCGCTGTGGCTGACGGTGCACGAATGGGTCGCCATGTTCCGCGACGCCGCCCGCCCCGGCCCGCTCAAACAGCGCCTCAAGCACTTCTGGGCGCCACCGGAATGGGAGCGCGACGACTAGCGCACACCGCCAACTGGCGGCGCCGGCGTTAACAACGGTATTCTTTGCCGGAAACGCCCGCCCCGATTGGCCGGCTCTCCCTCTGAACCGACCCAGCAAAAGGACACCCGCGCCGCATGCCCGAACCGACGCCCTCCCTGACCCTGGCTCTGCTGCAAGGGCGCGAAGCCGCGATGGGTTTCTTCCGGCCCCTGCTCAATCAACACGGCATCACCGAACAGCAGTGGCGGGTCATCCGTATTCTCAAACAGGCCCCGGAATACACCCTGGAGAGCTATCGCCTGGCCGAGCTGGCCTGCATTCCGCGCCCCAGCCTCACCGGCGTGCTGATGCGCCTGGAACGGGATGGCTACCTGCGCCGCTGGAAGCCCGAGAACGACCAACGCCGCCTGTGCATCACCCTCGCCGACGAAGCCCACCAGCTGTTCGACGCCATGAGCGACGAAATCAATCGGCAGTACCGGACAATCCGCGAACAGCTCGGCGGCGAGGACTACCAGACCCTGATGGGCCTGCTGGAGCGCCTGCGGCGCATTCAGCCCTGAGGCTCTGCTCAGCGCGCTTGCGCCGCCTTTTTGCGGCCCGCGCGCACGCGCAGATTGAGCATCTCCACGGCGAAACTGAACGCCATCGCGAAGTAGATGTAGCCCTTGGGAATATGGAACTCCAGGCCATCGGCGATCAACGCCGTGCCCACCAGCACCAGGAACGACAACGCCAGCATCTTCAGCGTCGGGTGCTCGGTGATAAAGCGGCCGATGGCATTGGCGAACACCATCATAAAGCCCACCGCGATCACCACCGCGATCACCATTACCTCAAGGTGATTGGCCATGCCCACCGCGGTGATCACCGAATCCAGCGAGAACACCAGATCGAGCACCGCGATCTGCGCCAGAATCGCGAAAAAAGACGCCGTTGCGCCCTTGCGCACCGACGCCGGCGCCGCCTCGTCATCCTCAATGGAATGATGAATTTCCAACACCGATTTCGCCAACAGGAACAACCCGCCCACGATCAATACCAGATCGCGCCCGGAAATCCCCTGGCCCAGCACCACGAACAGATCGGCGGTGAGCTTGGTCAGCCAGGCCAGCGACGCCAGCAACCCCAGCCGCATCACCATCGCCAGCCCCAGCCCGATCAGCCGTGCCCGGGGGCGCTGCTTCTCCGGCAACCGGTCCACCAGAATGGAGAGGAAAATAATGTTGTCGATGCCCAGCACGATTTCCAGGGCGGTCAGGGTGGCCAGGGCAATCCAGGCCTCGGGGGAGGTGATCCATTCCAACATAGCGGGCTACCTGCAAAGGGCTTCACCCGTAGCGGGCGACGTTTCCCGCAGTATAGGGGTTGGCGCGCGCGGCGCCAGTGCACGGCTTGCCAACACCAGCGCCGACCGCGATAGTGGCCACTGAACCCGGACAGGCGCGCGCACGCCGCGCCCAGGCGAAGAGAAAGAAGCCCGCCACCCACCGACAAGGACTGCCGCCATGACACCGAAATCGCTCGCCCTGCTGCTCAGCCTCGCCGCCCTGCCTGCCTTCGCCCAAGCCGACGACTACCTCGAACCGGGCCAATGGAAACAAACCATCCAGGCCAGCCAGCCCGGCGGGCAAGCGATGCCGGCGCGCACCATGAACCGCTGCCTCAGCGCCGCCGACGTCGCCGACCTGCGCGGCGCCCTCACCAACAATCAGCAAAGTGGCTGCCAGGTGGACGACTACCAGCGCAACGGCAATCAAGTGAACTGGACGGTGAGCTGCAACGGCGAACCGGCCAGCGTCACCCACGGCGAAATGACCCGGCAAAGCCCACGCGCCTACCGCATCAACCTGGAGGTCGCCACTACCGTGCAAGGCGAAACCCGCACCACTCAAGTGCAAGGCCAGGCGGAACGGATTGGCGACTGTCCGAAAGAATAGAGGTTCAGTTTTCAGTCGGGCCGCTGCCGGCCTGCCCTACGCGGCGCTGTAGAGGGAGCGTGTTTTTTTGTAGGAGAGGCAGGGCGGCGTTCCGCCCAGCCAGCAACAGGTTTGATTTTGATCTTGGCGTCCGACGTCCGACGTCCGACGTCCACCCTCTAGCCTTTCAACAAATCCAACGCCACATCGACAATCATGTCTTCCTGGCCACCCACCATCTTGCGCCGCCCCAGCTCCACCAGAATATCCACGGTCTTAAGATCGTAGCGCTTGGCGGCGGCTTCGGCGTGGCGCAGGAAACTGGAGTAAACACCGGCGTAGCCGAGCGCCAGGGTTTCGCGGTCCACTTGCACCGGCCGATCCTGCAGCGGCCGCACGATGTCGTCGGCGGCGTCCATTAATTTATACAGGTCGCAACCGTGCTCCCAGCCCAGCTTCTCGGCGGCGGCGATGAACACTTCCAGCGGCGCGTTGCCGGCGCCGGCGCCCATGCCCGCCAGGCTGGCGTCCACGCGATTCACGCCCTCTTCCACCGCGGCGATGGAATTGGCCACGCCCAGGCTCAGGTTATGGTGGGCGTGGATGCCCATGCCGGTGGCCGGGTCAAGCAGGTCCCGGCAAGCGCGCACCCGGGCGCGCACGTCGTTCATGTTCATGGCGCCGCCGGAGTCCACCACGTACACGGTCTGCGCGCCGTAGCTTTCCATCAGTTTGGCCTGTTCGGCGAGGCCTTCGGGCGTGTTCATGTGGCTCATCATCAGAAAGCCGACCGTGTCCATGCCCATCTCCCGCGCTTTCTCAATGTGCTGCCGGGAGACATCCGCCTCGGTGCAGTGAGTGGCGATGCGGGCGCCGCGGGCGCCGGCGGTGTAGGCGGCTTTCAGGTCATGAATGGTGGCGATGCCGGGCAGCAGCAGCGTAGTGATCATGGCGTGCTGGGTGACGTCCGCCACCGCTTCGATCCATTCCACGTCGCTGTGCGCGCCAAAGCCGTAGTTGAAGCTGGAGCCCTGGAGGCCATCGCCGTGGGCCACTTCAATGGAGTCCACTTTGGCGTCGTCGAGCGCCTTGGCGATCTGTCGCGCGTTATCCACGCTGTACTGATGGCGAATGGCGTGGCTGCCATCGCGCAGGGTGACATCGGAAATATACAGCTTGCTCATTGCCGGGCCTCCAGTTGAGTGAGCCGCGTCTCGGCCAGTCGTTCGGCGCAGGCCATCGCCGCCGAGGTCATGATGTCCAGGTTGCCGGCGTAGGCGGGCAGGTAGTGCGCGGCGCCTTCCACTTCCAGGAACACCGACACTTTCAAACCGCTGAGCTTACCCAGACCGGGCACGTTCACCGGCGCGTCGGCGGGGATCTCTTCGAACTGCACTTTCTGCTTGAGCCGATAGCCGGGCACGTAGCCGCGCACTGTGTCGGCCATCGCGTTGATCGACGCTTCGATCCGCTCGCGGTCGGCGTTTTCGCACAGCACGAACACGGTGTCGCGCATGATCAACGGCGGCTCCGCCGGGTTCAGCACGATGATCGCCTTGCCACGGGTGGCGCCACCGAGCTTTTCAATCGCCAGCGAGGTGGTCTCGGTGAATTCGTCGATGTTGGCGCGGGTGCCCGGCCCGGCGGACTTACTGCTGATCGAAGCCACGATCTCGCCGTAATGCACCTTGGCCACCCGCGCCACCGCCGCCACCATGGGGATGGTGGCCTGGCCACCACAGGTGACCATGTTGATGTTGTCGGCGTCGAGCTCGTCGTCCAGGTTGATCGAGGGAATCACGTAGGGGCCGATGGCCGCCGGGGTCAGGTCGATTACCTTGATGCCATGGGGTTTGAGCCGTTCGTAATGATGGGCGTGGGCGCCGGCGGAGGTGGCGTCGAACACCACCTTGATGTCCTTGAAACCGTCCATCGCCAGCAGCCCGTCGATGCCCTCGGCGGTAATCGGCACGCCCAGGCGCCGGGCCCGGGCCAGGCCGTCGGACGCCGGGTCGATGCCGACCATGGCGCCCACTTCCAGATGCTTGCCGTGGCGCAGGATCTTGATCATCAGGTCGGTGCCGATGTTGCCGGAACCGATGATCGCCACTTTGATTGGTTCACTCATAACCGTTACTCCAGCCCGCATCGGGCAGTAGACAGAGGCAGGGTTCAGGCGCCGACATGAAAGCCGACCCGACCCAGACGCTCCACTTCAAGCTGCACATGGATACCCGGGCGCAACCATTGCGCCGAGGTGGCGGCGCCGGCCATCACGATGGCGCCGGCCGGCAACGGCTCGCCGGCCTCTTCGGCGACGCGCGCGGCGGCGGCCAGGGCACGCAGCGGGTGGCCCAACAGCGCGGCGCTGGACCCCAGCTCCTGATCGACGCCGTCGAAACTCATCACCATGCCCAGGTTGGCCAGGTCAGTGCGCGGGTCTGCCCACGGCCCGACCACGAAGCCCGACGACGAGGCGTTGTCGGCGATCACGTCGGACAGCGAAAATTTAAAATCCTGGTAGCGCGAATCGATGATCTCCAGGGCCGGCGCCACCGCCTCCACGGCGGCCAGCGCCTGGGCCGGGGAAACGTGCCCCGACAGCGGCCGCTTGAGCACGAACGCCAGCTCCGGCTCCACCCGCGGGTGAATAAAACGGCTCAGATCCAGCGTGCCGCCATCGTCCACTTGCATGCCGCTGGTGAGCCGGCCCCAAATCACATCGTCAACGCCCATCTGGATCATCTTGGCGCGGCTGGTGAAGCCCATCTTGATGCCCACCGGGCGCTCGCCCCGGGCCAGCCGGCGCGCCACCGAGCGGCGCTGGATCTCATAAGCGTCCGCCAGCGGCAGCTTGCCGTCCGGGTCGATCTGCGCCATCGCGCGGGCGCTGAAGGCGGCCTCGTCCAGGCGCGTGGCGATGTCGTCGATACGGGTCATTGCGTGTTCTCCTGTGGGTTGGCGTTGTCGTCCGGCGCCTGATCGAACACCGCGCGCACCGACCCCAGGCCGGACACCCGCGCCTCGATCACGTCACCGGGCGCCACCTCGACCATCGGCCCCAGCGCCCCGGAGAGCACCAGATCGCCGGCGCGTAACGGCTGCTCCAGTTGCGCCATGCGGCGCGCCAGCCACAGCACCGCATTAAGCGGATTGCCCAGGCAGGCGCGGCCCACGCCCACTGACACCGGCTCGCCGCGCCGCTCCATCACCATGCCGCACAGCTCCAGATCAAGGTCCGCCAGCCGCCGTGGCGTGGTGCCCAGCACGAAGGCACCGCTGGAGGCGTTGTCGGCGATGGTGTCGGCGATGCGAATGTTCCACTGATCGATGCGGCTGCCAACGATCTCGATGGCCGGCAGCGCGTAGTCGATGGCGTTGATCACATCCACCAGGCCCAGGCGTGCCTCATCCAGATCACGGCCCAACACGAACGCCACCTCGGCCTCCACCTTGGGCTGATGCAGGCGCGCCCAAGGCACCGGCTCGCCGGGGCCGAACCCCATGTCGTCAAACAGGGCGCCAAAGTCCGGCTGGTCCACGCCCAACTGGGTTTGCACCACCCGCGAGGTCAGGCCGATCTTGTGGCCCACCCGCCGCTGGCCCTGTTGCAGGCGCAGGTCATTGTTAAGGCGCTGGATGCGGTAGGCATCGTCAATGCCCAGCCCGGGCAGGCTGTCGCGCAGCGGTTCGATGTAATGGTGGCTGTCCGCCGCCTGGCGCAGGCGTTGCGCGGCCTGCTCCAGGGCGGAGCCGTCAAACGAAGAGCGGGACATGAAAATTCAATCCTTCTGGTTCAGTGTCAGGAGGCCGGCGCATCGCTTTTCAGGCGATCGCCCACCGCGAAGCGCGTCGGCGGCAGCTCGCTGACCATCACCCGCACGGAGCCAATGGGCGCGTTCAGTTGCTCGCTGACGCAACGCGCCACTTCACGAATGCAGTTTTCCACCAGGGCGTCATCGCGCCCCTCCACCAGGGTGATCTGTACGATCGGCATGGTTGACTCCTTCGAAGGCGGCCGTGGCCGCCCGGTTGATCGGCTCAATTACTCCAGTTCGATGGCCTTCTGCTTGGGCAGGAACAGCAGCACCACCAGCGCCGCCAGCGCGAAGAACATGGAGGTCAGCAGCAGCCCCGAGCCGAGCCCGAAGCGATCCGCCGAGAAGCCGATGATGGCCGGCGCCACCGCGCTCACCGCGCGGCCGCCGTTGTAGACCACGCCTTGAGCGGTGGCGCGGATCGAGGTCGGGTACAGCTCGGCGAAGGTGGGCGCGAAACCGCTGTAAAAACCGGTGCCGAAGAACGCCACCACCACGCCAAACGCCATCAGCACCAGCGGCTCCTTAATCAGCAGATACAACGGCACCGCCACCGCCGACACCACGAAGAACGTCACGAAGGTGGCGCGGCGGCCGATCGCGTCGGAGATATAACCGAACGACACAAAGCCGATCGCCGCGCCCACCTGCATGATCACGATCCAGGTGGTGGACTTAACCAGATCCAGCCCGGCGCCGCCGTCCGCCACCGGCGTGGACAAATAAGTGGGAATCCAGGTGAACAGGCCCCAATAGCCACACATGGCGGTGATCATCAGCGCCATGCCGAAGGTGGTGGTGGCGGCGTGATCCTTGAACAGCACGCGCAGGCTCTCTTTCAGGGTCAGACGCTCGGTCTGGTTTTTCCAGATTTCCGACTCGCCCATGTGGCGACGAATGTAGAACGCCAGCAGCGCCGGCAGCAGGCCCACCACGAACACCCAGCGCCAGCCGAACAGCGGCAGGATCACCGCGGCGGTGATCGCCGCCAGGGCATAGCCGGAGGCAAACGCACTCTGCACCCAGCCCAGCACCTTGCCGCGGTGTCGCGCCGGCCAGCTCTCGCTGACCAGCGCCGAGCCGGCCGACCATTCGCCGCCCACGCCCAGGCCCACCACCACGCGGAACACCATCAGTTGCCACACGTTGGCGGACAAGCCGCACAGCGCCGTGCCCACCGAATAACAAAGAATGCTCAGCACCATTGAACGGGTGCGCCCGATGCGGTCGGCGAGAAAGCCGAACACCAGGCCACCAAACGCGGACGCCAGCAGCGTCGCCGAGGCCACCAGCCCGGCGGCGCCTTTATCGAACCCCAGATCCTTGCCCACCGACGTGATGATCATGGCGAACAACATCAGATCCATGATGTCGAGCATCCAACCCAGATAGGCGGACCGGAACGTCTGCCACTGGTGCTTGGTGGCGCCCACCCACCAGCGGCTCGATGAACCGGAAGACGGCGCCAGGGATTGCTCAGCGTGTTGTGTCATTGGTCATTGCTCCTCGGCTCGACGCACTTAAAAGGTGCCGTCGAAACCGTCTGCTTGTTGTTTTTGTGAGCCAACCAAACTGGCTCATCTGTTGCTGTGATCGATACATTATCGGATTTTTTGGATTTTTGAAGCCCTAAATGCTAAAAAAAGAGACAGTCGTATCTTTCATCGATACAATCACGTCAATTTCCTCATGCCCTCCTCAAAAACAACACGGAGACAAGCCATGACCGCTCTCAAGCTGAGCCTCTACGAAGACACGCTGCCGGCGGCGGCGGACCCGGTCTACCTGCCCGCGCTGGCGCGCTCACTGTTCGTGGTGCAAGGCGCGTTGTCGGTGGAATCCGACACCGGCGCCCAGTGGCTGGACACCGGTGCCGCCCTGGTCGAGCAGAGCGAACAAACCCTGCTCGCCGGCGCCGACGGCGCCACCCTGTGGCGCTGGGAACTGTCCCTGGCGGACCACGGCGCCAGCCGCACCCTGCGCGCCTCCCCCGCCGCCACCTCGACATTGAAACTGGAACAAACCCTGGACCTGCCGGCCGGCTATCAATGGCTGATGCGCTGCGACCGGGTCGCCTTCCCTCCCGGCGGCACCGCCTGGACTCACGTCCACCAGGGCCCCGGCATCCGCTGCTGCCTGAACGGCGAGATCAGCATCGAAACCGAAGGCCGCTCGCTCAGCTACCCGCCCGGCTCCGCCTGGTTCGAGAAAGGCCCCGAACCGGTGCTCGCCCCCACCACCGAACAGCGCGACACCACCTTCATTCGCTGCTTCCTGCTGCCACGCCAACTCAAAGGCCGCAGCTCAATCCGCTACGTCCACCCCGAAGACGCCCAACGCCCCAAAGTACAGGCCTACCGCGTCTTCGCCGAACGACACATCCAACTACCCCAATAACCCCCCCAATCGGGGACACGCATAACTTTCCAATCGGGGACACGCATGAATTCAGCCGCCCCGAGAGGCCTGCTCCTGAGCCCTCCTGCTGTGTGAAAGATGCGTGTCCCCGATTGGAAAGTTCTGTGAGAAAGATGCGTGTCCCCGATTGGGTGGATGCGTGTCCCCAGTCTTCCGATGCGTGTCCCCAGTCTTCCCCGGAAGTTATGCGTGTCCCCAATCTCACAGTCTCACACCACATGCGTGTCCCCAGTCTCCACACCCCCAGTCTCATCAGTCTCACCCGCTCTGGACCCGGCGGCGCTTTGCGCTAGACTAGCCACGGTGACCGCTGGATCGCTGGCCGAGACAAGGCCGTCCGGCGGCGGACGCTCCTTCAATCAACCAGGACGATGACCCGGTGGCCGATTCAGACGATATGCCCCTTGCCGACCCTACGGAAAAAGACGAACGCAGCCTGCCCGGCGGCGTGATTTCGTTGATGATCATCGAGGCGCTGGCGAGTGCCGAGCAGGGCCTGGGCGTAACTCAGATTGCCCGGCAACTGGGCATGCCCAAGGCGCGCGTGCATCGCCATCTCAGCGGTTTGCGCGAACACGGCTATGTGACCCAGCAGACGCCGGGCAATCAGTACCGCATCGGTTGGCGGCTGTATCTGCTTGGTCAGCGCTTTACCCGTCAGTTCGACATCGTCTCGTTGGCGCGCCCGGCGATGGAATCCCTGCGCGACAGCACCGGGCAAACCGTGGTGCTGGCCACTTTCGCCGAGGGCGAAGTGGTGGTTCTGAATTTGCTGCGCGGACACACCGCGCTGGAAATCGCGTTGCGCCCTGGCACCCGTTTCCAGGTCAATTCGGTGGCCCAGGGCAAGGTCGCCTTGGCGTTCGGCCCCGCGGACCTTTTGGAAACCGTGCTTTCCCAGCCACTCCAGGCAAGCACCCCCCGCACCATCGTCGACCCGGACCGCCTGCGCAGTGAGATTGAGCTGGTGCGCCGACGCGGCTGGGCGGACGGCCCGGAGGAGGTGTTCACCGGCGTCAATGCCCTGGCCGCGCCGCTGTTCCAGGCCGGCGACCGGTTCTTTGGCACGGTTGCGCTGGTCGGCTCGATTCACTACCTGCCGGTGAAGCCCCTGCAGGAGCACGTCGAAAAACTGTTGCTCGCCTCACGGCAGATCTCCGCGCTGCTGGGGCAGCAGCAGGGCTAGGAAAGCTGGTCGCTGCGCTCGACCATCGCCTGCATGCGCCGATGCAACTGGCGGCGCGTGCGCCAACCGGTCAGGCGACGGCTGTCCCAGCTTTCCGGCACCAGACAGCGCTCGCCATCCGAATCGCGGATCAGAAAGCGCCGCCGCACGCCGATGGGCGGGTCCTCGGAACCGTACACCGCCAGCAATTCGATGCTCAGCGCGCGCAGGCACACCGGCGCCGGGTCGTGGGCGGCACGGGCATCATTGCCCTTCAGGCGCAACCCTTCACCACGCGCGATCCGTTCGATCACCTCATCGAAGGTACCGATGTGCAGAAATTCGCCGGAGCCCAGCGGCCCCTGACGGGTGCTGTCGCGCAACCCGCCGGCGCCGTGCTCATCGCCCTCGCGGTAATTCTGCTCAAGCTCGGTGACGTCCAGCGTGTATTGGCCCTGATCGGTCTCCAGATGAGCAATGATGTGCTGAATAAAAATCGATTCAGCACTCATGTTACTGATCAGACACAACGCCCCCGGCCCCTGGCTCTTACCCCGGTTAATCAACACCCGTGGCCGGCGCTGGCGTCTGTAGCCGTTGTACAGCAGTTGCGCGTACACCAGCCAGATCAGCAGCGTGCCGGCGTTGGTCAGCAACATCAGCAGTTTCTGATGCTGGGTAATCCACTCCATCACTCCGTGGCTCCTTTGTTCCAGACAAGCGCACAGCCTGCGGATAATGACCGCATAGGCCAGTAAAACCGGGTAATAAAGCGCCGCGCTTTGCGAAAAGCTGTAAAAAAACACCCGCCCCAAGAGTGCCCTGCCACCACCGCGCGCCTTGCTCTGGCAAGGGTGTGGGCCGCGCCATGGGCCATCCTGGCTGGCGCCGAGCGTGCCAGGCATCGCCAACGGCCATGGCGGCGATAGTCGGCGGCGTCTGTTGCCTTGGTTCATGTGTTCGCCATTAGGGCGTAGTATCAAACAGCAATAATCAGTCGTCGCCGGGATGCCGGGCGGCGCGGCCAAAGCCCTGCTGTACCCTCGCCCGGCCACGACTCACAAAACACGCTCACTAAGGAGGTGCGCAGTGACACGGATTGGCCAGGACACCCTGAAAAGCGCCAAAACCCTCGACGTCGGCGGCAAGACCTACCACTACTTCGATCTCAATACGGTGGCCGACAAGGGTTGGGGTGATCTCAGCAAGCTTCCCTTCTCACTCAAAGTTCTGCTGGAGAATCTGCTTCGTCACGAAGACGGTGAAACCGTCACCGTGGACGACATCGAAGCGCTGGTTCGATGGCTGGATAAACGCTCCTCCGACAAGGAGATCAACTACCGCCCGGCACGGGTGCTGATGCAGGATTTCACCGGCGTGCCCGGGGTGGTCGATCTGGCCGCCATGCGCGACGCCATCGCCAAGGCCGGCGGCGACCCGGAACGGATCAACCCGCTCGCCCCGGTGGACCTGGTCATCGACCACTCGGTGATGGTGGACAAATTCGGCAACGCCCAGGCGTTCGAGCAGAACGTGGAAAAGGAATACGAGCGCAACAAGGAACGCTATCAGTTCCTGCGCTGGGGCCAGAAAGCGTTCGATAACTTCAGCGTGGTGCCGCCGGGCACCGGCATCTGTCACCAGGTCAACCTGGAATATCTGGGCCGTGGCGTCTGGTCCAGCGACACCGACAACGGCGACACCTACGCCTACCCGGACACCCTGGTCGGCACCGATTCCCACACCACCATGATCAACGGCCTGGGCGTGCTCGGCTGGGGCGTGGGCGGCATCGAAGCGGAAGCGGCGATGCTCGGCCAGCCGGTGGCGATGCTGATTCCCGAAGTCGTCGGTTTCAAGATCACCGGCAAACTCAACGAAGGCGTCACCGCCACCGACCTGGTACTGACCGTCACCGAAATGCTGCGCTCGCACGGGGTGGTCGGTAAGTTCGTCGAATTCTTCGGCGACGGTCTGGCCGATCTGAGCCTCGCTGACCGTGCCACCATCGGCAACATGACACCGGAATTCGGCGCCACCTGTGGGTTCTTCCCGATCGATGAACGCACCACCGAATACATGGAACTGACCGGCCGGCCGAAAGAGACCATTGAGCTGGTCGAGGCCTACTGCAAGGCGCAAGGCCTGTGGCGCTCCAGCGACGATCCGGACCCGCAATTCACTGACACCCTGGAGCTCGACCTCAGCGAAGTGGTGCCCAGCCTGGCCGGCCCGAAACGGCCCCAGGACCGGGTCCCGCTGACCGGCGTGAAAAGCACCTTTATCGACGTGCTCACCAAGGAACTGAAACTCGACGACGAAGAGATCAGCAAGCTGGAAGGCGAAGGCGGCCAGACCGCCGTGGGCAACCACGAGCCCACCAGCGGCGTTAACGTGAGCATGAACGGCGAGAACTTTCACCTCGACCATGGCGATGTGGTGATTGCCGCGATTACTTCCTGCACCAACACCTCCAGCCCCAGCGTGATGCTGGCCGCCGGCCTGGTGGCGCAGAAGGCGGTGGCAAAAGGCCTGACCCGCAAACCCTGGGTGAAAACCTCACTGGCGCCGGGCTCCAAGGTGGTCACCGACTACCTGGCCAAGGCAAAACTGCAAGACCCGCTGAACGAGCTCGGTTTCGATTTGGTGGGTTACGGCTGCACCACCTGTATTGGCAACTCCGGACCGCTGCCTGATGAGATCGACAAGGCGATTACCGAAGGCGATCTGGTGGTAGCCTCGGTGCTCTCGGGCAACCGCAATTTCGAAGGCCGCGTGCACCAGAGCGTGCGCACCAACTGGCTCGCCTCGCCGCCGCTGGTGGTCGCCTATGCGCTCGCCGGCAGCGTCAAAATCAGCCTCGACAAAGACCCGCTCGGCCACGACAACGACGGCAACCCGGTTTATCTCAAAGACATCTGGCCCTCCAGCAAAGAGATCCAGGACGCCATGGTGGCGGTCAATCAGGAAATGTTCCGCAAGGAATACGCCAGTGTCTTCGAAGGCGACGACACCTGGAAAAGCCTGCCGATTCCGGATTCCAAAACCTACGAGTGGGACAACAAGTCCACCTACATTCAGAACCCGCCGTTCTTCGACGGCCTGACCGCCGAAGTGGACGATGTCCAGCCGGTGAAGAACGCCCGCGTGCTGGCGCTGCTGGGCGATTCCATCACCACCGACCACATCTCCCCAGCCGGCGCCATCAAGGCGGACAGCCCCGCCGGGCATTACCTTCAAGGGCACGATGTGGAGCCGATCGACTTCAACTCCTATGGCTCCCGGCGCGGCAACCATGAAGTGATGATGCGCGGCACCTTCGCCAACATCCGCATCCGCAACGAAATGACGCCGGACATCGAAGGCGGCTACACCAAACACATGCCCGGCGGTGAGGAAATGCCGATCTACGGCGCCGCCATGCGCTACCAGAAAGACAACGTGCCCTCGGTGGTGATCGCCGGTAAAGAGTACGGCACCGGTTCCAGCCGCGACTGGGCGGCCAAGGGCACCCGCCTGCTGGGCGTGCGCGCGGTGATCGCGGAAAGCTTCGAGCGCATTCACCGCTCCAACCTGATCGGCATGGGCGTGCTGCCGCTGCAGTTTCCGGAAGGCACCACCCGTAAAACGCTGAATCTGGACGGCAGCGAGGAAGTCGACATTCCCAACCTGGGCAATGACCTCAAGCCCGGCGAGGAAATCGACGTGGTGTTCCGCAAACAGGGCGGCAAGGAACAGACCGTGAAAGCGATCAGCCGTCTCGACACCGGCGCCGAGGTCACCTACTTCAAGAACGGCGGCATCCTGCATTACGTGCTGCGCCAGATGATGACCGACTGACTCCACCCGCCGGGGCGTCCCCCGCCCCGGCGTTTCCTTCCCCGCACTAAACAACGAAAAAAAGCGCGCTCACAACCGGCCGTTACCTCAGGGCGCACCGTTTCGTTTTCATTATCGCATTTGCGTATTACGCAAATCATTCCGTTTCTCTTGCAGGAAATCGGCTCTCTTTTTTGTCAGCCTTTGCCCATTCATAAGCAATTCGTGATGACGCTCTTAACTCTTTGATAGAGCTCTATAGCGTCTTATTAGGCGCGGTGATTTTATAGAGCGGGTGCCGATGATTCAGGACATTGCAGGAACGCAAATGTTGAATAAAGAGAATGGAACTCAGCATTATGGAACAGGCGATAAGAAGACCTCCAAGGGTCCACCCCTACCTCTATCTTTACCGTAACCGCAATGGCCAGTTCTGGTGGTGCGCCGTGCCTTACGTGGATAGCCGCGGACGGCGCCGGCAGCGAAGGCGCTCGTTCCGTGACAGCCGGCTGGGCGGCAAGAGCAACGCCCTGGAGATGGCGCGGCGCTGGCGCGATGAACAGATTCAGCAGCCGGATGTGCGCGACGCCATGGGCGATCAGCGCCCGCTGGTACTGTACGCCGCCGACCGGCTGGGCGAAATCGGCCAGCGTGAGAACCCGTTCGGCCTGGTAGGCATTACCGCCACCTTTCGGGAGCAACCGCTCGGCGGAAATTTCTCGGTGACCGCCAACCGCGGGCGCAAGAAATGGTTCTCCATGCGCCGCTATGGGGGCTTCGGCGCATTCAAGCGGGCGGTGATGCAGCGCTGCCACTGGGTTGGCGCGCCAATGCCCGACGAAGCCGATTTGCGCCAGCGCTATCAGCACTGGGCCCAACGCAACCGGGACCTGTTGCGCCGCCACGGCCTGGAGCCCTAAGAAGCACTCTCTCCGGCCCGGGGCCGCGCCCGGGCCGAACGCTTCCTTAGGTAACAACCATCAAAGCACGGCCGCAAAAATAATGTATTTCTATTAACCTTTTCCATTATTTTGATCTGTAAAAACTGACGCCTGTCATTCGACTTCACTATCAACACCCACCTTCGTCACAACCGAAGTGCCCTGAGGAAAACCGCTTTCCTCTCATTAAAGACAAAAAAGTTCTATCAAAACAGCCATTTAATCGGCTATCGCCAGCCCAGTCATACCGCCGGAGAATGTGCGAGACCAGCCGGTCATTTACGTCAACCCCATGCCTTGACACCTCGAGAACCCCCGTACTAAAGTGAAATTGAAGTTCATTATTCGATCTTCACGGCCTCAAATTAATGTTTGTTGACTATTTTGGCCATTATCTGCCCAACCCGAAACGCGCTTGAAAACGCCGGGCAGTTGCATTCAAACAACAACAACGCGCCCCGCCAGAGACAGCGCATTTGGCGCTTCTCCATGGGGCCCGATTCGAATAGGGATATCACCATGGGTGCCTATGCTTTACGCCGTCTTCTGGCGCTGATCCCCACCCTCTTCGTTGCCAGCATCATTGTTTTCAGCGTGGTGCGGCTGGTGCCCGGCGACGTGCTCGATCTGATGCTCAGCGAGAACGCCTACTCCTCCGGCGCACCGGAAGACCGTGCTCAGTTGGAACGCGCCCTGGGTCTGGATAAACCCCTGTATCTGCAATATCTCAGTTGGGCCGGCAATGCGGTGCGCGGCGATCTGGGCCACTCACTGTGGCGGGACACGCCGGTTACCCAGGAAATCGCCGCGCGCCTGGGCGTGACTCTGGAGCTGGGTATTCTGGCTCTGCTGATCGCTTTGCTGATTGCCTTCCCAGTGGGCATCTGGTCGGCGGTGCGCCAGGAAAGCCTGGGCGACAACATAGGCCGCAGTTTCTCGATCATCGCTTTGGCGATTCCCAATTTCTGGCTGGGCACACTGGTGGTGATTTTGCCCGCGCTCTGGTGGGGCTGGTCGCCGCCCAGTCAGCTCACGCCGTTCTTCGAATCGCCCCTGGAAAACCTCAAGACCTTTATTGTGCCAAGCCTGATTCTGGGCGCCTCGCTGTCCGCGGTGATCATGCGCATGACGCGCACCATGATGCTGGAAGTGCTGCGCCAGGATTACATCCGCACCGCCTGGGCCAAAGGTCTCAAGGAGCGCCGCGTGGTGCTTCGCCACGCCGTCAAGAACGCCATGATTCCGGTGATCACCCTGATCGGCGTGCTGGTGCCGATTCTGTTCGGCGGCACCGTGATCATCGAACAGATTTTCCGTTTGCCCGGGCTCGGCCAGCTTCTTCTGGAAGCGGTCACCAGCCGGGACTACCCCATCATCACCGGTGTGTTCCTGGTCACCGGCATGGTGGTGATGCTCGTCAATTTGCTGGTCGACCTGTGCTACGGCTACCTCGACCCAAAAGTCCGTTACGACCGGTGATTCCTGGGAAAACACTATGAGCACTTCGATCAACCAGGCGCGGCCAGCCAGCGTGGCAGCCGCCGCCCGGCGCGCCAGGCCCCTGCCCAAGCCATTGCGTTTTCTCGGCCGGCTGTGCCGTGAGCGCCCGCTGGGCGCGGTGGGCGGGCTATTGTGCGTGCTGCTGCTGCTCACCGGCGTTGGCGCCGACCTGATCGCCCCACAGGGCTACAACGCCATTAACCCCATCGAACGCCTCAAGCCGCCGTCCGCCGAGCACTGGTTCGGCACCGATCAACTCGGCCGTGATGTGTTCGCGCGCATCGTGCACGGCGCCCGTCTGTCGGTGATCGTGGCGTTCGCCGCCACCACCCTGTCGATTATGATCTCGGCGCTGATTGGCATTGTCAGCGGCTACTTCGGCGGGCGCCTGGACTCGTTCACGCAGCGTTTCGTGGACGGCTGGATGTGCTTTCCAGACCTGATCATTCTGATCGTGGCGGTGGCGGTTCTCGGTCCAGGCACCTGGCAGATCATCGTCATTCTCGGCTTGCTGTTCGGCATTTCCGGATCGCGCATCGTGCGCGGCGCCGTGCTCAGCGCCAAACAGAATGTTTATGTGCACGCGGCGCGCTCCATGGGCGCCTCCAGCCCGCGCATTCTTTGGCACCACATTCTGCCCAACGTGATGGCGCCGCTGATCGTGCTCTACACCACCCGCCTGGCGGCGGTGATCCTGGCCGAATCCGGCCTCAGCTTCCTGGGCCTGGGCATCCCGCCACCGGCACCGAGCTGGGGCGGCATGCTCAGCCTGGACGGCCGCAGCTATATGTTCCAGGCGCCCTGGCTGGCGATCATTCCCGGCGTCGCCCTGACCCTGGCCGTGTTCGGCATCAATATGTTCGGCGACGCCCTGCGTGATCTGCTCGATCCGCGCATGCGTGGCGGCGGAGGCCGCTACTTCGCCCGCGTCCGCCGCCCGATAGTGTGATTCGCCCATGAGTCCGATACACCGCGCCCAACACCGAGAGACCGCCATGCAAACCGATATGGAAAGTGTTGCCGCCGCCGCGCCGGCCGCCGCCGCGCCGGTCGCCACCGCGCCCCGGCCCG
>NZ_NMQZ01000031.1 GCF_002864685.1 Alloalcanivorax mobilis
GTCGCGCACGCGCACATCCAGACCCAGGAAGGCGACGAAGGCGTCGCTGCTTTGGAAGTCGCCTCGCAAGAAGGCCATCACCAGGGCGGTGGCGGTGAGTTCACCGATGCCGTCGATGGCCTGACAGCGCTGTACCTGATCGCGCAGGCCTGCGGCGTGGACGGCCTCCCTGAGCCGCTTTTGGATCAGGTGGTCGATCCGGTCGATCTGCTTGAGCAAGGTCGCCAGGGCCGTTTTCAGCAAGGGCTCCGCGCTCAGGCTCTGGCGCAAGGCGGTGCGGGCCTTGACCAGCGCGGCCCGCCGACGCAGCAGGCTTTGCAGGGTCCGGTAGGCCTTGGGCGGCGGCATCCAGCGTCGTAATTCGTCTTTCTCTTTGCGCAGATAGCGCGCCAGCAGCTGGGCGTCGGTCAGGTCGGTCTTGGCCCGGCCGCCGACGCCTTCTCGATAGTTCTTGAGCCGATAGCCATCCACCACATAGACGTGATGGCCCTTGGCGTGGGCCCGTTCGGTAATCTCCATGTGGTAGGTGCTGGTCGCCTCGATGGCGATATCGCAGCCCTTAGGCAGCCTGGCCAACCATTGGCGGATGGCGGCTGGGGTGTTGTCGACGGCGAGGTGGCGTTTCTCGTCGTCGTGCTGGATCACCAATTCTTCTTTGGCGGTGTCGATACCGATGACGGGACGGGTGGCGTGCATTGCCATGATGAGCCCTCTCAGCTAGGTTAATCGTGCTTGTCGGGGCGCACCGTAACGCTGGCTTGCAAGCTATCGTCGGTCTGAGTGGTGGCTCAGCCGATGGATTCCTTATCGGCGTTTGAAGGTGCGGGGTGGGGCCATGTCTCCCACAGTCTGTACGCAACGGTCAGAAGCGGACCTGGTCCCTCCACCCCGACAAGTCTCCTTCTTAAGACTTGCCGGGAAACCATACAAGCGGTCCTTGACCGCGAACCGAGCCGAAGGCGAGGCGGGGCTGGCCTCACTCTTTCGCGGCCTGGGGCTGCCTCGGGGTGTTGTCGAAGAGCTTGGGCGGTGCGGGACGGGCCCGGGTTCGGACTGCCTCAATCCTCGCCACGGCTGGCGAGCCGGCGCAGGGCCGCTTTCAGGTCCGGGTCGTTGATGCTCTCCGCCGCCTCGCGGATGTGCGCGGCACTGCCGGCATCCAGGCTGCGCGGCGTTTCCAA
>NZ_NMQZ01000032.1 GCF_002864685.1 Alloalcanivorax mobilis
GCGCAGCCGGGCGGCGCCACCGTCCCCGCCAGACTTTATTGGCCGGCCGAAACCTGCAAGGACACCCCGTTGTGTCGCCCTTCGGGTGCCCATGCTGTCTGTGAAGGGAGACGGGAAATTGATGGCCGGGTCGGCGACGAGACGAGCCTGCATGCTCGGGGCGCTACGCCGGGCGAAGCAGTGCTTCGCTTGATCCGGCTTCGCCCTGTCGTCCGCCACCTCAGTTGGCCGTCCCTGGCCAACTGACCCTATCAATTTCCCGCGCCTCGGCGACACAACAAGGGGGAGGCCCTCCAGAGCGGCA
>NZ_NMQZ01000033.1 GCF_002864685.1 Alloalcanivorax mobilis
TTGACGCCGGGCCCGGGCAAGGCGCGCTCCAGGCGCGGCAGGTGAAAGCGCAGCAATTGCGCGGTGGCGCTGGTTTCCACCAGGGCCAGCCAGTGTTGCTCCTCTTCCACCAGCCGCACCCGGTCGCGCAGCGCTGGCGGCAGGCATTCGCGGGGGTCGCGCTGGGCTGGCCCGCTGTCGCGGGCGGCCCGCGCCAGCCGCTTTAAAGCCGGGTTGCCGCCCAGCAGGGCCTGAAGTTCATCGGGTAGCCTTTTCTTGCTCATACCATTTCCCTACGCTACCCTCCGGATTGTAAAAAGAATGATAACTGAGACCGCGCCGGGATACCCGGCATCCAGGGCTCGAGCCGGACCCGTGTCAATCGCACTGGTGACCGGCCCTGATGCCAGCCCTGATGCCAGCAAGAGTACGGTGCCGTGGCATTGGGCGCCAGCCCGGCCAGGCGCGACCGGCTGGCGAGCACTCGCTGGCAACGACTAATCCGGCAACGACTAATAAAGACACGCTTCATCGCATGGATGCCCCACGGAAAGGATTTCTGGCCCGCCTCATGCATATCCCGTGCCGGGGCACCGGACGGATGGGGCCGGCCATTTCTGGTCGACTTGGGGTCTGGCAAAGCGTGCGATTGAACGGCCCGGGGCGTGTGGTCCCGCTCCCGGGTTAAAGCGAATTAATAAAAGGCGCGACCACCACCATGAATATCATAGTGCTTAACAGCAAGCGCGGGCATTCCCGCACCTTCAGTTTGCCGCGTTTCTTGCCGGGTCTGTTGTTGGCCGCGCTGCTCGTGGTTCCCGTGTTCGCCGGGGTCGGCGCCTACTGGCTGGTTTATCGGGTGGCGCCGCCGGCGTACACCGATGCCGTTGCACGGCGCTTTCAGTCCTATTTGGACACCCAGACCAGCGAAGTGGCGGAGCTGCGCCGGCTCAGCAAAGAGCAATTTCAGGCGCTGACCCTGAAGCTGGCCGACGCCCAGGCGCGCCTGGTCCGTTTGGACGCCCTCGGCGAGCGGCTGGTGGACGTGGCCGGCATCGACAGTGACGAGTTCGATTTTGGCGGTGAACTGGCGATGGGCGGCCCGGAACCCCAGGAGAGCAGCGCCTTTACGCCGCCCTCGTTTCTGGAGGAGCTGGATCAACTGACCGCCACCCTGGAGCGGCGCGAACAGCAGCTTGATATCCTCGAGAAGCTGCTTGCCAACCGCCATCTGGAAAACGCCACCTTTCTGGCCGGGCGGCCGATTCTGCACGGCTGGATGTCAAGCCGTTTCGGGCGCCGCGCCGACCCCTTCACGGGCAAGCTGGCCTGGCACGAAGGGGTGGATTTCGCCGGCAAGGACGGCTCACCGGTGGTGGCCACCGCCTCCGGGGTGGTGACCTACGCGGGCGCCCGTTCCGGCTACGGCAAGCTGGTGGAAATCAACCACGGTAATGGCATCAGCACCCGTTATGGCCACGCCAAAACCGTGAAAGTGCAGGTCGGCGACATCGTGCGCACCGGCGACGTGGTCGCTTTGATGGGCTCCACCGGCCGCTCCACCGGGCCCCACGTGCACTACGAAGTGCTCAAGGACGGCCGCCAGGTCAACCCGCACCCCTATATTTACCGCGCCCGGCGCTAACGCCAGCGACAAGCTCCAGGCCTCAAGCTACAAGCGGCGGCTCCAGGCGGGAGCTTGTAGTTTGAAGCTTGTGGCTTGAGCCTTGAATAGTCACGCCCCGCACCTTATCTCCCTGGTCTATTGTGTTTAGAATGATCCCCTTTCGCCCCACCCACTGAGAATAAACGGACGTTTCATGCTGGCTACCATCGTCAAGAAAGTCTTCGGCACAAAAAATGACCGCGAACTCAAGCGGATATCGCGCCTGGTCTCCTCCGTGAACGCGTTGGGCGATGAGATCGCCCAGCTCGACGACGAGGCGCTGAAAAACAAAACCGCCGAACTGAAAGCCGCTTTTGCCGAGGGCAAGACGCTGGATGAGCTGCTGCCGAGCGCTTTCGCGGTGGCCCGCGAAGCCGCCACCCGGGTGATGGGCATGCGCCATTTCGATGTGCAGATCGTGGGCGGCATCGCTTTGCACGAGGGGCGCATCGCCGAAATGCGCACCGGCGAGGGCAAGACCCTCACCGCGACCCTGCCGGTGTATCTCAATGCGCTGTCCGGCAAGGGCGTGCATGTGGTGACGGTGAACGATTATCTGGCCGAGCGGGACGCCAACTGGATGCGTCCTTTGTATGAGTTCCTGGGGTTGAGCGTGGGCGTGATTCTTTCCCAGCAGCCACAGGCGCAAAAACGCGAAGCCTACGGCTCGGACATCACCTACGGCACCAACAATGAATTCGGCTTCGATTACCTGCGCGACAACATGGCGTTTCGCCTGGAAGACCGGGTGCAGCGCCCGCTCAACTACGCGGTGGTCGACGAGGTGGATTCCATTCTTATCGATGAAGCCCGCACCCCGCTGATCATTTCCGGCCCGGCGGCGGATTCCTCCGAGCTGTATAAGCAGATCAACCTGTTGATCCCGCAGCTTAAGCCGCAGGTCGAGGAAGAGGGCGAGGGCGACTACTTCGTGGATGAGAAGCAGCGCCAGGTGGAACTCACCGAGCAGGGCCATCAACTGATCGAATCGCTGCTGGTGGAGAACAACCTGCTGGAAGCCGGCGAAAGCCTGTACGCCGCCCACAACCTGAACCTGCTGCACCATGTGCACGCGGGGCTGAAAGCCTACGTGCTGTTCCACAAAGATCGTGAATACGTGGTGCAGAACGACCAGATCGTGATCGTCGATGAGCACACTGGCCGCACCATGCCGGGCCGCCGCTGGTCCGAAGGCATTCACCAGGCGGTGGAAGCGAAAGAGGGGGTGCGCATTCAGCAGGAGAACCAGACCCTGGCCTCCACCACCTTCCAGAACTACTTCCGGCTGTACGACAAGCTCGCGGGGATGACCGGCACCGCCGACACCGAGGCGATGGAATTCCGGCAGATCTATGGCATGGATGTGGTGGTGATTCCCACCAACCGGCCGATGGTGCGTAAGGATGCCAACGATCTGGTCTATCTGACCCTGGAAGAAAAATTCGACGCCATCGTCGAGGAAGTGCGCGCCTGCGTGGAGAAAGGCGCGCCGGTGCTGGTGGGTACCGCCACCATCGAAGCCTCCGAATACATTGACCAGCGGCTCACCAAGGCCAAGATCAAGCACCAGGTGCTCAACGCCAAGCAGCACCAGCGCGAGGCGCAGGTGATCGCACAGGCCGGGCGCCCGGGCACGGTGACCATCGCCACCAATATGGCGGGTCGCGGCACCGACATCATGCTGGGCGGTAACCCGGAAGAAGAAATCAAGCACATGGACGAGCCCTCCGAGGAACTCGCCGAGAAGATCCGCGCCGAATGGCAGGACAACCACGAGAAAGTGCTGGCCGCGGGCGGCCTGCACATTATCGGCACCGAACGCCACGAATCGCGCCGCATCGATAACCAGCTGCGTGGCCGGGCCGGCCGCCAGGGTGACCCGGGCTACACGCGCTTCTTCCTGTCCATGGAAGACGATCTGATGCGCATCTTCGCCTCCGACCGGGTGCGTAACATGATGCGCTCGCTGGGCCTGAAAGACGGCGAAGCGATTGAACACCGCTGGGTCTCCCGCGCCATCGAGAACGCCCAGCGCAAAGTCGAGGCGCGCAACTTCGACATTCGTAAAAACCTGCTCGAATACGACAATGTGTCCAACGATCAGCGCCGTGTTGTCTACAGTCAGCGCGAGCAGATTCTCGAATCCGAGTCTTTGCAGGCCTCCATCGAGAGCATCCGCAAGGATGTGCTGCCGGAGGTGGTGCACAGCTATATGCCGGTGGGCTCGGTGGAAGATCAGTGGGACGTGGAAGGCCTGGAAAAGATGCTCGAGGCCGAGTTCAGCTGCGCGGTGCCGGTGGGCCAGTGGCTGGAAGAAGACAAGGGCATGCACATCGAGGGTGTGGTCGAGCGGGTCGTCGAGCACCTGGAAGCCGATTACGTGGCCAAGGAAGAGCAGATTGGCACCGACACCCTGCGCCAGATCGAGAAGCATCTGATGCTGCAGATTCTCGATCGCCATTGGAAAGAGCACCTGGCCAGCATGGATCATCTGCGCCAGGGCATTCACCTGCGCGGCTACGCTCAGAAAAACCCCAAGCAGGAATACAAGAAAGAAGCGTTCGAGCTGTTCCAGACCATGCTCAACCAGATTCAGCATGAACTGATCCGCGTGTTGCACAGTTTCGAAGTGCGCCGTGACGACGAAGTCGAACGCCTCGAAGCGCAGCGCCAGGAAGAAGCCCGCATTCAGTCCGAGAGAATGAAGGCCGAGCAAGAGCAAATCGCCGCGCCCACCGCGGACGGCGAAGGCATTCAGACCCAAGGGCCGCCGGAAGTGCCGCGCACGGTGGTGCGCGAGGGCCGCAAAGTGGGCCGCAATGAGCCCTGCCCGTGTGGTTCGGGCAAGAAATACAAGCAGTGCCACGGCCGCTTGGAATCTTGATTCTCCACGGCAAACCCGGTTAAAACCTCTGTTGTGGGCGGGCGGCGATTCGCCGTGCCGCCCACACCCGCCGCCCACGAGAGTGGCACCCGTGCCAAACGCAGACGCGGTGAGCACCGCGCTTTCAATTGAAGAAGGGCCGATCATGTCGCAGACCCAATGGTTCCCGGTTACCGGCGTTAAACTGGCCGCCGTTGAAGCGGGCATCAAAAAGCGCAATCGCAAGGACCTGGTGGTGATTGAGCTGGCCCCGGGCAGCCGCGCCGCCGGCGTCTTCACCAGCAACCGTTTCCAGGCCGCGCCGGTGCAGGTGGCACGCCGCAACCTGGCCGCCAGCGCGCCGCGCTATCTGATGATCAACACCGGCTATGCCAACGCCGGCACCGGCGATCAGGGCTTCGTCTACTGCGAGGAAACCTGCCTGCTGCTCGCCGAGCTGGCTCACTGCCAGCCCGATGAAGTGTTGCCGTTTTCCACCGGCGTGATCGGCCAGACCTTTCCCATGGAGCCGTTCGAAGAGGGCTTGCCCCAGGCGCTGGACCAGCTCGACGAGCACGGCTGGGGCCGCGCCGCCGAAGGCATCATGACCACCGACACGGTGCCCAAGGCGGCCAGCCGGCGGGTGGAAATCAACGGCACAACGGTGACCGTCACCGGCATCGCCAAGGGCGCCGGCATGATTCGGCCCAATATGGCGACCATGCTGGGCTTTATCGCCACCGACGCGGCGGTGGCCCAGCCGCTGCTGGACGCCTGGGTCAAAGCGCTGGCGGATCTCTCTTTCAACCGCATCACCGTGGATGGCGACACCTCCACCAACGACGCCTGCGTGCTGATCGCCAGTGGCCAGAGCGGGCTGGCGGAGATCGACGACACCGAAAGCGAGCACGCGCAACTGCTGTTCCAGGCGCTGGAGCAGGTGTTCGTGGAATTGGCGCAGGCGCTGATTCGTGACGCCGAGGGCGCCACCAAGTTCGTCGACATTCAGGTGCGCGGCGCGCGCAGCGATCAGGACGCCCGCGCCGTCGCCGACACCATTGGCCACTCGCCGCTGGTGAAGACCGCGCTGTTTGCCTCGGACCCCAACTGGGGGCGCATTCTCGCCGCCATCGGCCGCGCCCCCATCGACCAGCTCGACGTGGACAAAGTGACGGTATGGCTGGGCGACGTGCAGATTGTCGCCGAAGGCGGTGTCGCCGACAGCTACCGCGAAGAGCTGGGCGCCGCGGTGATGGCGAAGCCGGAGATCAGCATCGTGGTTGACCTGGGCGTCGGCAGCGGCAGCGGCCAGGTGTGGACCTGCGATTTCAGCTATGACTATGTGAAGATAAACGCTGAATATCGGACGTAAGGCGCTGGACGCCGGACGCCGGACGCCGGACGCTAGACGCTTAAACCCGTGGTCCGAGGGGCTTGCGGGTTTGCAGAAAGGCATATGCGTATTGGCAAAACCGCGGGTACGAACACAAGAGTATCAGCCACCCCGGGTTTTGGTTTTAAGCGTCCGGCGTCTAGCGTCCGGCGTCCAGCGTCCCCCCCCAAGGAGCCTCTCTTGACCACTGACGCATCGCTGCCCGAAATCGTGGTGGTAGCCGGTATTATTCGCGACGCTCAAGGGCGGCTGTGTCTGAGTCGGCGGCCGGAGCACAAGCACCAGGGCGGGCTGTGGGAGTTTCCCGGCGGCAAGGTCGAGGCCGGCGAGGCGTTGGGCGACGCTCTGGCCCGCGAGCTGGACGAAGAGCTGGGCCTGCGCGATCTGGTCTCCACGCCGTTTATGAGCGTCGAGCACGCCTACCCGGATCTTCGCGTGGTGCTGCATTTTCGTGAAGTGCGCGCCTGGTCCGGTGAGCCCCACGGCCGTGAGGGCCAGCCGGTGGAGTGGGTGCCCTTGCAGCAGGTGTCCGAACGCTCGTTGCCGGCGGCCAATCGGCCGGTGGCCGCCGCCCTGCGGCTGCCCCGTGAGCTGGTGGTGCTGCCCGACGGCCTGGGCAGCGCCGCGCTGCTGTCCGGGCTGGCCAGCCTGGACCCGGCCCGGCAGGGCATCTATCTGCGCCACGCGGGCGAACAGCTGCGCGGCCTGGCGGCGCGTTGCCACGAGCTGGGGCTGCGCTTCTGGATCGCCGATGACGCCGATCTGGCCCGTCGTCTGGATGCCTTCGGGCTGCATCTCACCGCGCCGGTGCTGATGGCGCACACCCAACGCCCGGCGTTCGAGGGGATGATTTCCGCCGCCTGCCATGACCGCGCGCAAATTCAGCGGGCCATCGATATTGGCGCGCACATGGCGACGCTCTCGCCGGTGCGGCGTACCGCCAGCCACCCGGGCGCCACGCCGCTGGGGTGGCCGGGCTTTCAGGACCTGGTGCGCGAACAGCCCCTGGTGTTCTACGCGCTCGGCGGAGTGGCGCCGGACGACCTCGCCCTGGCCCGTGAGCACGGCGCTTTTGGCGTGGCCGGCATCCGCGCGTTCTGGCCGGGCTGATCGCCAGGCTTCAACGGCCGGCGTTCGCCGCCGCCCGTTGCGCTCTCTTCAGTACAAATCGTCCAGGTCGTCGCCCGGTTCGGAGGGGTCGCCGGGGATGCCGTGGCGCTCGGAGGCCCAGTCACCCAGGTCGATCAGTTTGCAGCGCTCGCTGCAAAAGGGTCGCCATGGGTTGTCGTCCCAGCGGCTGGGTTTGCGGCAGTGTGGGCAGGGATAGATCAACGTCGGTTTATCAGGCATAACGGTCGGCAAGCTGCAGGTAATGTTGGTGGAGTGCATTGAGGCGCTGGTGCAGATCCTCCAGCGGGCCGTGATTTTCAACCACATCGTCGGCCAGCCGCAAGCGTGTTTCCCGATCCATCTGGGCGCGCATGATCGCCTCCACCTGACTCTCGGGCACCTCATCACGCACCACGGTTCGGGCCATCTGCAGCTCTGGAGCCACGTCCACCACCATCACCCGCTGCACCATCTCTTTCTGGCTTCCTTCCAGCAGCAAGGGCGACACCAGGATCGTGTACGGGCTGGCGCTGGCTTTGATCTGACGGCGCAATTCCAGGCCGATGGCGGGGTGAGTGATTGCTTCCAGGTCGCGCCGCGCCTGCTCGTCGGCGAACACGATATCGCGCAGCGCGCGGCGGTTGAGGCTGCCGTCGCTCTGCAGAACATCGCCGAAGCGATCAGCGATGGCAGCCAGCGCCGGGCTGCCAGGCGCCACCACCACCCGGGAGGCGAGATCGGCATCCACAATGGTAATGCCCAAGCGGCCGAGATAATCGGTGGCCGCGCTTTTGCCGCTGCCAATGCCGCCGGTAAGGCCAACCACGAACATAGGGGGGCTCCAAGAATTCGGTCAGCCGCGAAGGTACCGGCGTGGAAAGGAAAAATCCAGGGGGAGTTGCTGGCTTGAAGCTGCAAGCTTCAAGCTTCAAGCCGCAAAAACACCTCCAGATAGGCTTCAAGCCGCAAGCCGCAAGCTACAAAAAGACTTCCAGAAAGGCTTGACAGGCTTTGCGGGGCCACGATCCTTTTCTGGCTTGCAGCTTGCAGCTTGCAGCTTGCAGCTTGCAGCTTGCAGCTTGCAGCTTGCAGCTTGCAGCTTGCAGCTTGCAGCTTGCAGCTTGCAGCTTGCAGCTTGCAGCTTGCAGCTTGCAGCTTGCAGCTTGCAGCTTGCAGCTTGCAGCTTGCAGCTTGCAGCTTGCAGCTTGCAGCTTGCAGCTTGCAGCTTGCAGCTTGCAGCTTGCAGCTTGCAGCTTGCAGCTTGCAGCTTGCAGCTTGCAGCTTGCAGCTTGCAGCTTGCAGCTTGCAGCTTGCAGCTTGCAGCTTGCAGCTTGCAGCTTGCAGCTTGCAGCTTGCAGCTTGCAGCTTGCAGCTTGCAGCTTGCAGCTTGCAGCTTGCAGCTTGCAGCTTGCAGCTTGCAGCTTGCAGCTTGCAGCTTGCAGCTTGCAGCTTGCAGCTTGCAGCTTGCAGCTTGCAGCTTGCAGCTTGCAGCTTGCAGCTTGCAGCTTGCAGCTTGCAGCTTGCAGCTTGCAGCTTGCAGCTTGCAGCTTGCAGCTTGCAGCTTGCAGGTTGCAGCTTGCAGCTTGCAGCTTGCACCCTAGCTGAGGTTAAACAACCCCAGATACCCGCTGACAATCGGCTCGCCCCAGAGCAGGGCGATCCAGCCGGCGATGGCCAGGTAGGGGCCGAAGGGGATGCCCTGGCCCCGTTTGACGCGGCCGCCGGCCATCATCGCCAGCGCAAACACCAGGCCCACCACCGACGACAGCAGAATCACCAGGGGCAGGTATTGCCAGCCCAGCCAGGCGCCCAGCGCGGCGAGCAATTTGAAATCGCCGTAGCCCATGCCCTCCTTGCCGGTGACCAGCTTGAACACCCAGTAGAGACTCCACAGAGCCAGGTAGCCGGCCATGGCGCCGGCCACCGCCTCCGGCAGAGGCACTGGTGACAAGTCCAGCAGGGCGGCCAGCAGGCCGGCCCACAGCAACGGGTAGGTGAGGGCGTCGGGCAGCAGGGTGGTGTCCAGGTCGATCACCGCCAACGCCAGCAGGGTAAAGCTGGCGAACAGGGTGAACGGCAACCACGGGCCGTAGCCGAAGCGCCAGGCGCACAGTGCCGCCACCAGCGCGGCCAGCAGCTCGATGATCGGATAGCGTTTGCTGATCGGCGCCTGGCAGGCGCTGCAGCGTCCGCGCAGCGCCAGCCAACTGAGCACTGGAATGTTTTCGTGCCAGGCAATGCCGTGATCGCAGTGCGGGCAGCGTGAGCGTGGCACCAGCAGATTGAACAGCGGCTCGTTGTGTTCGGGCTGGCCGAGCAATTCGCGGGCTTCGCGGCGCCAGCCGCGCTCCATCATCAGCGGCAGGCGGTGAATCACCACGTTCAAGAAGCTGCCCACCAGCAGACCCAGCACCGCGCAGACGATGATCAAGGCGAGCGGGCTCGCCGCCAGCCAATCCAGTCGCAGCATCATCAGACCACGTTGCCGAGTTGGAAAATGGGCAGATACATGGCGATGATCAAGCCGCCGATCAGCACCCCCAGCACCGCCATGATCAGCGGTTCGAGCATGCTGGTGAGGCCGTCCACCAGGTTGTCCACTTCGTCTTCATAATAGGTGGCGACCTTGGCGAGCATGGCGTCCAGGGAGCCGGATTCCTCGCCGATGGCGGTCATCTGCAGGGCCATGGGCGGAAACACACCGGTGGAACGCATGGCGAACTGCAATTGCTGGCCGGTGGAGACGTCGTCCTTCACCTGCAGCACCGCCTTGCGGTAGACCACATTGCCGGTAGCGCCGGCGCAGGCGTCCAGGGCGTCAATCAGCGGCACACCGGCGGCGAAGGTGGTGGAGAGCGTGCGCGAGAAACGCGCCACCGTGGCTTTATGGGCGATCTGGCCGACAATCGGCAGGCGCAAGGTCAGCCGGTCGACGGCGTCGGCGAACGCCCGGGATCGCTTCTTGCCCTCGATAAAGCCGTAAATCAGGCCGGCGACGACCAGCAGGATGATCAAAAAATTATTCTGCAGGCCCTCGGAAATGCTGATCACGAAGCGGGTAAAGGCGGGCAACTCGGCACCAAACCCCTCGAACAGCTCCTGGAACACCGGCACCACCTTGAGCAGCAGAATAGCGGTGACGATCACCGCCACCGCGACCACCGCAATGGGGTATTTCACCGCTTTTTTGACCTTCGACTTCAACGCTTCGCTTTTTTCTTTGTACAGCGCCACCCGGTCGAGCATGGTTTCCAGGGCCCCGGAGGCTTCGCCGGATTCCACCAGGCTGCAGTACAGATCGTCGAACAGGGTGGGGTGCTGCCGCAGTGCGCCGGCGAAATTGTTGCCGCCTTCCACGTCCGCTTTGATCTTCAGAATCACCGCTTTCATGGAGGGATTCTCCAGCCCGTCGGCGACGATTTCGAACGACTGCACCAGCGGTACGCCGGCTTTCATCATGGTCGCCATCTGCCGGGTAAAAATGGCGATGTCCATGGACTTGATCTTTTTCTTCCCACCGAAGGCACTCTGGCGTTTCTTCACCACCTTGCGGGCCTGAATGCCCTGGCGGCGCAACTCGGCACGCACCAGCGCCGGGCCCTTGCCGTTGACCTCGCCCTTGACCCGCGCCCCTTTGCGGTCGGTGCCTTCGTAAATAAAGGTGGCGGTCTTCTGTTGTGCCGCTGCTTTTGCCATACCCTGATTCCCCGCTAAGCCGACCGAGCGCGTCAATGACCGCTGGTGACCCGGCTCACCTCTTCAAGACTGGTTACCCCCTGCATCACCTTATTCAAGCCGGAGCGGTACAGATCATTGAACCCCTCCTTGCGGCACTGATCGGCGATCTCGATGGAGTTGCCTTCCTCCATGATGATGCGGCCAATGCCGTCGGTGATGCGCACGACTTCGTAAACCCCCAGGCGGCCCTTATAGCCGGCCTTGCATTTTTCGCAGCCGGCCGGGCCGTACACAGTAAAGCCGCTCTGCAGATCGCTGTCCGTGAAACCCATCTCACGCAAGGACTGATCGGGAATCTCCACCGGCTCCTTGCAGTGATCGCACAGCCGCCGCGCCAGCCGCTGGGCGATGATCAGAATCACCGAGGTGGCGATGTTGAATGAAGGCACGCCCATATTGCGCAGCCGGGTCAGCGTTTCCGGCGCGCTGTTGGTGTGCAGGGTGGAGAGCACCAGATGGCCGGTCTGCGCCGCTTTCACCGCGATTTCAGCGGTCTCCAGATCGCGGATTTCGCCGACCAGAATCACGTCCGGATCCTGGCGCAAGAAGGCGCGCAGCGCGGACGAGAAATCCAGGCCCTGCTTGGGATTCACGTTGACCTGGTTGATGCCGTCCAGATTGATTTCCACCGGATCTTCCGCGGTGGAAATGTTGCGCTCCGGCGTATTGAGAATGTTGACGCCGGTGTACAGCGACACGGTCTTGCCCGAACCGGTGGGCCCGGTGACCAGAATCATGCCCTGGGGCTTATGCAGCGCGTCCATGTACATCTGCTTTTGCTCGGGCTCATAGCCGAGCGCATCGATGCCCATCTTGGCGCTTTCCGCATCCAGAATCCGCAGCACGATCTTCTCGCCGAACAGGGTCGGGCAGGTGTTGACGCGGAAATCAATCGAGCGGGTCTTGGAAATTTTCAGTTTGATGCGGCCATCCTGAGGCACCCGCCGCTCGGAGATATCCAGCCGCGCCATTACTTTCAAGCGCGCCGCCAGCTTGCTGGCGGTGGTGATCGGAGGCTTGGACACGGTCTCGAGAATGCCGTCCTGGCGGAAGCGCACCCGGTAGGTCTTCTCATACGGCTCGAAATGCAAATCCGAAGCGCCGCCTTTAATGGCGTCCAGCAGCAGCTTGTTAACAAAACGCACGATCGGCGCATCGTCCGCCCCGGACGCCGCGTCGTCCTTACCGGCGTTGTCCGGCTCTTCCGCTACGTCCAGCCCGTCCAGATCGTCATCGAGATCGTCGAACGCCTTGCCTTCCTGCTCCGACTCCAGCTTATCGATCCAGCGCAGCAGCTTGTCGTCCTCGGCGATCAACGTTTCCACGTTGAGGCCGGTATTGAATCGGATCTCTTCCAGCGCGGGCAGATTGGTGGGGTCGGACACCGCCACGAACAAACGGCTGCCGCGCCGCATCAGCGGCAAAATGGAATGCTTCACGATCAGCCGGGTATCGACCAGATCGCGGACCATCATGTCCCCGGAAAAGGCGTTCAGATCGATCAGCGGATCACCGAATTCCTCCGCCGCCGCCCGTGCCAGCGCCATCGACGACACCTTGCCAGAGGCGGTCAGATGCCGCACCAGCGGCACCTGCTCCCGGCGCGCATCGGCGGCCGCCTGCTGGGCGATTTCCACGGTCAGATGGCCATCATTCACCAACCGGCGGGCCAGGCCACTCAAAGACGACGACGAAGTGCTCATGGGCAACAAATCAGCAGGTTATGATTTCTATTATGAGAAGAAGGGCTTACTTGCGAAACAGATTGGCAGCGTTGCTCCCGGCTGTAAAGTCCGCCCCGTCAACCACTTGGCGCCGCTGCTTAAATCACGCCTGAAGTGACACAACCGGGCACCCGGGCGTGACCATTTGCGTCACACGATGACAAAAAACGGCAATTTCCCAAAGAGCGGCCATCGCAAAAACGGCCGTCCGCCGGGCGTGAAAAGATTGGCCCGATAGCTGCATAGAGGAGACAGGCGCTCGCCGGGGGTGGGCACAATAAAAAGTTTTCCAAGACGGAGAAGCTGAACATGAAACAAGTGCAGAAGGGTTTCACTCTTATCGAACTGATGATCGTGGTGGCGATCATCGGTATTCTGGCTGCCGTGGCTCTGCCGGCTTATCAGGATTACACCAAGCGGGCGAAGATGAGCGAAGTGATTGGCTTTGCTGCTGCTGCTAAGACTGCGGTTACTGAAACTTTTCAATCCAGTGGGACTTTGCCCGCTGACAACGCAGCAGCGGGAATCGATTCAACGCCAGGTAATATCGAGTCCGAATATGTCGAAAGCGTGACCATTGCTACCGGCGTAATTACAGTTGCTGTTCAAGGCACCAACGACACCGCACTAGACGCTGCTGCAGTTGTGTTCACGCCTGTCGAGCCTGGTACTTCCACCACTATTACTACCGGTTATTCCGGCTCAATCGCTTGGCAATGTACTGTGACTGGGACCGAAGTGGCTAAATATTTCCCGGCTAACTGCCGTGGCGGTGCAGCTGCTCCTACTCCGTAATGTGATCTGCTATTCGCTACAAAAAAAGGAGGCTTTCGAGCCTCCTTTTTTTTGGGGATTGAAATGGGAAATGTTCAAATAATAAATCCAAATTCCGCTGTTAAAAATACTACGGGGGACGAAGGTTATCTTTGGGGGCCCTATCTGGACTTCTTTTTGCTGGGTGGTGGCTCGCTCTTTGTATTGGTTCCGGTGGTTTTTCTTTGGTCTGGGGATAGGGATATGGCAAGCCTTGGTGCGCTGTTTCTCCTTTTGGCTAATTTTGTAAACAATCCTCATTTCGCTCATTCTTATCAGATCTTTTATAAAGATTTTGGGGGGCGAGCTTTTGGTGCGCTATTTCCGGCTTCCCTTCGGGCGCGATATATTTTTTCTGCAATCCTGGTGCCTGCCATTTTGCTTTGCTTCTTTGCATATGTTTATTTTCAGAGCGATGTCTTAGCGTTGGGATATGGTGCCAACTTGATGCTGTTTCTTGTTGGTTGGCATTATGTCAAACAGGGTTATGGAATGTTGCAGGTGGATGCGGCATTGAAGAAAAATTTTTTCAATGACAAAGAGAAAAAAATTCTGGTAGGGAATGCCTATATCGTCTGGGTGACATCTTGGGTTCTGGCTAACCATTTATTTCATGAAAACCAAATATGGGGTATCTCCTATTATGCATTTGACATTCCTTATTGGATTCTTTGGGCCTTGGGGGCGGTTTCGTCTTTAGGCGCTATAATTGTGACGCCTATTCTCTTTGGAAAGGTTGTGGCCCAGGAAAAAGGGGCGTCATTACTTAATGGCTCGGTTGCCTATGTGGTAAGTCTATATGTGTGGTTGCTTGTGCGGCACCCGGCGATGCTTTTGGTTATCCCAGCATTCCACTCTCTTCAGTATATGGCGGTGGTTTGGAGGTACAGGCTAAATGTCGAGAAGAAGAGAAGCGATCAATCTTTAATATTTAGTCGCTCATACAGCGTGAGAATGCGACTTTCTATGTTTTTCGCAATAGCAGTGATTTTAGGCTATCTGATGTTCTGGGGATTGCCTTTGTTTTTTTATGAATTTTTTGACTATGATCAAAGTGTTTTTGGTTCGTCGCTCTTCCTCTACTTCTTCCTTATCTTTGTAAATGTCCATCATTACTTTATGGACAGCGTGATATGGCGGAAGGGGAATCCAGACACAGGTAAGTATTTGTTTGGCTAGTAAGCGTTTAAATGAGATCTAACAGTGAAGGATCATTTTCCATCACCGCCGACGCCCTGTTGGGCGTCCTACTTTCTTGCTTTTCCAAGAAAGTAGACACATCCCGCGCAGCGGGTGAACGCACGCAGTGCGGGCCGTAGGCCGGAGCGAAGCGGAGTCAAGAAGGACATCCCGTTGTGTCGCCCTCCGGGTACCCTTCATTCTCCAAACAAGAGGCGCGGGAAATTGATGGCCGGGTCGGCGACGCGACGAGCCTGCGGCCCCGGCCCCGAGCTTGCATGCGCGGGGCGCTACGCCGGGCGAAGCATGCTTCGCTGATTCCAGCTTCGCCCTGTCGTCCGCCGCCTCAGTTGGCTGTCCCTGGCCAACTGACCCTATCAATTTCCCGCGCCTCGGCGACACAACAGGGGGAATGGCTCTCCAGAGATGTACGGTAAGGCCTTGGCCATCAGAGGTGGAGATCGGACCGAGGAGCTTGCCCTAAGAACATTGATGGCTCGACGCCATCCCGCAGTCGCGGCCTGGCGGTGTTATGACCCGTGGCGGCGACGCTGGCCAGTGAGCAGGGCAAGGACGGTCCCGGAAGGCACCGCCCTTGCCCCGCGCCCCTAATCGGCCGCCAAATCACGATCCCCAACTTCCCGCTAAACCGCGATGAATCAAGAATGGCCACGAAACGCGGCCATTTTGTTAAGCGGAGCAGAGCTCGGACCTACTTACTAAGCGGAATCAGTTGCGAGCGCTGGTAACTGCCCTCTGCTGTATCGGTATATTTGATCATCAGAGTACCGGGTTCCGCTTCGGCGAAATCTTCCGGATCGGTTGATCCCTGAATAATGATGGGACAGATGATGGCCTCGGTGGTGTTCTCCGCCTGACAAATCACCGAACTGCCAGGCAGCGAGAAGTCGGAATCCAATGTGATGGTGGCGCGAAAGGTGCTGAATGGCGCGTTACCATTGGAATCCGCGATCACTGCCCAGTAGCGATTGAAGCCCGGGACGACCTGCAACTGGCTTAGTGGGCTGATGCCGGCCGGGGTTGCGGATCCCCATTGAGAAACGCCTTGCCAGCCGATGCTATTTGGAATCGCATCAACGAAGTACGCATGTATTTGATCGGTCGAGAGCACCATCACTTGTGAATCGCGCACGTTTGCCAGGTCATCACAGTGATTCAGGTTACGAGCTTCCGTGCTGCATCCGAGGCCACGGAAGTGGGTGCCGGCCTGATCGTATTCGCCGTTGGTGTTGTGATCCCGAAAGTCTTCGCTGTAGTCGACGCCGCTGTCGTGCAGCCCGGTTTCGTTGTCGTCCCGGAACGCCTCGGGCAGAGCCAGCCAGCTTTCATTGCTGTCGTAGATATTGTTGCCGTTAACGTCGACAAACGATTCTTCGCCTTCGGTCCATGCGCTAACGGTATTGCGCCCGTAACGATCCGTCGCCAGGCACGGGATTCCAAAAACAAGTCCGGTCTGTTCAGCGGTAGAAGAATCACCCGTGAAGCACTCCCGAGTGGCGCGATCCGTATCGAAGTGGGCGGTTTGCACGCCCTGGCTGGTCCAGACCACGCTGCATTGGCCTTCGCTGGTCGTGCAGCTTCCATCGATGTCACCGAGCTCAGTGGTGAAATTGATGCGTGTGCCGTCCGGCGCCCAATTGCCGAAGCGATCAGCGGCGCGCACGTTTACGTCGACCGTTACGCCCTGGTGGCTCCCCGCCCTCGGGTTAATGGTCTCCAACGCCAGCGAGAAACGGTTCTGGGTGATTGGCCCGGATTGCACGGAGACCGAGCCGGTCGCGCGGATGTCGGCATTATCAACCAGCTTGGCGATCACAAAGGCGGACAGGGGCACGGTGCCGCTTCGCACCGTCACCTGAACCAGGCCATTGCTGTCAGTGGTGCTTTGCTCACCGGAGGTGATCGAAAAGCCACCATTGCCGGAAGACACCTCAAAGGCGATCTCCTGCCCCGCGCTGACGGGGTCGCCGTTGCTGTCTTTAACCTGGAAGCTCAAGGTCGACGACTCCGGGACACCGATCTGAGACGAACCGAGTAAGCCGATGACCGGAGGCTCGGCACCTTGAAACGTCATCGAGGCAGCTGTGGATTGGATCACGGTGATGGTGTCCGAGGTGGCGGTGCTGGTCTCGCCAGCCAGGGTGACGGACGCTGTGATGACGTCGTCGGCACAGTCGTTCGCTGGCGTGTAGCTGGTTATCGCGGTGCCGCCCACCGGAATGATTTCCGCCGGATCGAAGCTGGCTTTGCCCGCACTGGCACAGGTTGAGGAAAACGTCACCGTAGCGGTGCCGCTCCAGGGTATGTTGCCTTCGGCGTCGACGAGATTGACCAATGCCGACAGTGATGACTTGGCGTTGACGGTGGTGTCAGACAGCTCTATTTCGCCCTCCTGGAAGTCGCCCCCGGTACCGTTGCCCAACAAAACCGAAACGGCGGTATCGTCGTTGTCATCGCCGTCAGCGCCATTGCCGCTGGTCTGGAAGTTAATGTCGCTGGTTACTTCCTCGCCATCGACCGTGGTGGTGGCGGTAATGGTGCCGGCGCCGGCATCCTCGCCCGCGTTCAGCGCAATCTCCGCGACACCGTCGGTGTTGGTCAGGGCGGTACCCGAGACCGGATCAAGTTCACCCAGAGTCGTTTTGAAGGTAACCACCATGCCGGCCAGGTTGCTCTGGTCGGCGGAGATCATCGCGCGGACCCGCGCCGACCGGTTGCCGGTAATAGGGCGATCGACGGTGCCAACAACCACGCCTTCGGCGTCGGCCAGCGTTAGTGCCATGGTCGCATTCGCGACGTTATCGTCCGATCCGTTGTCCTCGTCGCCGGTGTCGCCCCCATTGTTATTGCCCGGGTCGATTTCGGTGTCGCCATTACCGGGAATCAGGTCTTTACTGTCACTGCCGCCACAGGAAGCGATCAGCACTGAGACCAGAATAAGGGCAATAAAGCGAATCCCCAGGAAATGCGACAAGCTGGAACGGTTGAATCTTGATTGCGACATCACTGTCTTCCCCATGTGAAGCTGGTTGTCCAGGCCGAAGAGCGAAGCGCTCTCCCTGGCCGTGATCCGGTATTTTTATGCTTGCGATAAAAGGGCATAACTTACACGCAACCACCACGACCGGTTCGAGGCGACTCAAAGCCCGACGGGTGGACAGCGTTGGATTGTCTTATGCGTTTTCAGGAGGCATGAATGGCGATGCTTCGCTCTTGTCGGCCCCCGTTGCAATGCCAGCCCCTTTAGCCCCTTTTTGGCGTTGCGTTGTGGTTATGAATGCTACCAATCAATAAAGATCGTTATCGGAATTTACCTTTTTAAAGAGAGGGCGGCAATGGCCAGGCGTCGCGCCCATGGCTTCCCGGTAGAGACGGTTTTCCGCAGCCTGCTAAATCGATGACTCGCGAAACACCACCTCCAGAGCATCAGCGTCCAGCATGCGATCAGCCCAGCTATTGAGCTGTTCCGGGGTGGCATCACGGACCTGGTTCTCGATGGTCTTGGGCAGTGCCACATAACTGCGTTCCAGCAAGCGCAGCAACAACTCACGTCCGCCTTCCCGCCTTCCCGCCAGCCCTCCAGATGGCCCTCCTGTTTGGCGAGGCGTTCGAAACGGGTCACGTATTGCATGGTGTCCGCTCCTTCCAGGGTGGCGATTCTCCGCCACAGGCTCTGTGCGCTTTAGCGGGAAATCCATGCGGGCGGTCTCTATCCGGGACGCGAATCTGTGTGGGTGCCTTCCGGGATCGCTCAAGCCGTCCATGGGCGCTCCCGTTTTTGGCACCTGCCAAAAAGGGTCCCGGAAGGCACCCACACAGCTCCGCTTCGAGATAGCGGAACCGTTCCGGGTACCAACAACGATGAACCACGTGGGGTAGAGGTGGCGGCTCCGTGGGGGCCCACCTTTGAGCCGGCAGGCTCCGATTTTCGCTCCACCCGGCGTCTGCAACGGCCGATGTCGCCGAGGCTCATTGCTAAGCGGCTCAGGGCGCGGCGCCCTGAGCCGCGCCCCCGGCCGCTCATCCGCGAAGAACCAGAAGTAAGGCCTGACCCCCGGCACCAGGCACTACTGGCATCAATCCTTGTTGCGTCATCAAATCTGATTCAAAATGGAATCAAATATGGTTCTGGAGGTTTGGCTGATGAGAACGACCGTGACGATCGACGACGATCTTTACCAACAGGCCTTGGCCATGGCCGGACCGGAGGTGAACAAGGCGGATTTATTTCGCGAGGCGATGCGTACTTTCGTGCGTGTTCAGGCGGCGAAGCGCTTGTCTTCTCTGGGAGGGGCAGCGCCGGATATGCAGGATATTCCTCGTCGTCGTGATGACGAGCGCGCTGTATGAATGTTTTGGTCGACACTTCCGTCTGGGTCTCGCATTTCAAGGAAACCAACCCGGTACTATCCGCCCGTTTGCTGCGGGATGAAGTGTTAATTCATCCCTTCATAATTGGAGAAATTGCCTGCGGAATACCTCCGGCTCCTCGCCAGCGAACGCTTGCCGACCTTTTCTTGCTGGCTCATGTCAATGAGGCGACGGCCACGGAAGTGATGGCGTTTATTGATCGTAAGGAACTTTATGGGAGGGGATGTGGCTGGGTGGATATCTCCCTGCTGGCTTCAACCTTGATGACCCCGGATTGCCGTTTGTGGACTCGGGATAAGCGCTTGGCAATCCTCGCGGATCAGTTTGGGGTTGGACTTGAGAGCTGATTGGGAGGGAGAGCCCGGAGGCGTTTTGCTGATTCGAGCCTTGCTTACTGGTCTGCTCTCAATGGCCATGCCGCTCGGAAACCCCGCTTCTGGTTGAATGGTAGTATGGCGCTGTGGCGATCATAAGTGGCGGAACACCGCCTCCAGGCAGTCAGCGTCCAACACGCGATCAGCCCAGGCATTGAGCTGTTCCGAAGTGGCATCACGGATCTGGTTCTCAATGGCGTCGGGCAGCGCCCCAAAACGACGTTCAAGCAAGCGAAGCAACAGGTCACGTCCGCCTTCCTGCCGACCCTCTTGATGGCCCTCCTGCCGACCCTCTTGCTTGGCGAGCCGCTCGAAGCTGGTGACGTATTGCATGTGTCTCTCTCCTTCGACGGTGATAAGGCGTTGCCGCAGGCTTTGTTCCAGGTGGGGCGGCAGCGCCATCAGCCAATCGATGATGCGTAATAGTTGAATAATACGGCGTTTCTCCCAGCCCCGGCCATAGAGCAACCGGATCAGCCGGTACTTGGCGCGATAGCGCCGTGCGCTCTGGTTGCGGGTGCCTTGTGTACGCAAATGAGCAAGCGTCACCAGGCCAAAGGGATTGTCGCTGCTGGCGAGGGTCTTTTCCCCGCGACGGTAGTCGAGCAGTTTGACGCTGGGGTACTCCAGCGTCCAGTTGCAGCCAAGCACTGACTGCCGGTAAGGTCCGGGCCGCCATCCGGGCCGGCTGTCGGCCAGCATGGCCAGGCTGGCCACGGGCCGGCGGAAACGGTCGAAGATGCGGTAGTGGTAGATCATCATGCGTTCGGCGAAGTCGGCTTCGGGGCTGCTTTGGATTTCGATGTGCAGATGAATCCACTGCTCGCCGCGGCCGCACACCAGCGCCACTTCCACCAACTTGTCCACCACGCGCCGCCCGGTGTGGGATTCCGGCACGATTTTCTGTAGCTCCTGATCCAGGAAACGATAGGGCTGTTGCCAATCGATGGCCCGCCAGGCGCCAGGAAAATAAAACGCTATAAAATCCGGCAGCATTATTTCAATGGCTTCTTTCCACGGTGAGTCGTACTGATCCTGAGTCATGCCTTCGCGCCGCTGTTTCAGGGGACGAAAAGTCTGGCACGGCAAAGCCGCCGTGGCTGTCAGCCACGACGGGAGAACGATGTAGGTGGAAAACCCTGAGACAGGTAAGCCAGCGAACACCAGGCGTTCATCGGGTGCCAGCGGGGTGTCGGGTCGCGGCGATCCGGGTGGCTCAGTTCAAAACGCGATAGCCACGCCCGCGCATGCAGTTCTTCAATACCTGTTTCTTCTCTTGCTGGGCATCGCCGGCTTTGCCGGCGCCGCCGACCACCGCCCCGGCGCCGGCACCCATGCCGGCGGTGCTGGAGTTGCCGAAGATGGCGCCGAGCAGCCCGCCGATCACGGCGCCGCCAACGGCGCCTTCGGTGGCGTCACGGCCGGTGCCGACCTGGTCGGCGACCTGCTGGCATTCGTTGAGATCCTGCTGGTATTGGGCCGGGTCGACGCCTTTCTGGTCGACGATCACGCGGTCGGTGGAGGCACAGGCGCTGAGCAGCAAACCGGCGAATAGGGCAGTGCAGGGTAACAGGTGGCGCATCATAGAGGCTCCTCGGCACGGGCCGACCGAATATCATTACAGTCATTCTAGGGCCTGTTCTCACTACTTGCATCCCACCTGCTGGAGGCCAGAAAGCCACCAAGCTTTTCTTCTCGCGCCTTGATGGGTGGATTTTTAGCCGCAACAGGAGTGATGTAAGTAGTGTGAACAGGCCCTGGCTTGCACGCCGACGCGCCAAGCCGACGAGAATTGTTTGATAAGGTTTTCCGATTGCCGCGTCAGGCGTTGTGCTGAATAACCGTGCGGGCGAAGCGGGACAGATCGTCCAGTTGGCGCTTGATGATGGCGACAACAATGGGAAGAAGGATTTTCTGATAGTTGTGAACGGCGGTATTTCGGAAGCCCACCATCTTTCTGAGCACACCGCCGAGAGGGGGGTCGATGTAACCGTGCTGGACCAGCAGCTCAAACAGCTCGCCGGAACTTTGCGGCATCCCCAGGCGGTCTCGTTTCACGAGGTAGGCGGCCAAATCAATGGCGGCTTCACAGGCGCGCTGAATATTCAGAATGGCGGCATCCTGGCGTGTGAAATCCTGATCGAAACGGTCGCCAGCGTTGCGGTATTCTTCGCGGGCCCGGTTGCAACAGTGCTCAATGGTCGCGGCCTTATTGATGATGACATCATCGACCATAGATGGAACCCGACTCTTTAATGCGATCAATAATGGGCCGGCGAATAATTTCCCAATCCCAATACTCGCGTTGGGCCGCCGTCGTAAACAAATCTCCGGCGTGATCAGCCTGCCAGAGCAGCTTGCCCTTGCTGACAATCTGGAACTTCATCACCGTGCTCGCGCCGCCAAGGTCGACAAGATCGACATCACGATGGGCCACTTCCGCCAAGCGCGAAGAGAGCTCCCACAACGCCACCGGGTCCAAGGCGTGATCGCTCAACACGGCAATGTCCAGGTCGCTGTTCCGGTCAGCGCTGCCATCGGCTTCGCTGCCAAACAGGAACACCGCCCGCAGGCCAGCCACATCCCTGCGGATCAAACTAATGAGCTTTTCAAGGGTATGGGTCATTTCAGGCACCTTGCCTCCAGCGAAATGGAAGTCACTGACTCTTGTGAGCCGCAAGCCACGACGCCGAGGTTCGCTGAATTCACTATATCGAATCCCTTGTGGATGTCACCCCGCGGGTTTACACGTAAACCCGTATTGGGTCACGAGGGCACCTCAATTAAGCCGCAGGGACAGGTCCACGGCCTGAACATGCTTGGTCAGAGCGCCGGAGGAAAGATACAGATCCCGCACGCCGGGCAGGCGGGTGGCGTCGTCCACGGTGCAGTTGCCGGAGATTTCCAGGGCGCTTTCCGACGCCAGCTTCACCGCCTCTTCGATCATCGCTGGCGAGAAGTTGTCGAGCATGATCTGGTCCGGCGCCAGAATGGCGGCCTCGCGCAGTTCATCCAGGTTTTCCACCTCGATGATGATCATCTTGCCCGGCGCGTTTTCCCGGGCGGTGCGAATGGCGGCGGTGATCGAGCCGCAGGCGGTGATGTGGTTTTCCTTGATCAGGAAGGCGTCATAGAGGCCCAGGCGGTGATTCTGGCAGCCGCCGCAGAGCACCGCGTATTTCTGCGCGGTGCGCAGGCCCGGCAGGGTTTTGCGGGTGTCGAGCACGGTCACCCGGCTGCCGGCCACGGCGTCGGCGAAGCGCCGCGCGCTGGTGGCGGTGGCCATCAGGGTCTGCAGAAAGTTCAACGCGGTGCGCTCGCCGGTGAGAATGCGCCGGGTATGGCCGTGCAGGGTGCACAGCACGGTGCCGGCGGCCACCCGGTCGCCGTCGCGCACGTGCCATTCCAGGTCCACGCCGCCGAGGCGCCGGAACACTTCGTCGGCCCAGGCGCGGCCGCACATGACCGCGTCGTCGCGGCAGGTGATGGTGGCGCTGGCGGTGGCGCTTTCGGGAATCAGCGCGGCGGTGATGTCACCGTCGCCGATGTCCTCTTCGAGGGCGAAGGCGACGGTGCGGGCAACGTCCTGGCGGGCGTATTCGGGCAGCAGCGGGCCCTGTTCGGGAGATTCGGGAGTATTAACGGTCATTGAAAAACTCGTTGCTAAGGCGCACCACCACGGGCGCCAGAAGTAACAGGGCGATCAGGTTGGGGATCGCCATCAGGATGTTCATGATGTCGGCCAGCGCCCAGACCAGGTCCAGGCTGACAATCGCGCCCAGCGGCACCGCGATCACCCAGACCACACGAAACGGCAGCACGGCGCGCTCACCGAACAGGTACTGGGTGCAGCGTTCACTGTAGAGGCTCCAGCCGAGCAGGGTGGTGAAGGCGAAGATCGCCATGCCGCAGGTCACCACCACGTCGCCGAACGTGCCGAAGGTGCTGGAGAAGGCCAGGGTGGACAGAGGCGCGCCCTTGGCGCCGCTGGTCCAGGCACCGCTGGAAATGATCGCCAGGCCGGTGATGGAGCATACCACAATGGTGTCGATGAACGTCCCGAGCATGGCGATGCTGCCCTGCCGGGCCGGGTGGTCGGTATTGGCCGAGGCGTGCGCGATGGGGGCGCTGCCGAGGCCCGCTTCGTTGGAAAAAATGCCGCGCGCCATGCCGAAACGGATCGCCTCTTTCACGGCGGCGCCAGCGAAGCCGCCCGCCGCCGCGGTGCCGGTGAAGGCGTCGTTGAAACACAGGGCGATGGCGCCGGGCAGCGCACTGGCATGATCCACCAGCACCGCCAGGCCGGCGGCAATGTAAGCCAGCGCCATGAACGGCACCACGAACGTGGCGACCCGGGCGATGCGTTTGACGCCGCCGAGCACCACCAGCCCGACCAGCACCGCCAGGGTCAGCCCGGTGGCCCAGGTGGGCACGCCGAAGCTGTCGGCGAGGCCGTGGGCCACCGAGTTGGTTTGCACGGTGTTACCGATGCCGAAGCCGGCGAACATGCCAAAAAACGCGAACACCAGCGCCAGCCAGGTCCAGTTCTTTCCCAGGCCATTGCGGATGTAATACATCGGCCCGCCAACGAATTGGCCGAGGCTGTCCTTTTCCCGGTAGTGCACCGCCAGCACCGCTTCGGCGTATTTGGTGGCCATGCCGAACAGGGCGATCAGCCACATCCACACCAGAGCGCCGGGGCCGCCGGAATGAATCGCCGTGGCCACGCCAACGATATTGCCGGTGCCGATGGTGGCCGACAGCGACGTGGCGAGTGCCGCCCCGGCGCCAATGGTGCCCTCGCCGGTGGCCGGCCCGAGAATCTGCCGGATGCCGAAACCGAGCCGGCGAAATTGCAGAAAGCCCAGCCGTATGGACAGATACAGGCCGGTGCCGGCGATCAGCGCCAGCGCCGGCCAGCCCCACAGGAACGAGCTGACCGCTTTCAACAGGGTAACGAGATCGGCCATGGTCAAGGATTCCGGTTGGTTGCGCGCACTGCTCCGGCGCTGCGGTGGTTGGCCCAAGCCGCCGGGTGCGTCTGTTTATTGACGGTATTTCACGCCGCTATGGTGGTGAAGCGCTCAAGATTAGGGAATTTATTGCTGTTGGAAAAGGCCGCTGTTTCGTGAATCTGACTGTCCGGTGCTGGCAATCGGGGCTTTCGGGCTCGTCGCTGTTGGTTGGCGCCGTTGCTCTGGAGCCGTGGAGGGCGATTGCCGTGCCTGCCAACTGGTTCAAAATTCGTAGTTGCGGTTCGTGATAGCGTACCAAAAGGTGATCGCCAAGCCAGCCAGATTCGTTTTCCGAGCCCGCTGTCTGTTGCCCGTTGTGCCCGTTGCGGCTGTTGCCCATTGTGCCTGTTGCCCATTGCGCCTGTTGAGAGTGGCCATGTCCAAGGTAACCCGATTAACACCGAAACCCGCCAATGTGCGAACCGCGCCAAACGCGCCGCTTCCCCGTGCCCTGGAAAAGGTGCGCGAACGGGTGCTGGAGCGGGCCGGCGGGCTGCTTTCGGACATGCTCGATGGCGCCGACGACACCCTGTTTAATCTGTCCGAGAAAGAGACCGACAGCGAGCGCGTGCGCTATTTCGATGCGATGCGCGAGCTGCGCATCCAGCGTGCCGGGCTGGAGACCGGATTCCGGCAGGCACTGAGCCGCCATTTTCAGGAAGCCGGCCAGCCACGGCCGGACGCCATCCCGGCCAGCGAAGTGGATGTGGAAAGTCTTGCCCTGGTGCAGGAAGAAGAGCTGGAAACCCAGGTGGCGCTGGATAACCTCGCGCGCCGGGCGCGCAACGGCTGTGAAGAATCCCTGCGTGCCTTTATGCACCGCCTCGAATACCTGTTCGAGGGTAAGCGCGCGTTCACCGAAAAGAACAATCCGCTGGACCCGCGCCAGCTGGCGGCCAGTTTCGCCGGGGCGCTGGAGCGGTTGCCGCTGGATATCCGCTCGCGGTTGATCGTATTGAAGCTGTTCGAGCGGGTGGTGCTGGACGAGGCCGGCGGGCTGGTGGAGGAAGCCAACGGTATTCTCGCCGACGCCGGTGTACTGCCGACGATGACCCGCGTACCGGTGACGCCGACCCGGCCTCACGCTGGCGCCCGGGCTGGCGGCGCCCGGCCGGCGTCGCCGACGGCCCATGGCGAGGCGCCGCCGGACGGCGCCGACAATCCCATGTTCGGCCTGCTCCAGGAATTGCTCGCCACCCTTAACGGCCTGGGCGGCCCCGCGCCCGCCCCCGCCGCGCCGGCTCCGCTGGACAGCCGCGCCCTGGCCGGTGCCCTGGCGGTAATGCACGACGGCGTTGCCCATGTGAACGGCGCGCCGCTGGCGTCCGGTGAACCGGTGCAGGCGCTCAGCAGCGGCGATCTGTTCGGCTTGCTGAACCGGCTTCAGCGGTTGGAGAACGCGCTTGAAAGTGGCGCGTCGTTGGCCGGCGAGCGCAGCGTTCGCAGTGAGCTTTCCGGCCTGCTCGAAAGCGAAAATGACGGCGCCATTCACGCACTGGAACGGGCCGACGACGACGTCATCAACCTGGTTTCCATGCTGTTCGACTTTATTCTTGATGACGAAAACCTGCCGTCGGAGATCAAGGCCCTGATCGGCCGCTTGCAGATCCCGCTGCTCAAGGTGGCGATCAGCGACAAAACTTTCTTCAGCAACGAACGCCACGACGCCCGGGTCTTGCTCAACACCCTGGCCCGGGCCGGGTGCCAGTGGGACCCGCAGCAGGGCATCGCCGACGAGCTCTACCAGCGCATCCATCGCGCCGTACACGTGGTGATCGACAACTACGACGACGACGCCACCCTGTTCCGGGACTTGCTGGACGAATTCGACGGCTATTTTGACGAGCAACGCCGCCGCGCGGAGCGGGTCGCCGAGCGGGTCCGCGAAGCGGAGGAGGGCAAGGCGCTGGGCGAGCAGGCCAGCGAAGCGGTGAGTGAGTACTTGCGGGCACGGCTGGCCGGGCGCGCGCTGCCGGACGTCACCGTGCGCCTGCTTCAGCAGGGCTGGCAACAGGTGCTTTATCTGACCTGGTTGCGCAATGGAGTGAACAGCGAGCAATGGCGCCGGCACACCAAGGTGGTGGACGCCCTGGTGTGGAGCGCGCTGGCCCACGAAAGCCGTGCCGATCTGGAAAAACTGCGCGACCTGAGCCCCAAGCTGCTGCGCGCGGTGCGCCACGGCCTCGAATCGATCGAATACGACGGCGCGGAAATCGAGACGCTGTGTGACCAATTGCAGCGGCTGCACGAGACGCTGCTGGCCGGCCTGGACACCGAGCGGGTGGCGCTGCCCGCGCCGCCGCCGGCACCGCCGCCCGCCCCGACACTGCCCGAGGACCACGAACTGATGACCCTGGTCCGCCATCTGCCGGTGGGGCAATGGCTGGAAACCGGCGAGGGCGAACAGGCCCGGCGCATGCGCCTGGCGGCGAACATTCGCGACGGCAGCAAGCTGGTGTTCATCAACCGCCGGGGCATTAAAGTCGAGGAATTCGACGGCGCCGGCCTCGCCGCCGCACTGCACCGTGGCGAAGTCAGGCTGATCCAGGAAGGCGCCCTGTTCGACCGTGCCCTGGAAGCGGTGATCGGCGACCTGCGTCGACGGCATCAAGGGTTCAAGCCACAAGCCACAAGCAAAAACACCTCTAGAAAGGTTTGACGAGTTTTTCGGGGCCGTCACGCTGTCCTGGCTTGCAGCTTGCAGCTTGCAGCTTGCAGCTTGCAGCTTGCAGCTTGCAGCTTGCAGCTCGAAACTACCCCCATGCTGACTCTCACCGACCATTGGATCGATCAGGCCCGCCGGGTGCCTTCGCCGAACCATAACGAGCGTCCGGACCCGCACGACATTGCCTTGCTGGTGGTGCACAACATCAGCCTGCCGCCGGGGCGGTTCGGTGGCCCGGAGATCGAGGCGTTTTTCCAGAACCGCCTGGACTGCCAGGCCCATCCCTATTTCGAGCAACTGCGCGAGGTGCGTGTCTCCAGCCATTTTCTGATTCGCCGTGACGGTGAGTTGGTGCAGTTCGTGCCGTGTCACCGGCGCGCCTGGCACGCCGGCGTGTCCCACTGGAACGGTCGCGACAACTGCAACGACTTCTCCATTGGCATCGAGCTGGAGGGCACCGACACGCTCGCCTACGACGCGCGGCAATACCGCGCGCTGAACCTGCTGCTGGAAACGCTGATAGCGGCCTACCCGAAGCTGTCGCGGCACACCGTGACCGGCCACCAGCAGATCGCGCCTGGGCGCAAGACCGACCCCGGCCCGGCATTTGACTGGAGCCGCCTTGATCCCGGCCAATGAGGGCAAGCAGGGCGGCGTTGCCTCGCGCCCGCGCACGGACCATGATCGACACAGGATCGGATTCGAGGTACTGCAATGAAACTGCTTGTCATTCTTCTGGTGCTGGCACTGCGCCGCCTGGACGGAGGCTGGCCGGCCTGGCTGGCGCGGCCTGATCGTCATCAGCGCTGGCTGGCGGCCCTGGCGCCGGGGCGCGAGGGAACCCTGGGCTGGTGGCTGGCGGTGGCCCTGCCGTCGATCGTGGCGGCGCTGTTGTTCGCCTGGTTCGACGGATTCTGGGGCGCCTTGGCCACCTTGCTGCTGGGCAGCCTGCTGTTGTTGTGGCTGGTGGGCGTGGAAAGTGAGTTCCGGCAGACCGATGAGTTGCTGGTGCGGGGGCGGCTGAACGACCCCGAGGCGCTGATGAAGCGCGCCGAGGAGGATTTTCAACAACCCGCGGGTGAGCCCGACCAGGACTGGTTCCATGCCCTCGGTGCGCGGCTGCTGATGCGTGTGTTCAACCTGTTTTCCGCCCTGTTCTGGTTGTGCGTGCTGGGGCCCGGCGCGGCGCTGCTGCTGGTGCTCAACCGCGCCTGGCTGGTGCGTCACCCGCGGCACAGCGACTGGTCGCGCAGTCTGGACGCGGCGTTAAGCTGGATTCCCTGCCGGCTGACGATTGTCGCGTTCGCGCTGGTCGGCCATTTCGCCGCCGTGCTGCACGCGGTGGCCGGGCGCCTGTGGCGGCTGGACGACAGCCGCGAGCTGCTGGGCGTGGCCGCCGGCGCGACGCTGCGTGAAGAGGTCAAGGAAGCCGGCTCCGTGTTTCAGGCCGGTCTGGATTGCCTTGAGGCGATGCACGGCTTGCTATTGCGGGCGCTGGCGGTGTGGTTGATCTTCATTGCTCTGTGGACCCTGCTCGCCTGGTGAGGTGAGGTGAGGTGAGGGGCGTCCGACATCCGTCGTCCAACGCCATGAAGGGTTGCCGTGGCTGCCCGGTCACGCTACCTGTTAGTATTGCCTCAACGGCCTATATACCCAGTGCCGTTCGTTCCCATGCCAGCGCGGCGATCCCGCGCCGGTACAGGCAAATGCGAGTAAAGGACGCAAGCCCATGCAGAAAAGAAATTTTTTTGACGATGTGGACCCCGCCGAAACGCGGGAATGGCTCGAGGCCCTGGAATCGGTGCTCGAGCGGGAAGGGCCGGAGCGCGCCGCCTGGCTGCTCAAGACCCTGACCAATGAAGCCCAGGAGCAGGGCGCGTTAAGAACCCGTCTCGACACCCCGTACCTGAACACCATTTCCCCCAAGAATGAAGCGCCGATCCCCGGTGACATCTACATGGAGCGCCGTATTCGCTCGCTGATCCGCTGGAATGCGCTGGCGATGGTGGCGAAGGCGAACCTCGACGACGATGAACTGGGCGGCCACATCGCCAGCTTCGCCTCCTCGGCGACGCTCTACGACATTGGTTTCAGCCATTTTTTCCACGCCCCCCATGAAGACAACCCCGGTGATCTGGTCTATTTCCAGGGCCATTCCGCGCCGGGCATTTACGCCCGCGCCTATCTGGAAGGGCGTATCACCGAACAGCAGATGGACAACTTCCGCCGCGAAGTGGACGGCGAAGGGCTGTCGTCCTACCCGCACCCCTGGCTGATGCCGGACTTCTGGCAATTCCCCACCGTGTCCATGGGGCTGGGGCCGATGCAGGCGATCTACCAGGCGCACATCATGAAGTACCTGCAGAACCGGGAGCTGATTCCGGATCGCAAGCGCAAGGTATGGGCGTTTCTCGGCGATGGCGAGATGGACGAGCCGGAATCCCTTGGCGCGCTGTCGCTGGCCGGTCGCGAACAGCTCGATAACCTGGTGTTCGTGGTCAACTGCAACCTGCAGCGGCTGGATGGCCCGGTGCGCGGCAACGGCAAGATCATCCAGGAGCTGGAGAGCCTGTTCCGCGGCGCCGGCTGGAATGTGATCAAGGTGGTGTGGGGCCGGCTCTGGGACCCGCTGCTGGAAAAAGACACCGACGGCCTGCTGCGCCGGCGCATGGACGAATGCGTGGACGGCGAATACCAGGCCTACAAACGCTACGGCGGCGAATACACCCGCGAGCACTTCTTCGGCAAATACCCGGAGCTGAAGAAGATGGTCGAGCACATGAGCGATGAGGACATTTACCGTCTCAACCGGGGCGGCCACGATCCGTTCAAGGTGTACGCGGCCTATCACGCGGCGGCCAACCACAGCGGCCAGCCCACGGTGATCCTGGCCAAGACCGTCAAGGGTTACGCCACCGGTGCCGGCGAGGCGGTCAACAAGGCCCACCAGATGAAAAAGATGGATCTGGACAGCCTCAAGGAATTCCGCGACCGCTTCGACATTCCCATCGCCGACGACAAACTCAAGGATCTGCCCTACTACCACCCCGGTGACGACTCAGCGGAAATGCGCTACATGAACGAGCAGCGCGAGAAGCTGGGTGGCTATATGCCGGTGCGCCGCCGCGAGGCCAGCCAGCAGCTCACGATTCCCGAGCTGGATGTGTTCAAGAGCTTTCTCGAAGGCAGCGGTGATCGCGAACTGTCCACCACGATGGCGTTCGTGCGCATGCTCAGCACCCTGATCAAGGACAAGAACATCGGCAAGCGGGTAGTGCCGATCGTGCCCGATGAGGCCCGTACCTTCGGCATGGAAGGCATGTTCCGGCAGCTCGGTATCTATTCGTCCAAGGGCCAGCAATACAAGCCCGAGGATTCCGAGCAGATGATGTTCTACCGCGAGGACAAGAAAGGTCAGATCCTCGAAGAGGGCATCAACGAGGCCGGTGCCATGTGCGGCTGGATCGCCGCCGCCACCAGCTACAGCGTGCACGATTTCACTTTGATTCCATTCTTTATCTATTACTCCATGTTCGGCTTTCAGCGCACCGGGGATTTCTGGTGGGCGGCCGGCGACAGCCAGGCGCGTGGCTTTTTGCTCGGCGGCACCGCCGGACGCACCACGCTCAATGGCGAGGGCCTGCAGCACCAGGATGGCCACAGCCTGGTACTGGCCAGCACGGTGCCCAACTGTGTCAGCTACGATCCCACCTACGGTTATGAGCTGGCGGTGATTCTGCAGGACGGCCTGCGGCGCATGTATCAGGACAACGAGAACGTGTTCTATTACCTCACCCTGATGAACGAGAACTACGTGCACGGGGCGATGCCGAAAGGCGCGGAAGAGGGCATCCGCAAAGGCATGTATCTGCTGCGCGAAGGCAAAGCCAAGCAGGGCAAGCAGGCGAAACAGGCCAAGCAGGCAAAGAAAGTGCAGCTGCTCGGGTCCGGCACCATCTTGCGCGAGGTGGAAGCCGCCGCGGAACTGCTGCGTGACGACTTCGGTGTGATCGCGGACGTGTGGAGCGTCACCAGCTTCAATGAACTGCGCCGCGAAGGGCTCAGCGCCGACCGCGAACGCATGCTCAAGCCGGACAAAAAAGTCGCGCCCACCTGGGTGGAACAATGCCTGGATAAACGCCAGGGCCCGGTGGTGGCCGCCACCGATTACATCAAGGCGTACGCCGATCAGATTCGTCCCTGGGTGAAGGCGCCGTATCGGGTGCTGGGCACCGATGGTTTTGGCCGCAGCGATTCACGCGCCAAGCTGCGTCAGTTCTTCGAAGTGGACCGTTACTTCGTGGTGCTGGCGGCGCTCAACGCCCTCAAGGAGCAGGGCGACGCCACCGACGCCAACATCAAGCAGGCGATCAAGAAATATGGCATCGATCCGGAGAAACCCAATCCGGTGAACCACTGATTCTCATGGCGGGCCAGGCGGTCCGCGGCCCCGCCACGCGGGGCGAAATCAAGCACCACCCAGGCTTGATTTCCTGTGCCCACCCGCACGGCCACGCGCCGCGAGGGTGGCTTGAGAAGATCGGCATCCGGTCTTTTCAACACACTGATGAGGAGTAGAGCGTGAGCAAGGAAACCATCCGCGTACCCGATGTGGGCAGCAGCGATCCTGTTGACGTTATCGAGGTATCGGTAAAAAAAGGCGACAACATTGCCGCCGAAGACACCATCGTGGTGCTGGAGTCCGACAAGGCCTCTCTGGAAGTGCCGGCCCCCAAGGGCGGTACCGTGCTGGAACTGCTGGTGAAGGCCGGCGACCGGGTCAAGCAGGGCGACCCGCTGTTGGAGCTGGATGCCGAAAGCGGGAACGACAGCGGTGACCAGGACGCCGACGACGATCAGAAAGCCGGCGCATCCGGTGACAGCGACGATCAAGAAGCCGCGCAGAGCGACGAGAAAGGCGAACAAGAGGACGAACAAGAGCGCCAGAAAGAGAGCCAGAAAGACAGCCAGAAAGAGAACGAGCAAAGCGAGAAGGCGGGCGACGACGCCAACACGCCCAAGGGCGGTGGCTCGGCCGGCGGCGGTGAGCAAGCGGTCAAGGTGCCCGACCTGGGCGACATCGACGAAGCCGAGATCATCGAGATCAGCGTGGCCGAAGGCGACAGTGTCGAGGCCGAGCAGACCATCCTGGTGCTGGAATCCGACAAGGCGTCTCTGGAAGTGCCGTCGCCGGCCGCCGGCACGGTGAAAAAGCTGCACGTGAAAGTGGGCGATAAAGTCACCGGCGGCAGCGAGATGATGACCCTGGCCACCGAAGGCGGCGACGCCTCCGGCGACGACGAGAAAGCCAACGGGAAGCAGGAAGCCGAAGCGGCGCGCAAGCCCGCCGGCGACGACAAGGCGGCGAAAGGCAAGCAACCGGCAGCGGAACAAAGCAGCGGCAAGAGCGCGAGCAAAAGCGCGAGCAAGAGCGATCCGCAGCCCGCCCCGGCGCGGCGCGAAGGCCAGCCGTCGAAAACCGTGCACGCTGGCCCGGCGGTGCGCAAACTGGCCCGGGAAGCGGGCGTGGATCTGGCCGAGGTGTCCGGCAGCGGGCCCAAGGACCGGGTCGTCAAGGAAGACGTTCACGCGCACATCAAGAATCTGCTCGAGCGCCGCGCCAGTGGCGGCGGTGTCAGCGCCGATCTGCCGGAGATTGATTTCAGCGAATTCGGGCCGGTGGAACGGGTGGCGCTGAACAAACTGCGCAAGGTGGCGGCGAAAAACCTGCACCGCAGCTGGATCACCGTGCCCCACGTGACCCAGTTCGACGAGGCGGACATCACCGAGCTGGAAGCCTTCCGCAAAAGCCAGAACAAGGCGCTGGAGAAAGAGGGCGTCAAACTCACCATGCTGGCGTTTCTGGTCAAGGCCTGTGCCACCGCGCTGCGCGAGTTTCCGCGCTTCAACAGTTCCCTGGAGCTGGGTGGCGAGGCGTTGATTCAGAAGGACTACGTGCACATCGGCATCGCCGTGGACACGCCCAACGGCCTGGTGGTGCCGGTGATCCGTGACGCCGACAAGAAGGGCCTCAAGGAGATCGCCAGCGAGATGGGCGAACTGGCCGGCAAGGCCCGCGACCGCAAGCTTTCACCGGCGGACATGAAAGGCGCCTGCTTCAGCATTTCATCGCTGGGCGGGATCGGCGGCACCGCGTTCACGCCGATCGTCAACTGGCCGGAAGTGGCGATTCTCGGCGTCAGCCGCAGCGACACCAAACCGGTTTGGGACGGCAAGGCATTTCAGCCGCGCCTGACGCTGCCGCTGTCGCTGTCCTACGATCACCGCGTTATCGACGGCGCCGACGCGGCGCGCTTCACCACCTACCTGAGCATGCTGCTCGCGGACATGAGGAGGGCGTTGTTGTAGCGGTTCGAGAGGCGAACTTAACGCTGCTTATTGAAGCGAAACGCTTCGCCTCAAGCTTTCCCTGGCCCCCTCTCCCCAACCCCTCTCCCGCGAGGGGAGAGGGGCTTTATGGCCCGGCTTAGAGCTGCTCACTGAAGCAGAACGCTCTGCCCAAGCCCTTCAGCCAGGTGCCCTCTCCCCTTGAGGGAGAGGGACAGGGAGAGGGGGTTTTGTGGACAGCATCAATCGTGATCGCGGTTCTGATCGCGCTCGGCTTTCTTCTCTTTCCAGTGCTTCATGCGCTCTTCGCGCAGTTCCTTGGCTTTGGCTTTTTGTTCCGGCGTCAGCACTTGATCAATCTTGCCCTTGGTTTCGTCATGAAGGACGCGCATTTTCTTGCCCTGTTCGTCAAAGATCGCCTTCACCTGGCCCTGTTGCTGCTCGGTCAGGTTCAGCTCCTCGGTCATGTGTTTGACCATGCGCTCAGAGCCGGGGCCGGGGCCGTGTTTCGGGCCGGCCATGGCGGTGCCCGCCAGGGCGGCGCTGGTGAACAGGGCGAGGGCGAGAGTGGTGACTTTTTTCATGGTGTTGCTCCTTGAGGCGGAGAATCAAAGCCGGGTCGATCCCGGCGTTGTCACCAGTGTCGGCTGAAAATGTGCAGCCAATATGCAGGAATCATGGAAGACGGCTGCAAGCTTCAAGCCGCAAGCTGCAAGCAGGTAGTGCCGGGCGGCACGGCCATACCGGGCCGGCATGGCTCGCTTGTAGCTTGCAGCTTGAAGCTAGGTCGTTTCGTCTGGGGTTTGCAGGCGGTAGCCGACTCCATAGACACTGCCGATCCAGTCGTGATCGCCGGGCAGGTCGGCGCTGAGTTTTCGGCGCAGTTTGCGGATATGGCTGTCGATGGTGCGGTCCGAGACCACCCGGTGGTCCGGGTAGATCACGTCCATCAGCTGGTCGCGGGTCCAGATGCGCCCGGGTTGGCGGGCCAGGGTGGCGAGCAGCTCGAACTCAATCGCGGTGAGCGCCACCCGGTGGCCGCCGTGAACCACCTCGAAGCGGTGCCGGTCCAGGTGCAGGCCGGTGTCGACTTGCTCGCCGGCCGTCGCCATGCGGCTGCGGCGCAGCACCGCCTTGACCCGCGCCACCACTTCGCGAGGGCTGAACGGTTTGCAGATGTAATCGTCGGCGCCGATCTCCAGGCCGAGCAGGCGGTCCACCTCTTCGACCCGGGCGGTGATCATCAACACCGGCACTTCGGAAAAGCGTCGGATCGCCTTGCACAGTTCCATGCCGTCGCCGTCGGGCAGCATCAGGTCCAGCAGCACCGCCCGGTAGTCCCGTTCGCGCACCCATTGTTCCGCCTGGGGGGCACTGGCGGTGATGTCCGCGTCGAAATGGCTGTGGCGCAGGTAATCGGCCAGCAACTGGGCGAGGCGGGGTTCATCTTCAACGATCAGAATGCGGGACATAGGGGGGTCCAGTTTTCAGTTTTCAGTTTTCAGTTTTCAGTGGTTGGTTTTTCTGAACACTGAAAACTGAACACTGAAAACTGGGTTAAAAAAGAATCGTAATTTGTAATCCGCCCAGGGGGCTGTGGTCGGCGGTCATGGTGCCGCCGTGGGCTTCGACGATGCGCTGGCAGATCGCCAGGCCGAGCCCGGCGCCGCCGGTTTGCCGGTTGCGTGAGCTTTCTACCCGGAACAGGTGATCGAACAACTTTGGCAGGGCGTCGTCGGGCACGCCGGGGGCGCTGTCGTTCAGGGTCAGGCGCCAGCGCTCGCCGTGCCGGGCCAGGCCCAGGTGCAATTGGCCATTCGGGTCGGTGTACTTGAGGCTGTTTTGCAGCAGGTTGTCGAGCAACTGCCGCAGGCGCACCGGATCGCCTTGAATGCGCGCGCTGGCCAGTTCGGTGCGCAGCTCGATGCCCAGGCGCGCCAGCGCCGGGCGCACCGCGTCCAGGGCGTCTTCGCACAGTTCGTCCAGATCCACGCCGGTGAAGTGATAACGCAGATTGCCGGCGTCGGCCAGGGCCAGATCGTGCAGATCGTTGACCAGATGGGTGAGCTGGCGCACTTCGGATTCCAACGCGGCGATGGTGTCGGCGCTGAGCGGGCGCACGCCATCGACGATCGCCTCCAGCTCGCCCTGCAGCACCGCCAACGGCGTGCGCAGCTCATGGGCAATGTCCGAGAACCAGCGCTGGCGGGCGCGCCGGCCCTGCTCCAGGCGTTGGCCCAGGGTGTCCACGTGGCGGATCAGTTCGCCCAGCTCGTCGCGCCGCTGGCTGCCCAGCCGGCCCTGGTAATCGCCTTCGCTGAGCCGCCGGGTGTGGCCGGTGAGCGCGGTGATCGGCGCCACCAGGTGGCGGGCCAGCAACCAGGACACCAACAAGGACAGCCCCAGCCCGACCAGCGCCATCCAGCCGGCGAAGCGCAACTGGCGGGCCTGGAAGCGCCGGTCCAGTTTGTCGCGCAGGGCGTCCTGGTCCGGGTAAGCGAGCCAGCCCACCAGGCGGTTGTTGACCTGAATCGCGACCTTGCGGCTCAGGCTGCGCGGCTGTGGCGGGCCCAGCAGCGGGCGCTTATCCGGCGCCAGCAGAGTCAGCGGCTGGGAATGGATGTCGTCGCGTTTGCGGTCCCGGTCACCGCGATCGTCGTCACGTTCCTGGTCGCGGTCGCGTTCCCCGGCCAGCCAATAGAGCCGGTGCAAAAGACGCGGGTCCTGAATCAGAAAGTCCCAGCTGCCGTTCTGCGCGTACGCCACCGCCAGGTGTTCGGCCAAGCGTTCCACCTGGGCCTGCTGGCGTTCGTCCAGATACTGGCTGAGGCTTTGCTGGAACGAAAAAAAATAAAACCCGCTGGCGGCCAGAATCAACACCAGAAACGTGGCCAGGAAGGTGAGAAAAAATTTATTGCGTATGCCCATGGAATCAACCGGCGGGGAAGCGGGCCGCGATGGCGGCGCGAAGTTCCCCAGTGTAAGCGGCGTGCCTCAGTGACCCCATAGTCTTGCACATTCTTTCAAAATCGCACCGTCTTCAAAGCCATACTGTCTTCAAAACCATGCCGGCTCAGCGATCCTGGCGGCGCACCCATTGGGGCTCGTCGGTCTCGGTGCGCAGGTTGATCACCCGCGCCATCACGAACAGCAGGTCACTGACCCGGTTGAGCACCGCTCGGCTGACCGGGTTGACGGCCTGATCGTCGTGCTGGCTCAGTTGCACCAGACGGCGCTCGGCGCGGCGCGCCACGGTGCGGCAATGATGGCACCAGGCGGCGTCCGGGTGACCGCCGGGCAGCACGAATTCCTCCAGGGGCTCAAGCTCCGCGTTCAAGGTGTCGGCTTGCGATTCCACCTCCACCAGATCGGTTTCGGTCAGCGCTTCACTGCCCGGCACCGCCAACTCGCCGCCCAGGTCGAACAGCAAATGCTGTAACCGCTCCAGCAGGGCATCCAGATCGGCGTCCAGAGCCCGGGCCCGCAGCACGCCGAGCACGCCATTGAGTTCGTCCAGATCGCCCAGCGCTTCGATGCGCGGGTGGAATTTGGCCACCCGCGAGCCGTCGGCGAGGCCGGTCTCGCCCTGGTCGCCGCTGCGGGTAATGACACGATTGATGCGGGTCTTTTCTTCCTTGGAGGCACTCATCGGGTTTCTCCCTGAAGCCAGGCGGGGCAAGGCGCCCCCTTGAAGGTGGTTCGCCGAGAGTACCCCGGCGCTGGCAACGGGGGAACCGACGCCGGCCCGGCGCGGGAATTTTTGTCACTGTTTTCCAATCGGATGGCGAGCGCGCACCGCCGCCACGATCCGCTCGTGGCTGGGCAGGGCCAGCCCCAGCGTGGCCGCCTGGCGCAGCAGCCAGCCATTGATCGCGTCGATCTCGGTGACCGCGCCGCGTTGCGCGTCGGCGCGCATCGATGAGGTATTGCCGGCGGTGGCGCGCACCACCGCCATCACTTGGGGTAAGGAATCGCCCGGCCAGTGCGGGTCAAGACGGCGCAGTAGCGTGTCCGCTTCGGCGGCCAGGGCGGCGGCCTCGGCGTGCAACGCCGGGTCCTCCAGCAGGCGGCCATTGGCGACGTCGTGCAGGGCGGTCAGCGGGTTGATCACCGCATTGGCGATCAGCTTGTGCCATTGGCGGTCGCGGATCGCATCGCTCCAGGCGAGCCCGGGCCAATGCCGGGCCAGTGTCGCGAACCACGCCGGTGGCGTGGCCGGGCCGCCCATCCAGCTGTGGTTCTCGGCGACGATCTCATGGCGCGGGTGCTGCCCCTTCACGGCCGTGGTGGTGACCACCTCGATCAGGGTGGCGGCGCGGGGCAGGCGCCCCTCCAGGCTGCCCAGGCCGTTCTGAAGACGCAGCACGGTGAGGTCCCCGGCCAGCGGCAGGCCGGCCAGGGCGTCGTCGGTGTAGGGCGTTTTGCAGGCCACGATCAGGCGCCGGATCGGCGCGCGCAGCGCCGCCGGCGCGATCACCGGCAGCGTCAGGGCCTGGGCCGGGCGGCCGTCGGCGAAACACAGGGTTTTGTCCAGCCGCGCCGGGCCCTGGCGGCGCAGCACCGTGACCGCCTGATCGGCGTTGCGCAGGTACCAGGCGGCCAGCGTGCCCATGTTGCCGGCGCCGAGCAGAAACCAGGGTGCCGGAGATGGCTGAAAAGGGGAGGTCGACATGGCGCTATGCTAACCGCCGGCCCCGCGCGGGTCATTGTTATCCGCGTCGTAAACCCTGAATATGACGACTTCCTGATGTCTGGACCCTGCCGCTGACCATGCGCGACACCCTTCGCTCCGCCTGGCAACTGTACCGCCACCCCCGGGTGCTGGTGATGCTGTTTCTGGGCTTCTCTTCCGGTTTGCCCTACCTGCTGGTGTTTTCCACGCTGTCGGCCTGGCTGACCGTGGAAGACGTGAGCCGCGCCACCATCGGTTACTTCAGTTGGGTGGGCATCATGTTCTCGATCAAGGTGTTCTGGGCGCCGGTGGTCGACCGGCTCAAACTGCCGTTTCTGACCCGCTGGCTGGGTCAGCGGCGCGGCTGGTTGCTGCTGGCCCAGCTCGGCATCGCGGTGTCGCTGGCGTCGATGGCGCTGGTGGAACCGGTCGGCCACCTGGCCCGCTTCGCGCAACTGGCACTGCTGGTGGCGTTCTTTTCCGCCACCCAGGACATCTGCGTGGACGCCTACCGCATCGATTCCGCCGAAGACCGCTTCCAGGGCGCCATGGCCGCCACCTATATTCTCGGCTACCGCAGCGCCATGCTGATGGCCGGCGCCGGCGCTTTCTACATCGCCAGTTTTGATTCCTGGAAGGGCGCTTACCAGGTGATGGCGGCGTTGATGGCGGTGGGGGTGATCACCACCCTGGTGATCCGCGAGCCGGACACCCCGGCGCGCGAAAGCTTCGGCCGCCATCCGCTGCAATGGTTGCGCAACGCGGTGTTCGAACCGTTCCACGACTTCTTCGTGCGCTACGGGAAATACGCCCTGGGCGCGCTGGCGCTGGTGGCGATCTATCGGGTCAGCGACATCAGCATGGGGGTGATGGCCAACCCCTTCTACCTGGACATCGGCTACACCGAGACGGAAATCGCCACGGTGGCCAAGTTCTTTGGTTTCTTTATGACCATGCTGGGTTCGCTGGCGGGGGGCTTGCTGGTATCCAGGATGGGGCTGGCCCGCTCGCTGTTGGTGGGCGCGGTAGGGGTGGCGGCCACCAATCTGCTGTTCGCGGTGATGGCCGCCCACTCGCCGGTCACGGTGCTGGCCCAGGAGCCTGAGCAGATCCGCTGGCTGGCGCTGTCCTGGCTGGCGGCCGTGATCAGCGCCGACAACCTGTTCGGAGGCTTCGCCAACGTGGCCTTGATCGCCTATATGTCCAGCCTCACCAACCGCAACTTCAGCGCCACCCAGTTCGCCCTGTTCAGCTCACTGATGACCCTGCCGGGCAAGTTCATCGGCGGCTTCTCCGGCGAAGTGGTGGAAGCCGCCGGCTACCCGGTGTTCTTCAATTATTCGGCCCTGCTGGGCGTGCCGGCGATTCTGTTGGTGATTTGGTGGATGCGGCGCAACGGCGCGGATCGTCGTGTGGATTGATGTGGAGTTATGGATGCAGGATTCAGGATTCAGGATTCAGGATTCAGGATACAGCGCGAAGACCGGAGTGGCGGTGGGCTGGACGTTGGGTGTCTCGCGCTGCAAGGATGAGTGTGGGCATTGTCGTTCAAGAGTGTCGTCGTCTTGATCGGGTTGTATCCTGGATCCTGTATCGGTTTTTCCCATGACCCCTGAGTTCCGCGACGCCGTTTACCAGATCGTTGCCGCCATTCCCGAAGGGGTGGTGGCCAGCTATGGCCAGGTGGCGGTGATGGCGGGTTGGCCGCGCCACGCCCGTTTCGTGGGCCGGCTGATGAGCCGGCTTCCCGAGGGCTCCAAGCTACCCTGGCATCGAGTGATACGCGGCGACGGCGGTTTGCCGCTGGCCGGCACATCCAGTGGCGAGGTCCAGCTTCGGCGACTCGCCGACGAGGGTGTGCTGGTGATCGGCGGCCGCGTCCCCAAGCGCTGTTTCTGGCAACCCTGAGGCAACCGCCGATAGCGCGCAACGACCAGCGCGGAACACCGCGCGTCCAGGCCACCGCCGCTCCGGTCTTCGCGCTGTATCCTGAATCCTGTATCGCGGCCGTAGGCCGCCCTCTATCTCAAACCGCCATCGGTTTCGATCACGCGGCCGGTGAAATAGTCGTTCTCGAAGATGAACAGCACCGACTTGGCGATGTGCTCCGGTTCGCCGAGGCGCTTCAGGGGCACCGAGCCGACCAGCCGGTCGCGGGCTTCCGGTTTCATCGCGGCGATCATGTCGGTATTGATGGTGCCCGGCGCCACCACCCCGGTGCGAACGTTGTAGCGCGCCAGTTCCCGGGCCCAGACCTCGGCCATGGCCACCACGCCGGCCTTGGCGGCGGCGTAGTTGGTTTGCCCGAAGCTGCCGTGGCGGGCGATCGAGGAGATATTGACGATCACCCCTTCCTCCACGCCCAGGCGTACCATCGCCGCCGCCGCTTCGCGGCCGCACAGGAACACCCCGGTCAGGTTGACGTCGATCACCGCCTGCCATTGCTGCAGGCTCATGATGGACTGCACCTCGCCATCGCGGGCTTTCACCAGCAGGCCATCGCGGGTAATGCCGGCATTGTTGACCAGCCCGTGCACGGCGCCGAAATCGGCCACCACGTTCTCGAACAGCGCGGTCACTTCGCTCTCGCTGGCGACGTTGGCCAGATAGCGCTTCGCTTCGCCACCGGCCTGCTCGCAACGGGCCACGGTGTCGCGCAGATCGTCCTCGTTCAGATCCACACAGGCCAGCCGTGCCCCGCGCGCCGCCAGCGTCTCGGCGATGGCGCGGCCGAGCCCGCGTCCGGCCCCGGTGACCACCACTACCTTGCCGTTGATGTCCACGGTGGAACTCCTTATTCGGATTAGGGGAGCGGGGATTATGCGGGCATCGGACGTGATGGCCAATCCGGGGCGCGTTGGTTCGGGGCAACAGCGCCGTGCCATTCGGCTGAAAGACGTCGCTGGCTGGGCGGCGCGCCTCCATGCCAGCGACGGGTTTGATTCTCCCCGCGCCGCAGCGCGGGCACGGCCTCCTGCCATATCACGGCCTCGCCCGTGTTGTATCCTGAATCCTGAATCCTGAATCCTGAATCCTGTTCCCCACCCTTGAATCCGGCCGGCCCAACCCCATCTCGCAGGCGCGGCGGTCGATAGCGATATCGGTATCCGCCTATTGACTGGACACCGCGTGTCTCTATGATTGGCACTCGACTCGTGAGAGTGCTAATTCCGGCCCTTGAGGCGGCCAGCCGCCGGGGCCAATGAACTGTGAACTTGGAGATTGGAAACCATGAAGATCCGTCCTTTGCATGATCGCGTGCTGGTGCGCCGCGAGGAGGAAGAGACCAAATCCGCTGGTGGCATCGTGCTGCCGGGTTCCGCCGCCGAGAAGCCTTCCCGTGGCGAAGTGATCGCCGCCGGCAACGGCAAGATCCAGGAAAACGGCGATGTCCGTCCCCTGGACGTGAAGGTGGGCGACAAGGTGATTTTTGGTCAGTACTCCGGCAGCACCGTTAAGGTCGAAGGCGAAGAGCTCCTGATCATGAGCGAAGCCGAGATTCTGGCCGTCATCGAAGGCTGAGAATTGAAGGTCCGGGGTGAATGCGTTCAACCCGGACGGCGATAACCGAATTTGCAGAGGTATACGAAAATGGCGAAAGAAGTACTGTTCCGTGACGAGGGCCGTCAGCGCATGGTCCGTGGTGTCAACATTCTCGCTGACGCGGTGAAAGTGACCCTGGGCCCGAAAGGCCGCAACGTGGTGCTGGAAAAATCCTTCGGCGCGCCGCTGATCACCAAAGACGGCGTCACCGTGGCCAAGGACATCGAGCTGGAAGACAAGTTCGAAAACATGGGCGCGCAGATGGTCAAGGAAGTCGCTTCCAAGGCCAACGACGAAGCTGGTGACGGCACCACCACCGCCACCGTGCTGGCCCAGGCCATCGTTAACGAAGGCCTGAAAGCCGTGGCCGCCGGCATGAACCCGATGGACCTCAAGCGCGGCATCGACCGTGCCACCGACGCCGTGGTTGCCGAGATCAAGAAGCTCTCCACGCCGTGCGACACCACCAAGAGCATCGAGCAGGTGGGCACCATCTCCGCCAACTCCGACAAATCCGTGGGCGAAATCATTGCCCAGGCGATGGAGAAAGTGGGTAAGGAAGGCGTCATCACCGTTGAAGAAGGCCAGTCCCTGGCCAACGAACTGGAAGTCGTGGAAGGCATGCAGTTCGATCGCGGCTACCTGAGCCCGTACTTCATCAACAACCAGGAAAAAATGCAGGTCGAGCTGGAAGCGCCCTACATCCTGCTGGTGGACAAGAAAATCTCCAACATCCGCGAACTGCTGCCGGTGCTGGAAAACGTCGCCAAAGCGGGCAAGCCGCTGATGATCATCGCCGAGGACATCGAAGGCGAAGCGCTGGCCACTCTGGTGGTCAACAACATGCGCGGCATCATCAAGTGCGCCGCCGTGAAAGCACCGGGCTTCGGTGACCGCCGGAAGGCCATGCTGCAGGATATCGCCATCCTCACCGGTGGCACCGTGATCTCCGAGGAAGTCGGCCTGAGCCTGGAAAACGTGGCTCTGGAAGACCTGGGCAACGCCAAGAAAGTGAACATCGATAAGGAAAACACCACCATTATCGACGGTTCCGGCGACCAGGGCGACATCGATGCCCGCGTTGATCAGATCCGCAAGGAAGTGGAAAATTCCTCCTCCGACTACGACCGCGAAAAGCTGCAAGAGCGTGTCGCCAAGCTGGCCGGCGGTGTCGCGGTAATCAAGATCGGTGCCGCCACCGAAATGGAAATGAAAGAGAAGAAAGCCCGTGTTGACGACGCGCTGCACGCCACCCGTGCCGCCGTTGAAGAAGGCGTGGTACCGGGCGGCGGTGTTGCCCTGGTGCGCGCGCTGACCAACATCGGCGAGCTGAAAGGTGACAACGACGAGCAGACCGCCGGCATCGCGCTGATCATCCGCGCCCTGGAAGCGCCGCTGCGTCAGATCGCCTTCAACTCTGGCGACGAAGCCTCCGTGGTGGTCCAGCAGGTGAAAACCGGTACTGGCAACTACGGCTACAACGCCGCCACCAGTGAGTACGGTGACATGATCGAAATGGGCATCCTGGACCCCGCCAAGGTGACCCGTTCCGCTCTGCAGGCAGCCGCTGCCGTGGCCGGCCTGATGATCACCACCGAAGCAATGATCGCCGACAAGCCTGAAGAGAAAGGCGCTGGCGCCCCGGACATGGGCGGCATGGGCGGTATGGGTGGCATGGGCGGCATGATGTAAATCACGCCGGTCATACCGACCCGTTCGAAAAGCCCCGCCTCCGTGCGGGGTTTTTTTATGCGTTTGATTTTCTTTTTCCATGCCGCAGGTTTGTTTGCCCGGGCCTGGCCGTGTCCGTGCTGCAGCGTCGCAACAGACAACCCGTCGCTGGCACGGCCTGCTCCCACAAAACCGCCGGCTCTACGGTTCGTGCCCTCAACCGCGAAACGGCGTACCCTGCGTCCTGAAAACTGAAAACTGAAAACTGAAAACTGAAAACCGCCCTATGCCCCCTCGTGATCGAAAATTGCGTGTCCACGCGGCGCTCTTTATCACCGTTCTGGTGGCGTTGGGCCTGGCGCACCCGTGGGTCAATCCCTGGTTGCGCTATGACCGGGGCGCGGTGCTGAATGGCCAGGTCTGGCGTCTGATCACGGCCCATCTGGTGCATCTGAATGGCTGGCATTTACTGCTTAATCTGAGTGGTTTACTGCTGATTCTCTATTTTTTCCAGGATCTGCTTGATCGCCGCCGCTTCTGGCTGTGGTTTGCTTTTTGCGCGCTGGCGGTGAGTCTGACGTTCGTGTTTCTGGATACCGGTTTGCGCTGGTACCTGGGTTTATCCGGTTTGCTGCAGGGCTTGCTGGTGCTGTGTCTGGTGCTGGGCTGGCGGGGCAATCCATGGCTGCACTCACTGGTTCTGGCGCTGGTCGCCGGCCGTCTGATCTGGGAGCAGTTGCCCGGCTACGACACCGGCTACCTGAGCGCCTGGATCAACGCTCCAGTGTACGTGAACGCGCATCTTTACGGCGCCCTGAGCGGCCTGTTGCTGGCCACCGTGATGCTGGCGGCCGGCCCGGCGCGGGGCCACGCGCGGCAGGGCCACTGACGCCGCGCTTCCTTTTTTCCGGTCACGGATTTGCTAGAATCCAGCCCACGCCTCTCACTTTCTTTTTCCCGGGACCCGCCCGATGAACGAAGCTCGACGACAGTGGTACCTGAAGGCCATGGGGCTGACGCCCTGGGTGGCCCGCGCACCGCTGCCCGGGGCGGCGCCTTCGGAGCTGCTGGACTGGCGGATCGAAAGCGAAAACGACGAGGGCATGGCCGGCGAGCCCGCCACCGTGGCGGAGGCGACGCCGGTGGCGTCGCCGCAACGCCCGGCATCTCCGCCGCCCGCCGTCACTAAACAGGCCGCGCCGCCGCCGGTCGAGGCCGAACCCCAGAGGGCGCCGGAGGCCGCCGTGGTGACCGGGGAGGCGCCAGCCCTGGCGTTCACCCTGGAAGCCCATCTCGCCGGCGACACCTGGGTCATGTTCGAGCAGGAGGACGCCCAGGCGCCGGGGCTGGGCCGCTATGGCGCTCCGCTGGCGGCCTCGTTGCTGGCGGTCTTCGGCGTTACCCCGCAACGGCCGCGGCGTTTCTATTGCCCGCTCACCGCCGATCAGCCGATGAGCGCGGACGAGGCGGCCCAGGCCCTGCAGGCCTTTGTCGATGGGCTGGCCCGCCAGGCTGGCGGCGCGCGGGTGATGTTGTGCCTGGCCGAACAGCACGTGCTGGCGCTGTTCGGCGCCGAGCGCTATCAGCCCTTTACCCTGGGCGAGCGGCCGGCCCTGGCGATCAGCACCCTGGCGGAAATGCTGGCCGAGCCGGCCACCCACAAAGCCCGTAGCTGGCGCGCCATGGTCGAAGGCGGCTTCGCCGGCGGGCAGCAATGAGCCACCGTGCCACCGGCGCGCGCCTGCGCGCCATGACCCGTGCCGATCTGCCCGGCGTGCTCGCCATTGAGCAGGCCTGCCAGAGTACGCCCTGGAGCGAGGGCAACTTCCGCGATTGCCTGCAAAGTGACTATCACTGCCAGGTGGCCGCCGTGGACGGCGTGCTGGCGGCGTTCATGGTGCTCTCCAGCGTGCTCGATGAAACCCACCTGCTCAATATCGCCGTGGCGCCGGCGTTTCAACGCCGGGGCCTGGGCCGCTGGATGATCACCGAAGCGCTCACCGAGGCGGTGTCCTCCGGTATCACGGTGATGTATCTGGAAGTACGCGCTAGCAACCACGGCGCCCGGGACCTCTACCAACAACTCGGCTTTCAGGAATCCGGCCGGCGCAAGAACTACTACCGCGCTGGCGACGGCCGCGAAGACGCGGTGTTGATGTGGGCCGAACTGGCGCCGCATAAATAGAAGGCGGGACAGGGAGCAGAGCGGGCAAGGCGCTTGCACGCGACACGCACGCGCTTCGCGCTACACGCAGCACGCAAAGTCAAAACCCGGTTCGGCCGCGTGGGATCTTGATCGCGAACCGAGCCTGAAAGGCGAGGCGGGCTTGGCAAAGCCGATTCGCGGTCAAGGACCGCTCCCACACCAGAATCCAACTCCGGCGCAGGCCTGGCTGTTCTCTTCTAACCTGTGCCCTGTTCCGGCCCCGCTACAACGCCGCTGTGGGAGCGATCCCTGATCGCGAACCGAGCCTGAAAGGCGAGGCCAGCTTGGCAAAGGCGGTTCGCGGTCAAGGACCGCTCCCGCACGAGAATCCGACTCCGGCGCAGGCCTGGCTGTTCCCTCCTAACCTGTTCCCTGTTCCGGCCCCGCTACAACGCCGCTGTGGGAGCGATCCCTGATCGCGAACCGAGCCTGAAAGGCGAGGCCAGCGTGGCAAAGCCGATTCGCGGTCAGGGACCGCTCCCACACCAGTATCAAATACCGGCGTCAGTCTGGCTGTTCCCCGCATCCTGTTTCTTGTTGCCGTCTTGGGCCGGCCGTTGCGGGCGGGGGATGACCCAGCCATCTTCGCCGTGTTCCAGGTTGAGGCGGCGTTCCTGGGTAAAGTGGTCGTCTTTGGCGAAATCGCCGAATTGCACGCGCACCGCCGCCAACGCCATGATCATGGCGAAGCGGTCCATGGCGTCGCGGTCTTCGTCGTTTTTGATTTCCTTGGAGTAGTCGGACAGGTCCCGTTTCGCGCGCAGGGTGTAGCTCACGGCGAGGGTGTAGTGGTCGTCGTCCTGTTGCTGGCGATCGGCGATTTCCACATCGTCGGCTTCCAGCAGGGCGTCCAGGTGCGCTTCTTTGAGCTCCCGGTTCAGGGCATCGCGGATCACGTCGTTATCGGGGGCGTTGCCGCAGGCGCTGAGCAAAACCAACAGGGCAAGCGTGCAAAGGGCAATCGGCGCCCGCAAAAGAGAAGGGTTCATGGGTCGTCCTTGTTATGGTTCCGGCGCCGGTCAGCGGTGCCGTCGCCTGCAACTCTAGCAGGGTGGTGAAAAAGCCACAAAAGCGCTTTCGTGGCCCGTTGCGGGGCCGCTTTAGCGACCCATCGCTTGTTGCACCTGCTGGGCCCAGGCGGTGCTGTGCCGGTAGGCGACTTCGTAGTAGGGCTTGTCCAGTAACCAGGCCAGCGCCTCGAAGCGACCGCTCTCGTAGTGCTCCACCTCGTTGAGGATTTCGCCCAGGTCGCCCTGGCGGTGCACCAGCGCCGCTTTTACATCCTGGCTCAGGGGCACCTGGCGCATCAGTTCCTCCATGGAAATGTCCATCAGGGCGTCCAGACGCGACAGCAGGCCGACGATAAAATGATTCACCGGCCGGCTCTTGCCGGACAACTCGGCCAGAATTTCACACATGCGGCCTCGCACCAGCATGCTGCGGGTCAGTTCCGCGGGTTTGTCTTTTTCGCCATCGACCAGAAACAGGTTGGCCCAGCGTTTAATCTCTTCCATGCCGAGCAGGGCAATGGCGTGGGAGAGGGAGTCCACTTCCTTGCCGAAGCCGAGCGCCGCGGAATTGACGATTTTAAGGATGCGGTAGGTAAGGTTGGCGTCCTTGATGGCGATCTCCTCCAGGGTGGAGGGGGTCGCGTGGGGGTTGTGCAGCTCCGAGAGCAATTGCAGCAGCACCAGCTTATTGCCGGCGATCTTTTTGCCTTTGACCGGGTAGGGCTGGCTGAGAAAGTCGCCCTGATAGTAGGTGAAACCGAGCCCCATGCAGCGGCCGAAATCCTCGCGCCGGTGCAGGTTGTCGGCGAGCAGATCAAGGCCGTAAGGTTTGAGTTTTTCCACCGCCTGTTGCAGGCGTTCCAGACCCAGCGTGGCGATGTCGAGCTTAACGATGTGGACCACGCCGAGCAGCACGTCCAACGCCGGATTGTCCGGTTCAAAACCGGCCAGCGCGAGCCGGTAACCGCGCCGGCCGAGGCTGCGCAGCCGGTCCACCAGGGCGCCGCTCACTTTGTCGCGCGCCGCGACTTCCAGAATGTACTGTTTCTTGGGCAGGTCGGGCAGTTCCGGGGCGAGCAGGACTTCATCGGTGACGCGCAGGAAGGTGGAGATGCTTTGCACCTTGCCGCCCTGAAAGATGTGCGTGTAGGTGCCCAGAATCACCGAGCTGGTGGCTTCGATGTCCGATAGCGAGGCGCCCTGGGCGCTGTCGCCGCCGTGCAACAGCAGTTCGAAGGCGGCCACGTCCTGATTCTTGGTGAAGACCGGCCGGCAGGCCAGCACCACGTCGAGTTTGTCGTCGTCTTCGACCGCTTGCGTCGCTCTTGTTACCAACGCTGTTCTCCAGTAATCCAAGGGAGCGGAAGGGGGCGGCGCTGGCGCCTCAGGCCCGTGACGAGAGCTGCCCGCCGTGGCCGCGTGCCTGCCCATCCGGGCCGTACAGGCCGTGGCCGGCGATCTTGCGCAGGGTTTCCAGCAGGCGCTGATTGTTATCCAGACGCAGGCCGATCAGGCCACCGTTGAGCTGATTGAGGCGGCGCGCGCGCTCGGCGCCGGCACGACTCTCCAGCCACACCGGCAGGCAGTGCGCGTCGCGGGCGGCTTGCTCGTCGCCGTGCCGGTCATCGCGGTAACCGAGGCGGCGCTGCACCTGGCGGCGCTGCTTCTCGAAGCGTTCCAACTCGGCCAGGGCCTCGCTTTTGCGCTCCGCCACGCCGCGCAGTTGCTCGCCGTCGATGTGCCCATCGCCGAGCAGGCCGCGTTCCTCGGTGAGCAGCGCCACCAGGGTCTCAAGGTGTTGCCGGTGGCGCTCAAGGTGGCCGGCCAGGCTCACGGCTGCTCTCCGCCCAGCAGATCCTGGACGCTGGCGATCAGGCCATCGGCGATGCGATCAGCGCGGATTTCCAGGCGGCCTTCGGCGATCGCCTGGCGCAGCTCATCGACCCGGGCCTGATCGATGTCCTGGCTGCCATCGTTGCCGGATTGGCTGAGATGGGTGACCGAGGCGCTGTCGCCGGCACCGCCGCTTTTCACCGCGTCGGTGGCGGCTTTTTCGCTGCTTTTGCCCGGGCTCACCGCGTTGTTCTGGCCCAGATGCGAGATATTGTCGATCTTCAAGGGAAATCCCTCCGTTGCTCTTCCCCCCTGATATCGGCGGGCCGAGAGAGAACTTTAATGCCGGTCAAGCGCTGGACGCCAGACGCTGGACGCACGCGCTTCGCGCTACACGCTCGAACAGTGCCACCGGCCACGCCTGCGGATTCGCAAGTCCATTTTGCGCCCCGCCCACGCGGCGTTGTAGACAGGTTCTGACTTTGACGTTGATCTTTTAGCGTCCAGCGTCCAGCGTCCAGCGCGAAGCGTGCAAATGCTTACGCATCAATAATCCACCGCCACTTGGCCGCGCCCGGTGACGGTGGCGGTGAGGGTTTGCCGGTTGTTCATTCGTATGCGGATGCGTTCGCCCAGGGCGCCGTCTTGCAGGGCTTCGCCTTCGCGGGCGATGCGAAAGCCTTTGCCGCTGGCGACCACCGACACATTCTGGCGGCGGCTCACCAGGTTCCGCTGGCGTAGTTGGCGGTCACTGAGCACGCTGTTGGCGGCCAGCGGCCGGGTCAGCACCTGGCCCAGCGCTTGATCGGGATCGCGAATGGCGTGGCGTGGCAACTCGCTCAGATCGCCCTGTTTGCGCTCCAGCATGCCCGCGCCGATTACTTCGCCCGCGTCCAGGGCGCGCCGTGTCACCCAGTACTCCCCGATCACGCTGACGCGCGCCTGAAGGTAGCGCACCCGGCCGTGCTCTCCGCAACGGATGCCCACCGACACCCGGCCCTGAAGGCGCTGGCCGTGGCCGGGCAGAAACGGGCGTGGATTCTGGCAGGTCGTGAACGCCGCATCCGGCGCCGCCACCGTGACCCGCACCTGCTCGCCGGGCCGGGCCGCCGCCTGCTCCAGAAAAGCCCGCACGGTTTCGGCCAGGGCCGGCGCACTGGCCAGCGCCGGCGCGCCGGCCATCAACACCAGCATGGGCAGAAAGCGGATACATCGTTGCAGGCAGGGCGCCATGGCGTCGCGGTCCTCGGGCCGGTGGAGGTTCAATGGCCCATTCTAGGACGTCACCGCCCCGGCGAAGAAAAAGAAATGGCGGTGAAAAGCCGGCCTTTTTGTCGGTTTGCCCTGACGCCGCTGCTCGTACTCTGCACTCTGACCCTTTCCCGCGAGCCTGGTGTTCGTCGGGTCGGGATGAGTGATACGCGAGGGAGCCTCCGGATGATCGACCAGCTTTCCGCCGCCCTGAACTTCCATCAGGAGGCGTTGAATCTGCGCGCCGAGCGCCAAAAGGTGCTGGCGGCCAACATCGCCAACGCCGACACGCCGAACTACAAGGCGCGGGATTTCGACTTTGCCAGCGAGCTGTCCCAGGCGATGGCCAGCGGCCGCGCCAACGCCGATGGCCTGGCGCTGGCGACCACCTCGGCGCGGCATATCCCGGCGTCGTTGCCGTCGTCGTCCGGGGTGCGCGATCTGCTTTACCGGGTGCCCGAGCAGCCGAGTCTGGACGGCAACACCGTGGACATGAACCGCGAGCGGGTGCAGTTCGCCGACAACGCGGTGCGCTATCAGGCGGCGTTGAGCTTGCTCAACGGCCGCATCCAGGGGCTTAAATCGGCGATGCAGCCTGAATAGTAAGAGGTGACGGATGTTTTCGGTTTTTGATATTTCCGGTTCGGCGATGGCGGCGCAGTCGCAACGCATGAACGTGACCGCCAGCAATCTCGCCAACGCGGACAGCGTCACCGGCCCCGATGGCCAGGCCTACCGGGCCAAGCAGGTGATGTTCGAGGCGCGCGGCGAAAACGGCATCGGCGGCGTCGGCGTGAGCCGCGTGGTGGAAGACCCGTCGCCGTTGCGGCAGGAATACCGCCCCAACGATCCGCTCGCCGATGAGAACGGTTACGTCAGCTTGCCCAACGTGGAGCCGGTCAACGAGATGGTCAACATGATCTCCGCCTCGCGCTCCTACCAGGCCAACGTGGAAGTACTCAATACCAGCAAGCAATTGATGCTGAAGACTCTGACCCTGGGAGAAAGCTGATGTCGGTTTCCAGCACCACCCTTGATGCCAACGTGGTCAACAGCATGAACGCCGGTGCCGCCGCGACCACTGGCGGCGCCGGCGCGGATCTGCAGGACAGCTTCATGACCCTGCTGGTGACGCAGCTGAAAAACCAAGACCCGATGAACCCGATGGAAAACGCCGAGATGACCTCGCAGCTGGCGCAGATCAACACGGTCACCGGCATCCAGGAATTGAATGACACCCTGGCCGGCATCACCGGCCAGATCGACGCCGGCCAGACACTGCAGGCGGCCGGTTTGATCGGCAAAGGCGTGCTGGTGCCCGGCGACCGGGTGCTGGTCGGCGAGGACGGCACCACCACGCCGTTCGGTATCGAGCTGGGCAGCGCCGCCGAGGAGGTCAACATCACCATTCGCGATGGCAGCGGCCAGGTGATGCGCCGCTTCGAGCTGGGTGCTCAGCAGGCCGGCGTGCAGTCGTTCTCCTGGGATGGCCTGCTCGAAGACGAGACCACGGCGGCGCCGGAAGGCGCCTACAGCGTGTCGGTGGAAGCTCTTACCGGCGGCAAGAGCCAGGACGCCCTGGCGTTGAATTACGCGCTGGTGAACAGCGTCAGCAGTTCCAAACAGGACGGCCCGCTGCTGGATCTGGGCGGCATTTCCGAGCCGGTGGGGCTGGACGACGTCCGCCAGATTCTGTGAACACCACGGCACCAACAACGACCGATTGAAGGAGCGTCACCATGGGTTTTTCGCAAGCATTGAGCGGCCTTAACGCCGCCGCCACCAATCTCGACGTGGTCGGCAACAACATCGCCAACTCGCAAACCGTGGGCTTCAAAGGCTCCAGCGTGCAGTTCGCGGACGTCTTTACCGGCGCCCAGGTCGGGCAGGGCACGCGGGTCGCCGCGGTGTTGCAGGACTTTTCCGACGGCACCCTGGAGACCACCGGGCGCGGTCTGGATCTGGGCCTGAACGGGTCCGGGTTCTTCCGCTATCTGCAGGGTGACCAGGTGGTGTACTCGCGCAATGGCCGGCTCACCATGACCCAGGACGGTTACCTGGAAAACGCGCAAGGCGCGCGCCTCACCGGCTTCCCGGCCGGGGTGGGCACCGGCGGCCAGCCAGAAGCGCTGCGGGTGCCGGCGGGCTCCATGGCGGCGGCGGCCACCACCCAGGTGGAGGCATCGTTCAATCTCGACGCCGATTCCGAAGTCATCGACCGGGGCACGGTGCCGTTTGATCCCACCGATGGCGACAGCTATTCCTACGCCAACACCGGCTCTGCTTACGATTCCCTGGGTGTGCAGCACACCATGACCACCTACTTCACCAAGACCGGCGAAAACAGTTGGGAAGTGCGGGTCGCCGTGGACGGCAATCCGGCTGCGAATCCTGGCACGCTGGCCTTCGATGGCAACGGCAATCTGGACGAAGCGAGCAGTACGTTTCCCGCTTACGAGTTCACCCCTGGTGGTGGCGCCAACGAGATGGCGATTGCGATTGATTTCGATGGCACCACCCAGTTCGGCAACGATTTCAATATGGATTCGTTGAATCAGAACGGCTACACCGCCGGTGCGCTGGTGGGCATCAGCATCGACAACGATGGCAATGTGATCGGCAATTACGCCAACGAACAGTCCCAGGTACTGGGCACCATCGCGCTGGCCAATTTCCGTAACGCGGAAGGCCTGGAACCGGCCGGCGACAACGCCTGGGTGGAAACCGGCGCCTCCGGTCAGCCGCTGCTGGGCCTGGCCGGTGTTGGCATGTTCGGCACCCTGCAAAGCGGCACGGTGGAAACCTCCAACGTGGATCTGACCAGCGAGCTGGTGAACCTGATCATCGCGCAGCGCAACTACCAGGCCAACACCCAGACCATCAAGGTCCAGGACGAGGTGCTGCAAAGCGCGGTGAATCTGCGCTAAGGATCGGCCAACGGGAGCCTGAATCATGGATCGTATTCTCTACACCGCCATGGGCGGCGCCAAACAAAGCCTGGACCAGCAGGCGGTGGTCAGCAACAACCTGGCCAACGCCTCCACCGCCGGCTTTCGTGCCCAGTTGCACGCGATGCGCGCGGTGCCGGTGCTCGGCGACGGCCTGCTGGCGACGCGCACCACGGTGATGGCGTCGACGCCGGGGGCGGATTTCACCCCGGGCGCCATCGAAGCCACTGGCCGCGATCTGGACGTGGCGATTCAGGGCAACGGCTGGCTGGCGGTGCAGGGCGAAGATGGCTCGGAGGCCTACACCCGCCGTGGTGATCTGCAGGTTGATGGCAACGGCGTGCTCAACAGCGCCGGGCACCCGGTGATTGGCGAGGGCGGCCCGATCGTGGTGCCGTTGGGGGCGCAACTTTCGGTCGGCGCCGACGGCACGCTCAGCGCCATTGGCGCCGGTGAATCGCCGGACGCTCTGGTGGAAGTGGGCCGCTTGAAACTGGTCGATCCCGGCAACGCGACGTTACTGCGCGGTCAGGATGGTCTGTTCCGGGCGCCGCCCAACGCCGACGGCGACGCCACCCGGCTGGCCGCCGACGAAGCGGTGCGGGTGATCTCCGGCGCGCTGGAGGGCAGCAACGTCAGCGCGGTGGAATCGATGGTGTCGATGATCGACGGCGCGCGCCGCTATGAAATGCAGATGAAAGTGATTCAGAGCGCGGACGAAAACGCGCAGCGGGCTGACAGCCTGCTGTCCATACAGGGTTAAAGGAGAACACCATGATCCGATCACTGTGGACCGCCAAAACCGGTCTTGAATCGCAGCAGGTGAAGATGGACGTGATCGCCAACAACCTGGCGAACGTCAGCACCAACGGCTTTAAGAAATCGCGCGCCGTGTTCGAGGACCTGCTCTACCAGAACGTGCGCCAGCCGGGCAGCCAGAACGACATTCAGAATCGTCTGCCCTCGGGCATGCAGATCGGCACCGGGGTGCGCCCGGTGGCCACCGAACGCCTGCACAGCAACGGCGGCCTGGAAAACACCGGCAACTCCCGGGACCTGGCCATCGACGGCAAAGGCTTTTTCCAGGTGCTGATGCCGGACGGCTCCATTGCCTACACCCGCGACGGCAGCTTCCAACTGGATGAAAACGGCCAGATGGTGACCTCCAGTGGTTACCCGCTGGACCCGGCGGTGATCATCCCCGACAACGCGCTGTCGGTGTCGATCGGCAAGGACGGCATCGTTTCGGTGACCCAGCCCGGCGACACCCAGAGCAACGAAGTGGGGCAACTGACGCTGTCCACCTTCGTCAATCCCGCCGGGCTGCAAAGCATTGGCGAGAACCTGTATCTGGAAACCAGCGCCTCGGGCATGCGCACCGAAAGCATGCCGGGCATGAACGGCGCCGGCCGTCTTTATCAGAACTACGTGGAGACCTCCAACGTCAACGTGGTTGAAGAGATGGTCAATATGATCCAGACCCAGCGTGCCTACGAGATCAACAGCAAGGCGGTGCAGACGTCTGACGAAATGCTCAGCCGGCTGACTCAGCTTTAAGCGCCGGCGGCGGGAGCGTAAAGCGATGGCGTGCAGGCTCAAACAAGCGTTGATCACGGTCACCGTGGCAATGGCGTTGCTGGCGGCCGGCTGCGCGCAATTGCCGCGCCCGTCGGTGGTCGGCGAGCAGGAAAAGGTGGAGATCGCGCAGCCGCCGCCGCTGCAACCGGACGGCTCGATCTTCCAGGCCAACCGGGGCTACCGGCCCCTGTTCGAGGACCGCCGCCCGCGCATGGTCGGTGATGTGCTGACCATTATTCTTGATGAGCAGGTCAGCGCCAGCAAGAACTCGCAAAGCAACGCCACCCGTAGCGGCTCCAGCTCGCTGACGCCCACGGTGGTGCCCAAGGGGTTGGAAGACCTGAGCGACTACGGTTACGACCTGTCCGGCAACAACGATTTCGAAGGCGGCGGCGGCTCCCAGGCCAACAACACCTTCAGTGGCACCATCACCGTGTCGATTTTGCAGGTGATGGCCAATGGCAACCTGCGGGTGCGCGGCGAGAAACAGATCGCCATCAACCAGGGCACCGAGTTTATCCGTTTTTCCGGCGTGGTCGATCCGCTCAACGTGGCCGGCGACAACTCGGTGCTCTCGACCCGGGTGGCCGATGCGCGCATAGAGTACGTCGGCGACGGTTACATTAATGAAGCGCAGACCATGGGCTGGTTGCAGCGCTTATTCCTGAATATTTCACCGTTCTGACGAGGGTGTCGCCGTGCGCACGGGAAGACCGCGATTGAAACCGCTGCTGAAAACCGCCGTCGTGCTGATGCTGCTGATGCAGGGGATGGCGCAGGCCGCGCCGTTGCGTGAACTGGCGGATTTTGCCGGGGTGCGCGACAACGTGCTGATCGGTTACGGCCTGGTGGTGGGGCTGGATGGTTCCGGCGATCAGACCATGCAGACGCCCTTCACCACCCAGTCGCTGACCAATATGTTTTCCCAGCTTGGCATCACCATTCCGCCCGGCACCAACATGCAGTTGCGCAACGTGGCGGCGGTGATGGTCACCGCCAATCTGCCGCCCTTCGCCCGTTCCGGGCAGCGCATCGACGTGGTCGCCTCGTCCATCGGCAACGCCCGCAGCCTGCGCGGCGGCACCCTGTTGATGACGCCGCTGAAGGGCGTTGACGGCGCCACCTACGCGGTTGCCCAGGGCAATCTTCTGGTCGGCGGCGTGGGCGCCGAAGCCGGCGGTTCCAGCGTGCAGATCAACCAACAGGCGGGCGGGCGCATCAGCAACGGCGCCCTGGTGGAAAGAGAGGTGCCGCTGGAACTGGGCAGCAACGGCGGTCAGCTTGAATTGCAATTGCGCGCCGCCGATTTCAACACCGCCCTGCGCGCGGTGCAGGCGATCAACGGTGAGTTCGGCCGCCCGGTGGCCGCCGCCCTGGATGGCCGCAGCATTCGCCTTCAGGGGCCGATTGATCCCAATCAGCGGGTGGCGTTCATGGCCCGGGTGGAGCGCATTAATGTGCTGCCCATGGAGGCGCCGGCGCGGGTGGTGATCAACGCGCGCACCGGCTCGGTGGTGCTGAACGGCCGCGTTACGCTGAAGCCGGCCGCCGTGGCCCACGGCAATCTGTCGGTGGTGATCGACACCCAGTATGGCGTCAGCCAGCCGTCGCCGTTCGGCCAGGGAGAAACCGCCGTAGTGCCGGACAGCGACATCAGCATCAGCCAGGAACAGCGCGCGCTGCAGGTGGTGGAAGGCGCCGACCTGATGCAGGTGGTGGACGCGCTCAATGCGCTCGGCGCCACGCCACAGGATCTGATGTCGATTCTGCAGGCGCTTAAAGCCGCCGGTTCCCTGCAAGCGGAGCTGGAGATCATCTGATGAGCGTGGATTCCCTGAGCGGCCATTTCGCCCTCGATCTCAAGGGCCTGGAGCGGATCAAACACAGCGCCGCGCGCGACCCGCAAAGCCAGTTGAAAACCGCCGCCAATCAGTTCGAGGCGCTGTTTTTGCAGCGCATGCTGAAAAGCATGCGCGACGCGATGCCGAAATCCGATCTCAACGACAGCTCACAGATGCAGTTCTACCAATCCATGTTCGACCAGCAGATGGCCCAGCATCTGGCCGGTAAGGGCTTTGGGCTGGCGCAGCAATTGATCGGCCAGCTTTCCGGCGATGCCCCGGCCGCCGGCCAGCATGAGATTCCGCGCGCGTCTCCACAGGCGCTGTACGGCGCGGTGCCGGCGGCCGGCGCGGTCACGGTGACGGCCGGCGCTCGTGCCGGCGGTGCCGAGCCCGAGCGCTTCATCTCCCAACTGGCCGGCCCGGCGCGCGCCGCCAGCCGCCGCTCCGGCGTGCCGGCTGAGCTGATTCTTGCCCAAGCAGCGCTGGAAACCGGCTGGGGCCGCCGGGAAATCACCACCGCCGACGGCGGCAACAGCCATAACCTGTTCGGCATCAAAGCCACCGGCGGCTGGGCCGGCGCCAGCACCGAGGCGGCCACCCATGAATACGTCGCCGGCGAACGGACCCCGGCCCGTGAACGCTTCCGTGTATACCGCTCCTACGACGAGGCGTTCGCCGACCACGCCCGCCTGCTGGGAGAAAACCCCCGCTACGCCGGCGTGGTCAACGCGGACTCCCCGCAACAGGCGGCGGTGGCCTTGCAACAGGGCGGCTACGCCACCGACCCCGCCTACGCCAGCAAGCTGATCGCGGTGATGGAACGCATCGGGCCGCTGTCGGGTGAGGTGCTGGCGATGGGGCGGTAAAGAGGGTGTTCGGTTTCGCGTCCAGCGTTTCAGGAAGGTTCCCTCTCCCCTTGTGGGAGAGGGACAGGGAGAGGGGGTGACGAGATTTCAATGCCTTGCCGAGCCTTACCGTGATCCCCCTCTCCCCAACCCCTCTCCCGCGAGGGGAGAGGGGCTTTTAAAACCTTAAAGATCATAGCGTCGCCGCCGATAAAGCGAACAAGCAACAGGGAACGCCGAGATGAGCATTTTTTCCACCGGGCTGAGCGGACTGAACGCGGCGCAGAACGCGCTGAACACCACCAGCAACAACATCAGTAACGTCTACACCCCCGGCTACAACCGGGAGTTGATCATGCTGGGCGAAAACAGCGTGGGCGGTGGCGTTAAGGTGAACGACATCCAGCGCCAGTTTGATCGCTACGTGGCCGGCCAGCTCAACCAGGCCAACAGCAAGACCAGCGCTTTGAACACCTACCAGGTTCAGATCAGCCAGATCGACAACCTGCTTGCCGATCAGAACGCCGGCCTGGCGCCGTTGATGCAGAATTTCTTCTCGTCCCTGGAAGACCTCGCCGCCACGCCCTCCGATCCGGCCGCCCGCGAAGGTGTGATGGGCTCGGCGGATACCCTCACCGCCCAGTTCCGCGCCTTCGACAGCTACCTGAACGACATGGACGCGGGCATTAACGGTCAGCTCCGCGACGAAGTCACCCAGATCAATAACACCGCCAATCAGATCGCCTCGCTCAATAAGGAAATCGCGCTCGCCAAGGCCAAACAGGGGGAAGCCCCCAACAGCCTGCTCAACCAGCGTGATCAACTGGTGGCGGACCTGAGCCAGCGCCTGGACGTGTCGCTCACCGTGCAGGGCAACGGCACCTACAACCTGTCCATCGGCAATGGCCAGCCGCTGGTGGCCGGCACCCGCAGTTTTGGGCTGGAAGCGATGACCTCGGCGGCGGACCCGAGCCGCACGGTGATTGGCTACAACGATTCCGCCGGCAACCTGGTGGAATTGAAAGACGATAAGCTCACCGGCGGTTCCCTGGGCGGGCTGTTGACGTTCCGCTCGGAAACCCTGGACACCACCCGCAATCAGATCGGCCAGCTGGCCGCCTCGTTCGCGCTGGCGTTCAACCAGCAGCACCAGGCCGGCGTGGACCTGAACGGCGAGGCCGGCGAGGCGATGTTTTCGCTCGGCCAGCCGCGTGCCTTCAGCAACGCCAACAACGATGGCGGCGCCTCGCTCGGGGCGGTGTTCGGCGATGCCAGCCAGCTCACCAGCAGCGATTTCGATTTGCAGGTGAGCAACGCCGCCGCCGGCGAATTCGAGATCACCCGCCGCGACACCGGCGAGACGTTTACCGCCACCCTGGACGGCAACGACCAGCTGGCCTTCGGTGGCGTGGTGGTGACCGTGGCCGACCGCGCCGCGCTCGCCGACGGTGACCGCTTCCAGGTGCAGCCCACCCGCGCCGCCGCCGCCGACATGCGCAACCTGATTGAGGACGCCGATGAGCTGGCCGCCGGCGCCTCGGCGGGCAGCGGCGACAACGAAAACGCCCTGTTGCTGCAGGAATTGCAGAACAAAAGCCTGGTGGGCGGCAGCGCCACTTTCAATCAATCCTATGCGTCGATCGTCGGTTCGGTGGGCAACCGCACCAACATCGTACAGGTGAATCTGGAAGCGCAGCAGGGGCTCAGCGAGCAGCTTACCGCCGTGCAGCAGTCCGAATCCGGGGTCAACCTGGACGAAGAAGCCGCCAACCTGATCCGCTATCAACAGTATTACCAGGCCAATGCCAAAGTGATTCAGACCGGCATTACCGTGATCGACTCCCTGCTCGGGCTGCGCTAACGCGCCGCCGGGCAAGCACCGCACAAGCACAACCGAGGACCGCCCATGCGCATCAGCACCCTGACCATGTATGACCAGAGTGTCTCGTCCATGAACCGCCAGCAGAGCGACTTCATGCACGTCAGCCAGCAGATCGCCACGGGCCGCCGGGTGGTCAACCCGTCCGACGATCCGCAGGCCGCGTCCCGGGCGGTGCAGGTGGCGCAATCCCAGGCGGTCACTCAGCAGTACAGCGACGCGCGGGTGTCCGCCCGCAACGCCTTGTCCCAGGAAGAAAGTGTGCTGAACAGCGTCAGCGACGCCATCACCAGTGCCAAAACCCTGATGCTGCAAGCCGCCAGCGACACCCTCAGCGACGCCGACCGCGCCTCCGTGGCCAGCGAGCTGCGTGGCATCTACGAAACCGTGATCGGCCAGGCCAACGCCACCGATGGCAACGGCCGCTACCTGTTCGGTGGCTACCAGGATTCCAGCGAGCCGTTCGTGCGCGCCGCCGACGGCAGCGTCGAGTACGTTGGCGACAGCAAGGTTCGCGAGCAACGCATCGATGCCTCGCGGCTGATGCCGGTGGCCGACAACGGCGCCGATATTTTCCAAAGCGTGCCCGGCGGCGCCGGCTATGCCGCCCAGGCGGACGGTGGCAATCAGGGCAGCGTTACCTTCAAGGGCCCGGCGGTCGCCGACGTCAATGACCCGGCCTACGGCCAGGACTTCGAAATCACCTTCGCGGTGGACGGCGAGAACGTCACCTACTCGGTCAACGGCGGCGACCCGGAAGTGTATGAAGAGGGCGCCACGGTGCGCTTTGGCGGGCTCTCCATGACGCTCACCGGCGCCCCCGCGGACGGCGACGGCATCGAGGTGGCCAAGGCCGCCAACCTCAACACCGACCTGTTCAAGACGTTCGAAAAAGCCCTGGCCGTGCTGGAAAACCCGGCCACCACCGACAACCAGAAAGCGACCCGGCAGAACACCATCAACGAAGCCCTGCGCGAGTTCGACAACAGCCTCGACAACGTGCTCACCACCCGCGCCTCGGTGGGCGCGCGCCTCAACGAACTGGACGTGGTCGACTCGGTCGCTGGCAACCGCCAGACCAACTACGAGCAGACCCTGTCCGATCTGGTGGATCTGGACTACTACGCCGCCATCTCCGAATACACCCTGCGTCAGGTGGGCCTGCAAGCCGCGCAGCAGGCGTTTGTTGATATCAAGGGCATGAGCCTGTTTGATCGGTTGTAGGGGGCGCCGGACGCCGGACGCCGGACGCCGGACGCCGGACGCTAAGATCAAACCCGTCGCTGGCTGGGCGGGGCGCTGTTGCCCCGCACCGGCCTGGCATCCTGTATTGTGCTCCCTGAACCGTGTCAAAACAGGGAGTGAGGTTATGCGTAGCGTGAGAATCGGTCTGATGGGTGCCGTCATGATATCGGTCTTGATGGCGGGCGGCGCCCAGGCCGAGCCCTTGAGCGGTTGCGCGGCCAAGCAGGCGGAGATCGAAACGAATCTGGCTCAAGCGCGCTCGGAAGGCCGTAAGGGGCAGATCCGAGGCTTGGAAAAGGCGCTTAAGGAACATCGCGAGCACTGCACCGACGACGGGCTGCGCCAGGAGCGCGAAGAGGCCGTGCAGCAGGCCCGTGAAGAACTTCGCGAACGGCAACAGGATCTGCGCGAAGCTCGCGTCAAAGGCGATCAAAGCAAAATCCGCCGGCGCGAACAGAAACTGGCCGAATCGCAGCGGGAACTGGAGCAAGCCTTGGAGGCTTTGCGGCAGTAGCCATCCTGGCTCGCGCAGGAACAGATCGTGCGGCGACGTCTTTTTGTGGGAGCGGTCGCTGACCGCGAATCGGCTTTGCCAGGCCGTCCTCGCCTTTCAGGCTCGGTTCGCGGTCGAGGACCGCTCCCACAGCGGCGTTGTAGCGGGCTTTGTGCCAGTGTGGTGTGCCTACACCGGCGCCATGGTTTCCACCAGCGCGCGCAGGAACGCCAGGCCATCGCCGAACAGACCCTGCAAAAAACGCCCGAAGTCGGTCATCAGCACCATCAGCAGGAAAATGCCCACCGTCAGCGAAGTAGGAAAGCCCACCGAGAACACGGTGAGCTGGGGCGCGGAGCGGTTGAGGATGCCCAGCGTCAGGTTGATGATCAGCAACGCGGCGACCAGGGGCAGCGCCAGCAGCAGGCCGGAGACGAAGATGGTGCCGCCGTAGCGCACCAGCATCTCAAAGGCACCGGCGTTCAGGCCGCCGAGGCCGATGGGCAGAGTCTGGAAGCTGCTCGCCAGGGTGTCGATCACCACCAGATGGCCGTTCACCGCCAAGAACATCAGCAGCGTGATCATGTAGAAAAGCCGCGAAAGAATCATCGTGTTGGCGCCGGTATCGGGCGAGAAGAAGGTGGCAAACGCCAGCCCCATTTGCAGGCCGATGTATTCGCCGGCGGCCTGCACGGCGGTCAGCATCACGCGCAGGCTCAACCCCATGGCCACGCCCACCAGCACCTGTTCCACCATGATCCCCAGCCCCGCCCAGGACAACACCGGCACCGCCGGCAGCGGTGGCAAAGTGGGGGCGATCACCAGGCACAGCATGAAAGCGAACGCCACCTTGACCTGGCGCGGCACACTGTTGTGGCCCAGCACCGGGGCGGCGGCGAGGAAGGCGGTCAGGCGGGTGAACGGCCACAGGAACATCACCAGCCAGGCGTGCAACTGGGCGAAGTCCACCTGCAACACGGTCAGGACACCAGCAGCGGAATGTTCTGGAACAACTCGCGGGTAAAGTCGGTGATCAAGCCGAGCAGCCAGGGCCCGCTGATCACCAGCACCGCGAACACCGCGAGAATTTTGGGGATGAACGACAGCGTCATTTCATTGATCTGCGTGGCCGCCTGGAACAGGCTCACCAACAACCCCACCGCCAACGCCGTCAACAACAACGGCGCCGCCAGTAGCAGCGTCACCACCATCGCCTGATAGGCCATGCTCATTACTGTTTCTGGGGACATAAAAGCCTCTTCGAGGAGTTGAAAGTTAAAAGTTAAAAGTTGAAAGACAAAGAGGCCGTGCTTTCCGGGGAGCCCCACGCTGTAGACGCGGGCACGACACAAGCCGCCACATTGCCCTTCATCGCGTTCAACTTTTCACTTTCAACTTTCAACTTCTTTCCGCTCATGTATAAAAACTCTGCGCCAGCGATCCGATGATCAACTGCCAGCCATCCACCAACACAAACAGCATCAGTTTAAAGGGCAGCGAGATGGTGGCTGGGGGCACCATCATCATGCCCAGCGCCATCAGCACGCTGGCGACCACCAGATCGATGACCAGGAAGGGCACGAAGATGGTGAAGCCGATCTGGAAGGCGGTTTTCAGTTCGCTGGTCACATACGCGGGGATCAACACACGGATTGGCAGATCCTCCGGGCCTTGCAGATTGTCGAGCTTGGCCAGGCGGGTGAACAGGGCGATGTCCGGTTCGCGGGTTTGCGCGAGCATGAATTCACGGAACGGTTCGGCGCCGCGCACAATGAATTGATCGAAGCCGATCTCGTCGTTGGAGAGCGGCTGCCAGGCCTGTTCGTAGACCCGGTCGAACACCGGCGCCATGATAAAAAACGTCAGGAACAGGGTGAGCCCGAGCAGCACCTGGTTGGGCGGCGCCGATTGCGTGCCCATGGCGGTGCGCAGCAGGCCGAGCACGATGATAATGCGCGTGAAGCAGGTCATCATCAGCAGCACGGCGGGCAGGAACGCCAGGCTGCTGAGCAGCAACAGGGTTTGCAGCTGAATCGACCATTGCTGGCCGCCGTCGGCGGTGGGCGTGGTGGTGAGGCCCGGCAGGGTGGCCTGGGCGGCGGCCAGGCCGGGCAGGGCGGCCAGCACCAGCAGCGTGAGCATTCCGGCCAGCGGCCACCGCCTGATCACGGTGCGTTGTCCTTGCCACCGAAGCGCGTGCGGGCGTTGTGTTTCAACGCCTGGGCGAAGCGCGCCGCGAAGCCGCCGGCGTCGGTTTGGGTTTCGTCGCGGTTGGCCGAGGGGGGCGCTGGCGGGGCCGGGCGCTCGTGCAGTTTGCTGACCTGACCGTTGCCCACGCCCAGCACCAGCCAGGTGTCTTCCAGTTCGACGATCACCACCCGTTCCTTGGCGCCCACGGCGCGGCTGGCGATCACCTTCAAATGCTGGCCAGCGTTGGCCTGGCCCGGTGTCAGGCGGCGCACCAGCCAGGCGCACAGCACGATCAGCCCGACCACCAGCAATAACGCGAAGGCGGTTTTTCCCAGCGCCGCCATGCCCAGCAGGGCGTCGCTGCCACTGGTCACGGCGTGGGCCTGGGCGGATGCGCCGGCGTCGTTCATCGGTTGAGCTTCTGCACCCGTTCCGAGGGCGTCACGATTTCGGTGATACGGATGCCGTACTTGTCTTCCACCACCACCACTTCGCCCTGGGCGATCAGATAGCCGTTGATGAGAATGTCCATGGGCTCGCCGGCCAGGCCGTCCAGTTCCACCACCGAACCCTGGGCCAGTTCCAGCAGTTGTTTGATGGTGATGCGGGTGCGCCCCAGCTCCACGCTCAGCTTGACCGGAATGTCCATCACCATTTCCAGGTCGCGGCTGTTGGCGCCACCGCTGCCGGCCTGCAACGGCTTGAACACCTGCTCGCCGGCGTTGCGCGATGCGTGGCTGTCGCTGTCGCCGTTGGCGGGGCTTTCCGTGGCGTTCTGTTCGGCCAGCGCCTCGGCCCAGGGATCGGCCTCGCCGGCGCCGCTGTCCGCTTGCTGCTCGGCCATCGCCTTATCCCAGTCGTCGCTGTCGTGGTCGGGGTTGTTGGGATCAGTCATGGTCGGATTCCTCGGCTCTCGGCGTTGATCCTTTGATGAAGTTGGCGCCGCTGGCGGCGTGCAAGGTGTTGGTGTGATCGATCACCCGGGTAACGCGCAGCGCACGCTGTTGCTCCCGGCTGCCGTATTCGCATTCCAGAACCGGCACGCCATCGACGCTGGCGGTGACCGTGTCGGGCAGCTCCATGGGCAGCACGTCGCCGCGTTTCAGCGCCATCACCTGGGCAATGCGCGCCGGCACGGTGACGAACTCCGCCACCAGCTCCACCTCGGACTGGCGGATCTCGCCGGCCATGCGCTGGCTCCAGGAATGGTCGTTGGGGTCGCTGCTGTCGGTAACCGGGTTGGTCAATAACTCGCGCAGCGGCTCGATCATGGAATAGGGCATGCAGATCTGGAAATCGCTGGCCAGATTGCCCACTTCCAGATGGAAGGTGGTGTTGACGATGATCTCGTTGGGCGAGTTGGTGATGTTGGCGAAACGGGCCTGGATCTCGGAGCGCAGGTAGCTGATTTCCAGGCTGTAGACCGCCCGCCAGGCATCCTGATAGGCGTCCAGCGCGAGCTGCAGAATGCGGCGGATAATGCGCTGCTCGGTGTTGGTGAACTCGCGGCCCTCGGACTTGGTCACGAAGCGGCCGTCGCCACCGAACAGATTGTCCACCACCATGAACACCAGGCTGGGCGGGAACACCACCATGGCGGTGCCGCGCAGCGGCTTCATCGCCACCAGATTGAGGTTGGTGGGCACCGGCACGTTGCGAATGAAATCCTTGTAGCTCTGGTAGCGCACCGAATCCACGGTGATGTCGGCGCTGCGCCGGATCAGGTTGAACAGCGACACCCGGAACTGGCGCGCGAAACGCTCGTTGATGATGTCCAGGCTGTGCAGCCGCTCGCGGATCACCCGGTGTTGCGACGCCGGATCATAGGGGCGCACCCGGGGCTCACCGGAGCCGGCATCGTCGTCGCCGCCGGGGCCATTGAGCAGGGCGTCGATTTCTTCCTGGGAGAGCAAGTCATCTTGTGACATGGGCTGCGAATCCGTTGGCATTAACTCAGGGCGCGTGTCGGGCTACTGCACGATGAACTCGGTGAACAGCACCTCATCGATGGCCAGTGTTGGCTGCGGATCGGTGAGCCGGGTGCTGAGCATTTCCAGAATGCTGTCGGCCAGCGTCTGCTTGCCCTGCGGCGAGATCAGCTCGCGCGCGTCCTGGCCGGAGAGCAACATCAGTAAGCGGCTGCGCACCTGCGGCATGTGCTCATTGAGAAACGCGGCGGTGTCGCTGTCGGCCACTTTCAGGGTCATGCCGGTGTACAGCAGCACCGGCCCGCAGGCATCGCTGTCCAGATTCACCGTGAACGGCGCCACCTTGACGAAGATCGGCGTCGCCGGCATCGCCGGTTTCGCTTTGGCGGTGGCCGCCCGGGCGCCCTGTTGCCCGGTCAGCAACCAGGCGCCACCGCCGGCCAGGGTGGCCACGATGATCAACAACAGGACGACCAGAACGATGATCCTTGCCGAGCCTGTCTGCCTTGCCTGCGCCTGTCTCATTGCCTGTTGATTCCTTAAAAATGCGATTGCCGATGCTCCCGGCAGTATGCCGCCGGGGTGGCGTTGTTGATGGAAAGAAAAGGCTGGCATAAAGGGGCTATCTTGGCGGTTTGGGGGGTGGGGCGCTGGACGCTTGACGCCGGACGCTGGACGCTCAACCCGGCTCGGAGAGCAATGGTGTGTTTACTGAACGGCAGGAAACACACCGCGCTTCCCAGGTTGCGGGTTTAGCGTCCAGCGTCCGGCGTCCGGCGTCAGGCGTCAGGCGTCCGGCGTTCAGCGTCCGGCCCCCCACCGTCAGGCGTACAAATCCACCCCACCGCCCGGCATCAACGGCGCCGGGGGCAGGGCCACGGCGGGGCCGATCTCTTCGATTTCCTCGATCACCGGCGCGCGGCCACCGCCGGCGTGGCGCTGGGCGTCGCCGAAGCTGTTTTGTTGTTGCTGTTGATGCTGGCCAACCATGGCTTCGCCGAGGGCGATGCCCTGTTCGGCGAAGGCTTCGCGCAGTTGCGGGATGGCCTGCTCCACGGCGCCGCGCACGCTGGCGTGGGCGGAGAAGAAGTGCGCTTGGGCGCCCTGGTCATCCAGCTTCAGGCTCACCGAGAGCGGCCCCAGCTCGCGCGGGTGCAGATGCAGTTCGATGCGTTGTTCACCGCGCTGGCTGAGGCTCACCAGCTGCTGGCCGAGTTGCTGCTGCCATTCGCTGCTGGCGAGCGGCGCTTGCAAGGTGGGGCTCAGGCTGGTGGCGGACGCCGCCGGTGCGCTCAGCGGGGCGACGTGAGCGGCGGGCGCGGCCGGGTTCAGCGAGGTCAGCGTGGCGGCGCCGTCGACCACGATCACCGGGGCAGTGGGCGAGACGGTCTGGGTGGCCACCGCCTGCGACGATAAGGCGGCGTGGCGTTCGCCGTCGGCGCTCAGGCGGTCGGCGGCGAGGGCGCTGGCCTGTTTGTCGAGGGCCGGTTCGGCACCGGGCGCGGCGCTTGCCAGCGGCGCGCCGGGCAGGGCGTTGGTGGCGCCGGCGGTCGGCGCCGGGGCGCTGGCCTCGGCCGTCACGTTGGCCGGGGTGGGCGGTGGCGCCAGCAGCGCGATCAGCGGCGCGGGCGTGTCTTCGCCGGCGTCGGTGTCCGGCGCGGCGCTGAGCGGTTCGGAGGGTTCGCCGGCGGCGGCCTGGCCGGCGGCGGGCAGCCGGGTCAGCAGGGGCATCAAGGTTTCGGCCAGGGTCAACGCCGGTTGCGTGGCGCCGGCGGCGGGCGGGGCGGCATCCGCCTGGGCCACGCTGAGCGCGGTGGTTCGGGCCACGGTGGCGGCCAGGGTGTCGGTGAAGGCGGCGGCGCCCTGGCCGCCGCCTTGCAGGCGCGCGGCGTCTGGCTTGAGCGTGCCCGCATTGAGCGCGTCGGCTTTGAGGGCGTCGGATTTTTGCGTCCCGGCTTTGAGCGTTCCGGAGGCCAGCAGTGTCGAGATGTCCATACCGTTTCCTATTCCCACCGGTGTTTTTCCAGCCGTTGCCGGGCCAGGGTGTTGTTGGTCTGTTCGTCGTTGTGGCGCTGCTCCTGGCGCTCCTGCGCCTGGCGCTGCTGTCGCGAGCGGCGCGTGGCGAGCGTGTCGTAGGAAGAGAGCCGATGTTGTTGCTGCTGCCAGTGATGCTGGCTTGCCGATACGCGCTCGCCCTGATCGGCGAGCGCCGCCCGGGCGCGTTCGATGGCGTCGTCCAGGGAGCGGATAAAGCCCTGGTAATTGGCCAGGCTGGCGGCGTCGATGCCGTTGTTCATGGCGTCCTGCAGGCGGCGGCAATATTCGCCACGATATTGGTGCAGGGTGTCCAACTGGGCGGCGGCGCGCGCTTCGCCACGGCGTTCATCGGCGAGGCTGCGGCCGGCATGATCACGTGCCTTGCGGCTTTGTTCGATGAGCAGATCCAGGGGCGTGGAAGCACTCATGACGGTTCTCCAAGCAGTTGCGTCAGGGCGTCGCGGCTGTCCTCGATGCCGGCACGCTCGCCGATCGCCTGTTGCAAAAACGCTTCCAGGTTCGGGTACAACTGCACCGCCTGATCCAATTGCGCATCGTGACCGGGGCTGTAGGCGCCCACGCCGATCAGATCGCGGTTGCGCTGATAGCGGGAAAACAGTTGTTTGAAGCGTTGCGCCCGGCGCAGCTCGGTGTCGTCCACCAGGCTGGTCATCGCCCGGCTGATGGACGCTTCGATGTCGATGGCCGGGTAGTGGCCGCTTTCCGCCAGCGCTCGCGAGAGCACCACGTGGCCATCGAGAATGGCGCGCGCCGCATCGGCGATCGGGTCCTGCTGGTCGTCGCCTTCGGTGAGCACGGTGTAGAAGGCGGTGATCGAGCCGCCGCCGTGCTCGGCGTTGCCGGCGCGCTCCACCAGGCCAGGCAGTTTGGCGAACACCGATGGCGGGTAGCCCTTGGTGGCGGGCGGCTCGCCGATGGCCAGGGCGATTTCCCGTTGCGCCATGGCGTAGCGGGTCAGCGAATCCATGATCAGCAGCACGCTTTTGCCGGCGTCGCGGAAGCCCTCGGCGAGACGGGTGGCGTAGGCGGCGCCTTGCAGCCGTTGCAGCGGCGAGGTGTCGGCGGGGGCGGCCACCACCACCGAGCGGCGCCGGCCTTGCTCGCCGAGAATGTGATCGATGAAATCCTTCACTTCGCGGCCGCGCTCGCCGATCAGGCCGACCACGATGACGTCCGCTTTGGTGTAGCGGGCCATCATGCCCAGCAATACGGATTTGCCCACCCCGGAACCGGCGAACAGGCCCATGCGCTGGCCGCGGCCCACGCTCAGCAGGCTGTTGATGGCGCGAATGCCAACGTCGATGCGGGTGTCAATGGGCGAGCGCGCCAGCGGATTAAGCGGCGGCGCCGCCAGGGTCGATTGCGGGCAGTCGTGCAGATCGGGGCCGCCGTCCAGCGGCCGGCCGTTGCCGTCCACCACCCGGCCGAGCAGTTTTTCACCGAGCGGAAAACGACGCGCGCCGCTTTCGCCGTTGCCGCCGGCGCTGAGCGGAAACACCCGCGCGCCCGGCACCAGGCCGCTGATTTCGGCCAGCGGCATGAGATAGAGCCGGTCGCCGGAGAACCCCACTACCTCGGCCTCGGCGAAGCACGATGGTTGATCGGCGCTGGCATTGTGCGGCGACAGTTCGATGCGGCAGCCGCTGCCCAGGGGAATGCGCAGGCCCACGGCCTCCAGCACCAGGCCGGTGGCGCGCACGATGCGGCCACTGTTTTGATAGGCGGGCACGGTGTCGACACGCTGTTTGACGCTTCGCAGCGCGGCGCGCCAGTGCTCACGGTGACCCTGGCCGGCGGCGGTCACGGCTTCGCTCCGGGTGCGCGGCGCGGGCGCCGGCGCAGCCGGTCAAGCACCGCCTGCCAACGGCTTTCGCCGCTGGCGTCCAGTTCGCCGGTGGCGCTGGTCACCCGGCAGCCGCCGCGCTGCAGCTGATCGTCGGCGCGCAGCGTCCAGCCGACCGCTTGCAACTCGGCGGCCATTTCCTGTTCCACCAACTGCAGATCCTGGGGGTGCAACCACAGGCGGGGCGCCTCGCTGAGCAGCGGCTCCTCGCGCAGCAACTGGCGGATCACGGCGAGGATTTGATGCGGGCGCGCTTTCAGCGCCTCGCCGGCGAGCTGACGGCCGGTGGCCAGGGCCAGATCCACCAGTTCGTCGGCGAGGTCGTTGTCCAGGGTGGCGAGCGCGGTCTGGAATTCGCCGGCCAGGCTGGCCAGTGGGGCGAGCAGTTCCCGCCGCTGGCGCTCGCTTTGCGCGGCGCCCTCGCGCAGGCCCTCGGCGAGCCCTTCGGCGTGCCCGGCCTCGCGGCCTTCGGCGAAGCCGGCTTGATAGCCTTCCTGGCGGGCCTGCTCGCGGACCTTGCGGCGCAGGGTGGTGAGCTCCGCCTGGTGCTGGAAATCACGCTGGCGTTGTTGTTCCGCGCCGTTGTCCCGGGTGGCGCTGGCGCGATCCAGTTCCTCCATGCGCCAGGCGCGCCAGCCGTGCGCCGGGCGGGTGTCGGGAGAGCGCGAATCAGACATAGGTGTCGTCGCCTCCGGTGAGCACGATTTCGCCGCTGTCGGCCAGGCGGCGCACCACCTGCAGAATCGCCTTTTGTTCGTTCTCCACCTGGGACACGCGGATCGGACCGCTGGCTTCCATGTCCTCGCGCAGCAAGTCGCCGGCGCGGGTGGACATATTGCGCAGGAATTTTTCCACCAGCGCGCTCTGCGCGCCCTTGAGCGCGAACATCAGCGAGTGGGTGTTGATCTCCTTGAGCAGCAACTGGATGCTGCGGTCGTCCAGGTCGAGCAGATTCTCGAACAGGAACATTTCGTCGATGATCTTTTGCGCCAGATCCTCGCTGTGCGCGCGCACCGTTTCGATCACGGTTTCCTCGGCGCTGGAGTTCATCAGGTTAAGGATCTCGGCGGCGGTGCGCGCGCCGCCCATCTTGCTGCGTTTCAGGTTCTGGCCATCGAGCATGCCACCGAGCACCTCGGTGAGCTCCTGCAGGGCGGCGGGCTGCACGCCACTAAAGGTGGCGATGCGCAGGACCACGTCGTTGCGCAGCCGGTCGTCGAACATCTCCAGCACTTCGGCGGCCTGGCGCCGCTCCAGATGCACCAGAATGGTGGCGATGATCTGCGGATGTTCGTCGCGGATCATTTCGGAAACGGTGGTGGCTTCCATCAGGTTGAGCGCGTCGATGCCGGAATTGGTGCCCTGCTGTTCGAGAATGTCTTCCAGCAGGCTGGAGGCGCGCTCGCTGCCGAGCGCCTTTTCCAGCACCGAACGGATGTGCTCACTGGAGTGCACATTGAGGGCGGCGAACTGTTCCGACTCGTCGTAGAAATCGTCCAGCACCTGGCGCATTTCATCGTGGGAAATCTGCCCCAGGTGGGCCATTTCCTGGCTGATTTCCTGCACCTCGCGGGCGGAAAGATGCCGAAACACCGCCGCCGCGCTGTCCTCATTGAGCGCCAGCAGCAAAATGGCGCTGCGCCGCGCGGCGGAGATCACGATCTTCTTCGGCTCAGTCATCTTTCTTCATCCAGGTGCGCACGATCATCGCCACCATGGCCGGGTCTTCATCGGCCATTTCCTGAAGATCGGTGAGATTCTGTTGGTAGGCACCGCTCTGGCGGCGCCGGCGGCGCGGTGCGGGCGCCTCGCCCGGGGCTTCGTCCTGGTCGTCGTCGGCACCGCCCACGGTGGCCTGGAAGCGCGGCCGCGCCGGCGCCGCCGAGGCCGGGGGCGCCTGGCTGTAACGGCGCACCAGCGGGCGCACCACCCACAGGTACAGCAGCAGCGCCGCCAGGGCCACCAGCAGATAGCGCAGTAGCGTCATCGCCAGCGGCAGCCAGCCACCCGGCGGCTGCCAGGCGATGTTGGCGGCCTCGTCGGCACGCTCGGTGAAGCGGCTGTTGACCACCTCCAGGCCATCGCCGCGCTCGGCGGAGAAGCCCATCGCCTGGCGGGTCAGTTCCTTGATGCGTTGCAGGTCGGCGTCGTCCAGCGGCACCTGCTCGGGCAGGCCCTGATCGTCGAGCTGCTCACGATAGTTGACCACCACCGCCACCGACAGCCGCTCCACGCGCGGGCGCTGGTGGCGGGTGTGGGTGATGTTGCGGTCCACTTCATAGTTGGTCACGTCGCCGCGCTGCAGATGACCATCCGGGTTGTTGTCAGTGGTGTCCGTGTCCTGGTCATCGCCGTTGTCGTTGGTGTCGTCGCGGTTGCCCACCGGCGAGGCGGCGGTGCCGGGCGGCGTATTGGACAGGGCGCCGGGGATGCCCTCGGCGAGCGCGCCTTCGCCGTTGTAGGTGACGTTGTGCTGGGTGCTGCGCACCGCCGCCGGGGCGCCGTTCTGGTTGGGGCCGTAATGTTCAGCGGTTTCTTCGCGATGGGTGAAATCCACCGCGGCGGTGACCTGGGCGTGTACATTGGCGGCGCCCAGAATCGGCGCCAGGATGCTCTCGATGCGGCGCTGGTAGTTGCGCTCGACCTGCTGCACGTAGTCGAGCTGGGTGCCGTCCAGGCCGCCGCCGGCACCGTCCGGCCGTGACAACAGGCGGCCATCCTGATCGACCACGGTGACGTCTTCGCTGGCCAGCTCCGGCACCGAGCTGGACACCATGTGCACGATCGCGTTGACCTGACCCTCGCCCAGCGCGCGGCCGGGTTGCAAGGTCAGCACCACCGACGCCTTGGCCGGCTCGCGGTCGCGAATGAACACCGAGGGCTTGGCCATGGCCAGGTGCACGCGGGCGTGGGACACCGGCCGCAGCGCCTGGATCGAGCTGGCCAACTCGCCCTCCAGGCCACGCTGGAAGTTGACCCGCTCGGCGAACTGGCTGATGCCGAAGGCCTGTTTGTCCATGATTTCGAAGCCGACGTTGCCGGCCTGTGGCAAGCCTTGCTCGGCCAGACGCAGGCGCAAATCGTAAACGCGGTCGCCAGGCACCAGCAGGGCGCGGCCGCCCTCGCTGAACTGGTAGGGCACGCCGCGTTGCTCCAGCTCGGTGATGATGCGTCCGCCGTCCGCTTCGTTGAGGTTGCTGTACAGCACTCGAAACTGCGGCGCGCTGGCCCACATCAGCAACGCCGCCACCACCGCCACGGTGGCGGCGCCGGCGATCAGCAGCGGCACCAAGGGATTGGCGCGCAGCCGTGCCCATAGTTGATCCAGGCCGGCGCGGGCGCCGTTGCCCGGGTTGTCCGCGGCGCTCATGCCCGCCCCCGGCGACAGCAGCGAAGGGCGCGGCGACGCGACGGGCAGCGGAGCATGGTGGTGGCTACTAAAGGCATCGCAACGGGATCTCTTCTTCTCGGCTTGAGGCCGCCCACCCCCGGGCGGCTCTGCAACGAATGCCATTATGGGCAGTCGTGTTCGTGGCAAAGGAAAGAAAAGCCGTTTTTTTTGTCGCCAATTGGCGGCATCGGCCCGTCACCGGCCCTGATAGCCTTGTCGTCGTCTTACCATTCCGTCTTTCAAGGGCAGCCGCCATGACCACAGCCGCGATCGAATCCGCCCTCAGCCAGATGCAGAGCCTGGCCAGCCAGGCCGCCGGCGACAGCCAGGCCAAAGGCGGCCTGGTGTCCGCCCGCGTCGGCGCCGGCGGCTTCGCCGATGAGCTCTACAGCTCGTTTCAACGCATCAACGAACTGCAGCAGCACGCCGGCGCCCAGAGCAAAGCGTTCCAGGCCGGCGAACCCGGCATTGCGTTGTACGATGTGATGATCGACTCACAGAAAGCGAGCGTGGCGTTTCAGATGGGCGTGCAAGTGCGGAATCGGTTGGTGACGGCGTATAAAGATGTCATGAATATGCAGGTTTAAGAGTAGTTAAAAGTTAAAAGTTGAAACGCGGGGGAGGCCACCTTGAACTAAAGGTTGTGCCCGCGACCTTGCCGCCTTGACGTCGGCGCGGCGAATCCCCCCTCAGTAGGCACGGCCTGAATCGCGTTTCAACTTTTAACTTTCAACTTTCAACTGCCCCTAAACCTTCCAACGCAGGAGCCGACCGCGAATTTCATCGAGGCGTTTTTCGATGGTCATGGCTTCGTCCGGGGGGATTTGCCGGATCAGTTCGCCGCTTTCCCGGTCCACCACGCGAATGATGGTGCGCTGCGATTCGTCGCTCAGTTCGAACTCAATGCCATAGTTGCGCATCACCTGATTGATCTTTTGTACCGGCGCGACCAGGTCGTCGCGGCTCCAGTTCGCCGCCTGGCTGGCGGCGTCGCCCTGGGCGGGCAGTTGCGCGAGAATGCGTTCCACCTTCTGACGGGTGCTGATGGCCGGCAACAGAATCGCGCCGCGCGTCGGGTCCACGGGTGAGGTCATCGAGGTCGTCCTTAATCGGTCGGGATCAAGGGGGTTATCGGCGGCGGCTGGGAAAGGTTGAATTTGGCAACACGCGAGACGCCTTGCGCTGCGCGCAACACGCTCAGTCAAACCCCGGGCCTTGTGACAGCGCCGC